>CAWAAL010000015.1:0-98713 GCA_963779975.1 uncultured Planctomycetia bacterium | reverse complement strand
CATCGGCCCTTTGCCCGAGTTTCTCGGCCGCCCAGGTCAGTCTGGGCGTCGTTTGCGAGAATCGGAAGCGGCCCGCGGAAGCCATGCGGCATTACCGCGCAGCGATTGACTCGGACGCGGCGAACGCCGTCGCACACTTCAATTTGGCCAATTTGCTCCTTGTGGAGAACGAGAACGACGAGGCCGAACAGCATTATCTCAAGGCCCTAGCCGCCAAGCCTGACTATGCCCAGGCGCACTACAACCTCGCCGTCATGCTGCTCCGCCAAGGGCGAATGGCCGAAGCCCGCGAGCATCTCGCGTCGGCCGAGCGGGCCGCGGCGCCCGGAACGCGCCTGGCTGAAGAAGCGCACCGCATGTTGCGGCAAATGCCGAAGTAGGCTCTACTTCAACTCCCGCAATCGAATGTTCCGCACCGCGCCGACCGTGTCATAGGTCGCGATGCCCAGCGGACGGCAGGGATCGCACTCGATCCGCAGGCCGAAGGTATGCTCCTTGCGGCTCTGATCGACCACCTGGTCCTTGATCGATCCAGACCTCGATCTTCTCGTCGGTCACGCGGATGCGGAACTTGTACCAGGTGTCGTTCTTGAACTCGCGGCTGGCGGAGGTCTGATTCTCCGAGGCGTCCATGTGATCGACGTTCGAGAGCCCGATCACGCTGCCGCCCCAGCCGCCGGTAACGAACGAGCAATAGTCGTCGCCCACGGGGAACGTCGTCGTGCAGAAGAAATCGCTCCCCTCGATCCGCTTGCCTTCCAGGGTCAACTCGTAATTGCTGCGGGGCGGCTTGCCGGTCCAGGTGATGCCGGTCATCTGGCTGCCGCGCTCCATGACGATCGTGCCGTCGCGGACGACGACCTTTCCTTCCCCGCCAAAATCGGTCACTTTCCAGCCTTCCAGCGTCTTGCCGTTGAAGAGTTCCTTGGCCGGCGGCGCCGGTTTGTCGGCCCCCTGGGCAGCCAGCATCGGCACGAAACCGGCCAGCATCAATCCGGCGACACACAAGGTATGACGTATCACGGCTAAGACTCCTGTTAGGTGGAAAACGCGACTGGGAAACTAGAACTCTTGTGGTGAAGTGGAAAATCGCGGCTTGGAAGCCGTGCCGGGGGGCCCAAATACCGGGTCGACCAGCCTATCCACCGGCCTTGCTTCGCTCCGGCTTGCTTTCGGCCGGCCTCTGGTCGGCCGTCTTCTCCGCACCGGCGGGCTGAGTCAAGTTGATGCTCACTTCGGCCTCGAGCGGTTCCGCCGAAGCAGTTGTCTGAATGCGAATTCGCGTGTCGACCTTGCCCGGCGTGTCGCCGCCCAGGAAGACGACCGGCAAGCGGTGGACCGTGGCCGCCGCGGCCGGCGGAAGATCGCAACGGAAGCGAGGATTGGTCGATTCGACGCCGGTGATCTGGAATGGCGACGCGCTGACGACCACCAGCGGCCGCATCACGGGAGTTTCGCAGCTTGCCCGCCGCCACGGGATCCATGATCAGCGGCGAAGGATGCACCGTCACCGGGGCAACGACCAAGGCCTCCACGGGAACCGGCACCCGCTGGGCACGGGGATTGGGATCGTTGGTTACCAGGTTGAGTTCATCGCGCGAGTAGCCGGCCTTGGCATCGGCCGCCAGATTCACCGTGAGATCGTAGGTCACCATGCCATTGCCACGCGAAATCTCGATCGCCTTGCCCGTAATGCTGGGGTTGGCCGATTCGACCCGCTGGATCTGCCAGTCGGGCCGGCCGGCATAGCGGACGACTCACCCGTTGCTGGGCGGCATGACCCTGTGCCGCACGGAGATGCACCGAACCCGGATCGAGGACCACGTCGGTGCGGATGTAACAGTGGATATGCAACTGCACTTCCGCCGGAAACGGCTTGTCGAACTCCACGTCGATCGTCACGTCCTTCTGTCCCTCGAAGTTCACCGTATCGACTTTGGCCACCACGTAGGCCTTTTTCCACGTCTTGAGAATCTGCACCGGCACTTCCGGCGACGTGCAGCCGCAACTCGCCTTGGCCGACTTGATGTGGGCGTCTTCCACGATAGATGTTCTCGACGCCGAAGCTGGTGTTCCACCTTGGCGCCGCGGGCAACCGTGCCAAAATCGTGGCTCGTATGGTCGAACATTTCGCGGGCCCACTCCTGGGCCTGAGCGCGGCCGGCGGTCAAGACCGTCAGCGACCAGAAAGCGATCCATACGATGATGCGGGCGGTTCGTTCCATGAGAATCTACAGAACCGTTAATGATACAAACCCTCAGTATGCCAAAACCGGAGGGGAGTGTCAATTGCGAACCGAACAAACCATTATCCGACTTGCGCAGCTAACCTAGATTAACAGGCCGAATTCAGGCCGCCAATCCCCAAATCAGGAAGCCGATCCCCAACGGCCCCAAATGCAAGGCACACGAACCAGAACTCGCGCCGCTTGGTCAGCACGGAAATTGCTCCGACCGCGATAGCGACCTGAAACATAGTCAGGCCCCGCGAAAGCGGCACGTGCTCGCGAAGGTGTTTTTTCGACTCTTCCTCGAATTTCTCTGCCTTTTCTTTGACCTCGTTCTTTTTCTCCTTGTATTCCGTGAGCTTGGCCTCATCCTCGGGGTCCAGTTCCACGTTCAGCTTTGCCAAGACTTTCTTATTACCCAAAATCACCTTTTCCTTGATGCTATTGGCCTGGAACTCAGTCCACCGGTCGCTGGCTTGGATCTGTTCCAGCATTGCTTCGGTGGCAAAATGTTCGGCATACAAGGCGGTTACCGCCGCCAGCGCGGCCAAGAACGCGGCAGTCAAGGCCACACCCATCACCCACGGCTCAGAGGCCCCATGGGCATGGTGCTCGATCGTTTCGTGCGCACTTTCCAGAGGCACTTCGGGTGTTCCCATAATGATCTCTCCAGGATGAGAATTTTGTTACATGCCTAATTATACGGTGAGCGGTCAAGAATGGTGCGAAACGCGGTGGCACGCGAGGCAGTTGCCGCGAACAACCGCTTCAAAGACGTGGCAATTCCGTATCTCTTGGCAAGACCGGCGGCCGTCAGAATCATCCAGGCCGACGGCAAGCCTTGATAGTTAAGACCCTCGTGGCAAGCAAGCCTGCTCACGCCAGCGGCACGGCCTCGTTCGCGCGCGTGGTCAGGTCGTGCAACTCGACGATCCGCAGGACCTCGGGATGGACGAACGGATTGCCCAGCGAGCCCATCAAACGACAGGTGGCGAACTGGGCCTGCCGCGACTCGTAATCTTCTTTCCAACGCTCGTACCAGGCCAACAACTTTGCATCGGTGATCGGGTGCCGCAGCGGGTTCGGGATGCAACCGCAACGCCACGGCTTGGGCGTCAGCCGGGCGCGGAAACACTCCTGGGCCTTGCACAACTTGATGTACAGTGGGTCGCTGCCCAGTTGCTTGAGCACTTCCAGCGTGGCCGTGCTCTGCGGATCCATCACGTCGTGCGTGACGATCGCCCGCAGACCGGCAAACGTGCGATACAGCCGCATGCCCCAGGAGGGATTGGCCGCAATGAACCGATCGACGGCCGCTCGGGCATGCTCTTCCTTCTCCTCCTCCGGCGATTTCGGCTTGCGGCCAAAAAGGCCCTTGAAGAGCGACTTGCCGGCATCGGCGGGGTGCTCGGGAAAGTCGATGTCGACGAACATCACGCGCTCGGTGTTGAGCACCGCCGAGCCGTAGCCGTTGCGCGTCACCACGCCCAGCAACCGGCCGTCGGCCTCTTCGACCCGCTTCAAGACCTCTTCCCGCAACGGCACGCAGCCGTACTCGTAGCGGTCCAGCCGCTTGCCGCGGAGAAAAGCATCCAGAATCCGCCGCGCGGCGGCCAAGGCCGCCTGGTGGGCGGCGGCCTCGCTCGCATCGGAGGAGCGCCAACAGGACAATCGCACCGGCTCGCCCCGCGGCGGCGTCATCTCCGCAGTCGCGCGGGCCCAAAACTTCGGAATCTTCATGGTCGAGAGGGGGTGAAAGGTGAAAAAGGGTGGCAGGACTTCTCGGCCAGGCACGTCAGCCTACGTCCGGCAACTCATACCCCTTGCGGCGTTGTCGCGAGAGCAGCTTGTTGGCATCGTCGTTGTTGGTGAAACGCTCGGCGACTGCGTCCCAGTGGAGCGGCTCGCCGACGCGGCCAACCTCGCGCACGATGTTCACCAGGCAACAGAGCGTGTTGGCCCGATGACCGATCTCGATGTCGGCGTTGCAGGGCTTCCGACTCTTGATGCACTCGATCCAGTTCTCGATGTGATAGGCCGTCTCCGGACGGCGATTGTGCCCGGGATTGGCGGAATTGCGGACCAATTCCTTGGGATTGCTGGCCAGCTTGTTGCGATTGATCTCGATCTTGCCTTTCTCGCCAACGAAAATCGCGCCCAGCCCCGGGCCGCGATCGCCGTCGAGGTGCAGCTTCAATTCGGTTCCGCTGGCGAACTTCATGGTCACCTTGGCCGCGGGCCGCTGAGCCGCGCCATGCCGTGGTAGTCGGTGCCCGTGTCGATGTCGCCCGTGTCGCCGAGCACGACTCCGCCGACGCTCGTCTTAGGCGCGAACTTGCCGGACGGTCGCGTCGCCACGGCCTCTTCCAGGACGACCGAGACGGGGCCGGTGTCGTCCGTGCCCAGGGCGCGGTTGATCTGGTCGTAGGAATGGGCGCCCCAGCCGGTCACGCCGAAGCAGTTGCCGCCGCCGTCGTAGTCCCACCACGTTCCCCAACCGTGATGGAGTTCGCCCGCGTAGGGCCGCAGTTCGGCCTGGTTCGTCCAGACCTCCCACCAGGGCTCGACCGGCTGCTTGACGTCCTTGGTCGAGGTCTTCGTCCAGCGAATCGGGCTGATGAAGTTCGGGGCCAGCACGGTCAGCACTTTGCCGATCCCGCCGTTTTTCACCAGGTCGCTGGCCCAGTTGTTGATGGGCATCGACCGCTGCTGCGTGCCGACCTGCGTCACGCGATTGAACTTGCGGGCCGCGCGGACCAGCGCCCGGCCTTCGGACACGGTCAGGGCGATCGGCTTTTCGATGTAGGCATGCATGCCGGCCTGCATGGCAAGGACTGCGATCCACGCGCGGGCATGCGTGGTGGTTTCGATCATCACGCCGTCAAGATCCTCTTTGTCGATCATCTTGCGGAACTCAGCGTAGGCGCCCCACGGCTTGCCACCCGAAAGCTCCTTGACGTAGCGATCGGCCTTTTCGACCTGGCAATCGCAGGCCGCCACGACCTGTAATTCCTTGACGTCGGCCGCTTCGCGAATCAGCCGCGACCGGCCGCCGCAACCGATCACTCCCACACGAGCCGTCTCGCTGGGCCGGCTAGCCCCGTCCAGGCCCAGGACACTGCCCGGAATGAAGACCGGAACGGCTGCCGCGGCGCCGGTAAGCAGAAAGTCTCGACGAGTCCAACGTGAAGCGTTTTTCATGATTTACCTCGGGGTTCGTTAGGGTACTTGCGGGTAGGGGGCACGCCGGGCTGGCACGTCCTAAATAATGGGGCAGAGAGGGGCGCGGGGCGGGCTCTTGCGTCCCAGGTAAAGGACGCCGCTGTTAGGAATAAGATAACATGCCCGGTGGGCGTTGGAAAGTGCCGATCTCGCGCGCTCCACCCGATTGGGGCAGAGTGGATCTCGGCATGCCCGCCCAACGGCCAGAATATCAAGTGGGTCCTTTCTGCCAGGAAGGACTAATGTACGATGATTATTCCGTTAATGCCTCAATCTGATGCAAGAAGCTCAACATGAACCGCGCACTTTGGTCCAAAGCCCTCAACGACGCATGGCGGCAATTGCTCGCTTCGGTGCTGCTACTGACCCTGTTCTCCTGGCTTTTCGTGTGGTTGATGAGCCTCTTTCCCGTCGGCGGAATCAGCATCATTCTCAACTTCCTCCCCGGTTTCGTGGAGGCCATGATCGGTGTCAAGTTAAGCCTCCTGGCAAGTCCGATCGGTCAACTGAGCGTGCTGTACGTCGACCTGGTGACGCTCCTGGTCTGCGCCGGCTGGGCGCTTGGCCGCGGTTCGGACTCGGTCAGCGGCGAGATCGCGCGGGGAACGATGGACCTCCTCCTCTCCTTGCCCGTTTGGCGCGTGACCGTGCTGGTCGTGCCGGCCATCGTGACGGCCTTGGGCGCGATGCTCCTGGCAGCCTCCGTCCACTTGGGCGCGATGCTCGGCCTGGCCTGCGTTCGCTTCCAGCAGCCTCCGGCAGCGGCAGCGTTTCTGCCGGCAACGATCAACCTGTTTTGCATGATCTTCTGCTTTACGGCCATCACGACCTTAGTCTCCTCCTGGGGCCGCGATCGTTGGACCACGATCGGCATCGCCGGCGGATTCTTCATTTTCTCGCTGATCGTGAAGTTGATCGCCCGCATGTGGCCCAACGGCAAGCGGCTCTTCGCCCTGAGCTTCCTCAGCGCCTATGAGCCGCAACGCCTGATCCTCATGCCCGACGGCACCGGCCGCACGGCCCTGCAATACGATCTTACGCTGCTGGGCATCGGGCTGGCATGTTACGTGGCCGCGGCGGTGATCTTCAATCGCCGCGACATACCGGGACCGCGGTAGCGTAACTCACAGAAAATTCATCACTGCGTCGCATTCATTGTCGCCGCTGCGGCTCTTAAAGTAGACCGCCACGTCGCCGTCCGAACTGACTTTGATCGGCCGGCCGCCCCAGAGATAAGCCGAACGCGCGGCCGTCACGCGGGCACCAAGTTGACTGCCGACGTTGGGATGCGAACGAATCAGGGCCCCCACGGCCAGCAAATGGTCTTCGTCGAAGACCACGGCGCCGTCGACGCCGGACATCTCGATCAGCCGTCGCTTCCGCCGCAGCGCCCCGGCCCGGCGGCCGACGGAAATCTCGGCGATCGAATCGACGATCATCGCCTGCCCCGTCTCCGGGCGGGAGCCCGATTCCGTCCCGGCCGTCGTGCCGGTGTCCCCGGCGACAGTCCCCGACGACGGTCCGGCGCTTCCCTGGGCTTTGCGGCGGTAGTCGGCGCTGATGATGCTTTCCGGGTTGAGAATATGATCGGCGACGAGGTGCTCGGGATCGTAGATCAACAGCGAGCCTTGGCGGCGGAAACTCAGATCGAACACGACTTCGAAGAGGTTCGCCCCCACGCAGTGGCTGCCCAGACAATAGGCCAGGCTGTTCTTGAAGGTGCGGACGTCGTAGATTTTCCACTTGCGGTTCCGCCGCGTCGCCAGCATTCCGGCCTTGCTCATGATGATCAGGTCGCCGCCGGTCGTGAGGTGGGCCGAAAAGTCGGTCTCGTCCATCACGCTGTGGATCGGATGCAGGAACTCGGGATGGAACTTGTAGGAACTGGCCGCCTTGATCTGCGACCACTCGACCTCGCCGTAGTCGATCAGCCGCAGGTCGCTATCGACGGCCAGATAGGAAAAGGCCGACGAGGCCAGGCGATCGAAGAACTTCTGGATGCGCGGCCGCGTGATGTCGCCCAGCCCCTGTCCCTGGCGGATAATCAGGTTCAGGGCCACCGGCTGGTTCTCGTAAGTCCGGCGGGCCAGCGATTCCAGATACTTGATGAACCGCACCCAATCGGTCGTCGGCGAATGCATCCGCAGCCAGTCGATGGCAAAACTCTCCAAGAGCACGTCGATCAGGCTCGGCAGGTTCGCGAAGAGCTCCAACGGCAGGGCCTGCGTCCGGGCGGAAACCTTCGACAGGAACACGCGCAGGTTCGGCGTCAGGCGGCAGTGATTGCAGAAGTGGGCCACGTGACTGCCCACGGGAATCGTATACTGCGCCGGGCCGTATTGCGCGTCGTACCAATGCGGCACCAGGCGAATGATCTCGCGGCCAACCTCCGCTTCGGTCACTGCCAGCAACGGGTCGGGATTCGTCATAGTCGAGTTTTACGGTTTTCGGACCGAACTGCAAGAGCTGTAATCCGGCCGCGGATTATTCCTGGCGAAGTCCGGATTGACACCCCCGCGGGGCGCGTTAGAATATTCGTTAATTCGCTATTCTAGAACCTGTCCGAGAGCCGGATTGGGCTTGGAAGAAGCCAGGGGTAGCACGGTTTTCGCCGAGGTTCTTGGACTTCCACCGATGAGGAGCTGTCATGGAGACGACGATCGAGGTTCCCAAGGCCTTTTCCGTGCGGGACGATCACGAGTTCCTGGCCTTCAAACACTTGATGGCACGGCTCAATCCCCAACTTCGCGTGCGACAGGTCGGCATGGGCCTGCACGTCAACAGCGGCTATACTGTCTTTTGGGGGTTGGTTTCGCTCGAGGGTCAGCGGGTCACGCGCGATGAATTCGAGGAGGTCTTGCGGGAAGCGGGCCTCGATCTCGACCATCACGCCGCGCAGGTCGATTACGAGACCGTTGCCTGATCATACGTTCACCGTCGCCCGCGGGCAATCCAATAATCCTTCGACGGCTCGATCGCCACGTCATCGAACCACTGCGGCATCTGCTCGGCATACCACTCGGGCCGCTTGGTGACAACGAAGATCCGGCCGCCGGGACGCAAGGCGGCGGCAGCGGTTTCCAGAAAGAACCGGGCGATGCGAAAGCCGGCGTAATACGGCGGATTCGCCACGACGACATCAATGCTCTCCGGACCGCAACACGGCCCGTTGGCGCTGTGCTCGACCTTGATATTGCTTGAGCCCATTCCGGCCCGCTCCCAGGGCCGTACACTCCACGGCCCGGGCGTGCGAATCGACGGCCAGGACGGTCACGCCCTCGGCTCGGAAGGCGGCCGCCAGCGATACCGTGCCGCTGCCACAGCCGATGTCCAAGACGCGATCTCCGGCGGAAATCTCCATCGCGGCCATGAGCTGCGCGCGCTCCCGGGTCCACTTCGCGATGGGAGAAGACTCCCGGCCGGCTGACGGCGTGGATCAACCGCCCGCAGTCGCGAAAAACGAACTCGCTGCGGAAGTTCCTGACCCGTTTCAGCGGGCGGTCTCGCCGAGCAAGATAGACCGTGCCCTGCGGCGACTCGCGGCGGGTCACCGTGGCGAACAGCGTCCGCATCTCCTCGTGCAACCAGCGGTCGCGGGGGTTATCGGTGCTGGTCATGAGAACCCCGCCCGCTTTCAGTCGCTGGTGAGCCTCTTGCAACAATTCCCGCGTCAGTTCCGCGTCGCCTTGGGTACTCATCGGCAGAGCGGCGAGGTCGACCGACTGAGGCGGAAAGTCCGACGAACAGCCGAGCGTGAGATTAGTTAGGTCGTTGCCCACGTGCCGGCGCGCCTTTTCGGCTTGGTAAAGATCCAGGTAGTGGCAGTAGACGGCGGCGTTCGAAAATCGTCTCGCGGCCGCGGCAGCCAACTGGGCCACGCCCTGCGAAGTGCAGAGCACCCGGCCGGGCGAGAAGGCGTCCAGCGCCTCGATGAGCAGTTGCTCCTGCGGGCGGACTTCAAGCTCGGTCGGTTCGGAGGGGAAGTCGGTGCTGCTGTCGGCCATGTTCGTCAGTAAAATCAACCACCGGCCAAATGTCAAGATTGCGGAGGGTCAAAAAAATGGGCCGCCCTGCCGAGATGACTTGGCTTGGGGCGGCCCTGGGGAGAATCAACCATCGTTTCCGGCGACGAAACGATGGCAACGATCATTCATTGTCCGCAACATGGGCCACACGATTCACAGGGTGCAGCACAACCGCAAGGTGGGGCACATGGGGCCGGGGCCGGTTCGGCCCGATCGCGTCCCAGTTGCCACGAATAACACATCTTGCAACCGCCGGCAAACACCGGCATCAGCAAGAGAATCAGTACCCAGAGTCTTTTCATCCCGCTGGTCTCCTTTCTTGGCAGGTCGGTTCCGTCATTGATTCCAATTCCCGGCATTCCAGGGAAATTGTGCGCCATGATGGTGCGCATGCAACTTGAATCGAGCCACCGCGCCCCGGTTTTTGCCGCTGCCGCCGGCCAGCCGCACAACACGCGCTACCTGGGGAAATTGTAGGGGTGACTTTAGTCGCCCCGTTGCAGTAGTCGTAGTGTGGTCCCACCACGGCAACTTGCATAACGAGTCCGTTCCTTGTTACAATCCAGTTCTTCACCCCCTATTTTGGAGAAGACCCATGAACCGTCGCGGCTTTCTGCTGCAATCCACCGCTGCCGCCATGCTGCCCGGCCTGACCGGTACGGCTTCCCCCGCGACAGCCGCTGAACGGCCGTCCGGTGCCCGGCCCGGAAATCCCATCGGCGTTTCCACCTATTCGTTCTGGCATTTTGACGACAAGAATATCGTCAAGATCGAGGACTGCCTTGCCATGGCCGCCGAGATGGGCTTCGACGGCGTCGAGATCCTCGAAGCCCAAATGCACCGCAAGGACCACGCCTACCTCCAATCGCTCAAACGCCAAGCCATGCTTGCCGGCCTGGACCTTTACGGGCTATCGACCCATCAGACGTTTCTCTCGCCCAAGCCCGAGGTCCGCAAGGCCAACGTCGACATTACCGTTGCCAGCATCGAGTTGGCTTACGCGCTGGGCATCCCGGCCATGCGGGTCAACACGGGCCGCTGGGGCACGAGCAAGAATTTTGACGCCCTGATGGCCAATCGCGGCATCGAACCACCGTTGCCCGGCTACCTGGACGAAGACGGCTTCCCCTGGGTGATCGAGTGTTTTGAGAAATGTCTGCCGATGGCCGAGAAGTGCGGCGTGGTACTCGGCTTGGAAAACCACTGGGGACTTGCCCGCACGCCCGAGGGCCTGCTGCGGATTCAAAAGGCGGTCAACTCGCCCTGGCTGGGAGTGACCTTCGACATGGGCAACTTCCTCGAAGATCCCTACGCGAAGTTGGAGCAAATCGCCCCGGCGGCGACGCACGTGCATGCCAAGACCTATTACGGCGGCGGCGTTTGGTACACGCTCGATCTGGATTACGACCGCATCGCCGGCATTTTGCGCAAGGTCAACTATCGCGGCCGCATCTCGCTGGAGTTCGAGGGCAAGGAAAGTCCCCAGACGGCGGTGCCCAAGAGTTTGGCTGTGCTGCGGAAGGCGTTTCGAGCAAGATAGGAGGGACTCGGGTGACCACCATGAACCACGAAGCCTATGACGCCGGCTACGACGCCTATTGGGAGGGTGCCGAACTTGCCGACAATCCCTACGACCCGGAGGTGGAAGCTGACCCCTTTCAGTCCTGGGAAGAAGGGTGGCGAAAGGCCCGCGTACACGACTACGACGAGAGCGATGGGTGAGAGCCTGTCTCGGAATGCGACGAAATGGTAGAATATATCGTGTTCCTCCTCGGAGACTATTAACATGCCTGTGCATGATTGGACTGTTGTAGAGCCCGGCATTTTTCACCACTTCCATCTCGCCTGGATCGAAAGGCTGGCGGGGGTCCTGAATTCGGGCCTCCTGCCGGAAGGTTACTACGCCTTGGCCGAGCAGCGCGCCGCCGGTTTTGGACCGGATGTCCTCACGCTCGACGCCCACGGCGACGGACGTGAGGAGGAGGGCGACGGCGCCGGGGCGCCAAGCGGCGCTGGCCCGCTGCTGCTCGCGCCGCCGCGCGTGCGAATCACCGCGGAGACGGAAGTGGATTTCTATCGCCACAAGGAGAACGCCGTGGTCGTGCGGCACGTCAGCGGCGACTACATGGTGGCGGTGGTGGAAGTCGTTTCACCGGGAAACAAGGCGGGACGGGCGGCAATGCGATCGTTCGTCGAGAAGGCGGCCGAACTGCTCGAACGCCGCATCCACCTGCTGATTCTCGACCTGCATCCGCCCGGCCGGCGCGACCCGCAGGGAATTCACGGCCTGATTTGGGAGGAGATCAGCGGGGAAGAGTATGCGGCGCCCCCTGATAAACCCCTGACCCTGGCGGCCTATGAATCGTCGTTAACGGTCCGCGCTTTCGTCGAACCGCTGGCCGCGGGCGATCGCTTGACCGACATGCCGCTGTTCCTGGAGCCGGGCGCCCACGTCCTGATCCCCTTGGAGACGACCTATGAGCGGGCTTTTGCCGCCATACCAAGCCGCTGGCGGGTCGTTTTGCAAAACGGCAAGGTCTAATTAACCGTGCATGATTCTGGGAGGCGCAAACCGCGTAGCAGCAAAACTTCCTTCTGAATGGGATTCATTCTTTTCCGGGGCGGAGGAGGTAAGCCCTTCCAGCGGTCGTCGGGAAGGAGTAGACGTGTCCCTCCGCACTGACGGGGACCTTGGCGTTGCTCTCTTGCTCAACGACGGTCAAGGTTTGCTGCGGCCACGGACTGAGCAGCCGCGCTGTCCCGACCACCGTGGAGCGAATCCTGACGTTGCCGATCGTTCCACCGACCTGATCGGCCGATACCATGAACCCGCCTTGCGCGGGCAGATCGGTGAAATGGGCATCGCTGCCGGCGGGCCAGGCCGGAAAGACCCGCATCACGTCGCCCACGCTTTGCAGAAGCAGTTCCGTCACCAGGCGGGCAATGGCCACCTGTTCAGTCATGTAATAGCCGTGCGCATTCCAAAAGAAGAGGCCATTCGGCTGCTCCTTCGAATACTTACCAATCTCGGTTCCCGAAAAACAAAGCTTGGCGTTGGCAATGGCCTCGTCGCCCAGGCCAAGCCGGGCGCGGGCGATGTTGATGGTCACGTTGGAATTGGCGTGGCTGGTCGACTTCTCGACGCGGTTGATCGTGCGTTTGCCCAGCTCCTTGAGGTCCTTACTGGAAAACCAGTTGATCACACCCGCCGGGAAAATGCCTTGAACCATCGTCCCATGACGGTCGGATCCTTCGTCAAAACGGGCGCCGGACCATTGTTCGATCACGCTTTGATTTCCCTGGTTTGGGTCGGACTGCGTGCCGTAGGTCGGCAGTTGAACGATATTGGCCTCTAGCCGTTTCACGAGATCGGTCTCGCCTTTGAGCGAAGCGGCTTCACGGGCGATCTTCAGTCCGGCGGTGATGAAGTGAATGTCGTAACACACATTGTACTCATGAAAGCCGCCGAGTTCCGGAAAAAAACTCGGGCCGATCCGGCGTTTGCCGTCGACCAGCGCGCACTTCTCCAAGACGGAACAATAGAAGAGGCCGAATTCCTTGATAAGCGGATAAACGCGATCCAAATGTTCGGGCGTGGGAGCAAACTCGTAATAATCCCAGATGACCGAGGAGATATGGCCGGCCATGCCCCAGGTGTAGCCCCAGGGCATATAGGTTTGTTGATGACGGTATTTCGTCCGGCACTTTGCCGGGTCGGGCTCGAAAGGGTAGAGATCACTGAAGAAAAAAGCCCCCTCGGCGCCGAGAAAACTTGTTTTGGCGAACCATCGGCCGCGGGGCAGATCGCGCGTGAGCACGTCAATGAACGGTTCCAGCAACTCGGGATGCCCGATGGCCGCGGCCGCAGCGTACGTCTGCTGGATATTGTAGTTCAGCTTGAGCGAATTGTGCCAACCGGCCAAATGATCGAAGCAGCCGGCCAACCCGACGGCGTTTCCATTGCTCCGGGAGAAAACGCGGAAGAAATAGGCCATGCGATACCACCACTTTTGCAGTTCCGCATCGCCTAGCTGAATGCCGCTTTTCGACCAGAAATCGTGCCAGACCCGTTCGTGTTTGGCGATGGCGCCGTGATCGGCAAGCGTCTTGGCCACCAACGCCTTGGCCTCGTCCAAGGGTTGTCGGGAATCGCGCGAGGTCACCACGGCAATGGCCTGCGTCGCACCGCGCTTGCCCGCCACGACGTAGATGTCCATGCCGCTCATGTCCTTGTCGCCGGGGATATTTTGGTGCAGGTACTGGTAATCGCTTTGGGCGCCGAGATCCGCCTTGCTGACCCATTCATGGAGATCCTTATCTTTCAGGAAATCGAGAATGCCGACGAGGGAGCGCGGACGGTCCGAGCACACGAGAAGCACGTTGTCCTGGGCGAGCACGCGTGCGTCGAACGACTCGCCACTGGTATTTACCGTGGCGACGGCGTTGGCGAGATCGAGCGTGGCGCCGGTGATTGTTTCTTGGCCATCGGCACGGAGGACGACTTCCGCGCAGGGCAGCGCCGTGGGGTAGGGTTTGTTCCAACTGCCGCTCGGCCCGTGCGAGTTCGCGACTTTCCCGGTGGCGGGGTTGATGGTCGCCAGGGGAGGATCGTTCTCTGTATCGACGCGCAAATCCCAGCAATCATTTTTAGCGATGCGGAGGCGGATGTCGTTGCCCACGGAATAGACAATCGCGTTCATCTCGCCGTTGCCGATGACCAGGCCGCGTCGGGAGAGATCGGAAATACTGTCTTCTTTGACGGCGGCGGCGGACAGGGCGTCGGGATAGGGAATCGGTCCCGCGGCAGACGCGGGAACGGATGTAGAAACCAGGACGAGAAGGAAGACGATTAGTTTAGTTGCATTCATCCAAGGAGTTCCGTTTCGTTGTTTTGTTATTCGTATGTTCCGTGAGACTGTTCAACGGCCGAATTACGAGCGCTGTCGCAAAGAACCGCCCGAAAAATAGCTTCCATGCATTTGCGAGGGTGGCATGCCTTCACGCGGTACGCGGGTAGGCATGTCTATCAGGCGAGAAACATGCCTACCCGCCGACCATGAGTACATGGTGCCCGGCGTGAAGGCATGCCACCCCAATCGGGAAGTTGTTCGTCGCCCGGTTCAAAGGGGATCACGGCTTCAGCATCAGCAACCCAAAGACACCCCCGGCAGTGCTGCCGCGAAGCGATTGGAACTTAACGGTCACCCGCTGCTTGCCCTCGGTCATTTTCAAGGGAATCGCGTAGTCTTCGTCCACGAACCCTTTCGCTTTGCCCTTCGGGAGCTTCTGCGTGGCGATCTTCTCGCCGTCGACCAGGATGTCGAATACACGGGCTGAGTCCTTGCCCCAGTACGCGCAGGCGCAGCATCATTTGCTTTTCGGCCACCACCTTCAGTTCGTAGCTGAACCAGCCATTGTGGGCATCGCGCCACTTGCGATCGGTGAAATTGCCGGAATTGGTCCGCTCTCCCTTGAACTGGTGATCGGTCTCGGACTGTTGTTCGCCGATCTGGACCTCGTCGACGATCCGCGCCTCGAACGACTTGCGCTTGGCCTCTTCGGCCTCAATCTGCGCCGCGTGTTCTTGCCAATCAAGTTCGCTGCACATTTTCCAATAGACCGAGTAGCGCTTGTAATGCAGCTTGTAGAGCGGACTCAACGTCACCTCCGCCGGCCGGCCGATCCCCTTGGTCCGAAACGTCATCGGCTTGCCCGCCGCCGGCTCCAGTTTGCCGACCAATTCGGCCGGTTCGCAGACAAGCTGCGGAATCTGTGGCGTCGGCACGTGGACCAGATCGCTTTGGTCATGCGTCCAGAAACTGATCTTTTCCAGTCCTTGCGTGCCCAATTCGCCCGCCAGCACGATCGGCCCATCGAAGACGGCCACGATCCGCGGATTGTTGCCCGGCAACGGTTCCGTCCGCAAAGTCATCGGCAAGCGGATCTCGACAACGTCGCCGTCCCGCCACTCGCGCTGGATGCCGACATAGCTGCCGGGTTGGCCATCGACCTTGGTCTCCGTGCCGTTGACCGTGACCTGGATCCCCTTCTGCGCCCAGGCCGGCCAGCGGACCTTCAGGACAAGTGAGAGAGGTTTCCGGCAATGAAACGTCAGCCTGGTGCTGTCGCTTTCGGGGAACTTCGTCTCCTGGCGGACCGTGAGCCCCTTCGCCTTCCAGTTCAGTTCCGCCGGGATGAACAGGTTCACGTAGAGCGCGCATTGACCGTGGAAGAAGATCGTATCGGCATACTTGGCGTGGTTTTCCATCCCCGTGCCGGTGCAGCACCAGAAGGAGTTATCGGGCGTGTTGTAGACCTTGAAATGGCCCGGTTTGAGTGAGATGAAATAGGCCATCATCCCCTTCCGCGGCTCGATCGATCCCAGGATCTGGTTGTACAGCGCCCGCTCGTAGAAATCCATCAGCTCCGCCGACGGTTCGATCGCAAACAAGTGCCGGGTCAGCTTCAGCATGTTGTAGGTGTTGCAGGACTCGCAGGTAACCGGGCTGAGGTGGTGGGCGAAATCGGCGACCGGGAAGAAATGCTCGCTGTCGCTGTGACCGCCGATGGCGTAGGACCGGTTCAACGCTACCGCCCGCCAGAAGGTCGTGGCCACGGTAAGCAACGATTTGTCGCCGGTCAGTTCGAACTGCCGCACGGCGCCGGTGATCTTGGGAATCTGGGTGTTGGCGTGTTTGCCGTCTAACTTGTCTTGACCATGGGCCAGCGGCTCGAAAATGGCCTCGTGGTTGAAGTCCTTCGCCAACCGCAGGTGATCAGGATTTGCGGTGATCGCGTAGAGATTGGCCAGCACCTCGTTCATGCCGCCATGCTCGTTTCCCAGCGCCTTCTGCTGTTGCTCGTGACTGAGGCGGCCGATGCGGAACTTCAGCCAGGCGGCCATCTTGTTCAGCACGTCCAGCGCCTGTGGATTGTCGCACTGCACGTGGGCGTCGAGCAGGCCGGCCATGATCTTGTGCAACGTATAATAAGGGGCCCAAACCGGCTTGCCGGCGTCGACACGGTCGAAGAATTCCTCCGGATAGGCCGAGAGGAAGCCCTGGTTGCAGCCCTTGGCCGGCAACGCCTCCTGGCACTTGGCCAATTCGGCCACGATGCGGTCCACGCGGGCTTTCAGTTTCTCGTCGCCCGTGCCGGCATACATCAGGGCACAAGCCGAGAGATAGTGGCCCAGGCAATGGCCGCGCAGTTCGCAGCCGGGCGATTCCCAGCCGCCATAGGGTTTCGCCGACGTTGGCAGGCCGGCCGTGAGGCGAAAGGTATGCAGCAAACGGTCTGGATCGAGGCTGAGCAGGTAGGCCCGATCGAGTTCCATCGCGTCATGGAACGGCCCATCCAGCAGGCGGACTTCTTTGAGCGGGAAGGTCAGAAGCTTCAGCCGCCCGGCCGGCCCGACCTTCAACTTGCTATCGGTGGCCGCCAAGGCATCTGCCCAGGCTGGCGCGGCCGACATTCCGAGGATCGCCACAAGAATCACGATCAATTGGTTTCGGTATTTCATTATGTCATCGGCTCCTTGCGCCCAGCTCCCCGCATCAGCAGTTTCTTGAGCCCGTCGAGATGCTTGGCGTAGATGTCTCGCGGCGTGCAGTCGAACTGCTTGCAAAGCGCGGCGGCCATGCCGACCACCTCGCCCATCATCCCGCAGGTCTTCATCACCCGCACCGGACCGAGCGCCTCGTGCGTGACGCTGATGTCGCGGCCCGCCATGAACAGGTTCTGAATGTTGCGGCTGTACAGACAGCGATACGGCGCCCAGTAGGGTCCCTTGTACGTATAGCCTTTGCCGCCGGTCGCCCGCGAGATGAACTCCTCGCCCTTCTGCCCCTTGCTATAGGCCGGTTCGGGCGTATGCAAGTCGATGCCCCACGAGCACGGGAAACAGCCGTCGGGGAATTGGCGGTTCTTGAGGAAATCGTCGCGCGTCAGCACCACGTCGCCCAGCAACCGCCGCGACTCCCGCTTGCCCGCGATGTAGGCGGCCCAGGCCAGCTTGTGGTTCGGATACAGCCCGTCGACGTTCTTGAGCGTGTCCCAGGCGCCGTACATGGCGCGGAAGTTGAGGTCGCGCATCCACTCGACTTCGGTGATCGGATCGCGGTCGAAACCGCTCTCCCAGAACCAGCCGCCCAGGCTGTTCAGGCCCGGCGAACTCCACTGGGCGGCCGATTTCTTGCGGCCGGGAAAACTCTTGTCGTGCAGGTCGACGGCCCACGGGCAGCGCGGGAAGGGCGCCGCCTTCTTCGTCTCGGCTGACCGCGTTGTCGATCGGGTCGAGGTCCTTGCACAGGCACTTGGGGAACGGCTCGGCGGTGGCGCTTTCCTTCAGGTTCCACAGGTTGCTGGCGCCCATGTGCTGCTCGCGGGTAATTTCGTGATCGGCGCCGGCCAGGAATCCGACCGCGGCGTCGCCGGTGCAGTCGGCGAACCAGCGGCCCTCGATCCGCGTGCGGCGGGCGGTGCGAATGTGCTGGCAGACGACGGCATGAATCACCCCGTCGGCGGCGTCGACCGCATTGACCCGCTGTTCCAGCAGGAGCGTGATCTTCGGTTCGGCGCGGACGACGGCCAGCTTCCGGTCATCGACATAAACTTCCGCCCCTTTGGCGTTGCCGCGCCCCTTCTCCGCCACGAGTTCCTTGACCACGTCGCCGACGTGCGTATAGGGCTTCTGATTCGTGTTGCCTTCGGGCCAGACGCGGACTTCGGAACTGCCGTTTCCGCCCAGCACGGGCCGGTCCTGGATCAAGGCCACGGTCAGGCCGAGCCGCGCTCCGGCCAGGGCGGCCGAGGTGCCGGCCAGGCCGCCTCCCACGACAACCAGGTCGTACTGCCCGCCGCGTTCGGGCTGCTCCGGCAGGCCGAGCAACTCGCGGCGGAGTTTTCCCAGCGTTTCCAGATCGTTCGGCGGCTGGTAGCTCGGATCCTTGCAGAAGAGCAGGGCATCGCAGCGGCCTTCGAAGCCGGTGAGGTCGTGCAGTGCCACTTTCGCTTGTCGCCTGCAACTTCGACCAGCCCGCCGTCCTGCCAGTGCCAGGCGGCGCCTTCGGTTCCAAAGGTCGTCGCCAGCGGCTTGCCGTCGACCAGCACCTGGAAACGGCCCGGCGCCCCGGCGCCTTCCAGGGCGCGACCCAATCGCGGGTGCGGACCCAGACGCGATACGTGCCGGCCGACGGAAACTTCGCCGCGGTCAACAGCGTCGCGGACCGGATCGCCCAGGCCGTGGGCCAGCAGATACGGCGAACCCATCTGGTCCATGAACTGCTGGTCGACGACCCAGCCGCCGCAATCGTCGAAGTTTTCGGCTTCCAACAGAACCCGATCGGCGGCCGGCGCCGGAGCGGTGCTCCGCGCCGGATAGGCGAAAATGCTGCCAAAGGCAGCGACCAGAAAGAGGAAGGCAACTTGTCTCATGGTATTTTCTCAACGGCGTTCGTAGTATGGTGTAAATTGGCCGAATTTCGCCCCGCAGGATCTTGGATGCGAAACGCGATCCGGCCCATCTTCTGAGCATACCACAAACGACCGGCCGTTGCGACCGCGCGGCGGGGCAACTGCGCTTGCTTTTTGAGCGATTACAACCACGTAAAATAACCCAGGAAATTCATGAGCCAGGGCGGAGTCCAGGGGTTCCACGTGGGATAGCTGACGGCCAACACCGAGAGGGCCAAGAGCACCAGCCCCGTGCCCCGCGTCCAGCGGCGCCGGCTCAGCAGATCGGCGGCGGGCAACATGAGCACGAACCACAGCGGCGCCAGCCAAAAAACCCAGCGGAATCCGCTGGCGTTGCCGCCGTAGTTGCGATCGACGATCGGTCCCGCTAAGTAAAACCCCAGGCAGACGAGCGTCACGCCCAAGGCCAGGAGCGTCAAAAGCTTCAACCGCCGCTCGCCGCGCCACAGCCAAAGACCGCCGCCAAGCAGACTCAACCACCAGATCGGCGTGAGCGAAAAGATGCCGTGATGCCCGACCAGCACGTGCAACGAGTAGACGGCGGCCGACTTCTCGCGTTGATCGATCCCCTTCGGATCATTCCAGTACGAACCGGGGTAGTCATACCAGTTGTCGCTCGGGTCGGTCAGGCTGCGATGCATCTGGGCGGGCTTGAGACTATGCACGGCGATCCAGTTCGTGCCGAAAAACGCCGCGGTCACGAGCAGGGCAGGGGGGAGGTAGGCAAGCAGCGTCTTGCGCGGCGCGAGCCAGAGAACGACCACGCTCGCCGCGGCGGAAAGGGCTGCCGCCGGGACCTCGGTGGCGCCCAGCATGGCGCTGGCGAGCCCGGCGACGATGAACGTCCACGTGCGGCGGTCGCCGTCGAACCAGATCCGCACCAGGGCATCGAGCAGTACGGCTGTACAGGCCGCGGCCGGGAGGTGATTGGTGATCGTGACCGCGAACGTCGTCAGGAACGTGCCGAATACGCAGCCCGCCATTACGAGGATCCGTCCCCAGTCGGTCGTGCCCAACCGCTCGACGAGCCGGGCGGTGGAGAGGAAAATCAGCAGCAGGCAGGCCCCGTTGATCGTAATCAGCATGAAGCGGCCGATTTCATAAGGATGTGTGCCCAGCGACTTGCCCGTAGCGTGGTAAATGACCCAGTACTCGGCCGCCATGAGCGTGGAAAGCAGCGGCGGCTTGCTGGAATAGAAGTGGTCGCCTTCGCCAACCACCCCTGGTCGGCGGACCATGTCGATCGTGTCCCAGCCCGGATTCTTGTTCTGACCGGGATCTCTCTTGCGATCGATGACCTTGTCGATCGCGTAGGGCTCGCCGGGGACCCGCATGTCGGGCTCGACCAGCGCCCGCACGGTACACCAGCGGCTGCGATCGTTGGCGCTTTGGAAAGGCCGCCATAGTCCGTTCTGTATGGCCAGTTCGGTTTCCTCGCGCTGCACGGCATAGTCGACCTCGACGGCGGTCAGGCCCTGGCCCTGAAGTTCGTCACGCTTGTCGTCGAGTTGCTTCTTGAACTTCGCGTCGGCCAGCTTGCGGCAATCGACCGAATCGACCGCCAGGATGCGGCCGATCATCGCGCCCAGGCCGATACAGATCAAAATGCCGTAAATGGACCGTCGCAACGCGGCGGGGGAATCGGTTTCGGGTCCGGTGGCCATGGTTTTGGGCTCCTCTGTAGGGTGGGCTCTAGCGCGCCTCGCATCAAAGGTGGGCTAAAGTCCACCTTACTTTTCCGGCGTGTGGTCCGATATGGAATAAGGTTTCTGGTCCGGCTCCCGGTAAGCGATGAACAATTCCGCCAGGAAACCGATCGACATGAACTGCGCACCCACCATCAGCAGACCGATCGCATACAACGGGGCCGGGCTTTCGTGCAGATGGACCGGTTCGAGGCCGAAAACGATAGCCGGGAAACCATCCAGTAAAACGCCAGCCATGTCGTCCAAAGCGCTCCCAGCACGAAGCACGACAGGCCGATCGTGCCCAGCAAATGCTGCGGACGCTGCCCGTAGCCGGTAAGGAACTTCACCGTCAGCAGGTCGAGAAATCCCTTGACGAAGCGGGCGAAGCCGTATTTCGATTGTCCGAACTTGCGTGGACGATGGTTGATGACGATTTCGCCGACGCGGTAGCCGCGGCCGGCTGCCAGCACGGGCACGAAGCGGTGCAGCTCGCCGTACAGCCGCACCTCGCCCAGCACCTCGCGGCGGTAGCACTTCATGCCGCAGTTGTGGTCGTGCAGCTTCACGCCAGTCAGACTGCTGACCAGGCGGTTGAAAACCCGCGACGGCAAGACCTTGTGCCAGGGATCGTGACGGACCTGTTTCCAGCCGCTGACCACGTCGAGTTGGTGCTCCATCGCGGCCAGGAACCGCGGGATCTCGTGGGGATCGTCCTGCAGGTCGGCGTCGAGCGTCATGACCAGCTCGCCGCGGACCATGGCGAAGCCGGCGCTCAGGGCGGCCGCCTTGCCGAAGTTGCGGCGGAAGCGAATGCCCCGCACCTGCGGATCGGCGTCGGCCAACTGGCCGATGATCCCCCAGGAATTGTCCGTGGAACCGTCATCGACGAAGATCAAGTCGAGCTCGTAGCCGTTGGCCGCGGCCACTTCACGGATCTCGCGGTGCAGGGCCTCGAGGCTCTCGGCCTCGTTGTACACGGGAATGACGATGGAAAGCATTTATTGGCGACCTCGAAGTCTGGGCAACACCCAACGCACTGGATACAGAATAACCGAAATCAGCAGTTCCGCCAGCAGCCACGTCAACCGCAAGGCCACGGCCGCGATCAGGGCCATTTCGCCGCCGCCTAGCAACGGACCCAGCAGGCCGGTGAACACCAGCTCGCGGGCCCAACCCTGCGGGAATCATGGAAACAAATCCACCTACGACCGCCATGGCCGCGATCGCCGTGTACAAGTACCACCATTGTGCCAAGTTGGCCTCGAAGTCCAGCCCGCGAAGCATCGCCCACAGGCTTGCCCCCATCAGGACCCAACCGCAGACCATGGCCGTCCAACCACAAATCAGCGTGCGATAATCGAAGCCGGCCAGTTTTTGGGCCACGGCCGGCGATGAACGCCCCACGCCCAGCAATCGCGCCAGCCGCGAGAAGACCGGCGGCAGCGTCGGCAGCCCGGCGACGATCGCCGTGGCCGCGGCGGCAGCGATCAGCGCAGGATTGCTTGTAAACCAGACGGCCAGGACCGGCACGGCGATGCAGGCGCCCACGGCCATCATAGTGAGCGTTTCCAGGAAAACGCTGGCCACCGCAATGCTCGTATCGACCCGATAGCTCTGGATCAGTGCCGTGCGAAGCACGATCGCCATCGCTTTTCCCGGCACGTACTTGCCCAGGTGCCCGATGTAATACGCCCGTAGCGTTTCGACCAGTCCGACATCCTGCCCCAGGGCCTTCAGGGCCCAATGCCAAAAAAGTCCTTCGGGCAGCAGGGCCAGGAGGTAAAGTCCGCCGGAGAAGGCCAGCCAGTCGGGACGCAGCGGCCGCGGGTGCTCGCGCAGGTCGTGCCAGGATTGCTTCATCGTACCCCAAACCAGCCAGAGCACGACCGCCATGATCAGCAGTTTGACCGCAAAGACGATTCGGCGGCGCAGGGTGGGATTCAATGCGGTCGTCGTCGCATAGCGACGCTGTGATGGTAGCGGTGGGTTTCAACCCACGGTCAATAAGGCGAACGTGATCGCTCGTCGCGTAGCGACGATTGAACGCGTTCAATCGTCGCTACGCGACGCACAAAAGGTGGGGGACATGGTCCGTGGGCTGATGCCCACGGCTACCATCATAACGTCGCTACGCGACGAACGCCAATATGGCCCCCCCGCTTCCCACCGAAAAAATGCTTGCCAGTGGTCTTAGCCCATGCTATGGTTGACCTGAACCCTACCATTTTCCTTTCAGGATCCACCACAATGGCCAAGAAAGCAGCCGTAGCAAAGAAACCCGAAGTTCCCTCGCAAGCGAACAAGACTCAGAACCTGGTTGAAGCCATCGTCACCGTCCGCAATCTCCAAGATTTCATCAAGGACCGCGGCGGACTGGAGCCCGCGTTGAGCACCGTAGCCCGCGTTGCCGATCTGGTGGCCATGACGGGCGGCTTTGCCGAGCTCAAGGCGGCCCTGGAAATCGTCGGCCGCGAGAGCACGCCAGCCGTAGGTTGATTGATCGAAGCCAAGGACGGCCCGAAGAATTGCTTCCCGATTTGGGTGGCATGCTTTCACCGAGCGCAGCGAGGGGTAAGCATGTTCTGACGCTGTAAACATGCCTACCCGCGGCCGGTTGGGCTTTGCCCGGTTGCACGTCTCTGACGGCCGCGTGAAGGCATGCCACGGACCACCCCTTTCCGCTAGCCGGCGATCCCGCGCAGCAACGCCATGAACTGCCGCGCGAACCGCGGTCCATCGCAGAGCGGCGACGCGGCCACCTGCTGGCGGAGGCTGGCGCGGATCGCGGCCAGTCGAGGAAGATCGGCAGCCAGACCGGCCGCAATCGCCACGTACTCTTCGCGGCTGCCGGCTATCGTCTCCGTCAGCCCCACGGTCGACGAAGTAGCTCAGCGCGTGACGGCTGGCGAACGTCTCGCCGGGCCACGTCACCACCGGCACGCCCATCCATAAGGCGTTGCAGGTCGTCACGCCGCCGGCGAAGGGAAACGGATCGAGTGCCACGTCGATGCCGTCGTGCCGGGCCAGCAACTCGCCCAAGGGCGACCAGCCTTCCATGTCAAGCCGGTCGGCGGCAATTCCCTGCGCGGCGAAGAGGTCGAGATACCGGGCCCGCAGACCCTCGTCCTCCAGGCCGCGATATTTCAAGAGCAACCGGGAACCAGGCACGCGGCGGAGGATCTCGGCCCATGCGGCGACGACTTCCGCATTGATCTTGGCCAGGTTATTGCAACTGCCGAACGTCACGTGCCCGGTCCGCAGCGCCGGCAGCGGGGAAACCGCCGGGGCGTCCTCCGGCGGATCGAAGCAGACGTAGCAGTCGGGCAGCCGCAAGACCTTTTCGCGAATAGTGCGACTCGACCCGCTCGGGCACCATGTAGCGATCGGCCAGGAGATAATCGATGGCCGAAAGCCCGGTCGTGCCTTCGTAGCCGATCCAGGTGATTTGGATCGGGGCCGGCTTGCGGACGAAAGTGAGCATGCGATTGCGAGCGGTATGGCCGGCAAGATCGAAAAGGATGTCGATCTTGTCGTCGCGGATCTGGGCGGCCAGTCGATCGTGGCTCCAGCCGAGCACGTCGCGCCAGAGCGAGGCGGCCGCTTGAAATCGCGGCGTCATCCGGTCCGTGGGCACGCGATCGTTATAACAGACGATCTCCACTTCGCCGCGATCGAGATTTTCCAAGGCCCGGATCAGGAAAAAACCGACCGGGTGCTGGCAGAAGTCGGGCGAGACGAACCCCAACCGGAGGCGACGCGGGGTCGCGCCGCGCGGCCCCTGGGCCGGCCAATTCGCTGGCAGCGGGACTGCGTGGCGGCGGTCGAATTCGGCATGGGCCTCGGCCAACTCCGCCAAGGTAATGCCGGGACGATAATTGAGCGAAAAGATCAGGTTGCTGTGGACGTCGGCAAAGTCGGGCTTGATCTCCAGGGCGCGGCGGTAGCAGGCCAGGGCCTCGTCGAGTTGGCCCTGGTCCTTCCAGGCGTTGCCGAGGTTGTTGTAGGCCGCGGCGAAGTCGGGCTTCAGTTGCAAGGCCCGCTGATAGTAGGCGATGGCCGCGGTGCCCTGGGCCGCATCCTTGAGCACGTTGCCAAGGTTGTTGTGGGCGTCGGCATTGTCGGGGTCAAGCTGCAAGGCCCGCTGGAAACAGGTCATGGCGTCGGCCATGCGGCCTTGGTCCTGCAGGCCGATGCCGAGACTATTGTGGGCGTCGGTGAAGCCGGGCTTCAATTCCAGGGCGCGGCGGTAGCAGGCAATGGCCTCGTCGAGCTTGCCGTACTCCTTCAAGGCGGCGCCGAGGCCCTGCGGGGTTTCGGGCAGACCGGGAGCGATTTCCTGGGCCCGCTGGAAACAGGCGATGGCCTGCGGCAGTTGGGCCTGGTCCTTCAGTACGTTGCCGAGGTTATTCAGGGCCTCGGCGAAGTCGGGCTTGAGTTCCAAGGCCCGCTGGTGGCAGGCGATGGCCTCGGCGAACTTGCCTTGTTCGCGTAAGACGTTGCCGAGATTCGTATGGGCTTCCGGGTAATCGGGATTCAATTCCAAGGCGCGGCGATAGGCGGCGGCCGCCTCGTCGATCTGGTCCCGTTCCTTGAGGGCCACGCCCAGATTGTTGTGGGTCTCGGGGACGCCCGCCTTGAGCTCGATGGACCGGCCGTAGGCGGCGACGGCCTCGTCCAGGCGGCCAAGGTCCTTCAGGGCCGCGCCGCTGCCGTGATAGGCTTCAGCATAGCCGGGTCTCAGTTGCAAGGCCCGCTGCTGGCAGGAGAGGGCCTCGGCCGGCTTGCCGAGGGCTTGCAAGACGTTGCCCAAATTGGAATGGGCCTCGACGTAGTCGGCGTTATGGGACAGCGCCCGGCGGAAACAGGCCTCGGCGGTGGCCAGGTCGCCCCGGCTCTGGAACGCGACGCCCAGGTTGCTATGGGCCTCGGCGTTGGCCGGATTCAGCGCCAGTGCCCGGCGGTAACAGGCCACAGCCTCGTCGAACCGCTTGAGCTTCTGATAGGCGGCGCCGAGATTAGCATGGAAGGCGGTGGCGTTGGGATTCAGTTCGATGGCCCGGCGAATGATACTCGATCGCGGCCTCATGCTGATTGACCTGCGCGCCGATGACGCCCAACAGATGCCAGGCGTCGGCATTGCGGGGATCGGCCTGGAGGACCTGGCGGTAGATCTGCTCGGCCTGCGGCAACTGGCCCGCCCGATGAAAGGCGACGGCTTGGGCAAGCGATTCAGGAATCGAGGGCATACGGATTATCCTAGCGGAACCGGCGGCTTCCGGCAATTTGGAATGGGGTAATTGAGCAGGCTTTTTCCCAGCCGTATTTATTTTACCTCCAAGAAACGCTTGACACCCGAATGCGGTCGCTATGTCGAAACGTTCGTTGTGGGGCGGACTTTAGTCCGCCTAGGCGGACTAAAGTCCGCCCTACAAGTTACTCTTGGCTGTTTCCTTAGTGAAGAAAGACGCTCCGCGGCAAGAGAAAGCAGCAGTGAATGACCGCACTCCAAAAGGGGGTTGACATCACGGTCAAAGCGGGTTATGAAAGAGGATACCCACCACGAGACGTTTCGCTCATGTCGACCCCCTCCCCGCCACGGCTGCTGAAGTACGGCAGCACCCTGTTTCCAGTGCTTCTGGCGGTCATGGGCCTCTTGCTCGTGGTCCGCTGGGTGTGTTCCGGCCCCACCGTGCCGATCGTTTGCCGCGTGCCGGGCCTCGATGACGTGCCGGCCGATGTCTTGGCCCCGCCACCGTCCTCAGCGGTCGTGCGACCGGCGCCGGGCGAACCCATTGCAGGGCCCGGCCGTCCCTCCGCGATCACCGCCGCGTGGCCGTGGTTCCGCGGTCCCGACCACGACGCGATCAGCAAGGATGAAACGGTTCGCCTGGCGCGGACCTGGCCCGCGACCGGGCCCAAGCGTCTGTGGACCGTGCCGCTAGGCGACGGCTACGCCGCTGCGGCCGTCCACGGGGGACGCGTCTACGTGCTCGATTATGACGTTCGAGCGATCGGCCGATACGCTCCGCTGCCTCTCGCTGGACGACGGCCGCGAGATCTGGCGAAACGGCTACCCGGTCATCTTGGCCGAAAACCACGGCATGTCGCGGACCATCCCCGCCGTGGTGGGCGATTGCGTCATTACGCTCGGGCCCAAGTGCCAACTCGCCTGCTGGGACGCCCTCACGGGAAAGGCCCGCTGGCTGATCGACCTCGTGCTCGAACACGGCGCGACCGTGCCGCCGTGGTACGCCGGGCAATGTCCCTTCATCGATACCAAGACCGAGCGGCTGATCGTCGCCCCAGGCGGCAAGGCCCTGGTGATGGCTGTCGATTATCGTTCGGGCAAGATCGTCTGGCAAAGCCCCAACCCGCGGAACTGGGCGATGACCCACGTCTCGATCGTGCCGATGGAATTCGCCGGCCACCGAATGTACGTTTATTGCGGCCGGGGAGGCGTGGCCGGCGTTGAAGCCGACAGCGGCAAACTGCTCTGGGACACGACCGAATGGCAGATCGCCATGGCTACCTGCCCCTCGCCGGTCGTCGTCGGCGACGGGCGGATCTTCTTCTGCGGCGGTTACAACGCCGGCAGCCTGATGCTGCAACTCCAGCAGGAACCGGGACGCATCGTGCCGCAGAAGGTCTTTCAACTTGCCCCGCGGCAGTTCAGTTCCGAGCAACAGACGCCGGTCCTCTGGCAGCAACATCTTTACGGCGTGCGGCAGAAAGACCTGCAGCTCGTCTGTCTGGATCTCGACGGCACGGAGGTTTGGAACAGCGGACGGGAGAAGTTCGGCTCGGGCCCGTACATGATTGCCGACGGGCTGCTTTACGTGCTGGACAATAAAGGCGTGTTGTCCGTCGCGGAGGCCGCGCCGACGGGTTATCGCCGTCTTGCCCGCGCGCAGGTGATCGAAAACGGTTCGTGCAGCTGGGGCCCGATGGCCCTGGTGGCGGGAAGGCTCATCGTGCGCGATAGTTCGCGCATGGTCTGCGTCGACATAGCGGAGCACTAGGCATGGAACGAAACAAGAACGCGATGCTTGCCGGTTCGTTGGCCGCCGCCGCGATATTGATCGTGGTCGCGATCGTTGTCGTCCGCATCGTGGTGCAGCGCTTCGCAGACTCACGGGCGGCGGCGCCTTCCGGCACGGCAAGCGACGAGGCCAGCGAGGAAGCGGCCCTCAAGGCGGCCGAGCCGATCAATCCGGCGATGATCGGCTATCACGAAACGGCCGGGTTTCGCGTCGCCTTTCGCGAACCGCGGGCCTTGGCCGTCGATGCCGACGCGCAGATCTACGTCGGCGGTGATCGGGCTATCGAGCGTTTTTCGGCCGATGGCAAGAAGCTCGCCGAGATCGCGCTGGAAGGTGAACCGCGGTGCCTTGTTGTCGGTGCGCTGGAGCCGATAACTCCCGGTCACGCGCTTGAGCCTGAAACTCCTGCTGACGAGATCGAGCGGGCCAAGCCCGATCATGCACTCACGCCTGCACGTCCGGGTCATTCGCTCGCACTGGCAACTCCCAAGCGTTTATTGTACGTGGGGATGGAGGACCACGTCGAGGTTTACGACCCCGCGGGCGTGCGGCTTGCAGTTTGGACGTCCCGCGGCCCGGACGCGATCTTTACCTCGATCACCACGACCGAAGATGAAGTCTGGGTGGCCGACGCGGGCAATCGCCTCGTGTGGCGACTCGATGTCATGGGTCACTTGTTGGAACCGGTCGGCCAGCCCGATCCGTCGCAGCGCCGTGTCGGGTTCCTGGTCACCAACCACTACTTCGACCTGGCCGCGGGAACCAACGGTCTGGTCTACGTCGTCAATCCGCGTCTGCTGCGGGTGGAAGGCTATATGCAAAGCGGCGAGCTGGAAACAACGTGGGGCAAGGGATCATCGGCGGTGGCCGATTTCTTCGGCTGCTGCAACCCGGCCCAGTTGGCCGTGTTGCCCGACGGCCGGTTCGTGACGGCCGAGAAAGGGATTCCGCGGGTGAAGGTCTATTCCCGCAGAGGCAACTTTGAGACGGTCGTGGCCGGTCCGCCGCAGTTGACCGACACGCCGGCCGACCTGGCCGCCGACAGTCGCGGTCGCGTGCTGGTGCTCGACGGCCGGGCGGCGAAGGTCCGCGTCTTCGAGAAGAATTCCAACGACAAGGAGAAGAAGAAGGAAGACAAGGAGGAGAAGCTATGAGCCACGACGACTCGTCGATCACGCGCCGCCGGTTGCTGTGCGACGCCGCCCGTTACACCGCCTTGGCCGGCATCGGTTCGCTTTCCGCGTGGCTGGTTTACAAGCGATCGGGCCAGGCGGCCGCCGCTTGTCCGGATCCCAGTGGCGGTTGCGGCGAGTGCAGCCAGGCCGCGGATTGCCGCCTGCCGCAGGTCTGGCAGATCGACCCCAATTCTTGCATCGCCTGCGGCCGCTGCCAGATCAACTGCGTGCTCGACCTGTCGGCCGTCAAGGCGGTCAACTGCTTCGCCTTGTGCGGCTACTGTGACGACTGCTCGGGCTACTTCCCCACGCGGGACTTCACCTACGACACCGGCGCCGAGAACCAACTCTGCCCCACCGGGGCCATTACGCGCAAGTTCATGGAAAAGCAGGCTGGCGTGCGGTATTTCGAGTACACGATCGATGAAAACCTGTGCATCGCCTGCGGCAAGTGCGTTATCGGCTGCCGGTTGATGAACGGCTCGCTCTTCCTGCAAGTCCGCCACGACCGTTGTTTGAACTGCAACGAGTGCTCGATCGCCGTGGCCTGTCCTACGCAGGCCTTTCGCCGCGTACCGGCCGCCGCGCCGCAGTTGCTGAGCCGCGAGGCCGAGGCTGCGGAAAAGGCGCTCGCACGGACGCAAGGAGGCAAAGCCAAGCCGCCGGCGTCGTCCGCCGAACGGAAAAAGGAGACCGCGTGAAGCGACTGGCGCCGCTAGCTCTGTTGCTGATGGTGTTTGCCGCCGCGCAGGCAGTCTGTGCGGCCGATCTGCGTTCTACGCCGGAGTTCAGCAACCATCCGATTCCGCAGACGCCGACGCCCGTGGCGCGGCCTTGGCAACCGTCGTGGCACGAGTACTTGGACCTGGCATTTCTGGCGACGGCCCTGGCGGCGGCCTCGTTGTTGGCGGTGAAAGCCCGATCGCGAACGGGCCTGTTCTTGCTCTCGATCGTCTCGCTGGCCTGGCTCGGGTTCTGGCGCACGGCTGCGTCTGCCCGATCGGCTCCATCCAAAACGTCACGCAGGCCAGCTTCGATACGGATTACGCGGTGCGTGGCATAGTGATTGCCGTCTTCGCGCTGCCGTTGGCGTGGACGCTGTTTTTCGGACGATCGTTCTGCGCCGCGGTCTGCCCCTTGGGGGCGGTGCAGGAACTTGTCGCCGTGCGGCCCGTGCAGGTGCCGACGTGGATCGATCACGCCCTGGGTCTTCTGGCCTACGTCTACCTGGGAGCGGCCGTGCTCTTCGCCGCGACGGGTTCGGCCTGGATCATCTGCCGCTACGATCCGTTCGTGGGCCTGTTCCGCCTGACTTCCAGCGCCTCGATGCTGGCCCTCAGGCGCAGGATTCCTTGGCGTCGGGCTGTTCATCGGCCGGCCCTATTGCCGCTGGCTCTGCCCCTACGGCGCGATCCTGGCGATGCTCTCGCGGGTATCCTGGCGACACTTGCGGATTCCGCCCGAACAGTGCGTGCAGTGCCGGTTGTGCGAGGACGCCTGCCCCTATGGCGCCATCCAGCGGCCGACGGTTCCGCTGTCGCCCGCCGAGCGGACGGCGGCTCGGCGGCGGCTGATCGTCGTCCTCTTGGCGGCACCGGTGCTGATCGCCAGCGGGGCGCTCCTGGGATCGGCACTGCGATCATCGTTGGCGGGGCTTCATCCGACCGTGCAGCTTTCCGAGCAAATCCGACTCGAGCAGTCCGGCCAGGTGAAGACGCGGACCGACGCCACAGAGGCATTTCGCGCCACCGGTGAAGCCGTGGAATCGCTGTACGAAAAGGCGGACGCCGTCGTGGCGAAATTCGCGTGGGGTGGGACCCTTTTCGGCGGCTGGGTGGGGTTGGTTTTCGCCGTCAAACTGGTGCGGCTTTCCGTCCGCCGCGGCCGCGCCGATTTCGAGCCCGACCGCGGCGCCTGTGTATCCTGCGGACGTTGCTTCTGGTATTGCCCCGAAGAGCACGCACGGCAGGAGTTGATCCAAATCGATGAACGCAAGCAGTAGGGTGGGCCGAGTGAAACGAGTCCCACCATGTTTTGAGGAATTATCCGCATCCGAACCTACAAGCGCCGACACGAGCCGTAAAACCATGCCCGAACCGTCTCCGATCTCTGACCTTATCCCTTACCGCATCGCCGTGCGAACGGCCACGGTGGCCGGCTTGTTCTCGGCCATCGTCGCGGCCCTCTTGCTCTACGATTTCTGGCACCGTTCGATGAAGGATCCGTCGCAGACCTTCGGCGCGCGACGCACTCAAGGCGGCGCTGCGGGAGCAACCCGCCAACAAGCCGATCAAGGAGGCGATCCGCAAGCTCGACCAAGAATCGCGCGATGAGTACTTTCGAGAGCGGGCGTTCACGCTCTGGGGCGCCGGGCTGTTGTGCGGAGGGATCATCGTCGCGTTGGCCGTTGCCAAGTGGGCCGCCACCTTGCGGCGGAGGCACCCGCAGCCGCAGGCGGTAGCAACACAGCGCGATTGGGAGGCGACCTGGACTCCGGCCGCACGGTGGACTGTCGGCGGGCTATTCATCGTGCTTGCCGCGACGGCGGTCGGGTTGATCTTGCCGTTGCACGCCACGGTCGCGGAAAAGCAGGACGGCCAGTTGATTGCGGCGACTGGCGGCGAGAAGGTGCCTGATAAGAAAGCGGCAGAAAAGACGACGCCGGATGGAAAAGCAGCGACGACAGGAAAGGCAGTGCTGGTAGAAAAGACAGTGCTGGTAGAAAAGACAGCGCCGGTAGAGAAGACAGCGCCGGTAGAGAAAACAGCGCCGGTAGAGAAGGCGGTCGCGATGGGAAAGACACAGCCGGCAGAAAAGCCACTGCCGGTAGAGAAGCCGGCGCCAACCCCTGTCCCCGCGAAACCGACAAGCGACGCGCCGATCAAAGTCGCTGGCATCTCGGCGGATGAGCTTGCTCGCGCCTGGCCTTGTTTCCGCGGCCGCGGTGGTTCGGGAATCTCGCCGTACACGAACATTCCCGACGATTGGGATGGTCCCTCCGGCAAGAATATCCTATGGAAGTCGCCAATACCGGTGCTAGGCAATAGCTCGCCGGTGGTGGTTGCCGGCCGCATCTTCTTCACCGGCGCCGACGAGAACCAGCGGAAGGTCTTTTGCTACGACGCAAAGACCGGGAAGTTGCTCTGGCAGCGCGACGCGCCCGCGACGGCCGAAAGCCGCAAACCGCTGAAACTCAACGACGACACCGGTTTTGCGGCATGCACGATGGCCAGCGATGGCCGCTTTGTTGCCGCGATCTTCGCCAACGGCGACTTGGCGGCCTACGATCTTGACGGCAAGCTCGCCTGGTCGCAGAGCCTTGGCATCCCGGATAATCCCTACGGCCATGCGGCCTCACTATCGATCTATAAGAACCTCTTGCTGGTGCCGTTCGACCAGGCGACGGCCAAGGCTGCCCGCTCGAAGCTCCGGGCGTTGGACATCTCCACCGGCCATACGGTCTGGGAACAGGTCCGCGCGGTGCCAAGTTCCTGGACCACGCCAATCGTGATCCGCGTGGCCGACCGCGACCAGGTCGTGACGGCTGCCAGCCCTTGGATCATCGCCTACGATGCGGCAGGAGGAAAGGAATTGTGGCGGGTCAAGGGTCCTCAGGGCGACGTGGCGCCCTCGCCGGTTTCGGCGGGAAACTTCGTGATTACCGCGGCCACCGATTCGGCGCCGATCTTTGCCATCCGCGCCGACGGCAACGGCGACGTCACTGCCAGCCACGTACTTTGGCAAGGCGAAGACAATACGCCCGATATCTGCAGCCCGCTGGCCACTGAGGAATTCGTCTTCCTGCTCAAATCGGAAGGAATGGTCACTTGCTACGACGCCAAGAAGGGCGACAAGCTCTGGGAGGAAGACCTGGACGATTTCAAGTGCAAGTCGTCGCCGAGCCTGGTGGGCAAGGAGCTTTATGTCTTCGGCGAGTCGGGCAAGTGCTGGATCCTGGCGCCGGCGCGCGGCGGCGCGAAACGGGTCCGGCAAACCGATCTCGGCGAGGGCTGCGTCGCCTGCCCCGCCTTCCAGGACGGCCGCATGTTCGTCCGCGGCAAGAAGAACCTGTTTTGTATTGGAACGAAGTAGGGACGTGCCTTTGCGCAGCCGGGGCAACGGCCGAAGGATATAATTTGCAGTGGGATCAAAGGAGAGTCGCTCTCCCGGCGTTGGCAATACTCACGACATTCGGATGCCCGGCGGTGGACAAAGGCCCGAGTCTCAGCATCCATGGCTTAAGGCTCTCGGTGTGCCAGTCGAAAGCGCGCTGTTTAGTTTTACCGTGGCATCGGCAACACCACCGTTGCGTTCTCGGTCAACGTCGCCTCGCCGTCCTTGCCGTTGATGCGGTAGCGGACCTTCAAATGCTTGACTTCGCCGGGGGCTGGGTCGCCTCCAAAGGTCTCGTTGTAGCTGTTCGAGGGCAGGAAAAGCACGCGGTAGTTGCGGGCGTGACTGCGCAGGACCGCGGTCACGTCCTTCACCTTGCCGCCCTCGCCGTACTCGGCCTCTACGATCTCCAGCTTCACGACCTTGTGGCCGGCCTGCGCCAGGGCCTTGCGAAGCTCGACGGAGTCGCCGCCGTGACTCCGTTCGATCCCCATCGCCACCATGGCGGCCTCGTCCTTCAATTCCGGCGCCTTGGCGGCCTCGAGGGCCAGGGCGAGCATCTCCTGGCTCGGATAGCGGAGCAGAATCTCCAGCACGAGGCGCTTATCGTCGGGCCGCCGGGCAATCTCCAGGGCCGTGCGACACATCGCCTCGCGGTCGGCCTGGGGCATGACGAACTGGCGGGCCAGGCGGATGTAAGCCCGCACGGCCCGTACCTGGTACTTCTCCTCCTTGGCGCTCTTCGTTAGGTCGAGCAACAGCGGGCCGGCATCGACCGACATCCACTGTCCCAGGAGGCGGAAGGCCGCGTCGCGGATCGTTTCGTCGCTCTGCCGGGCCGCGTCGGCAACCGCGGCCAACGACGCCCGACCGCCCAGTGCGCCGAGGACCTCCAGCAGTTTGCATTTGACCGCAACCGGAGCGTCGGCAAGCTGAGCCGCCAACGTCTTGGCGCAGCCCTCCCGATCGGGCATCCGTTGCGATGCCTCCTGCAATGCCTTGGCGATGGCGGCCGCTTCGTCGCCCGTCGGCGCGGCACGGAGTTTGGCAATCAGTTGGGGAAGCTCCGCGAACTGGATCGTCCCGCCCAGCGCGGTCAGGGCCGTGGTGCGGAGGGCCTGGTCCGCATCGTCGGCCGCTTTCCACAAGAACGCCGTGGCAGCCGCGATATGTCGCCGGCCGGAAAGCCCCATGAGGATCAGCCTGGCCGCGCCGTTCGCGCGGGGCAATCGGTCGGCGATCAGGCCGTCGATCGCCGGGCCTTGCAGACCATCGATCACCGCCAGGGCCGCCTGCGAAACGGCCGCATTGTCTTCCAATGCCGCATCAAGCAGCACGGGAGCCGTCACGGATTCGTCGATCTTCCTGAGGGCGCGCAGGGCATGGGTCCGCACCTGCTCGGGACTGTTCTTGGCGGCCTTGACGATCTGGGGAACGACGCTCGCCTCGCCGCGATCGGCCAAGGCCAGGACCAGCAGCGATTGACGTTGCGGCGCCGCATGGGCCAACTCGGCCGCCACGGCCTCGGTCGCCTCCCGGCCGGCAAGTTCGCGGGCAACCCGCAGCCCGAGGGCGAAGTGGTTCTTGTCGGCCGACTGAAGCTCCTTGACCAGCAGCGGCACGCCGTCGGCACCGCGGGCGAGAATGGCCCCGCGGGTCGCCTCCAAGATCCGCGTCTGAGGCAGATCGGCCGCGCGAACTTCGTCGTAGAGTTTCACGGCCTCGGCGCCACTGCCTTGGGCCAGATCGCGCTCGGCGCAAAGGATGCATCCTTCAGCCACCGCCGATCGGACCTCATTCGGCTCGATCACCAGCGAATGCCGCAGCGCGGCTACGGCCGGATCGCTGCCGATGCGTCCCAGGGCTACTGCGGCGGCCGCGGCCACGGAAGGATCGGAATCCCTCAGCCGCGCGACCAGTCCGTCGACCGACCTCGTATCGCGGCGAACTCCCAGCGAATTGACGACGCCAACCAGGAGCCGCCCCTGCAACTGGCCGCAAGCCGTCCGCAAGGCGTCGTCCGCCACGGCGCCGGGAATCACTTCCAAGGCGATGCGCGCCCACGAGGAAAGTTCCGCGTTGGGAAGCAAGGCCGCCAGGGCCGGCACGGCGTCGCCGTCGCCGATGATCGCCAGCCGTTTGCAGGCCAAAGCCTTTTCGGCCGGCGGCGCGTCGGATCGCAGCAGGTCGATGAGCTTCTGCTGGTCGTTGGGGCTGTTGGGCTTCGGGGCCGATTTCGCGGCCTCGGCTTGGGTGCTCAACAGGGCGACGAGTGTCAAGAGTGCGAAGATTTTGAAGTATTGCATGATGGTGCTCCGGGTCGGTGATTCGCTAAGAGAAACATGAGTTACCGTAGGACTACGTTTTAGAACCGCCAGGGGTCGCGAAGGGCCTCGCCGCGGAGGCGATTGGCCTCGTCGTCGCCGATGAATTCGTTCTTCTTGGGATCGTAGTTCAACTTGCGATTGAGGAAGACCGCCAGATTCACCGCATGGCAGGCGATGTGCGATTGGCAAGCCACCTGGGCGTTGACCCGCGGCAGGCCGCGCGACTTCACGCAGTCGAGGAAATCGCGGACGTGGAACGTCGCCGGGTAGCCGCCGATCTCGGCCACCTTCTTTCCCGCCAACAGTGCGGGCGAGCTCAGCTCAAACTTGCCGCTGTCGCCCGTCTCGACCCAACCGGTGCTGCCTTCATAACGAACGGGGCAGGAACCCAGCGGCAGCCAGCCGTCGTTGCGGACGACCAGTTTCACGCCGTTGGCATAGCGGGCCGAGGCCTGGCCGTTTTCAATGGGAAAATACTCGACCGGTGCGGTGTCGTCGGCCTTGGCGGCCCATTGGCAAAGATCGATGCAGTGCGAGCCCCATTCCAGGCAACCGCCGCCGACCATGCCGCCGCCTTTCTCGAAGCCCGAGTTCATCATCTGGGAACTGTAGGGCCGCCACGCCGCGGTGCCGAGGAACATGTCCCAATCGACCTCGTCCTTCGGTGGCTCCGGCTGAGCAGGCAGCCAGCCGCTAGTGCTTGTGCCCAACCCGCCGGGGTGGGCATAGACGGTTTCCAGCTTGCCGAGCTTGCCCTGCCGCGCCAATTCCGCGGCAAACTCGAAGTGCGGCAGGTTCCGCCGCTGCATCCCGCCCTGGAAGACCCGCGCCGTGCGGCGGATAGTATCGGCCAAGGCCAGGCTTTCGAGAATGTTCTTCGAGCAGGGCTTTTCGCAATACATGTCCTTGCCCGCCTTGGCGGCGAAGATCGAAAGCAGGGCGTGCCAGTTCGAACCGGTGGTGATCAAGACGGCGTCGATGTCGGGCCGGGCCAGCAGGTCGCGAAAGTCGCGATAGGCGGGGCAATCGGCATGGTTGTAGCGCTCTTCGATGCGGCGCTTGACTCCCTTGCGGCGATCGGCACGCACGTCGCAGCAGGCCGCGAAACGGACGTCGGGCTGTTCCATGAAGCAGCCAATGACGTAGGAGCCGCGGCCGCCGATGCCGATCGAGCCCATCACGATCTGCTCGCTGGGCGGCACGGCGCCGTTCTTGCCGAGCACCGATCCGGGGAGCAGGTATGGCACTGCCAGGGCAGCGCCGGCTTGGAGAGTCGTTTTGAGGAAGCGTCGTCGTTGCACACGTTTGCGTTCGAGCATGGCGGGGTTCCTTGCGAAGCGGGTGGGGCGCCGGTGGGCGCGGAAGGAATGTTGGTGGGCGGCCGGAGCCCAGCGTTGCCTCCGACCGACTGTCATCATAGCAGATGGCCGTAAAGATTGCTAGGTTTTTTTCGGCGGTCGCGCGACCGCCGAAAGGCGCGACTACGAGCGATACCGCAATTCTCCTGGTGATTGCCGCAACCGCCTGATATACTGAAACGGCAGCAGTAGGGTGGGCTTTAGCCCGCCTGCTCTAACACCCATTGCGGAGACGGGCAAAAGCCCACCCTACACTTTTCCCACCCAAACCCCGAAAGAGCATGGTCTGTATGATCCCCAAGCAATTTTCTCTGCAAGCCGCCGTAGGAATCATTTTGTCCGCGCTGCTGGCGGCGCCTTTTTGCCAGGCGTGGGCCGATGAGCCACGACCTGAGAATCATGTCTCCGGGGGCCCGGATCTGGCTGTTTACCGTTGGTCTGCGGCCAACCCGCGGGGCGGCGCGGGAGCCAACGAGGCCTTTGCCCGCTGGCTGAATCGTCGCGTCGTCTGGGCTGAAGATTTTGAGCCGACGGAGCGGTGGGACAGTCTCGAAGGGGGCGGCTGGCAATTGGGCGAATGGTCGCGGTGGAAAAAAGCGGTCGCGGGACGCCGGCTCGTTCTTTCCATTCCGCTGTTGCCCGGTCCTTGGGACCGTAGCGGCCCGAAACAAGGGCGGGACATCAACAAAGCGGTCTCGTTGAAGGCCGGCGCCCGCGGTGACTACAACGCGACGTTCCGCCTCCTGGCCCAGAACCTGGTGAAGTACGATCTCGCCGACAGCATCCTCCGGCTCGGCTGGGAGTTCAACGGCGGCTGGTACGCCTGGCGGGCCCAGGATGATCCGGAGTCATACTCCGGCTATTGGCGGCAGATCGTCAAGACGATCCGCGCAGCGCCCGGGACCGAGAAGCTTCAATTCTGTTGGAACCCAGCTTTGGTCTGGATGGGCTACTCGCCCGAAAAGACCTGGCCGGGCGACGCGTATGTCGATATGGTCGGCGTGGATGTTTACGATCAGTCATGGGCCAAGGACACGTACCCCTGGCCCGCCGGCGCCACGACCAGCGAGATCGAGGCCCGCCGTCGCAAGGTCTGGAACAACGTCCTGCTGCACGGCGACAAGGGGTTGCTTTTCTGGCGCGACTTCGCTCTCCGGCATCACAAGCCGCTGGCGATTCCCGAATGGGGCGTTGACGCCTCGAAGGACAAACACGACGGGCTGGACAATGTCTACTTCATCGAGCAGATGCACAAGTTCATCAACGATTCGGCCAACCACGTCGTTTTTCACTGTTACTTCGACGTGCAAGCGGGCGACGGCCATCACCAGCTTTCGCCCGGAATCAAGGGCCAGGAGGCGACCGAGTTTCCCAAATCGGCGGCACGGTTCAGAGAGCTGTTCGCGCTGCCGGATGCACGTTAGCGCCGTCGTTTCAAGCAGTCTTGCATCCACTCGGCGAGATCCGGACGGACAGGCGGATCGGGCAGCCCATCGTAATCCACAGCGCCGCGGGAGTATGGTCCGCGATCATAGGCCTGTCGGAAAACGTACTGCAGGTCCAGCGGCGGTTCCGCCTCGCCCTCGCGCAACGGCACCGCTATGCATGGCAGCGACTCCTCGAGGCGAATCGGGAACAATTGGTACTGCAAGTCCGGCCCACGCTGCCACGCCCGATTGACTGCCACGAGGTAGTCCGGCCGCGGTTCCAAGCGGGAAGCTGCTTCAATGACCATGGGGCCGCCGATCAAGGGTTGGCCCGTACGCAGAAGGTCCAACTCGATAAGCGAGGTGTCGCTGTCGAGGATTTCCTGCCGTTTGGACTCGTAGGCGCGCCGATCGGGACCGGACCGCTTGTTCGTCGGGCTGGCAATCTCGATCAGCGTCACCAGGGCATGACCGCGTACCGCATTACGGATTTCGACGAAATGGTGGCGCAACGGTTCGTCGGGCATCCGCATCCAGACTGAGGGCGAAGAGGCCACTCGGGGCTCGTTCCAGCAGGGCCAAACCGCCTTCACCAGCCGTCGCGACCATCGGACTTCGGGTTCTGACAATCGCCACGTCCGGAATGATCCGTCGAGAGACTTCATCTCCCACAATGCCGACCTCAGGCCGCATTTCCATCCGAGCATAGTAGGGGTGAGGAAGCACACGGTTGAGTTCCGCTCGAATTTCCCCTGCCAAGGCGTCGTGAAGATCCGGCCAGATGTCCGGTGCCTCCAGATAGGGGTCCATACCAGGAAACGGAGATGGCATCGCTTGACTCCAAGGGCAGTGGCAGACGCAAATATCGACAGAATCGGTTCCAGCCGTGAATTTTCAGCTTGAATTATTATACTCTTTCCACCTGCTTTCACAAAAGGCCGTAGCGATGCGCCATGCGGCTGATGTTCGGCCCATGAGATGCATGTATACCCCGGAAGAGGTCATTCGCACGTGCGGGAAGGCCCACCACAACAAAACCGCGTATATTGCCCATGTTCTTTCGCTGGCATTTTGTGGAGGGCGCTTATTGGCAAACGAGCAAAGCCAAGGGAAGATAACCGGGTTGATAGGTTAGGTTGTTGCCTACCGGGGAGTGCCTGCCGTGTGTATCGCGCAGTCCGTCTTGGTTTCCGCGGGCTCGCCTGCGAAACCAGGGGAGCAACGCAACGTCGCAATTGCGAGCACGAGTGATCTTCACGACTCACGGCGAAGTGCCGGTTACGATTTTTAATTCGGCCTCGACCCGCGGTCGCTGGATCAATGCCGAAGAAAGCGCGGCCTTTCTCAGGGGATGCGAGATTTTCTTGCGCAGGAACCGGCCGGACCTGGTGTGGACCTTCGGCGGCGACCCGATTTTCTGCGAGCTGCACCGGACGGTCAAGCAACTCGGCATCCCCGTCATCCTGGCCTTGCACAATCTCGCCTATCGCGATGCCGCCGTGTTCTCGACGATCGACTGTGCCATCGTGCCGACGGAGTTCGCCCAGCGGTTTTACCGAGACGCGATCGGCCTGGAGTGCCGGAAATTGCCGCTTGTGATGGATGGCGCCCGGGTCCGAGTTCCCCAGCGACGCCCGCAGTACTTGACGTTCGTCAATCCTAAGCCGCGGAAGGGTGTACATGTGGTGGCAAGAATCGCCGACGTTCTTGGCCGCCGACGGCCAGACATCCCGATACTGATCGTCGAAGGAGCAGCCCGAGCGGACTGCCTGGCGCGGTTGGGCATCGACTTGAGCCGTCTCAAGAACATCAAAACGATGGCCAACACGCCCGATCCACGGCAGTTCTACGCCGTCACCAAGCTGCTTTTGATGCCGTCGCTGATGGAGAATGCGGGCTTCACGGCCATGGAGGCGATGGTTAACGGCATTCCCGTGCTCGCCAGCAATCGGGGCGGCCTGCTGGAGACGATCGGCGACGCCGGCCATCTGTTCGAAATCCCTGCCCGCTATACGCCGGAGACCCGCGACGTGCCGACGGTCGAGGAGGTCGAGCCTTGGGTCGAGGCGATCGTTCGGCTTTGGGACGATGCGGCCGAGTATGGGCGCTGGAGCCAGGCCGCTAGCCATCGTGCGCAGCAATGGCATCCGGATCGGTTAGCGCCTATTTACCGCGAGTTCCTCCGCGGTATTACGCAGTCGACCTTGGCCACCGCGAGTTTACGCGCCAAGCCGGGGGAGCAAATCAGCCCCACAACAGCGAGCGCGGATGATCCTTGCGCTTGTTGGCGTGAACGCATCACATACCTTTGCGAACTTCCCGAAGAAGAACTGGCGAAGCTCGACATTGCGGTGCTGAACCTTGTCTGCGCGAAATTGCTTCCCGAAAGCGAGGGTGTGGACTTCATGGGGTGCGTCCAGAGGCTCGATGAATGGGCCCGGCTGGTTCGGCTGAATACCGAGCATTGGTGGCCGAGCTTAGGCAGCGCGCCTGAAATGTGCAATCACTCGCCCAATCGTTTTCGCATGATGGCACTGGTAACCGTGCTGCAGCGACACCTGGGAGTAAAGTACTTCCGCCCTTTCAGCGAAGGCGACTACAATGCAAGCGACTCCCGAAACCTCTTCATCCACGGCCTCTTGAACGGTCACGGTGGAACATGCGTTACGATGCCCGTGCTTTATACCGCAGTCGGCCGCAGGCTCGGCTACCCCTTGAAGTTGGTCAGAACCTACCAGCACCTCTTTGCGCGCTGGGATGAACCGGCCGGGGAACGGTTCAATATCGAATGCACGTGCTTCGGCTTTCATGCCTGCGACGACGATCACTACCTCACCAAACCGCGGCCGATTCCGGCCGAGTTGCTCAATCGTGGCATCTACCTGCGCAGCTTGGGGCCGCGCAGGAATTGGCTTTGTTCCTAATGGAGCGGGCCCATTGTCTGATCGACAACCTGCGTCTTTACGAGGCAGAGGCCGCCTACCACTATGCGGCGCACCTCGTGCCCGATCGCTTTTTCATTAACCGCGGATGGTCGATTGCCAGCTTGCTGCGCGTCGCGATCAAGGAGACTTTTGAGCGCGCTCACAGCGCAGGGCAGCGTGCGGTCGATCTCAGAACGCTTCGTCTTCCCGAACACGAGGCGTGGCAGCGGGACATGGCCCCCCACGCGTGCGAATGTTTGGAGCGAATTGTAAGAATCCATGCGCAAAAGACGGTGCCTGCGAATAATCAGTTCTTCGCGCATCTTGCCCAGGGGCAGTGCCGCGAGCGATAATGATCGAGAACGAGTTTCGAACTTTTCACGGAGAGGAGAAATGTCATGTACGATCCAACCGTTGGCCAGTTTATCGAAGAGGACCCTATCGGGTTCGATGATGGAGGCACGAACCTGTATACGTATTGCGGGAACAACCCGACGAATGAAACGGACCCGAGCGGGCTGGCGCCCATTGTTGCGCTGCCCGCAACGTGGATTACCGAGGGCATTATCGGCCCCCGTGGCGACATGATTACCCAGGGTAGTATCGGGCCCCGGGGCGACGTTGCGACGGACTACAATAGCCGCTATGCCGAACTGCCACCGAGCCCGGCGAGCGTCGGTGCCGGGTCTCCTGCGCTGGCCACGACTGTAATAGACGGCAGTATCCCGCCCGCGCTTATTGACCGCGCTCGGCCGTTGTCGCCCTACGATGCATACGCGGCACAGGCTGCAATGGTTCGTGATCAGCAAGCGCTGGCCGCTGGCGTCGGTCTCGTGTCAAGCGACAGTAGTTCGAGCGGCGGCACACTGATCAGCGCACGCGTCGGCGACCGGACCATGTCGCTGCAGGAGGCCAAGCTGATCGCAAAGATGCCTGCCACAACCCCCGACCAAGAAGAGCTCCTGCTAATGGCGCTTTCGACCATCGCTAAGGCAAACGGCGCAGTAAAGAAGACCGGAAAGGCGGGCGAGGTAGTTGATGGAACAACGTTGCGGCAGGACAATTTCTGCGAGGAGCAAGCAAGCCAGGTTTATGGCGCCGTATTCCCAAGCCGCGGCTTTCGGTTTTGGAAGCTAAGTCTTTACGGTCGAGACTCGTTCACACCGCAGTCGAAAGGCGCCTGGGGCGAGGGACATGTTGGCTTTGAGACCTGGAATGTCGTCAGAGTAGATCCCATTCTGAGCACAAACCCGCGAGGCAGTCCATGGATCATCGATCCATTCTGGGGCTACAAGAATGAGCACGAGGAAGTTCGGTTCTTCACCATGGCGCAGTTCATTGAAGAGAAAGCTCCCTATCAAGTCGGATACCCAGACACGGTGGACGAGCTTCAACAGGATCTTATTGAAAGCGACAACGGACCCGGCATCGGCGAATGGTGATATTCGGGAATTCTGCGTTAGAGGTCCGCGGAGAAGATGCAGGCTCATGTCACCATGAAAGTGAAAAACAGACGTGCGGAGAATCAAGAAACTGTTTATCGGTTTGATCTTCATTTTCGTAATTGCGATCGCGCTTAAGGAATACCTTTGTGAGGATATCAATCCGCCCATAGTTAAGTCCCTGGAAAGCGCATCATGGTCCTTGTACCCCGTACGGAAATTACAGCTAGAGGACAAAGGCCTATTCGAGGTCCCAGAGCAGGTGAGGCGGTTCACCCGGCTCCGCTGCCTCTATCTACCGGGTAACCACATCTTATGTTAAGCTCCACATAAGAAATGTTATGTGAAGCTCCGAATTATGTGAAGGTGAGCTTGTTTCTACGCGGTGGACGTGTGCTTTTCTAAGTTGGCCGCGCGATTTGCTGCACATAATCTTGGGGCCTTCGTCACGTCATCGAGCCACTCCAGGATGCCCGGTTGCCGCCAGGAGGCGGCACGCTGGACCGCAGGCGATGGCGCCTTTTCCAGCATCCGCCGCTTCATTTCCATGTCGATCTCCACATAGACGTGCGTGGTGTTGATGTCCGCGTGCCCCAGCCAGTAGCTGACCATGTTGACCTCGTTGCCCGAGCGCAAGAGATGCATCGCCGTGGTGTGGCGAAGAGTGTGCGGGCTCACACGCTTGTCGATCAGAGAAGGGCATGCGCTTTGGGCCTGTATCACGTGTTTTTGAAGGATGTGTCGAATCCCAAAGCGAGTAAGGGGAGAGCCGTTGGCATTGAGAAGGACCTGCTCGCAACGAGGGTCGCGGGGCGTACGCTCTTGGAGATAAGCACGCAGGGCTTCGGCCGTTTCCGGCCACAGCGGGCAACTGCGCCTTTTTCGACCTTTGCCCAACAGCCGCACTTGCGGAACGTCATCGAGCCGCAGGTCGTTCACTTTCAGATGGACGATCTCGCTCACCCGTGCCCCCGTGTTGTAGAGCACCAGCAGCAGGGCCTGGTCCCGAACGCCCGTGCGTGCCGTGCCGGCCACGGCGTCCAGCACCGCCTGGGTTTCGTTTTCCTCCAGATAGGTCATCGTCCTATGCTCGTGGCGTTTCAGGGGAATTGCGCGGATGGCCTGACATTGGGGAAGCAACAAAGGGTTCTCGCGGGCCAGGAATCCGAAGAAGGCACGGATCGCTGCCAGCCGCGCATTCCGCGTGCGGGCACTGCAGCCGCGGTCAGTTTCCAGATGGTCCAGGAACGCCAGTACGAGCGGTTCATCGAGATCCTCCACGGTCAATTCCTCGACCGCCTTTTTCCGCCTGTCGGCCGCATAGCACAGCATCAGCTTGAGGGTGTCGCGGTAGGCCGCAATGGTATTGGCCGCAAGTCCCTTCTGGACCGGCAAGTAATCGCTGAAGAACCGCTTTACGGGGTTCGCCAAGGGAGTGTTCATGAGGCACCTCCCTGCAATTTGACGTGCTGCAGGTAGTGGCGGCGGAATCGTTGATCGACTTGCTCCAGCAACTCCGCCGTCGCATGGAGATAGACCTGCGTCGCCTGAATGTCCACGTGCCCCAGGTACGTGGCCAACCACGGGAGCCGCGCGTTGACGTCCTGCCCGTCGCGGTACCACGCCAGCAGGCGATGAACGGCAAACGTGTGCCGCAGATCGTGAATTCGCGGGCCAGTGTCCCGGTCGTGGGGAATGCCGCATTGGCCCAAGAGCCGCTGAAAGGCGGCATGCACAGTCGGGTGACACAGGCGGCGGCCATGGCCGTTCAAGAACAATGGCGCGTTCGGCTCACCACAGCCGATGCGCTGCCGTTTTTCCACGTACTGACCCAAGGCAGCGCTGGCCGTGCCGCTCAGAGACACCCAGCGGGCCTTGCGGAACTTCCCCGCGGCGACATACAGGGTTTGCTCCTCGCGGTGGAAGTCCTCCACGTTCAATGCGAATGCTTCACCGATGCGGATTCCCGTGCTATACAAAAGCCCCAGAAGGGTCCGGTAGGTCTGGGGGCGAAGCGCGTTCGGGGGCGGCAGTTCTGCGGCGGCCGCCAACAGCCTCTGCACCTCGCTTGTGCTATAGATGTGCGGCCGGCGGGCGTCTTGCGGCCGGATTCCCCTGCAACGTTCGGGGATGTAACATCGTGGGTCGGTCCGCGAGAGATACTCGCAGAATTGCCGGACTACGCTCAAGCGATTGTCCCGGGTCCGGGGGTGGAGTCGGCCGAGGGTCTCCTGATACGCCTCGGTGATCTCTCGTGTGAGACACGGTTTTGTCGCCGACCGTTGCATCAGGAACCGATCGAAGTACAACAGCAACCGCGTCTGGGCTTGGTAATCGGAACCTCCCGCGCACCGCAACGCGACGAAGCGTTGCAACTCGGCCGCCACACAACTGTGAAACTCGATCGCTCTCATTTCGACACCTCCTGTGGCCATTCCAAGGCCACTTCCTTCAGGGCGTTGAAATCCACCTTGGTGTAGCGAAACGTCGTACTCAGATGGCGATGACCGAGCACATCCGCGATCGCCTTCAGCCCGTTACCCTGCCGAAGCATGCGGGTGGCGAAACCGTGCCGAAAGGCATGCGCGCCTGCGCTGGGAAGATCGATGCCCGCCGCGCAGAGGCGACGTTGGACGATCGCCGAGAGCGTGGTCGAACGGGGAAAGGGATGGAAGGGAGCACGAGACGTCAGAAAGACTTCCGGGCAGGAGCGGGCCGGACGGCCATTTTGCAGATAGTCCAAGACGGCTTCGCCCACCTCCAAGGTCATGGGCACCCAAACGTCCTTGCCGTGCTTGGCGGCCTGGAAGAGGATCCGGTCTCGCTCCCAGTCGAGTTCGTCCAAACGCAGAGTGCGCAACTGTCCGCCGCGCACCCCGTAGGTGGAGAGCAACTGCAAGATGGCGTAATCCCGTCGGCCGACTTCTGTGTTACGCTCAATGCCCCGCAGGACTTCCTCGGTCTGCTGCTCGGTGAGACCACGTGGAACCGTGGCCAGCTTGTAGGTCCGGAGCGTGGGGACGGCGCGATCCAGTGGCCGCCGGAGGTAGCCCTCATGCAAGGCGAAGCGGAAGAAAGTCCGCAGGGCCGATTGCATGGATCGCCGTGCCGATCGGCCGTTTGTGGACGCATAGGCCAGGACGAACTGCTCCACTTTCTCGCAGTCCAGCTTGGCCAGACCTCGCGACGTTGCGTCCTGGCCCAGCGACTGGAGGAATCGAGTCACGGAATGGGCTCGCAGCTTAATCGTCCCGGGCGCCGCATGCTGATACGAGCGCATCCATTGGAGATATCCGACCAGCAGAGGCTCATAGACTTCACGTACCGCCGGGGCCACAAAACGCCCCTCCCTACGAAGATACTCGGCGAAACGGTTCACCGAGTACCGGACACGACGCAGGTGTTCCTCCAAGGGCCCGCGGTTGCGGCATCGCGAGGCGTAGTCATCGAAGAAGCCCTCGATTTCCACGGCCGCCACGGTTTGGCGCATTCGGGCTCGCGGGCAGCGGAGATGCTCGTTCAAATGACGGATGTGCCCCAGATGAAGCCGGATCGTGCCACGACTGAAACCATGATCCAGCAACCACTTACAAAAACAATCCAGGAGCTTCCCCAAAGGGGCGCTCCGAAGCCTGGCGAGTGTCGATGGACACTCAAAGACTTGTTCCAACGCCATGATAACCTCCATTTCTCGCCTCGTCCGTCGAGGCGTGTAGAAGGTTGTCATAGACCAAAATTATGTGGAGTTCAAACTCGCCACGGCCGAGAAAAACGGCTAGAATAACAGGGCGTTCAGAAGGAAGGAGGGGCGAACTTCACATAATTCGGAGCTTCACATAACACATTCATCACTTGCCGGACTGGCTTATTCACGACTCGAATATCGAATCCATTTGGTTGATCCGTAATCAACTTTCCGAGTTTCCTCTCGAATTGACGGAAATGAGAAAGCTGAGGGTGCTTGATCTGCATGACAACGCAATTGAGTTAGTGCCCGCCGAGATAGGCAATATGGCGTCGCTGGAATCACTCGATCTTGCCAAGAACAGGCTATCGTCCCTTCCGAGCGAGATTCGGCGCTTGAGCGCTCTGAATGAACTCTGCCTGTACGAGAATAGGCTGAAATCGCTTCCGCCGGAAATTGGGGAACTCAGCGGACTTACTTCCCTATCCTTGTCAGACAATCTCCTCACCTGCTTGCCCCGAGAAATCGGCCGTCTGCGACACCTTGAACAGTTGAACGTAAGTGGTAACCAGCTAAATGATGTACCCGAGGAGATTGGGGAACTTACTGTTCTAAAGCTTCTGTGCGTTGATGACAACTGCCTGCCAACCAGCCTCGAAAAAAAGCTGCGAAGACTGCTTCCGAAAGCTAGAATCGTGTTTAGACCGCAACGCCCAGTCTCGGATTGGGGAGATAGCAGGGCAAGGAGTCGAAACACGGACGCAGTTGGTAACGGCAAGATCCGGTAGGACAGGCTACAACAATTCGGCTTCTGCTTTGCTAGGATTGTCTTGGCTGTATAATTCCCTTGGGTACGGGCATTTGCAGTTGCCGCCCCGAGGGAACACCCTATATGGTATGGCTGAGACGCAACCCAACAACGCCCCACGCTGCAAAGTCGCCGCTTAGCAGCGACCCGCTTCAGCAGCGGACCCTGGAAATCGGCGGCCGGCTGCTGGCCGCCGCCCGCAAACATCGCAAAGGTCTGTTCTCGGCCGGATTCTGGTCCGATCAACTCATGTCGTGGACGATGAAGGACCCGTCCTTCCGCACGCAGTTGTTCCGTTTCATTGACGTCTTCCCCATGCTTCGCACTGCGGAGCAGATCCACGATTATCTCAGCGATTACCTCAGCCAGCCGGGCGTGACCCTGCCGGCGGGGCTCGACCTGGGAATGAAAGCGGGCGGACTGGCCAAGGGGCTCGTGGCCAAGACGATTACCGACCGCATCAAGACCATGGGGGGCAATTTCATCGCCGGCGCCGACGCCACGGCCGCGCTGCCCGTCCTGCGCGGATTGTGGAAACAAGGCGTGGCATTCAGTGTCGACTTGCTCGGCGAGGCCTGCGTCAGCGATGCCGAGGCCGAGGTCTACCAGCACCGCTACCTCGATTTGCTGGAGGTCTTGCCCGCGGAGGCAGGCAGTTGGCCGGCCGCGCCGCGATTGGAGACCGATCACGTCGGTCCCGTGCCGCGGACCAGCATCTCGATCAAGGTCAGTTCGTTGAGCTCGCGGAGCGACGCCATCGATTTCGAAGGCTCGCTGCGAACCTTGGCAGCTGCCCTCGAACCGGTCCTTCGCAAGGCGGCCGAGCGTGGCGTGACGGTCTTCTTCGACATGGAGCAAGCGGCCGTCAAGGACCTGACGATCAGCCTTTTTCAACACTGCTGCGAGACCATCGATTTTTCCGCCGGTCTGGCCATGCAGGCTTATCTTCGCAGCGGGCCGGAAGACGCCGCGCGGCTGATCGACTGGGCCCGCCGCGGCGGCCGGCAGGTGACCGTGCGGCTGATCAAGGGCGCCTACTGGGACTATGAGGTGATCCATGCCGAGCGGATGGGCTGGCCCGTGCCGGTCTGGACCGACAAACGCGCCACCGACGCCTGTTTCGAGCGCATGGCGGCGATGTTCGTCGAGGCGATGCCGCGGCGCTCGGGCGAGGGAGGCGTCAAGCTGGCCCTGGGATCGCACAATGTTCGCTCGATTGCCTATGCGCTGGCCCTGCTGGAGAAAAAGGACCTGCCGCAGTCGGCCGTCGAACTTCAGAAGCTCTACGGCATGGCCGATCCGCTCCGCGAGGCGCTCGTGGAACAGGGCCTGCGGGTCCGCGAGTACGTGCCCGTGGGCAAGATGATTCCCGGCATGGCCTACCTCGTGCGCCGGTTGCTGGAAAACACCTCGAACCAATCGTGGCTGCGGAGCGGTTTCTCGGCCGACGTGTCGGACGACGTGCTGCTGGCCGCACCCCAGCCCAGGCAAGAGCCGGCTACCCCTTCGGCCGAGTCCGTTGTCGCTGCGGCGGCGGCCCGGCATCAGCTTTCGCCCGCCGTTGCCGGGCTCGGCGGCGATCGGCCGATGTTCAACGAACCGTGGCGCGATTTATCCCAGGAAGACCAACGGCGGCATTTCGCGAAAGCGGTGGCCGAGGTTGACGTACACAAGGTGTCGGCAGTCGGCGCCGACGCTTGTCAGAAGGCCATCGCTACCGCCGCCGCAGCCTTTCCTGCCTGGCGCGATCGCCCCCCTTTGGACCGCGCGCAGATCCTCGTGCAAGCCGCGGCCATCATGCGGCAGCGCCGCGATCGACTGGCGGCCGTGATGATTCGCGAGGCCGGCAAGACCTGGCGCGAGGCCGATGCCGACGTCTGCGAGGCAATCGACTTCTGCGAGTATTACGCCCGCGTGGCCGTCGGCCTGTTTCAGCCGCAGCGCCTGGGCCGCTTCGTGGGCGAACTGAACCACCAGTGGCATCAACCCCGCGGCGTGGCCGCGATTATCAGCCCCTGGAACTTCCCGATGGCCATCTGTGCCGGCATGACCACCGCCGCGTTGGTCACGGGTAACACGGCCGTGGTGAAACCGTCGTCGCAGACGCGCGGCGTTGCCGAACTGCTTTGCGAAATCCTCCGGCAGGCCGGGATACCGGGCGAAGTCGTGCAATACCTTCCCGGCGCCGGCAGTGAAGTGGGCGACAAGCTTGTCAGCGATCCGCGCGTGGCCCTGATCGCCTTTACGGGTTCGAAGGAGGTCGGCCTGCGGATCTTGAGAATCGCCGGCGATACGCCGCCGGGCCAGGCAGTCGGTCAAGAAAGTCGTCTGCGAGATGGGCGGCAAGAACGCGATCATCGTGGATGAATCGGCCGATCTCGACGAAGCCGTACTGGCCGTCCGTCAATCGGCCTTCGGCTACAGCGGCCAAAAATGTTCGGCATGCAGCCGCGTGATCGCCTTGGACGGCGTCCACGACCTGTTCCTCCGGCGGCTGGTCGAGTCCACGCGGGCACTGGTGATCGGCGATCCGGCCGATCCCGGCACCGACGTTGGGCCGGTCATCGACGAAGCGGCCGCGGCCAAGATCCGCCAGTATATCGATGTCGGTTGCAGCGAAGGCCGTTTGGAATTGGCCTGCGACGTTCCGGCCGGGCTTGGCCGAACGCATCGGCAAGCCAGTCATTGGCCCGCACATCTTCTCCGGCATCCAGCCGCAGCACCGCCTGGCGTGCGAGGAGATTTTTGGACCTGTGCTAGCCGTCCTGCGCGCGGCCGACTTCGACCAGGCATTGGAAATCGCCAACTCCTCGGTCTACAAGCTTACGGGGGGGGTTTTCAGCCGCAAGCCGGCCCACTTGGAGGCCGCGCGCCGAGAATTTCGGGTCGGGAATCTCTATATCAATCGGGGCATCACCGGTGCCTTGGTGGGCCGGCAGCCATTTGGCGGCTTCGGGCTCTCGGGGGCCGGCAGCAAGGCCGGTGGGGCCGACTATCTGCTGCATTTCGTCGAACCGCGCTCTGTTGCGGAAAACACGATGCGGCATGGATTTGCGCCGGGAATCGAGTAAATTTGCAGAATTCTCACGCAACGCTAACATTGTCCTAACATACCTGGTGTAGACTGCGAGTATGAGTACAAATACATTTCCTACGCAGTGCCCGATGCTCCCCGATTGCGGAACCGAGACGATGAAGAATTCCGTCCTGATCGTGGAAGATGACGAGGACATCCGCGAATTGGTCAGTTATCACCTTCTCAAAGAAGGTTACCAGGTGGTCAGCGTCGCTTCCGGTGAAGAGGCCTTGACCAGCGCCGAGGCCAAGACACCCGATCTGGTTCTCCTGGATGTAATGTTGCCGGGCATGGACGGTTTGACGGTTTGCCAGCGGCTGCGGTCGTCGCCCAAGACGGCGGATGTCGCGGTCATGATGCTTACGGCCAAGAGCGAAGAAGCCGATATCGTTCGCGGGCTGAACCTCGGCGCGACCGACTACGTCACCAAGCCGTTCAGTCCCAGGGTGCTGCTGGCCCGCGTGCGAGCGGTGCTGCGCCGCAAGCTGGCGGTCGCCAGCGTAGAAGAAGAAGACGTCCAGGAGTCCGAAGAAGTCATCGAATCGCACGGTCTGGTAATTCACCCCGGGCGGCATGAGTTGCGCGTCGATGGCAGCACGGTCGCGCTGAGTTCCACTGAGTTTCGCGTACTCTATTTCCTGGCCAGTCGGCCGGGATGGGTGTTCAGTCGTCAGCAGATTCTTGACGGCGTGCATGGCGACAATTATGCGATCACGGACCGGGCCGTCGACGTGCAGATTGTCGGCTTGCGGAAGAAACTCGGCGATGCCGGCAAGTACATCGAAACAGTCCGCGGCGTCGGCTACCGATTCAAGGAATAGGACATGCCAGAGAATAGATAGGAAAGTGCCATGCGCCGGAGGCGCTTGTTTTGGCAAATTGCGCTGCGGACCTTCTGTCTGGCGGTTCTGATCGCGAGCATTGTCGGCGCGTACGTCGCCCACCGCGAAAGCGGCGCCTGCGAAGAGCACGTCTGGTCGAAACTGGAAACGGCGGCCGACGCCTGCATGCTGCGACTGGCCGACAGGTGGACTGCCGATGGTCCGCCGCCTCTGCAAGCCATTTGCCGCGAACTGAGCGAGCGGCTGGGAGTGCGCGTTTCCGTGATTCTTCCCGCAGGCAAGGTGATCGCCGACAGCGGAGAAGATCCCGCCGTGCTGGACAATCACCGGGAACGGCCGGAAGTCGTGCGTGCGCTGTCCGGCGAAACCGGCCGTTCGACCCGCCCCAGCGCCAGCCGCCAGGAACCGTACATGTATTTGGCGATGCCTTTGCGGCGCGAGGGCCAGATCGTGGCTGTCGTACGGACGTCGCAGCCCCAATCGCTGCTGTCCGCCGCCTTGTGGACCATGGACGTGGAAATCGCCGTCGTGGCGCTCCTGGCGGTTTGCGTCGGCACGGCCGGCAGTCTCTTCGCGCAACGGCGGTTGGTCCGCGCCATCAACGAGATTCGCCGCGGCGCCGAACATCTTGCCCGCGGCCAGTGGAAGTATCGTTTACCGGACGACCCCGTGGAGGAAGTAGGCATGTTGGCTGAATCGCTGAACGCAATGGCCGCCCACCTCGATGAGCGGATCCAGAGAATTCTGCCGCCAGCAGAGCGAGCACCAGGCCATGCTTTCCAGCATGGAAGAAGGCGTCATGGCCGTTGACCGCGGCGGCACGGTGCTGAGCGTGAACGACCCCTGCGCCAGTCTCTTGGGCGTCGAAGCCGACAAACTCCGCGGCCGCAGCGTCTACGAAGTGCTTCGCAAACCCGACCTCGTGAAGTTCATCGAACACTCCCAGGCCAGCGCGAAGTCACTGGACGGCGATCTGCGTTTCTTCAGTCCCGAGGAACGCTGGCTGCACGCCCACGGCACGGCGCTGCACGATGCCCGCGGGCAGAAGATCGGCGTGCTGATTGTGTTGCACGACGTTACGCGGCTGCGGCACTTGGAAAACGTGCGGCGGGACTTCGTGGCCAACGTCTCCCACGAATTGCGGACGCCGATCACGCTGATCAAGGGCTTCGTGGAAACACTCTTGGACGATGGTTTGCAGGACCATGCCAACGCGCTGCGGTTCCTGGGCATCGTATCGCGGCAGGTGAATCGCCTGAACGCGATCATCAACGACCTCCTGCTGTTGTCGCGGATCGAACGGGGCGGCGAGGACCAGCGCTTCGAGACCGACGCCGAGTCGCTGGCCCAAGTGCTGCAAGTGGCCCTGGAAACCTGCGAGAAGAAGGCCCAAGACAAGTCGATTCGGATTGACGTGGATTGCCCGCTCGATCTCGTGGCCAAGATCAACGCGCCTTTGCTGGAGCAAGCGGTCATCAATCTGGTCGACAATGCCATCAAGTACAGCGACTCGGGGGCAACGGTCCGCATCATCGCGGCGCGGGAGCAGTCCGGCGTCGTGATCCGCGTGATGGACAACGGTCGCGGCATCGCGCCCAATCACCTCCCTCGGTTGTTCGAGCGGTTCTACCGAGTCGACAAGGCCCGCAGCCGCGAGTTGGGCGGTACCGGCCTGGGCCTGGCAATTGTCAAGCACATCATGACGGCCCACCAGGGTTCCGTACACGTGGAGAGTACGGTCGGCCGCGGCAGCACGTTCAGCCTTCGTTTGCCGCTGGCTTTGCCGAGGTCCAGCGAAACCTCGGCCAGCGAGCCAGTCCCCGAGCCGGACGGTGAAGTCGTCGAGCAGGTGGCGATTTAGGACTTGCGGAAATAAGCGGTGGCTGGCGGCTGAGCTTGCGGAGCCCCAGTTGATGCCGGAAAACTGGGGCTTCGCAAGCTCAGCCCCCAGCCACCCCGGGAGCAAAAGCGGGAAATTATTCTTCGGTTGGACCTAAATTCCCGTCACCCCGCCGTCGCTCTTGGGCGGTTTCGCATCCCGGAGCGGCGGTTTCGACGAGTCCGTCGGCCGTTCTTTCAGGGCCGGCATGTGGACACCCGCAGAGCGCTGTTGCCGCCGCAGGGTCTGGAGCCGCTTCCGCTCCGCGGCGAAGGCCCGCCCTTCCCGGTACCAGATAATGAAATCGCGAAGGGCCTGAATGCCCTTGACCAACAGGTAAACAGCAGCGATCAGCAAGAGGATTTGAGGCCACGGCATGGAAACAACCCCCCCGTCGAAGGAAACAAGGAAACTGCAACCGCAATAATGCCAGAATCCAGCATAAGTCGCCGCGACGGGTATTGCAACAGGGCGATTGCCGCCCCCTGCAATTCAATCTACACTGAAGTTATCTCCCCGGCGACAACGCACATGTTATCGATACAGGTATTAGGTCCCAACTGCCCGGAATGCCGGCAACTGAAAGCCGACGTGGAAACGGCCCTCCAGCGGTTGGACGTTGCGGCTGGCGTTGAACATGTTACGGAAATCGGCCGGATCATCGCCGCGGATGTGCTACTGACTCCGGCCCTGGTAATCGACGGCCAAGTCTGCCTGGTCGGGCGACATCGATCGGTCGAGCAACTCCAGGAGATGCTGCAACGCCGCGCCACGGCCGAACCCGCTGAGCCATGAACGTCAAGACGGCCCTTACCGCCGGACTTCTGCTTTTCGTGGCCGCGAGCCTTGCGACGCCTATCGTTCGGCACCTGACGGCCAGCCGTCACGAAACTACCGTCGATGCTGCTCCCGCGCGGCCCGATGCCCTGATGGTCTACTACTTCCGCGGCAACGTGCGTTGTCCCGCCTGCCGCACGCTGGAGACATGCTCGCGGGAGGTCGTCGCGGATCGCTTTGCCGCCGAAGCCGCTGATGGCCGCATCGAGTGGCGGGCGATCGACTACCAGACACCGGGCAACGAACATTTCCTGACCGACTATCAACTGCTCACGGGCGGCGTCGTGCTCGTGGAGTTTCACGACGGCCGTCCCACGCGTTGGACGGCCGTCCCGGAAACGTGGAACATGACCGGCGACCGAAAAGCCCTTGCGCGATACCTTGAAGAAGCGATCCGCCGCAGGGCGGGCTTCGGCCCACCTTCTCATGAAGGTGGGCCGAAGCCCGCCCCGGGAAAGGAAGGGACGTGAATCTTCAAGACCCATCGGCCGCCATGGCCTTCGCGTTGGGCCTGTGGACCGCGATCCAGCCCTGCCCCATGACGGCCAACCTGGCCGCTGTTTCCTACCTGAGCCGGCGGGCCGGTTCGGCCGGCAGCGCGCTGGTCGCTGCGCTGCTTTACGCCGCGGGACAAATGATCGCTTACGAAGTCCTTGCCCTGCTGGTCCTCGAAGGCATCGCCGCGGCCTGGCGACTGTCCGCGCTATTGCAACAACACGTCAACCAGATCCTGGGGCCGATTTGGATTCTTACCGCCATGGTCCTGCTGGGCCTGATTCACTTCCGCTTGCCGGGCGTCAGGGTCGGGCCGGCGTGGCAGTCGAGGATCAACGCTTGGGGAGCGTGGAGCGCTATGCCCTTGGGTATCGTGCTTGCCCTGGGTTTCTGTCCCGTATCGGCCACGATTTTCTTCGTGGACTTGTTGACCATTGCCAGAAGCGGCGGATCCCGCCTGCTGTATCCGGCACTCTACGCCCTAGGCGCGGCGCTGCCCGTGCTCGTATTTGCCGTTCTCCTGGGCGCGGCTCAGGCTGGCTGGGCTCGACCCTGAATCGTACCCAGCAGATCCAGCGATGGCTGAACCGTTTGGCTGGCGGAGTGCTGTTGGCGGTCGGCATCTACTACGCGCTGCGGTTCAATTTCGAGGTCTTGCCGTTCTAAATGACATTGCACGATTCTGGGAGTGAAGCTGGTTATAGAAGCCCGACGCGCAAGCGAGGATTGTGGGTCGAAGCACTTGGAAAACACACTCCTCGCTTGCGCGTTGGGCTTCAATGCGCCCAGAATCGTGCAAGGTCATTTGGTCGGCCTCGGGATTGCGTTGGTTTTCTACGTATTCAGCGGCTCACGGCTTTGCCGGCAGCTTCTTCTCCGCGGAGATCAGGCCCGACACGTCCCAGACCTTCACGTACCCAAAGCGGTCGGGCAAGTAACGGTCTCCACCGCTGGCGACAAGGATGCCTCGACCGGAGAGAATCGCGACCGCCTTGACGATGTCTTCATGCAGCTTGATCGTGGCCAACGGCTGCCGGCGGGCGACGTCCCAGAGTCGGACCGTGCGGTCGTAACCGCCGGAGGCCAAGACCGCGCCGTCGGCACTGAACGCCAGTCCGGTGGCGCCTTGCTCATGTCCCTGGAGCGTTGCCAGCTCCTTGCCCTCGGTCGGGTCCCAGAGCTTGACGGCGCCGTCATCGGCAGCCGATGCCAGGAGCTTTCCGTCGGGGGAGAAGAGAACGGTCTGGATGAACTTGGCGTGCCCTTTCAACGTGGCCTTGAGTTTGCACGTCGCCCGGTCCCAAACAAGCACGCGCTGGTCGCCGCCGCCAGACGCCAGCAGGTTCCCGTCGGGCGAGAAACAGACCGAGTACGCGTAGTCGGTATGTCCGCGGAGCGTACCGGCCGGTTGGGACGTCCGGGCATCCCACAGCTTGACCTCGTGCTCGTCGCCGCAAGTAACCAACAACTTGCCGTCGGGCGAGAAGGCCACGGCGCTGACGTAGGACTTGTCGGCCTGGAAAGTCCGCGCGGGAACCTTGCCGTCCGGGTCCCAGAGGGTCACTTTGCCGTGGGAATCGGAGGAGGCCAGCGTCTTGCCGTCGGGAGCGAAGGCGACGTGGTAGGCCGGCCCCTTGTGGCCTGCCAAACTGACCTTGGGCGTCCAGGTCCGCGTGTCCCAGAGCCGCACCGAGCCATCCCAGCCGGCGGTGGCCAGGGTCTTGCCGTCCGGGGCAAAGGCGAGGGAGTCGACGGCCTGCTTGATGTCGGGAAACGAGGCCACCTCGCGCACCGCCCCCACGTACCAGATCTTCACCAAGCCGTCGCCCGCGCCGGAAACGAGGCTCTTGCCGTCGGAGGCGAAGGCCAGCGCAGCGACGGCGCCGCCCTGCTGCCCGATGGTCTCGATCGGTTTTCCGGTGTCCGGGTCCCAGCAACGGATCATGCCGCGCTGGTCCCCAGTCGCCAGCATCTTGCCGTCGGCAGAGCAGGCGAGCGCGTGGATCCCCGCCTGGCGGGGCACGCGGAAGGAGAATCGCGGCTGGGGCGTCTCGGAGGAATCGGCGTCGTCGGGCGGTTGGAGTTGCACCGGCCGGAGTTTGCGCGAATTCGCGTCCCAAAGGTTCAAGGCGTCACCCGCACTCGCCAGCCACCCGCCACCCGGCGCCAAGGCCGCCGCGAGCACGGCTTGCGGCTGATCGGAGATCGTCGTCGAGAGGCTGCCGCTGGTCAGGTCCCAGAGCTTGACGGCCCGGTCGAACCCGCCCGAAACCAGGGTCTTGCCGTCCGGCGCAAGGCTCAGGCAGGCCACGCCGCCGGCGTGGGCTTCCAGGGACCGGCGCAGTTTGGCAGCCGGCAGGTCCCAGAACTTGATCGAGCCGTCAAAGCCGCCGGTCGCCAGGGTCTTGCCGTCGGTGGAATAGGCGATCGCCGTCACGCCTTCCCCGTGCGCCTTCCAGGAGGCGATTTCCTTACGCGTGTGGATGTCCCAGAGTTTTACCAGGCCATCGTCGTCGGCGCTGGCGACGATTGCCTCGCGGGGCGCGAAAGTCACGCAGCGGACGGCGGCGGCGTGGCCCGTAAAGACACTCCGCCCGGTGCGCGTGGCGACGTCCCACAGGCGGACCGTTTTGTCGAAGGAGGCGGAGGCCACGACGGCGCCGTCCGACGACACGGCGACCGACGTGACACCCAGCCGGTGCCCCTGGAACGTGGCCTTTTCTTGTCCGGCGGCGTTTCGTGCTAAAGCCATGGCAGCCAGCAGAAGAGTGGCCCGCACGGCGAACCTCTTGGGCCGAAAGTGGATCATGGCGCGTTTCTCCTCTGGTTCTGGGGTGGCCGGGGCGATTGCCAGATCTTGGTGAAACCAGCCTGGAAGAGGTTGCCGCTCGACGAGACCAATACCGTGCCGTCGCGGCTGAAGGCCACGCCGTTGACGACGCCGGGATGTTGCAGCGTGAGGATCTCTTGGCGGGTTTCCGTATCCCACAGGCGCACGGTGCCGTCGCCGCCGGCGGAAGCGATGCGGCGGCCGTCGCCGCTGAACGCCGCGGCGTGGACCGTTTCGCTATGTCCGGCCAACTCATAGGCCAACTCCCCGCTGTCCGCGTCCCAGACCCAGATCCGGCCGCCTTCATACCTGTCGCCGCCGGTCGTAATCAGCAACTTTCCGTCGTCACTGAAGTGAGCACTGGTGAAGGAATGTTGCCGCCAGGTGCGGACCTCCTGGCCGGTGCGAGTATCGAAAAGCTCGGTCGGGCCGTCATCGACCGCCACGGCCAGCGTCTTGCCGTCCGGACTGAAGGCCAGGCTGGTCGCCTGCTTTTCCAGAACGCCCGCCGTGAGCAGTAGCTTGCCGGTCCTCAGGTCCCAGAAGGCGATTTCGCCCCGCGTTTTGATCAGGCTATCGCCGTCGCTAGCCGAAGCCAGGAGCCGGCCATCCGGGCTGAACGCCACGAGCCGGATTGCCCCGGCCGCGAACCCCATCCGCTGGACGACATCGCCCGTCTTCGTTTTCCACACAAGGATCTCGCCTTGCGAGAGGAAGCCTGCGCCTGAGGCCGCCAGCCGGCTGTCAGAGCTGAAAGCCACGCAGGTCACGCTGCCGTGCTCGTGTCCTTTGAAGAGGAGGAGATCTCGTCCCGTGCTTGCCTCCCAGAGGCACACGGTCTTCGCCCCGTCGAAGTGCGGGGGACGCGGCGTTTGCCTGGTGGTCGCCAGCAGCCGGCCATCGGGGCTTACGGCGGCGTACTCGCCGGGCCGATCCAACGATTCCTGGGCTTCCCAAGGGTCCCAGAACTTGACGTGGCCATCCATGCCCCCCGAGATCAGACGTTTTCCGTCGCGGCTGAACAGCACGCCGGCCACCAGGTCCTCGTGGCCGCGCAGCGTGCGATACTCCTGGCCGGTGGCCGTGAACCAGAGCTTCACCGTGTGGTCGGCGCTGGCCGAGGCTAGAATCGGCGTCTCACGATCGGGGCTGAACGCCAGGGCCCGCACCGTCGAGGAGTGGCCGTAAAGCGTCAGCCGCGTCTGTCCGGCAACGTCCTTCTGCGCAGCGCCTTGAGGTTCCAAAGATCAATGCGGCCGATACCCCCGGCCGCCAACTGCTGACCATCGCCGCTAAAGGCCGCCGCGCACACCATGCTTGCGGTCGAAAGGCTAAACTCTTCCTTTCCGGTCTTCACGTCCCAGACCGTGACCTTGCCCTCCATGTCGCCACTGGCCAAATGCTGGCCATCCGGGGCAAACGCCACGCAGCAGAAGTAGGCGGTATGCCCCTTGTTGAACTCGGCGACCCGTTTTCCGTCGGCCAGGTCCCGGATCTCGACCGACTCGTTGGTCGCCACCGCCAGCAGCTTCCCGTCAGCGCTGATCGCCAGATCGCTGGCCTGCGACGGCAGGCCCCAGGCCTCGTCGCCGGCGACTGCCCTCCAGACCTTGACTTCCGGTCGCTGAACGGCAGGCGCAAACAGACCCGTGGGCTGCGGCCGCGATGCCGCCGCCACCCATTTTCCATCCGGGCTGACGGCGACGGCGACCACCTCGACACCCGACGATCGGAACTCGTCTTTCCCGAAGAAGAGGTTCTTTGGAATGCGAAGATACTCGTCTTTGTTCCTTCCTAACCCGAGCTTGGCCCACACGGCCACTCGCCCATCCTGCGCCCCGCTGCCAGGATCCGGCCGTCACGGCTCTGCGACAGGCTCGTGATCGGCCAATCGGCGTGCAGCGACTCCAACTCGGTGTGTTCCAGGTGTTTGAGGTACTGCCACTCCCAGCCGCGCAGGGTCGCGGCGGTGCCGTCGAGAACTTGCTCGGCACGGCGGATGTTATTGGCCATCCATTCGCGATAGGCCAGGGAGATTTGGGCGAAATACAGCAGACGCTCGGCCTTCTGCCGGGCCTCCTGCTCGGTCTTCAACAGCCGTTCCACCTGCGTCTTCTGGGCCTGGATCTCGCTATTCTTCCGCTCGACTACGCCCTTTTGCCGCTCGACTTCGCGCGTTTGCCGCTGGGCTTCGTCCTTCTGCTGCGTGGCTTCGGCGGTGAGCACCTGTTCCCGCTGGTAGGCCAGCGCGAGTTCCACGTTCTTCTGATGTTGCTGGAAGGCCAGCGCGCCCGCCGCTAGCAAAGCCACGACAACGGCCGCGGCGGCGGTCATCACCAGCGTCCGGTGCCGCTTCAGCCACCGCTGCACGCGCACGCTCCACGGTTCCGGCCACGCGCTGATCGGCTCCTCCGCCAGCCAGTGCTCCAGGTCGGCGGCCAATTCCCCGGCGCTGGCATAACGGTCCTCCCGTTTCAGACTCATGGCCTTCAGACAGATCGCCTCCAAGGCCGCGGGGACCTCGCCTTGCACGGCCCGCGGCCGGACAATTTCCCCACGCTTGACCTTCTCCAGCATCTCCAGCAACGGACAGCCGACGACCGGCGGGCAGCCGGTCAACACCATGTATAGCGTGGCCCCGAGACTATAAATGTCGCTCGCCGGACCGATCTGCTCCGTCCATCCCCCGGCCTGCTCCGGGCTCATGTAGGCGGGCGACCCCTTGATGCTGCCCGACACGCTCTTTTCCACGCGGATCGACACCGAATCGGCCAAAGCGGCCGGGCCTTCGGGGTGCGCCGCCTCGGTGCCCACGGGCTTGGCCAGGCCCCAGTCGACCACCAGCACTTCCGCATAGGGTCCCAGCATGACGTTGGCCGGCTTGAGGTCGCGGTGGACGATTCCCCGGCTGTGGGCATAGGCCATGGTTTGGCAGACCGTAAGCAGATTCCCCAGCAAGCGGCGGAATTCCAGGCTGTGCATTCCCGGCGAAGTGCCGTTTTTGAGGCCTTCGTGATAGCGACGGATGGCGTCCTCCAAGGTCTCTCCGCGAATGAACCGCATGGCATAATACGGATGACCTTTGCTGTCCTTCCCGATCCCGTAAATCGGCACGATGCCGGGGTGTTCCAGGCGGCCGGTGATTTCCGCCTCGAGTTCGAAACGGCGGCGCGCAGGTCGCTGACTGCCAGCGGTTCTTGCATCCGCTTCAGCGCGACCTCGCGCCGCAACTTCTCGTCCACGGCCAGGAGGACTTCACCCAGCCCACCCCGCCGGTGCAGCCGGAGGGAGCAATACTTCGTGGCCAGGGAAACCGAGACCTTGTCCAGATTCGGTTCATACGGTGTCTCGGGCTTGGTGTCGATGAACTGGTGCAAACCCCGCAGCTTCTTGGCCATTTGCTGAAAGTCGTCGAGCAGCGTGGGACAATCGCGGCAGATTTCCTCCGGTGTAATGTCCTCGCCTCGCTCCAGGGCCAACTCCCAGCGGTCCAACAGTCCATCGAGTTGCTCTTCACGGTCTGTCATGACGGTCCCTCTTTGCCAACTGCTCTCAGGCTATCGCAGGTCAGGCCGACCATGAGTACATGGTCGGCCTGACCTACTTGATATTCTAGCGAGTAGTCACTATTTCATCCGAGTCAGGGGCCCACGGGGCCGTACTGCAACTGGTCGGTCGCTTTGACGACCCAGAAATTCTGGTTCAAACTACTGGTGAAGGTAACGGTCGTCGGCTCGATTGCGGTGATCCCCGCCGGGATAGATTGACCCGCAACGAGGCCCGTGACCGTTGACACGTTCAACGTTTCCCCTACGTCCTGCCGATAAGCGTTTTCGGCGGGGAATCCGCCATGGATGTGCGCGTAGTTATAGAGGGCGGTCGGATTCGTGGCCCCGCTCGGATTAATGGCCGCATTCTCCCGCTCCCCAAGCATATGGGCGATGATCTCACCCTGCACCACCCCTTGTTGGCCAGCGGGGACACTCTGGGGAAGTTCGCCGATCTGCCCCACGTCCACCAGATTGGTCTCGAAGTCATCGAGAAGGACGGGATAGCCGCCCGCCGCATTCGCCAATGAACTGCCCCACGATGACCGTCACGGGCGCCTTCGTGTGAGCCGAGTTGTTCACGATCTGCTGTACCAGCGCCCGTAGCGACGGAGAGCGGCCGCAGGCATAGTTCAACTCGTTCGCGAAGGTCTGCAGATCGTTGGGATTCTCCTTGGCCACGTCACTGGGCGCGGTCGTGGCGACGTTGTTGGAGAGGGTCAGTCCGCCCCAGGTGACGTTCACCACGTTGCCGTTTTGCGTTACCTGCGGCGTTGGGGTCGAAGGCAGGATCTGGTGGAGTTCCGTGGTGACGGCGTTTGCAAAGGTATTGTTGACGGTCAAGGCGTACGTTCCGCCGCCGGGATGGCCGGCACCGTCCTGCAATGTTACCTGGAGATTGAAGGTGCCGCTCTGCGTCGGCGTGCCGCTGATCGTGATCGTGCCATTTTGAACCGTCTGGCCGTTCACCGTTCCGGAAGTGCTCTGCAGCGTAGCGGTCAGACCTGCGGGCAATCCCGTCACCTGCAAGTCCTGGTATCCGCCCGTCCCGCCGCTGACCGAGATGGTTGCGGATTCCGCCTGATTGACGATCCAGGGCGCGGCGCTGAGATTGCCGAGAGTCAACCAGCCGGGGACCACGCTGATCACGTTCGTTTGTCCGCTATAGCTGGTGCCATCGGGACCGGTGGCATAGGCCACGACAAAATAGGTGCCGGGGCGGGCATAGACATGGGAGCCGTAAACGAGGAACGTGGACTGGCTATTGCTGCCCGCGTTTCCCGTGTAGGAGAGAGTGGTCGGCGACCACGTAGAACCATCGCCCCAGTTGATCTGGACATGAAAATCGCCGACAGTTGGATCGGCCTTGCCGTTGACCGATCCAAACAAAGTGACCACGGGGACATGTTGGAAATTCACGCCGGCCGTGGCATTGATTTCATAACCGCCGCTGTATTCGAGACCCACGTCGGCCAGGCCCGTCGTGTTGGCCGTCGCCGGTGGTTGTGTCCCCTGCACGCCGTTGGGCATGGCGTTCGCCGTGTAATCTCGAATCGTATCGGTCGCAGTGCTAGCGCTCGGCCCGTTGACAGTGACTATGACGGGATACTCACCCGACTTCGCATACGTATGCGAGCCCTTGATGAGGAACATCGACTGACTGCCGCTCCCGGCGGTTCCTTGATAGAGCAGGTCGGCCGTGGACGATTGGCCGTCGCCCCATTGAATGGTAGTTGGAAAGTCGCCTGCATTCGGGTCGGCTTTGCCGTTGACGGAGGCGAAGAGTTCCGCCACGTTGTTTTCCTGAAGACCGACGCCGGCAAAGGAGTTGTTGCCATAGCTGCCGAAATTCATGGTGACCGTGCTGAGGAGGAGACGGTTTTCGAGTTGTTCGGGGCGAAGCCTGAAATTCGGCGACCGGTGCTGCCTGGTCTTGCGTGTCCCGCGACCGGTTGTAAACAATGATCTCTTGGCCCAGCGATAAAGCGACGATAGCGGCATGGAAAAAACTCTCTTCTCAGGGAAATGAATACTAGGGAAACCGCAGGCTGTCAGACGATGAACGACTGCTTATACCTTCTAGCGGTCCGGCACAGAAAACGGGTGCATGGAAAACGGGAGAAAACAGAGAGCGTGCGCAACCTGTTGTCGCAGATAGAGTTATGGCTGGCACTTCCGAACTGCGGAGCAAGTACGAAAAACCGCGGCGAAGTCAAGATGACTTGCCGGCCCGGTGTTCATCACCCGCCGTCAGCCCTGCCAACACGGCCGTCGCCGCGAAGTCGCGAATGCCGGCCGTGGCCCCCAGGGCCGTGATGCAACAGGCCCCGGCCGCGGCGCCCAACAGCCCGGTGCTGCGCACGTCCAGTCCGCGCAGCAGCCCCGTCAAAAGGCCCGCGAAAAAACAGTCGCCGGCGCCCGTCGTATCGACGATCGGACCGGGCGGGGCGATGGCCGGAATCTCGATGTACTCGCCGGCCGCCGGACTGAGCAGAGCGCCCTTCGAGCCAAGCTTCACGCCGAGCAACCCCGCGGCCCCACAACCTCGATAGAGATCGAGGATCTCGCGGGGTCCGCTCAGGCCAGTCTGATGGGTGGCCTCGTTCAAACTGGGAACGTAGACATCCAGGTGCGGCAAGATTCGATCGAGCGGCTGCATCGTGCCGCCGCTGCCCGAAGAGTCCAGCGCCGTCTTGCAGCCTGTTTCACGGATCGCCGCCAGAACTTCCGCCAGATCGTTCTCCAGGTTGGGCATTAAGGAATAGTAGCCGATCAAGGTCATGCGGCTGCGGGCGAACAGGTCGAGGTGATCGAGATAGAGCCGCCGGTCCATGAGCTTCGGCGCCCCGACACAATGGGCAAAGCTCCGCTCCCCGCTCGGATCGATGAGCACCACCGTCGTGCTCGTCGAGTCGGTCGGGTGCTCCAGCAGCCCTGTGCAATCGAGCCCTTCGGTCTCCAGTCGGCCGCGGATCAGCCGGCCCCACTCGTCGCGGCCGACGTACGTGAAGGCGGCCGCCCTCATGCCCAGGCGGGCCATGGCCACGCCCGAGTTGCTCACGATCCCGCCCGTCACCACCTGGAGCGGTTCGGTGAGCAGCAATTGGCCGCCGCCGATGGCCACATCCAAGGTTAACCGGCCGGCAGAGGATGTCGGCCACGCATGATCCACAGACGATGCAGTCGATGTCTTTTCGCATAGGAAGACAGTGTACCTTACCTGGGGCGGAAGGGTCAAGTTTTCCTGGCAAGATTCGATCCGCGCCCCTAGTTTCGGCCTCAGCCGGTCACATAATACCACAATTTCCGCCTGAAGACGGGACTAGGAACGCCTTTCCAATAGGATAGGCCCTCTGTTCTTTCCAAAACCGGCCGAGAGGCTATGATTGCGGTCTATACCTACATCAAAACAACGCGAATTTCCGGGAAGAGGAGTTTTCGACATGCAACGGGTCAGCGGATGGGCAAGACAGGTCCGGCTGGGATGGCTTTTGGCCGGCGTGGGATTTGCATTTTTCGGCAGCGCGGCCGCTTTGGGAGACGAAGGTATGTGGCTTTTCAACAATCCGCCCAAGAAAATTCTCAAGGAAAAGTACGGTTTCGAGCCCGATCAGGCCTGGTTCGAGCACTTGCAGCGGTCCAGCGTGCGATTCAACTCCGGCGGCTCCGGGTCGTTCGTGTCGTCCAACGGGCTGGTGCTGACGAATCACCACGTCGGCGCCGACGCCCTGCAAAAGCTGAGCACCAAGGACAGGAATTATCTGGCCGAGGGGTTTTACGCCAAGACGCAGGACGAGGAAGTGAAGTGCGTCGACCTCGAATTGAACGTGCTGATGAGCATCGAGGACGTCACCGACCGGGTCAACGCGGCCGTTCCCAAGCATGGCACGCTGGCCGAGTCGGAAAAGGCCCGCCGCGCGATCATGAACACGATCGAGCAGGAATCGACCGAGAAGACCGGCCTGCGGAGCGATGTCGTCACGCTGTACAACGGCGGGCAGTACCATCTCTATCGGTACAAGAAGTATACCGACGTCCGCCTGGTCTTCGCCCCCGAGGAGGACGCCGCCTTCTTCGGCGGCGACCCGGACAATTTCGAATATCCCCGCTATGACCTCGACATCTGCTTCTTCCGCGTCTATGAAAACGGCAAGCCGGCCAAGATCGAGCACTATTTGCAGTGGGCGCCGGGCGGCGCGGCCGACGGCGAGTTGATCTTCGTCTCCGGCCACCCGGGCAAGACCGATCGCCTGGACACCGTGGCCCACCTCGACTACATCCGCGACCTTTCGCTGCCCACGATGTTGAATTGGCTGATGCGCACCGAAGTGCTGCTGCTGAACTACAGCGAGCGCAGCGACGAGAACGCGCGGCGGGCCCGCGAGGAATTGTTCAACGTCCAAAATTCTCGCAAGGCCCAGATCGGCCGTCTGGCCGGGCTGCAAGATCCGGCGGTCATGAAGGAGAAGCAGGCTGCGGAGAAGGTCCTTCGCGACGCTGTTGCGGCCGATCCGTCGCTCGGCAAGACCACCGGCTCCGCCTGGAACGATATTAACGCCGCCCTGAAAACGCTGCGCAGCATTCGCAAGAACGTGCTCTTGCTGGAAGAAGGCCGGGCCTTCCACTGCCACCAGTTCATGCTTGCCAGGACCCTGGTGCGGATGGCCGAAGAAGACGGCAAGCCCAACGCCGAGCGGCTCCGCGAGTATCGCCAATCGAACCGCGAATCGCTCGAACAGATGCTCTTTTCCGAAGCGCCGATCTACGACGACCTGGAAACCATCAAGCTGGCCGACGGGCTGAGCATGTTCGTTACCGAGGCCGGCGCGGACAACGACCTGGTCGTGAAGGTGCTCGACGGCAAGTCGCCGCGCGATCGGGCGGCCGAACTGATCCAAGGATCGCGATTGAAAGACGTGGCCGTGCGGCGCGAACTTGCCAAGGGCGGCAAGGCGGCCATCGAGGCCTCCAACGACCCGATGATCCGACTGGCGTTGCTCGTGGACGGGCCCGCCCGGAAGGCCCGCCGCACGCGGGAGGAACAAGTCGACGAGCCGTTGCGGCAGGCCTATGCGAAGATCGCCAAGGCGCGGTTCGCGGTGGGGGGCACCGAGGTCTATCCCGACGCCACCTTCACCCTCCGCCTGGCCTTCGGCGAGGTGAAAGGCTATAGCGAACTGGGCCAGCCCCAGCCGCCCTGGACGACCCTCGGCGGGGCCTACCAGCATGCGGCCGAACATCACAATCGCGAGCCGTTCAACCTGCCCAAGCGCTGGCTCAAGGGCAAGGACCAACTGAACCTGGCCACGCCGCTGAATTTCGTTTCCACCGCCGACATCATCGGCGGCAACTCGGGCAGCCCGGTGGTCAACCGCAAGGGACAGTTCGTGGGCATCATCTTCGACGGCAACCTGGAATCGCTCGTCTGGGACTTTGTCTACACGGAGAAGGTGGGCCGGGCCATTGCCGTACACGGCGCGGCCATCCAAGAGACCTTGCGGAAGCTCTACGATGCCGGCCCGCTGGCGGATGAACTGGGAAAATGAAAAAGAAAAGTCCGCTCCATCTCCTGGGATCGATTGCTCGTGCTGGCCGTGTTCGTCGCCGCAGCCTTGTTGCTGGCGCGCGAGTTGCGGCGGCACGACATGACTTTCGAGAAGATTCGCGACAACCTCCTTCAGATTCCCCTTTCGGACATCGTCATCGCGCTGGGGCTGACGGTCGTCAACTATGGCGTATTGGTCTGCTACGACTACCTGGCTTTCCGCTACGCCAAGGTGCCGATCTCGCTGGCACGGGTCGCCTTCGCCGCACTGACAAGCTATCCGTTCAGTTACAACTTCGGCGCCACGCTGGCCGGCATTCCTCTCCGCTACCGCCTTTACTCCTCGTGGGGCATCCCGTTGGCGAAGATCGTGCAGTTGCTGGTGATCCTCGCCTTGACCTTCTGGTTCGGCGTGTTTTTCATTTCAGGCGCGCTGTTCGTCTTCGCGCCCTGCGCATTCCCCCCGAACAACTCCAATTGATCTCGCAGGCGTTGTTGCAGAAACTTCCCCAAGACGCCGTCAGGTCGTTCACATTCCTGTTTGCCGATTCGCGGTTGTTCGGCATAGTGCTGTTGGCGCTGACCGGTTCGTACGTGGGCGCCAGCCCTCTTTCACCGCGGCTCCCTGAAGATCTTTCGCTGGACGCTGCCGGTGCCGCCGTTCCGCCTGACCCTGTACCAGATCGCCATTGCCTCGGCCGACATGCTCGTAGCCGCCTCCGTACTTTACATGCTCTTTCCCCCGGTCAGTGGCGGATACCTGACGGTGCTCGAGGTCTACCTGGTGGCCTACGTTTTGATCGTGCTTTCGCACGTCCCTGGCGGATGGGGCGTCCTGGAGGCCGTCATGATGGCTTTGCTGGGAACATTGAGACTCGTGCCGGACCATGCGGCGAACATGCCCAAAGTGCTCGCGGGCATCATCGTTTTCCGCGTGATCTACTTCCTGCTTCCGCTGCTGTTCGCGGCAGTCATGCTCGGCTGGCACGAATATGCCTTGCGGAAGAAGTGGATTCCTCCCGTCGTCGCACATCCCGACGACCGTGCCGACGGCGCCGTGCAGCCTAATGGGATGAACGGCCATGCCGGCCAGAACGGAACAGCCGAGATGAAGCGACACGTACCTGCAGAGTAGGATAGGTATCGCAAGGCCCCTTTGGAGTCGGCCGAGCCCGATTCTACGGCGCGCGACCGCCGACAACGGTTTCCCGCTTGCCGGCCTTCGCCGCGCGGACCGCAGACCTTGCCGGCGTGGGGCGGAGGAAATGCGGCGCTGGAACCGCGCGAACGGCTTCGCCAGTCGCCTTCCGTGCCGGGACGCGTACCAAGAGAACGATTGCCGCCGCCCGCGCGATTGTCGAGAGCCCGAACAGCACTAGGTAGGCATGTCGGTTGGCCCCCAAGACCGCGAGGATGCCCGCGCCCAACAGCGAACCGCCGGCCGTGGCGGCGGAGTTCGCCAGGTTGAAGAAGGCCAGCACGTCGACCCGCTTCTGCCGCGGAATCGTTTCGAAGAACAACAGCAGCGTGGCCAAGTCGAAGGCGCACCAGGCCGCGCCCGAATAGACCTGGATCGCGATCAGATACCCCCAGTTGTTCGAGACCATCCAGAGGGCCGACGAAGGCACGATGGCCGCGGCGCTGATCCAGAACACGCGGCGAACTCCTACGCGATCGGCAATCCGGCCGACGGTCGGCAGAAAGGCGATCTTCGCCACGATGGCCGCGCAAACCACGATGGCGTAGACCGAGTACGAGAATTTCAATTCGCCCAGCATGTACGGATTGAAATACGGCCCGGCGATCTGCACCGCGGCCTGCGCCGCCATGAGATACAAGAGCAGCCGTCCGTTCGCGCCGTCGGTCAGCGCGCGGAAGATCGCCGTCAGCGAGGGCCGCGGCGCACTGCTCCGCGGCGGCTGCGGTTCGCGCTGGCTGGCCAACAGTCCGGCGGAGGTGAAGCGACTGGCCGACGCCGCGAGGAACAGTAGGGCGAAGACCGCCAGTGGAATTCCCCACTGATCGGCAAATTGCAGAGCGAGACCGCCGCCCACGAAGCCCAGAGCGATGCCCCATTGGCAGACCCGCGTTCGCCAGGCGAAGTAGCGCGCCCGCACCCGCGGCGGCACGAGCGTTTCCATCCAGGCGTTCCACGACCCGCTGCCGCCCAGGCCCGTAGCCCAGTAGACGGCGACCAGGGCAAACACCAGCACCAGGGAAATATGCCCCGTGACCGCGGCGACCAGCAGCGGCACGAAGGTGGCCGCCTGGATGACCGCGCAGAGCGAAACCCACCGGCGATACGAGCCGCACTTCCGCATCAGCCAGGGCGAAGCAAGTTGCAACAAGGCGCCGATCACCAACGGCACGGTAGTCACCAGCCCGCAGGCCAGTTCGCTGCCGCTTAAGGCCAGCACGAAGACCGGCAGGTAGGTTTCGCCGATGCCGACCATCACGCTGGAGGCCATTCCTTCGGCGGTGGAAGTGCGAAGGTCCTTTCGCAACACGCTGTGCATCAAGACACTTTCTGTGGGGTGGGACAAGATCCAGGGCACCCGCCTGCGGGTCGGCGAGCGCGGGCCCACCATTTCAACTTGAATCACGCGACCGTATTTGGCGTTTTCCCCCGCCAATGAGACGACGTGAGATTTGGCCGGGAAAAGACCTACTGCTTATCGGACGAGGGCGGCGGAAACTGCGTGAAAATTTCGGCCGGCGCCGTTATTTGCTCCCGCCGTTTCAAACCAGGGACCGCGACGATACAAGAATTGGCCGCCGAGAAAAAGAGCAGTTCTAAGTGAACATGCCGGGGGAAGCTGGGCAGGATAGAGCAGCTTCAAAACGGCACGTCGTCGTCCGGCGGCGCGTCGAAGGCGTGGGCGGCAAAACGATGAACCTGGTACTGAAGGTCCAGGCACTTTTCCAGCAGGTCGCCGCGCACGACCGCCACTGCCTCCAACTCGTCACAAAATCGCTCGACGGCCGGTTCCAGTAGCGCGGCCGCGGTCGCCGGGTCTTTCGCGGCCGCCCGCACATTGCCGAAATAGCGGTTGAGTGATTCCACGAAATTGCCGCCCTCGGGCGAGGTTTGCAGATCGGTTATCAACTCGCCCAAGTGACCGGCAATCCCGAAGAGTCGGAGGGAAGGATTGTCGTCGTCGGTTTCCGGGGCCGAATAACTGCTCTTCCAGACCGAGGCCGGCGATGGGACTGCGCCGAAGAGATCTTCATCCTTCAACAGCCCGGCTTCACGGAGTCTTCGCTTTTCCTCGCACTGCCGGCTGAATTCCTCGTACTCCTGCTGTTCCTTCTCCCACTCCTCCCGCGTTTCATGAAGGGTAAAGGGGAAATCGTCATCGTTGTTACAACCGTCGAAATGGCAGAACATCGGTCCCATGTCATCATCCGCCATCATCTGGCACGTCGGACACTCGCAGTCGACCATCGCCTCCTTGCCGGAAACGGCATAGGGAGTCCGCTCTCGCTCCAGGGCAATGACCTCTGCGGGCGAAACGCCGGTCATGGAGTCTTCGCAGGGCGCGTGGAACCATTCCTGCTGCGACTGCCGGAGCTGGTCGATCAGTTCCTCGCGGGGAAGATTGGGTCGGAACAGGCCGGAACGGGCAGGGTCGTCCGACGGTTGAACGACACGGTCCCAACACGCGCCGATCAGATACCGCACCAGATCATAATACATGTAATTCTCGTGCGAGCCGAACCCGCCCCAGCGAAAAGCGGCCGAGTCGGTGCTGATGCCCGGCGGACACTGCCGCAAAAATGCCCACTGGTGGCTGCGGTGCTGAAGGTCAAGGTCGATGTGATTCCGCCCGCGAAGCAAGACCTCGCGCGGCGTGCGGCCTTGCAGGTCTTCGCGGGGCGTCATCAGCCAGCGGGCATGGATTTCCGCGATGGCGTCATAGGCCGTGAGCGGCTCGCCCGGCTTGACGCGCTCGGGCAGCGTTTGCAACGTCCAGCCTTGCGGCGGCATCCAGGCGCCATCGGGACCTCTAGCTCCGCACGCCGCCAGGCATTGTTCAACCACGAACTCTGCGAGTCGGTCGTAGAGCACCGCCCGGGCGTCGATTCGCGGAACCGCCTGCCGTTGGCGGCGGCGCTCGTCGGCATCGGTCTGCCACGATTCCACCGAGTTACGGAAGAACCAGTCGTCGGCAAGGCAGTACGGCAGTCCCGACTCGATCTGCCGCTGGTGATCGATGTAATGAATCACTCCGTCGGGTCCCAGACACGAATAGGTCGATTCCCAGGCAACGTATCGGGCGGCAAGGTCGATGACGCAAACGCCGGCGTCATACGGCTCGTCGTCCTCGCCCGGACGGAAATGGGCGATCGGCGACGACTCGTCCGTCGGCACGAACCGCATCACGGCGACTTGAAGTTCCTCGATTGTCTCCGGGTCCGCGGAGAGCGCGGCCACGAGTTTATCGACAACGCTGCCATGCGCGTGGCCACAGACTGAACGGTTGGCATCCCGAATCGTCACCGCAAGTTCGCTCATCGTGCTGGCTCCTGAAGAGGGAATATCGAATCGACGGCACCGATTCTATCTCCGGTTCAGTGGGGTTGCAAGCGGCACGGCGTACATCTTCGCAAGCGGCGAGACGCGTTTACATCGCGGCCAGCGCATCGATCAGCTCTTCCCGGCAGCCGGGACGCAACCGCTCGGCCGGCAGGGAATCGAGATAGTCCAGACGCGGCCCCAGCCCGCGGCGATTGGCCACCTGGATGTTGAGGCCGGGCCGGGCATTGGCCTCCAGGACGACAGGCCCGAGGTTCGCATCGACGACGAAATCGACGCCGATATAGCCCAGTTCCAGCCCGTCGGCCAGCTTCATCGCGGCTCGCAAAAGGTCTTTCCAGAAGGGAACCTGAACGCCGGCGATCGAATGGCCCGTGTCGGGATGCGTGGCGATCGCGCGGTCCATGCAGACGCCGCCGAAGGTGCAGCCGGTGCGCAGATCGACGCCCGCGCCGGCCGCGCCCTGGTGCAGATTCGCCTTGCCGCGCGAGGCCCGCGTCGGCAGCCGGACCATGGCCATCACCGGCACGCAGCGATAGAGCACGACGCGGATGTCGGGCGTGCCGCCTTCGCTGATATTGGCGAAGACCTCGTGCCGCACGATCCGCTGCTCGATGATCGCCAGGTCGACCTGCCCTTGCAGCGAATAGAGCCCGGAGAGGATCGCCGAGATGTGATAGCGGAGATCGGCCAGCGTGTAGCGCTGGCCGCTGGAAGTGAAGAACTCCTGGCCGTCGTGCCGGGCGACGACCACGATCCCCCGGCCCGCGCTGCCCGCCGCCGGCTTGATGACGAATTCCGGCCGGTTGCCGGAAAGTTCGAGAAACCGCTTCACGTCGCCGTTGCTCTCGATCAGGGCATAGGTCTCCGGCACGGGGATGCCCGCGGTCCGGCAGATGCCCTTGGTCAGGTGTTTTTCATCGACCCGCGGGTAGAAGGCGCGGCGGTTCAAGGGCAGGATGAAACGCCCGTTGCGGCGATTGATGCCCACGATGCCCGCGCGTTTCAACTCGCTCGGCCACGCCCAGAATCGCCAGGGAGAAGGTTGCGGACATGCGGTTATCCCTCAGGGTTTTCCGGCGGGTGGACCAGATCGCGGAAACGCACCAGTTCCGTCAGGCGGTAGCCCGTGTAGCGCCCCATCACGATCAAGGCCGCGACTGTGAAGAAGTGCAACTCGGGATAGTAGAACAAGCAGATTGCCGAGGCTCGGCGAACTGAGCAACAGGTAGATCACGAGGGCCATGAACATGCTGGCAACCAGCAACCGCACGGCCTGAAATATCGAGTCTTCCTCGCTGGTGACGTAGAAACGCTCGACGAGGTTCGTGAGGATCACCATCGGCAGCAGCACCGTCTTGCCGCCCGGCGCCCAATCGAAGTAGTTCATCACCGAGATGCCCAGCACCATGAGCATGACGACCAGCGTGAGAATGATGCCCACGCGGGGGACCAACAAGAGCTTGAGCCGGTCCAAGAACGTGCGGCTGATGAAGCCCGTGGCGATCACGACCAAGAAGATGCATAGCCCGCTCCGCCAGTCGTTGTAGACGAAGGCCAGGGCCAGCAGCGTGGGCGAAAAGGTGCCGAAGGTGCGCATGCCGATGATCGTGCGGACCAGCGCGGTGAACAAGGCCCCGATGGGCAAGATCAAGACCACTTTGATCGGCTCGTGCAACTTGCCCGGAAGGCGGCGAAGATCAAGGATCCCGAAGACGGTGCGGGGCCTTGGTGGCATGCCTTCGATCGAATACGAGGTCTGCAGATCCGTGGCATTGGTGACGCGAATCAAGTCGACGTGGTCGCGCCGCACGGGGACGACGTTGTAGTCCAAGTCATGCAGGGCGCCGTTGTCCGGATCGTACGGCACCCAGCGCTCGACCCCTTTGACTTTGACCCAGACTTCAACCCACGTTCGCGGCTGGACGTTGCTGCCCTTCTTGATCTCGAAGCCCGTCACCAGCCGCGCGGGGATCTTGGCGGCCCGGCACAAGGTTGCGAAGGCCCGCGCGGCCCAGCGGCGATCCCTTCCGTTGCACCAGCGCCTCGTCGCCGCTGTCATGCCCCACGTCACCCGCCGGCTCGATCCACTCTCTGCACTCCTGGAAAATCCGATCGACGAATTCCTGGGTTCCGGGGTGGTCGTCGTGCAACCGGCTGATCATCTCCACGGCCGTGGTCTTCGTCGGGTCCATGCCCTTGGCTTTGGCCAAGTACCCTGTGCGTTCCTTCGGCGTCAGGGGTACGTCGGCCGTAGCCTGTCGCCAATCGCCTTTCCGGTCGAGGCTGATACGAAAAGGAATCGTACACTTGATTTCGCCCGCCTTATCAGCCCGCAGCACGATGTCCTTCTTGGCGGCCGCCGCGTGGAGTCGATTTCGAACCCGGTCCATTTCCGGCGCGTCGATCTCCTGATCGAGCTCGAAGACGCTACAGTAGCGGGTCGTCTCGGGAATGGCCGCAAACAACCGGGCATCGGGCGTGGTCACGCGGCCATCGGGCTTCCGCGCGTGGAACTCGGCCGTGTAGGTCAGCCGATAATCTTCGTCCCCGGCCTCGAGGTTGAGATTGAGTCTGGCGAGAAGGAAGCCGATCCCGAGGACCAAGAGCACCAGGATTGTCCATACGGAATTCGCCTTGCCCGTCACTTCGAGAGCCTCCGGGCCTGCTCGGCCGCCGGCACGGCCTTGAGACGCAAGACGACCGATTCGCCTGGATTCTCCTGCTCGGGATAATAGACCAGGTACAGCAAGCCGCGGCTCCAATCGATGCGCGTGGCAACCCGCCTGGCCTCGCCGGGCGACGGCTCCAACTCCGTCACGCTGCCGTGGGCCACGCGTTCGGGCAGCGGCAGGCAGAAGTAATAAAACGGCGAGAGCCGCTTCATCGTCTCGCCCTCCGCGGTCTTCATCAGCCCCGCGACCTGGCTGTTGGGAAACAGGCTGGCCAGGTATTTCTCGCTGCGGGCCTCGGGAAGCCGCGAGTCGGGCAGGGTGATTCGCAAGGCGTCGTCGCCGACCCACTCGGCCCGGACAGGCGCTTGCCGCGGCCCGCTCAGCGGCATGGGCAGGACCTGCAACTCGGGATCGCCCCAGAGCCGGAAACTCAACGCCACGCGAACTCCCTTGGCGCCTTCCTTGTGCCCGCGACGGGCCTTCAGTTCTTCGACGCAGAACATGTAGTTCTGGGCGTCGCGGAGCGTTTCGCCCAGTGTGCCGCCGCGATAGAGCAGCGAGCTCATCGCCGCGTTCAGCAGGGAGCTGCCGCAGCCGCTATGGATGGCCGTCATGCTGCCGATCAAGGCCGCTCCGCCCAGTTCATCCAAACGCCAGAGCACGGAGTCGTCCAGCGATTCGCAACTCTGCAGGAAAACGATGGGAAGTCCCGCCAAGGGACCTTGCATGTGTCGGAACGTGGGCTCGGCCATCACGACCCGCGGGGCCGGCGCGCGATCCGCGTCGCGATCCACGGCACGTTTCGCTTCCCTGGACCCTTCCAGATCCTCCTCGTCCAACGGATAGTCTTCCGCCTGCGATCGCCGCAGTACGGGCGCGTCGATCAAATCCTGATAGGAGACATGGCCTTCATACAGAATCAAGTTGGCCGAGCGGGCCGCGGTGAGAATCTCCGGCGCATCGGTCATTCTCCCGTAGAACTCGTCCACGTGTACGCCGAAGTTCTTGAACTCGGCCGCTGTCACGCGGCTGATCGTTTCGCACAACGGCAAGGATCGCCGCGTGAGGCCCGAATTCGCAACCATCAGCAATCGCGGCGAACGATGGACCAGAAGCCGGTCGCGAAGCAGCCCGCGGACAAAGAAAACCGAGGCGTCGCCTAGTGACTCCAGCGGAATCCTGCCGACGCCCAGCGTGGCCAACTGATCGGGCTGGGTCGGCACGAACGGCTCCGTGCGAACGATATAATGCTGCGGCGGAGCGGGGACTGCGCCCGGCGCGGCGGCAGTCCCGCCAGACAGCGCGGCAGTCCCGCCGGCAACAGTCCCGCCGACAGCACTTCCGCCGGAAAGGGTCGGCTGTGGCAGTATCGCCTGGGGAAGGGCCGCGGGCGGCTCCTCGCGCCCCTCTTCCCCGCCGGCCGGATCGACTTCCGTATTTCGATATCCGATCGAGGCGTAATCGGCCAAGATGGTCACTGTTCGCGGTTCCAGCGATTCGCGACGGAGCAACTGCCGCACGTCGGCCTCGGCCACACCAGGACCCTGGGCATGCGTCAACACCAGCGCCGCGCCGCGGGCGGAACTCAGGTAGGGGGCAAGCCAGGCCGTATGTCCGACTTCCGCGCGGTCGTCCGGGGCGCGGGCGACGACCACATTGCGGATCTTGTCGGCGCCCAAGGCCGCGATCAACCGATGCTGCAACATTCTGGGCGACAGGATCTCGGCAGCGATTTCCTGCTGCTGAACCCAACGAGGCGACTTGTTGACATCGCTCACTGCAACCAGCATCCGCACGACCGACAGGTCCCGCAGCGCTGCCGAGACCGCTGGTCCCGCGTCATCTTGTTGGCAAAGCAGGACCGGAACGCCCAGGCCCGCCGCCAATGCGCTGCCGAGGATTACGGCCTCCGGGTCATCGGCCATCGCCACGACGACTTCGCGAGAGTGTTTCCAGAACCGTTTCGCCACGGTCGCGCTGGCCTGGCTGGGATCGTTGCCGATCTCGACCAACTCCGGCGAACGCCCTTGCAGCGTACCGCCGAGCTTCAACGGATCGGACGTTGCGAGTACGATTGGCCGCCGACCGGTGCGATAGAGAGCAACCACTCCGCCTCCCGCGTCGGCGGACTGCTGAGTGCCATGACCAACGGGGCGGGACCTGTTTTCCGGAGATGTGCGGCCACCGGCGCCGCCAGAGCCACACTCCAAGGTTCGTCTTCCGAAGTGATGATCCAAGAGACATCGATTGTTGGCCCTGCCACTCGCCGCGGGGCATGCGTGGCATCTCGCGGCGACTCCGCGGCGGTCGCCACGCTCCCCAGAGCAGTGGTTAGTGCGACGCAGGCAACCAGCATGGTACCTGTGGCAAAACAACGGGTTTTTCTTAGGCAATTCATTCGGCTCAAAGCTAAAATCCTCTGTGCAAACCAGACCCTGCGACATATTATCAAACCCCGCCTATGGGCCAGCAGTTTCGAGAGAGTGCAAGGTAGGTGCCAACCGCCGCTTTTTCGTCGAAATAATCTAGGAAGGATAGCCGTCTTGCGTGGTTTTTGGCAGGCAGGCTCGGCTGTGGGTGTGGACGCAACGCAGACGAGAGTGTATTTTCCGTCTTTCCGGCCGACAAGGCAAGGCCGAAAATCCCCCTCCTCGGACTGGCATGCAGGGCGATTTAGGCTATCCGGAAAGTCTTGGGCCACGAATCGGCATAGAAGCCCGACGCGCAAGCGAGGAATGTGCCTTAGAACAAAGTGGAAAGCCGATTCCTCGCTTGCGCGTCGGGCTTCTATGGCCTATAAATGACCGGCCAAAGCTTCTAAATGACCTTTACGACTTTACGTTGGATTTTTCGGGGATGCCGGCGAACTCACTCTCCGACCGGCCGCTAGAATTCGTGGCACGTCGGTTCCGCCGACCACCAGATAGCGCAAAAGGGTTTTCTTGACTGTCGTGCGATTCCCTTTCTTGTCGATCTTGGTCGTCATGGCACAGACCGAGACGAAAATACTGTTGTCGCACTTCGGACAACAGTGCAGATCGAGTTGCGTGAAGACATCCTCGAGGCCGCTTGCGCCGAGAGCCTCGTCCAAGGCGTTCAAGTCGCCTGCGGCCAGGTGGCGCTGAACTTCGGGGTTGTATTTGAGCTTCGCTGCGCCAAGATTAGCCTTGGTCCACTCGTTGCACAGTTCACAGAAAGGAAGGCTGGCCACACTGTTGTATGCCGAGACCGTGGCGAAGCCGACGATGACCGAGGCCTCGACGATCCAGATGATCCCCAAGAAAACGCCTTTGACGGTTTCGCCTCCCTGGCCGTGATTGCTGATGGTCCAGGCGCCGTTTTCGTAAAAGCAGGAGATGTACGCCTTGAGCACTTCTGGTTGAAAGGCGGCGAGATTGAAACCGATCCGCGCCCAAAAATCAGCGACCCAAGCGAAGTAAACGCCAGCGAAGCCAAACGTCAAGCCATACGCACCGGCCAAGACGGGATTGCGAATCTTCCCCAGGCGGACCCCTTGCGCCACGGCCATGCCAATGCAGAAGCCGAAACCGAGCGTACACGCCATGTTGATGTAGATAATCGGGTCGTAGACGATGATGTAGCTGTAGATCAAGCCCAGAATGGCAGCGGTAGCCGTCCCGAAAAAAACGGTCAGCGGAATGCCGAGCAGCGGCATTTTGCCAGAGTGCCGATAGACTTCCATCGCGATGACCTCCTCAAAGCGCGAGTTGCGAAAGGGATTGTTGTTCCGGGCCTCGATTGGCCGGAAACACGAGCGATGTCAGTAGGATAGCACACTGAGGGTCCACCCGTCAACGCGATGCGACCGCGCCGGGTTCATCCGTGTATGTAGAACTCGTTGCCCACAGGACTGGTTTACGCCCCCGCGTTGAGCTTTAGGGCCGGATCGTCGGCCACGTGGACCCATGTGTGAACGTGCGGCACGCCGCGGAAGTGCCAGACGAAGGCGGGCCCTTCCAAACGCCAAATGTCATACTCGCCGGGGCGGAGGCGACCCTGGTCGTAAAACGCCAGATGGCACTCGTCCAATCCGCCTTGGGCCTTCAGGCAGGCCACGGCCCGGTCGCGGTCGGACTGGCGATAGGGCTCAATCAACATGGCCAGCACCGTCTGCACGTGGGCCTTCTGATCGGCCGAAAGATCCTTGACGGCGATGCCCGGCAGTTTGCCCGCACGTCCCTGGAAGGCAACGGCGTTTTCCCGCGGCGGCAGCTTGATCAGGGCCTCTGCCTGCTGCCTTCCGTCCAGCATTTTGAAGACGCTATTGGCAGCCACCGCCTGCGGCCAAAACACATTGTTCGGATGGCCCGGCTTTTCGTGGAAGCCGCTGGCGGCATGTCCATAGACAATCGGACCGCCAAAGGCCACGTGGTCGGTCGAATGGCCGTCGCAACGCAACGTGATGTGCCGGCCCGTCAGGACAAACTCGAACTTCTCGCCGCCCGGCCGGCCAAAGATCGCCACGCTCTGCTTGCCGAAACCGTCTTCGTCGTCCTTCAACTGCCGATCCAACCGCGCGACCCAGTCGGGCTGGATCAGGCCAAGGAATATCTCGCGGATCAGCCGCTGCTGGTCGGCTGTGTAAAAATCGCTGTCGATCACCGGCTTGGTCACATGCCAGTTGGCCGAGATCCGAGTCCGCAGCAGGCCGAGCGTTTCGGCCTGATGGTCCCAGCCGAAACAGACCTGCTTTCGCTGCTCGGCGGTGAGCGAGTCATAGAGGATCTTAACCAGCGACTCGGAGGAGGTTTGGACCGTGACGGTAGCAGACGCGGCCGCGCTCGTCCGCGGCGAACTGCCGACACCGGCAAGCAGCGCTGCCGTGCCCGCGGCTTTGAGGAAGCCGCGACGCGAGATACTGTTCGAAAGGGAGGCAGCGCGATGGAGGGGTGCGTAGGTCATGGCAGGAGCCCTAAAGGAATGAAGGGAAGTCCGGCATGTAGGGGGGCCGAGTGAAACGAGTCCCACCATACTTCGGCATTGTTCCGGCTGGCGGGACTCGTTTCACTCGGCCCACCCTACTCTGCTGATAACACCCTATCATATACCCGCGCTACGTCGGCGGCCATCCGCACGTCGGAAAAACACTCGGCGTGCCGCAGCAGGGCCCCGGAACCCAGTTCGGTCCAGGAGACCTCGCCGGAAATAAACCGCTCGATCGCCGCGGCCAAGGCCGCTGGATTGGCCGGCTCGACCAACAAGCCCTCGACGCCGTCGCGCACGGCCTCGGGCACGCCCGGCACCGCGCTGGCCACGACCGGCAGTCCGGCCGACATGGCTTCCAGGACGACCATCGGCAGCCCCTCGCCGAAAAGACTGGGGAGCACGAAGAGATCCATGCAGGCCAGTTCGCTGTCGATGTCTCGGGCGAAGCCGGCCCAATCGATGGCGGAGTCCAAGTGTAGTTGGCCGGCCAGTCGCTTGATGTGGTCTTCGTATTCCGAGGTCTCGAAACTGCCCACGGCGCGGAGTCGCACGGGCAGGCCGCGGCCGCGGAGTTGGGCCAGGGCCTCCAGGAGAATCTCCAGTCCCCTTGCGGGGCCGGAACAGCGCGATCATGCCCAGCGTCCAGTCGGGCTTGGCCGGATTGCGGGCCGGCACGGCACGCCGTGCAGGCACGCCGTTGGGAACCACGAAGACCCCAAATCCCTGCTCGCGGACATAATTGCCTACGGCCTCCGACACGGCGATCAAGGCCTTCGCCCGGCGCAAGGACGATCCGCTCGGCAAACCAGTTGATCCAATTGCGAAAGTGGTTTGTCGTGTCGCAGGTGGTGGGACTGTGGACATGGTGCACCAGCGGAACGCCCGTCATCATCGACACCAGGCGGCCAACCACCGCCGAACGGGCCGTGTGCGTGTGAATCAGGCGGTAACTCTCGTTGCGGACGATGCGGGCGAGTCGCGCAGACGGGCGAGAGATCGAAGCGGTTCTTCATCGCCATGTCGTACAATGGCGCGTCGGAGCACTTTCGCATGGCGGCGAACTGACCGTGTTTGAGGCAAGCGAATCCGGTCCGATAACCGAAGTTGCCCAATTGCTGGCCCAACAGGTCCTGCACGCGTTCGGCCCCGGCGTAGTGCTCACCGTTGATGATGTGCAGGACCGGCGTCGCGGCAACTGCGGCACGAAAGTTCGATGTGGTGGTGGTGACCGGTGCGCCTAAGGTGGTGAGAAGTTGCGGGAACATGGGCGATGCAACGAAGCAACGGTTGCGGTGGCGTAAAGCTCGCGGACGGTAAACCCCGCGCCTAATGGATAGCTCACGGCCGATTAGATGGGAGGGAAAACCCGCGTTTTCGGCCACCAGAGAACGGCGACAAGTCGGTTTGCAGCGATCTTTCCGACGGGAGCCACCTTCGCGGAACGGAATTCATTCCGTTTCGTGTCGCAAACGAAGTGTCCGCGCTGCGACTCGTTTCATTCAGCCCGCCCAAGCTGAATCTGCTTCTGCCGCACCGGCCGTCTTGTCGCTTCGAACACGCGCACGCAACGGGCCTCGCCATCGAGAACGAGGATCCGTTGATGTTGGTCGGTGGCAAGACCGGCCACCGGACCGGTCTCTTCGGGTCCGCACACCGCGCCGTCCAAAACGACCGCGCCGTCTTCGCGCGACCGCACATAAACCTTGACCCGCAACGGAGTTTCCTCGGCGGTTGCGAAACGACCGTCCGCCATGATCGCCAAGTGAGCCGGATTGCTCTCGCCCGCGAAATCCTCCACAGCCGACGACCTTTGCCCCCAATGACTTTCCAACCGGCCATCGAATCCATAACCCTCTACGCGATGGTCCCGGCGATTGACCACGTACACTAGATCATCCAACCCCACCACTAAATCAAAGGGGGCGTTGGCCCCGTTGTACGCGGAGGTGAAATGGCCGGGACTCGACTCGCCAAATGATTCCAGAAGTTTGCCCGTCCAATCAAATCGCTGAACGACGTTCTGCCCCGCGTCGGCAATAAAAATATACTGCTCGCTGGTCGAAATCGACGTGAACCGAGCCTCCGCTCCCAACCCCTGCCAGATGGACACTTTGGCGCCGTTGGAGTCAAAAACTTCCACGTGATCAGTGAAACCAACGTAGATCCGCCCCGGCGCAAGGTGATGTCGGTTGGCCACCGTCAAGCAAGTAGGCGGATAAGGAAGCGCAATCCGCATCTCCAGCTTGCCTTGGGGCGAGAAGCGGCACATCGACATGTCGCCCGCCACGTAGATCCGGTCTTCTTCATCGACGGCCAGGGCTGAGACCTTCTTGAAATCGGTTGCAATTTTCGCCGCTTCGCGAAAATTCACTATTGCCGGATCAATCGGCAGCGGCGTCTCGGAGAGAGCCGGGCTTTCGCCCCCATAGGACGCGGCAGACAAACGCGAATTGCCCGTCGATTCGGCCTTCCGCACCGAAAACAAGGTCACTATGGCCCCTACGGCAATTAACAGGCTGAGCACGGAAACGATTGTCGATAACTTTGAGCGGACCATACACACTCCGACTCGTTGTGCCGCAGGGGAACTCACGCGGCAGCCCAAACAACAGCCACACAAATACGCTAACTTATTTTTTAGGCGGCGGCAACGCGAAAGTCAACCCTGCATTGGGGTGGGCCGGAAGCGAGGCCGGTGCCCACGGGTCCAGTCCGCAGAACACAATGCATCCGAAAAGAACCACGATGTCGGTCGTAGTCCCGCTCGGATGCCGTGGAATCACAATTGGCGGAAATTGCGGCGGGGTGCCGCCTCAAGGTGGGACTACGGGCGCGGAGTCGAGGACTTCGCAGGTCACCGGGCTTGTATCCGGCCATGTAATCGCATACGATAAACGTCGTAAATTCGCCATTTTCGCCGCAGCAAAGGATTGAAACATGCCTGTACCCGCCGGACGATGCATTATTATTTCCGCCAGTCTGGTGCTAATCCTGCTGGCATGTTCCGCCACCGCCTTTGCCCAAGGCACGATCGAGGCGCAAGCCTTCGTGGGCGAGCCGTTCGGCGTTGGTTCCATCGCGCTGAACCTGCCGGCCGAGATGTTGCCCGAGCCGCTGGGTCTGGAGGGCGTAGGCGCGAGCGAGAAATCCGGCCGCCTGCTCTATCCGGCCCTGCGTGCGCCGGCCCTGGCAAACATCCTCAAGGAGTTCCTCCGGGAAGACAGCCCGCTAACCAACGGCGGACCCGTGCGGCAACAGGTAGGCGGCATCCTGCGGGACATACTCAATCGTCCGCCGCGAACGACCCTCTATTTCCTCTTTCGCGGCACGGAACCTTTGGATCTGACGATTCAGGCGGGCAAATCGATGCCGCTGCTCGTGCAACCGCGGAACAATCCGGCCGCGCACCGCCGCCTGCTCCAGGCCTGGTGGCGCGACTATGCGGCTCCCCGCCGCTTGTTGCAACAAAAGCCCGACTTTCCTCCCCAGGTCGAAACCTACCTGGTGAACATGCTTGCCCGGCGGCTCAATCTGCCGTTGCCGCGCGAGAAGCAGGAAGAGTCGGGCTATCGGCAGTTTGAGCGGGAGTTGGGCGCCTTGGCCGGGAGCGAAGGCATCCGCACGGCCATCGAGCAAGACCGTGTGCTCGGCTTGACCAATACCGCGGTTCCCGCCGACCAGCCGCTGCCAGCCGCTGCGGAGGTCGCTCCGCTGGTGTTTCCCGAGCCGCAACCGGGCCTCGATTCGCCGCCGGCCCCCGACGGCAAATCAAGCCACAAACTGAAGATCGAGCCCATCGCACGGCACGTACCGGCCGAGTTCTTCTACATCCGCTTCGGCAGCTTCGACAACTTCCTCTGGTTCCAGGACACGCTCGACACTTGGGGCGGCGACCTGCAGAACCTGGTCGCCATGCGCGGTTTGAACGATCAAAAGAACCAGCGGCTTCAGAATCAACTCGTCTTGGAGCAGACCCAGCTCTCCCGCATGCTCGGCAGCACGGTGATTTCCGACGTGGCAATGGTCGGCACCGATCTGTTGTTCCAGGACGGCGCCGCGATCGGATTTCTCTTCGAGGCCCGCAACAACCTGCTGCTTGGTTCGAGCCTGTCCGGACCGCGCGCCGCGCGGGTCAAGCAGGGCAAAGCCACGGAGGAAACGGTCACGATCGAGGGACAGAAGGTCTCTTATCTTTCGTCGCCCGACGGGTCGGTCCGTTCCTATTACGTCGTCAGCGGCGATTACCACTTCGTGACGTCTTCGGCGGCCCTGGCGGCCCGCTTCCTGCAAACGGCCAAGGGCGATGGTTCGTTGGGCAATTCGCGGGAATTCCGGCATGCCCGGAGCGTGCTTCCGCTGGAGCGCAACGACGCGGTGTTCGTCTACTTCTCCGACGCCTTCTTCCGCAACTTCACCAGCCCCGCCTACCGCATCGAATCACTGCGTCGCTTGGAGGCCGCGACCGACGTCGAGATCGTGCAACTGGCGAAGCTCAACGCGGCCACGGAAGGAAAACGGGCCGGCACGATCGAGGACCTGATCGAAGGCGGGTTCTTGCCGCCCGGGTTCGGCCCGCGATCCGACGGCAGTTGTGTCGTGATCGGCAAAGGCGAGGTTCATGATTTCCTTCGCGGCCGACGGGGCTCCTTCGTGCCGATTCCCGACGTGCCGGTGCGGCAAGTCAGTTCCGCAGAGGCCGAATCCTACGCTCGCTTCGTGGCCTACGCCCAGGCGAATTTTAACCGGGTCGAGCCGATACTTGTCGGCTTGCAACACAAGTCTCTCCCCGGCAAGCGCGAGCAGGTAGTGATTGACGCCCGCATGACGCCGCTGCAACGCAAGCGGATCGAGATGCTTGGCCAGATCGTCGGCCCGATCGTGAATGACCAGCTCGCCGTCGTGGCGGGGAACATGGGCACGTTCGAGGCTAGCCTGCCGAACCAGCGCATGTTCGGCGGTCTGCGCGACGTCGCCCCGCCGAACGAATTGATCGACGGCCGCTTCATGCCCTGGCTGAAACTCCGCAACGCGATCGTCGGCTACCTCGGTTACCAGGGCGACCCCGGCTTCCTGCAAGTGCTGGAATTGTTGTTCGGCGGGCCGCAGGACGCCAACGGCTACAAGCAAAGCATCATCGGTTTGTGGCGCTTGCAATATGGGCCCTTTGCCCTCTTCTCGTTCCAGCGGGAGGTGCTGGCCGAGGCGGCGCCGCAGTTGCGTTTCGAGCCGGCCCTCCACCCGGCCCAATTGCGATTGCACGTCAACGACATCTCCGGCGCGCGGATCGCGCCATTCTTGAACAATTGGGGTTACGCCCGCACCCGCGAAACCTCGCTGGGCAACCTGCGCCTGATGCACTCGCTCAACCAGCAGCTCCACGTGCCCGTCAAGGACTGCCGCGAGGCGGCCGAGTTTCTCTTGGCGGCGAAATTGGTCTGTCCCCTGGGCGGTCAGTACGTCGTCCGCGACGGGGCGCCGCCTGGGTCCAACAGCGAGAGCCGCTGGACTTCGACCAAGCTGGAGGAATTCCAGCCCAAGGGCGGGTTGCTGCCCGAGGCGCCGCAGGGCTACGTCGCCCCGCCGCTGAATTGGTTCCGCGCGCTCGACCTGCACGCCTCCGTGGTCGACACGCTGCTGGCGGCTCACGTGGAAGTCGTGATGCAGATGCCCGGCAAGTAACGTAACGTAGTCACCACGCTCTGCGTAGTGTTCTTTCATCACGCGGGCACCGTGCGCAGCATAGTTGGCGCGATGAGTGCCGTGCAATCGCTATAACCGGCCCAGGCAACGTCCCAATTCGGGTTTTCACTCATGCGACGGCCGAATTGACGTGAATCGCCGACTGCCGACGAACGGAAGATGGTAAGCTTGTCCTGCAGCGCGAGGGGATGGTGCAGCCATTGATCATTAGCAGCCATGAACGGTACGTTACTTTCGGACGACGAACTTCGCGGGGCACTTGCCGGCTGCTCCCCGGAAACCCTCGCGGATTTCGAAGACCGGCGATCTTCCAACCGCTGGTCCTACCCGGCCGTTCAGCCGCTTGCTCCCTACGGCCACTGGGGGTTTTCGTGGGAGGAGATGTTTCAGCCCGTGCGTTGCCATGATCTGTCGACCGGCGGTATCTCTTTCCTTCTCAACGAGCCGCCGACCTTCACGTTCGCGGTGATCGGTCTCGGCGCGGCCCATCCATTGCAGTACCTCATCATTCAAAAGAAATATTGCTACCAATGCCCGTCCGAGGAAGGTCAGTACCTGGTGGGCTGCCGGTTCCTGAAGCGCATCCCGCCGCCCGGCCATGCGCGTCGAGCGTAACGTGGGACCAGCTTCGGACACCCGGGGTACCCGCTTGCCGGTCGCGGGTGGGCAAGCGCCGGCCCACCAGTGCTTCTAAGGAGGCTATCCGATAAGTTTGCGCGGTTATTTGGGACATCGAAGCCCAACGCGCAAGCGAGGAATTGGCTTTCTTCGCTGATTATGACACATTCCTCGCTTGCGCGTCGGGCTTCGATGTCGACTTGCGGCCGAAAACTCCCCGGATAGCCTCTGAATGGTTTCGAAATTCAAACTCTTGCGGGAAAGATGCTCTTCAGATACTTGGCGTGAGCCGTATAGTCGGGAATCAGCCCGTGCGGATGCGCGGCTTCCAGTTGGATCCAGCCGCCGTACTCCACGTCGTCCATGGCACGGCGGACCTTCCGGAAATCGATGCGTCCCTTGCCGAGCATGTGCGGCCCGTCCTTGGCGTGGAACTCGCAAATCAGCTTGCCCAAGGCACGGATCTCCTGGGCCACGTCGCGACCCTTGTCGGTCGAGTTGCCCACGTCGTAATAGACTTTCACCTGCGGCGAGCCGACGCGGTCGATGATCTTACGGTTGTCGTCGGCGCTGAGGTAGTTTTCCAGCCCGATGACGATCCCGAGCCTCTCGGCCTTGGAGGCCACGTCGCGGAGGACCTGCACGAAGTGGTCGATCTCCACCGTACGCGACATGTCGAGATCGCCGCGGCCGAACGACGCGGTCATCACCAGCGGCAGGCCCATGGCGTGGCAGACGTCGATGCTCTGGTCGAGCCAGACCGCCGCGCGGGGATCGCTCTTCAACGGCACCTCGTTCATCTCGCACAGAGCCATGGAAGAAACTGTCAGCCCGGTCCGCCGCATCGCCTCGCGATAGGCCTGTTGATGCTCGGGCGTACGGAGCCGCATGTCGTTCCCGACTGTGCCGAAATCGATCTGCACTCCGTCCAGGCCGATTTGTTTGGCGACGTCCAGGGCCGCCGGTTCGCCACGTTTGCCCAGCGACCAGTCGCAGGCGCCGATCTTGAACCCGCGGCTTTTCGCAGCGGCCAGCAGGGGGGCAAAGGCGGAACAACCCAAGCCGAAGGCGGCCGTTTCGGCGGTATGGCGAAGCATGGCACGGCGGGTCAACAGGGCGGGAGAGACACGCATGGCGAATCCTCGATAGCGGTGAAAGGGACGGTAGCGAACCTAGGCGAACTAGCACCTATTTTACCTTCAGCGCGATGCTCTGCCAACAGCTCCTGGTTCCTTGTTCCCACGCGGCGCGCGAAAACGAGATCATTTCGCCCTGTTTCCCCCCGGCCACGAACACCGTAAGATAGTACGACGATAGGCGATCCTTCCTGCTCACCCCGCCGCGAATCCATGCATCCCCGCGACCGTAACCACTTCGACGACCAGGTCGAAAAGGTGCTGGCCAAAATGCCTCCACTCGTCCACGAACTGCTGGAGCGAGTGCCGCTGCACGTCGAGGACCATCCGTCGCAGGAAGTCATGCTCGACCGGGGCGTCGAGTATCTGGACGACCTCTGCGGCCTTTACACGGGCATCCCGCTGACGCAGCGCAGCATCGAGCACTCCGGCACGTTGCCGGACGTGGTGACGATCTATCGCGAGGGCGTCCTTACCGCCGCCGCGGACCGGGACGGCCACGTTCGCGACAACCGTCTGCGCGAAGAAATCCGCATCACCATTTTGCACGAACTCGGCCATCACCACGGCTTGTCGGAAGACGATCTCCGCAAGTTGGGATACGGGTAACGGAGAGGTCTTCGATTGTTCGCTTTGACTGTTAGCTGACCAACCTCCTTTACCATCCAGCGAGCTGGATGGGGTCGTTCAAGAACTTGGATGCTTCGAGACCAAAGATCACGCCTCCTCCCACACCGTGCGGTAGGCCCCCAGGCCTTCGCAGTATTCCAGCAGCCGCGCGTAAAACGGATGCCCGCCGAGCGTGGCGCTATCGCCGATCATGAGCAGCTTCCGCCGGGCACGGGTCATGGCGACGTTCATGCGGCGGATGTCGCCCAGGAAGCCGATCTCGCCCTTGGGGTTGCTCCGCACGAGCGAAATCACCACCGCTTCCTTCTCGCGGCCTTGAAAACCGTCGACGCTGTCGATCTCCAGTTTCGGCACGTCCAATTGCTCGCGAAGCAGGCGGACCTGGGCGCCATAGGGCGAGATCACGGCGATGTCGCGGGCCGCAACGCCGGCATCGACCAGTTCCCGCACCTTGCGGGCCGCCAATTCGCCCTCCTGCCGGTTCAGGCGGCTCTCGCCGTCTGGCTCAAGCTCCTCGTCGTAGCTTGCTCCGGCGGTGTCGATGAACTCCAGCGGCCACTCGGTGACTTGCATGGGTGCCACGCCCTCCAGATCGCAAAGACGATGCTCGCGGACCGAGGCGTGGGCCTCCAACTGCCCGTCGTAAAGCTCCCGCGAGGAAAAATCCATGATCGCCTGGTGCATGCGATATTGGACGGTCAGCCGCCGCACGATGTCGGGCCCGTAATGATACACGATCCGTTCGAAGAGGCTGGTGCCAAAGCCTTCGGCCGCCGCTTCCTGGCTGACCACGGTGGGCGGCAGTTGGCAATGATCGCCGGCCAACACCAGGCGATCGCCGCGCAAGAGCGGGATCCAGCAGCCCGGCTCGGTGCTTTGGCAGGCCTCGTCGATCACGACTAGATCAAAACGCCGCGGGCCCAGCAGTTGGCTGTCGATGCCGGTCGTCGTGGCGCAGATCACCGCGGCCGAGTCGAGAATGCTCTCGGCGGCCTGCAGTTCCATCTTCCGCGCGTCGGCCAGGAGCGAGCGGGCGTCGTCGCGAAGCTGTTTCCGCTCGCCCGGCTTTGGTGCGGTCCGCCGCTGTTTGCCCGCTTCGCGAAAGAGGCTCATCGCCTGCTTGACCAGCTTGCGGGCCAACCGCACGTCGCGGTGTCCCTCCACGAGCAGATCAAGCGTATGCTCGCGGAGTTCCGGCAGGACGCGGGCGGGATGCCCCAGGCGCACGACCCGCTCGCGGAAGCCCAGCAGCCGCTCGAAAATGTTATCGACCGCCAGGTTGCTCGGGGCGCAGGCCAGGACCTTGCGTCCGCGGCGGATCGCCTGGCGGATGACTTCCACAACGGTCGTCGTCTTGCCTGTGCCTGGTGGGCCGTGGATCAGGCCCACGTCGCGGGCTGAGAGGGCAAATTGCACGGCATCGAGTTGCACGTCGTTGAGCGAACGGTCGAGCGCCCCCACCGCCGGATCGACGCCAAACTCCGGCTGCCGTTCGCCAAGCAGCACGTCGCGCAGGATCGCCGCGCGGTCGCCGCGCAAGACGCGGGCCTGTTCCAAGGCGGCCCGCTGCCGCGCGGTGGCCACTTCGTCGAAAGCAATATCCATGCGCCATGTTTCGTACTCGCCCAGCTCCTCCGGCAGGCCATCGATGGCGACGGAGATCGAGGTCTCGCTGCGTTCGCAGACCACGCCGCGGTAGGAAATCTGGGCGCGGTCCTTGTGCGGCGAAAGAACCACCGGGCTGCCGGTGTCCAGGCGGGTCCAGGGCAACGCGCCGCGGGTGCGGCGAATGAGTTGCACGATGGACCGCCCGCCCAGGCCGGCGTCCTCATCTGCAACCACCAGGTCGATCAGGCTGTTGCCGGTCTTCTCGGCCTCGGCGGGCGTAAGTTTCCTGGCCTGCTGGGCCACGCGTTGGGCCTCGGCCCGGCTTTCCAGGTCCAGGAGCCGGGCGAGGCGGGCAAAATGGTCTTCCGGCCCGCTCGTGGGACGACGGTCGGCGGCGATGCGGACCCGTACGCGGCGATCGCCGAACATTTGGCCGTCGAGGGCCTTCAACAACCGGGCTTCCCAGCCATCGGGCACTTCGACGACCGCCGCCGGGCCGCGAAACTCGATCCGGCCGACACGTTTTCGATCGAGCCCGCCCATGCGATCGAGGAAGTCCAGAATCTCCGGCTTGCTGGCGCGGCGCGGCAGGGGTTCGATGTGCAGAAGTGGCATGGATAGGATTGTAGGCAGGGGCCGAGACGGCAGCAAGCCAGCCTTAATTCAACGGAACGAGTTGCATGGTCGAAGCCAGAACTGTAGAATAACAGCATGCCCGGTCGGCAGGATCGAGCCGGACGCGGGAACCATTTCTTCGGGGATCTTTGTTCTATGAAAGCCATCCAACTCGAATCCCAAGTTGGCGATGACGGAGTGTTGTCTTTGCAGGTGCCATTTGGTCTGAGCGAGGCACGATCTCGGGTCACCGTGACTATCGCGCCCTCTCAGTCAACGGCATCAACCGCAAATCCCGATAACTCCGGCTGGCGCGACTTCATCGCACGAACCTACGGATCGTGTGCAGGCCTTGGGCTCGACGAGCCGGCGGATTTGCCATTGCCCGAGGAAAATTCCTCGGCATGACGTACTTGCTCGACACCAACCCGTGCATTGTCTATCTTTCTGGACGGTCGGAGCGCCTGCGACGACGTTTCGACGCCATAGGAGATAAGGATATCGTCGTATGCTCAATCGTGTTTGCCGAGTTGTGTTTCGGCGCGGCAAAGAGCCTGGACCCCAACACGACGCTACGCAGGCAACAGGAATTCCTGGAGCGCTTCCGATCATTGCCCTTCGATGACGCGGCCACTCGCGTCTATGGCCCTATTCGCGCCGACTTGGAACGCGCAGGTACGACAATCGGCGCAAACGACCTCTTGATTGCGTCCATTGCGATCGCGAACGGCCTGATCCTCGTGAGCCACAATATTGGGGAATTCTCGCGAGTGTCCGGTCTCACCGTTGAGGATTGGGAAGCGGCGAATTAGCGGCAAACAAGCGAAACTATTTTCTTCCGTCGGGGTTGAAGTCCTTCATCCCGCCGTACACCTCCCACCCGAAAGACACTCCCATGGCCAACCGATCTTGTGGAATTCTCGTTTCTTCCGTTGTACTGTTGACGGTCCTCGCCGCGACGGCCCAGGCGGCCACCAAGCCGGCCGCGAAGACTCCGGCCTGGCAGCCGGCCAAGCCCGAGGCGATCCAGCGCTGGCAGGACATGCGCTTCGGCATGTTCATCCACTGGGGCCCGGTGAGTCTCAAGGGCACCGAGATCGGCTGGTCGCGCGGCGCCCAGATTCCCATCGCCGAGTACGACAATCTCTACAAGCAGTTCAATCCGACGAAGTTCGACGCCGACCAGTGGGTGGCGATCGCCAAGTCGGCCGGCATGAAGTATATCGTGCTCACCACCAAGCATCACGACGGGTTCTGCCTCTGGGACACGAAGCTGACCGACTACAACATCATGAACGCGCCTTTCCATCGCGACGTGGTCAAGGAGTTGGCCGCGGCCTGCAAGAAGCAGGGCATCGCTTTTGGCACTTATTACTCCGTCTGCGATTGGCACCACCCCGATTTCCCCCTGACCAGCCCGGGCGGACGCACGAAGCGCGAGAAGTCCGACATCGACGCCTACAATCGTTACCTCCTGGGTCAGATCGAAGAGCTGGTCAAGAACTACGGTCCGCTGCTGACCATCTGGAACGACGTGCCGCAGGAATTCCACGGCCGCGGCGTCAACACGATCAACATGATCCGCAAGCTCCAGCCCGACATCCTCGTCAACAACCGCACCGGCGACGGCGGCGACTACGACACGCCGGAGCAGCAGATCGGCAAGTTCCAGATGGGCCGGCCTTGGGAAACCTGCATGACGATCTGTCATCAATGGGCGTGGAAGCCCAACGACGAACTGAAGACGCTCAAGCAGTGCCTGCAAACGCTGATCTACTGTGCCGGCGGCGACGGCAATTTGTTGTTCAACGTCGGCCCCATGCCCACCGGCGAGATCGAGACCCGGCAGGTCGAGCGGCTGAAGGAAATGGGGGCCTGGATGAAGAAATACGGCGAGACGATCTACGGCACCCGCGGCGGGCCGTACACTGCCGACCAGGCAGATGGCCTCGACGCGGAAGGGCAATACGATCTACCTCCACGTCCTCGCCTGGACGGGCGACAGCCTGAAATTGGCCCCCATCCCGGCCAAGGTCGTCAAGAGCCTGGCCGTCACCGGCGGCGAGGCCAAGGTCGCGCAGACCGATTCCGGCATCGAGATTTCCCTCCCCAAGGCCAACCACCAGGCAATCGACACGATTATCGCCCTGGAACTCGACAAGCCCGCCATCGAGATCGCGCCGCTGCCCGGCACGGGCGATGACTTGCCGGTTCCCATGAAGAAGGTGCCGGCGAAGAAAAAGGCTGCGAAGAAGAAGGACGCCAACACGTGAGAATTGAGGTCTTGGGTCTTAAGTTCCAGCGAAGATCACTCGCCCAAGACCCAAGACCGAAATCCCAAGACCTTTCCCCAACTCGGACCCACTCATGCCCGTTTCCCTGTGCAACTGGTTTTCAATTCTCCTCATCGCATTGCCGCTGATGCTCCCTGCCGTCAGCCACGCCGCCGAGAAGTATGCCGAGCTCGATCCCAAACGGGTCGAGGCCGTCGCCGCCATGCTCGACGCCCACGCCACGGGTTTCGGCCGGCCAGCCAGCGATCGGACAGCTTGGAAAGCGGTCGGCGACCGAAAAGTTTTGGGAAACGTCGTCCGGCAGGCCGAGCGGCTGATGGGCGAGAAGCTCCCCGCTTGGGACGATGACGCGTACCTCGATTTTTCGCGGACGGGAAAACGCCCGCGGGGCGAGGCCATGCTCAGGGCCCGCACCGGCCGGCTCTATCCGCTGGTGATCGCGGAATGCCTTGAAGACCGGGGCCGGTTCCTGCCCGCCATCCAAACCGCGTTGCACGAATACGCCTCCCAGCCGACGTGGACCTTGCCCGCCCACGATCGCGATCTGAACTGCTTCCACGGCAAGGCGTACAACGTCGATCTCGGGTCGTCAATGTTCGCGGTGGAGTTGGCCCAGACCCTCTATCTCTTGGGCGACAAGCTGCCGCCGGCAAGCCGTCGGGAGGTGATGGCCGCCTTGGAGACCCGCGTCTTCGCGCCCGTCAGAGACTCGTTGCACACCAAGAGGGGAAACTGGTGGTTGCGCAGCACCAATAACTGGAATGCCGTTTGCCTGGGCGGCGTGGTCGGCGCCGCCCAGTGCGTGCTGGACGATCGGCGGCAGCGGGCCGAGTTCCTGGCGGCGGGCGAACACTATTCCCGCTACTACTTGTCCGGATTCGGCAACGACGGTTATTGCGTCGAAGGCATCGGCTACTGGGACTACGGTTTCTCGTATTTCATTCTCCTTCGCGAGGAATTACTCCACAGCACGAGCGGGAAGATCGATCTGTTCTCCGACCCCAAGATACATAACGTCGCGATGTTCGGGCCGCGGATCGAAATCTGCGACGGCGTTTGCCCGGCGTTCGGCGATTGCCATTTCGGCGCTCGACCCAGCGCAAGCATCCTCGCCTATTGCGACCATACGTTGGGGCTCGGTCTCAAGACGCCGAAACTCATCGTTCCCGTCGGCGGCATCACCGGGGCGTGCATGACGGCGTTTCCGGGCCCGGTCGTCAAGCGCGCGAGCCCGGACGGCGACGGCAGAGATCGGCCTGCGGTCATGGTTCCCTGACGCCGGAGTCCTGGTCTGCCGCCCCGGCGGCGACGGTGCTCGGTTGGGGATCTGCATCAAGGCCGGCGGCAACGGCAGTCACAGTCACAACGACGCCGGTTCGTTCGCCATAGCGTTGGACGGCGAACAACCGGTCGGCGATCCCGGCGGTCCGCATGCCTATCAGAGCGACACGTTCGGCCCCAATCGCTACAAGAACAAACTGTTCAATTCCTTCGGCCATCCCGTCCCCGTCGTGGCCGGACAGCTTCAGCTCGACGCCACCAAGGTTCACCCCAAGGTCCTGTCGCACGATTTCACCGATGGGGCCGACGAGATTGTTATCGACTTGACCCGTTCGTATCCGGTATCCGAACTGCGGAGTCTCGTGCGGAGCATGCATTACCAGCGATCGGGCCGCGGCAGCATCGTGCTGGAGGACAAGTTCTCCTTTTCCAAGCCGTCGGCCTTCGAGCTTGGTCTGCCGACGCATGGCGCGTGGCGGCAGATCGACGCCCGCACGATCGAGTTCCGCATCGGCAAGGCCCGCCTTCAAGCCGTGATCGACACGCCCGACGGCTTCGACGTGGCGAGCGAAACGATCGAGGAGAATTGCCCGCCGTTTCCCCGGCTTGGCATTCGCCTGAAGAAGCCGCTGAGCGAAGGCGCGGTGCGGGTCACATTCCGGCCAGCATCGTAGGGTGGGACTAGCGACGGGGCACCCGCGCAGCGGGTCGGCGAGCGCCGGCCCACCATGAGAAAATGCGACATTGAAGATTGGTGGGCCGGCGCTCGCTGGCGCTCCCTGGTCCCACCCTACGTCAACACACCAATCGGAGACCTCCCATGGGTACGCGATCAAGGATTCTCATTCTTGCCCTGCTTTGCACGGCGCCGTTGTTCAGCACGGCCTATGCCGCCGACACGGCCGATCCCTTGGCCGCCGGTTTCGCGGCGCCGCCGCTCAATGCACGCCTGCGGGCCTATTGGTGGTGGCTCAACAGCAATGTGACCAAGGCGGCCATCACCCGCGATTTGGAGTGGATGCACAAGATCGGCATGGGCGGTGGACTGCTGTTCGACGCCGGAGGCCCCGCCGGCCCGACGCCGTGCGGCCCGCTCTACGGATCGCCCGAGTGGCGCGAACTGTTTCGCCATGCCGCTGCACGAGGCCGACCGGCTTGGTCTGGAATTGACGCTTAATCCGCAGAGCGGCTGGAACCTGGGCGGCCCCAGCGTGAAACCGGACCTGGCCGGCAAGCACATCGTCTGGTCGCAGTATCAACTCGCGGGACCGCAAAAGGTGTCCGTCGCGCTGCCGGTGCCGCGGCACACGATTGATTATTATCGCGATTCGTTCGTGGTGGCGTATCGACTGAAGGAGGCACCGCAGGCGACGGCAAAACCGCAAGCCGCCGCCCCGCGCGGCAAGGCCGTAAAACCCCGCGGGAAGAAGCCGGCGGAGCCCGCGGCTCGAGCAGCTGGTCGGCGCCGAGCGCCATCGCCCTATTCGCGATCTGGCCTCGAAGGCCATGTTTCACGAGCTTGGCGGCAGCGCGCCCGACTGCTCGCCGCTGCTGGAAGACGTGCCACGCCGAGCCGGGCGAAGAAGACGTGGCCGCCAAGGACGTGATCAACCTCACGGATCACGTGAAAGGCGGCGTGCTCGCGTGGGACGCTCCGGCGGGCCATTGGCAAATCCTCCGCTTCGGCTATTCGAACAACGGCGGCCGCGTCTCCACCTCCAGCGGCAAGTGGCAAGGGTTGGTGATCGATTACCTCGATGCCGCCGCCTTGCGGGCCTATTGGGCGGAAGTCGACGAACCGATCATTGCCGCGGCCGGGCCGCTGGCCGGCCGCGTGCTCCGCGGCGTGCAGACCGACAGTTGGGAAGGCGGCGGACTGAACTGGACCGCCCGCCTGCCCGAGGAGTTCCGCAAGCGCCGCGGCTACGAGATCTGGCCCTATCTGCCGGTGGTGGCCGGCGCGATCGTCGAGAACCGCGAGGCAAGCAACCGCTTCCTGGCCGATCTGCGGAAGACGATCGGCGAGTGCTTTGCCGACAACCATTACGCCGTTTTGCAGGAGCTGGCCGGCAAGCACGGGATGTACATTCATTGCGAAGCGGGCGGCCCGCACGCGGGACCGTTCGACGCCTTGAACAACTGGTCGCACTGCGAAATGCCGATGGGCGAGTTCTGGGTCTATTCGCCCCATCGTCCCACCGACGAGTCGCGCTTCTTCATGAAGGGCGCCGCCAGCGCCGCCCACGTTTTCGGCCGAACAGATCTGCCTGCGGCGAGGGTTTTACCTCGATCGGGCCGCACTGGAACGACGTGCTCTGGTCGTCGCAGAAGCCGACCTTCGACCACGAGTCATGCGCCGGCTTGAACTTGACTTATTGGCACGCCTTCACTTGCTCGCCGCCGGAGGCGGGTCCGCCCGGCCAGGAGTATTTCGCCGGCACGCACTTCGACCCCAGCATCACCTGGGCCCGGCAGGCCCCGGCCTTTGTGGCCTATATGAACCGCTGCCATTTCCTCTTGCAGCAGGGGCAATTCGTGGCCGACGTCTGCTGCTACAACGGCGACAACGTGCCGAACCTGATCGGCCGCAAGCAGGCCGATCCCGCCCATGTCTTGCCGTATTTCGATTATGACGTGTTCAACGAAGAGGTCTTGCTCAACCGGGTTTCCTGCCGCGATCGTCAGATCGAAGTGGCCGACGCGACTGCAGCTATCGCATCCTCGTGTTGCCGAACCTGAAGACCATGTCGCTGCCGGCGCTGAAGAAAATCAAGGAACTTGTCGACGCGGGCGCGGTCGTCGTCGGTCCCAAGCCACTGCACGCGATGACCTTGCAGGACTATCCGGCCTGCGACCAGGAATTCAAGCTGATCGCCGATGAACTTTGGGACAAGGGCCGCATCGCGGGAGACAAGACGGCCAAGCAAGTGCTCGCCGGACTGAAGGTCCTGCCCGATTTCGAAGTCGTTGGAGTCCCGGCTTCGGCCGGTCCCGGCACCGCCTTTCCGCCTAATGGCGGGACTCCAACCAATCCAACCGCCGCACTAGACTATATTCATCGTCGCGACGGTAAGACGGAAATCTACTTCGTCAGCAATCCGAAGCCCGAACCGGTCAGCGTCCAAGCGATCTTCCGCGTTCATGGTTTGCAGCCGGAACTTTGGGACCCGATGAGCGGAAGCCGCCGTGATGCAGTGGCTTTTCGCCAAAACGACCAACGGATGACGGTTCCGCTGGAGTTCGGACCTTATGGCTCTGTCTTTGTGATCTTCCGCCGGCCGGCCGCGGGCAACCGCGAAGGGCACAACTATCCCCGCTACGTCCGGGCTGGCGCGGTCAATAGCCCCTGGACCGTATCCTTTGATCCGAAGTGGGGCGGTCCAAAGTCCGTGCAGTTCGACAAGCTCGTAAGCTGGACCAGCCGCGATGAGCAGGGCATCCGTTATTACTCCGGCACGGCAACCTATCGAACCACTTTCGATCTGCCCGCCGCGGACGGGCGTTTGGCCATCGACTTGGGCCAGGTTGCCAACATCGCCGAGGTGCGGCTGAACGGCAAGGACCTCGGCGTTGTCTGGGCGCCGCCGTTCCGCGTCGAGGTCACCCATGCCGTTAAGCCTACAGGCAATCAATTGGAGATCGACGTCGTCAACACCTGGTACAACCGCGTGATCCTCGACCAAACGCTGTCGCCCGAGAAACGGCTGACGCGCACCAACGTGCAATTGCCCAAGGGATCCAAGCCGCAGGAGTCCGGCCTGCTGGGTCCGGTGCGGATCGTGAGGATTGAGGAGTGATACAAGTCCTTTTTTCTAATGCTTTGGCGGCGGAGGCGGTGGCGGCAGTTTCCGCCCGGTGTTCCACGGCCTGCCTGCCGGGGCAAAAACCTTGTCGGCGGAGCTGGGGACCGGCGGCGGCAAAGACGGTGGCGGCGGTGGCAGGGCAGGCGGCAGTGAAGCCGCGCTCGCCCTATCCGCTGGCGCATCGCTTCCGCGCCGCCGGCGTTCGTTGAAACGCACGAGGTTCGTCCCCAGGCGGATGATGTCGCCGTCCTTCAAAGGCGTCGGACCGGCAACCGCCTGGCTGTTCAACCGCGTGCCCTGCTTCGAGTGATTGTCTTCCAGGCAATAGCTGCCGTCGGGCATGCGGCGGATGGTCAAGTGCTCCGCCTCCAGGTCCTTGTTGGTCGGACCGAGAAAAGGCAGCGGCAGGTGATCGCCGCGACCCAAGATGGTGACCGGCTGCGTGAGGTTCAACTGGCGGCCGGTGCGATAGCCGTCGATGACGGTGAGCCAGGCGACGCGGAAGACGACCTGCGCCAGCCCGATGGCGGCGCCGATCATGAACCCCAGCACGACGAAGGCCGCGGCCCGGCTCGACCGGCCCGAGGCCGTCAGCTTCAGTACGCAGATCCAGTCGAAGAACAACCCGCCGATCAGCCCGCCCGTCGCGCCGCCGATCAACCCATTGCGGATCTTGCGCAAGGAACGATCGTAAACGCCCTCGACCACGCCGACTCCCATGCCGAAAACCATCCAGCCGATCGCGCGGGAAGTTCGCAAATCACTTGGCCGACCATGCCAACGTCATTGAAATGGGACATGATCGCCCCAAGCATGGTGTACGTCACCTCGCCGACCATGCCGCCGGCCACGCCGCCGATGCAGCCGCCCACGAGCCCCGGCAAGGCGCGGCGGGCAAGTTCCCGCCAGCGGCCGTTGGCCATGCCGCCCAGCACGTTCAGTCCCAGGCCGATCGCCGCCCCGATGCGTGGCCGACGTGACTGCGACGACCAGGAAGTCCGAACAGCACGCTGACCGTGGTCGAGGTCCTCAGCGGATCGGTTGCCAGGCAGGAGCAGGCAACCTCGGAAACGCCCCAGCCCAGGAAGGCGGCCCAGGCGGAGATCATGGCGCTGTAGTAAACGAGTCGGAGCAGGGACATGGCTGAAGGAAGGATGAAGGCGGAAGGATGAAGGACCGCACTCATCCTCCGTCGTTTCGCCTTTCTGGATAGACCTTTGCGCGTTCGCTCTTGTAGCGATAATAAACTTCGAGGGTCAACACGGCCAGGGCCGTGCTGTAGACCCGGCCGCCTTGCGGGCTCCAGCGGCCGGTCGGGTCCCAACTGCCGCGGCGGCAGCCCTTCGTCTTCGTCGCACTGGCGATCGACCAGCGTCGTCGCGAACGACGTCGTTCCAGCGCTTCCACGGCTGACCGCCCGCCTGGAACATGGCCAGGGTCCCGTTATAGAACGTATAGTAGTCGCCCGGCAGCGCGGCGAACTGCCTTTTCTTCCGCTGCTTGCGGGCGTTCTTGAACGACGATTCCGCCTCGTCGGCCAGGTACTTGGCCCCGCTGGACGACCAGCGGCGAGTCGGGCTGTTCGAGGATGAACTGCTGCACGAGCATGCCGATCGCGGTCGGGGCGTCGCTGGGCAGGTTGTGGCCCGGCTGGTAGAACGTCCGGCCCGACGCGCTGTCTTCGCAGCGTTTGAAAAAGCCTTCCATCCGGGTAATGCAGTCTTCGCTGACTTCGCTGATCCCGGCCCGGTGGGCGGCCTTCAGGGCCAGGACCTGCCAGCCGGAGACGGAAACGTCGCTCGGGCCGTGGCGATCTTCGCTGTAGTAGCGCCAGCCGCCGTCGTCGTGCTGGGCATAGTGGATGAACTGCACCGCCTTCTGCGTCGCCTGGCGATAGCGGTCGTCAGGCTCGCGCTGGAGCGAGGCGGCCATTTCGCAGGCGTCGGCCAGGGCGAACGCGGCAATGCCGTGCTCGTACATGTTGCACGCGCCGCGTGCCGTGATCGGGGTCGAGCAGACAGCCGTCGGGCCGCTGGTGGAGCACCAGCCAATCGAGCCCGTGGCGGACGCATTCGGAATATTCGGCGGTCGTTGAAATCGTAGTGCCCGCCGGCCTGGAAGGCCAGCACGGCCAGCCCGGTCAAGGCGACGCGGTGTTCGCTGCCGCCGCCGGGGCAGACGTCGCCTTCCTTGCAGCGGCCCTCGGGCCGGGCGTGCAGCGCATCCGGGCCCCAGTGGCCGTCGACCGCCTGGTGCCGGGCGAGCCAATCGAGTCCGCGGCGGACGGCCGCCTCCGATTCCAGCGTTCCGCCATAGGCCCCGATCCATTCCTTCCGCTGCGGCGTTCTGGCGGACCTCGGCAATCGGCACTTGCAGGGGATCGAAGAGCAACCGCGCGGAGCTCGGATTGCGGGCGTAAAGCGCGTCGCCGCCGGGCGAATGGCGATCGGTGACGAACACGACGCCCAGCGTCAGCAAGAGCAGCAGGGCGATGCCGGCGTCGGTCAAGTATTGCAGACGCCGCTGCCGGCGGTGGTCCGCCTCGGCCGACGGGTCGCCCACCAGCCGCACCGGCGGCAAATTGGATTCAGGAAGAGACATGGAAGGAACTCCTGCGACGTTATCACACTTTTTCCATCATACACGATGAGCAAGCGGTCGGGTGCGACCAGATTCGGGTCGCCCGTACAGCGGGTTGGCAAGGGCCGGCCCACGATGATCGAGAGCAATGCCGCGCTGGGGCTTGCTTCGGCTCGCCGGCCCGACAATAGGACTGCAAGGACTAAATCCCAAAAACTTCAGCAAGCCACATTTTCTCCATTTAGATGCCTTCCGATCAAACCACCCGTTGGGGTTGATTTGCCGGCTATTTTGCGTATTT
>CAWAAL010000014.1:0-252528 GCA_963779975.1 uncultured Planctomycetia bacterium | reverse complement strand
CTCGTACATAATGATGTTACGCGGGGAGTATGGCGCAGCCATATTGGTCGATGTTTCGCCAGAACTCTTCCCAGCGACCTGGGGTGAGTCGCAACCCGCGTATGGACAACACGGCGAGAGCGCCGTCGTCCTTCCAACGCGCACCCGATTTGCATAAGCGGTGCTTGATCAAGGTCTTGCACGCCGCTTCCGTCACTCCACTGCCGATCGGCCAGTTCCGCTCGACCGAATAAGAGTAGTTCATCCGCCCCTTCTGGTTTTGGAGGTAGGTGATGGTCGACATGATCGTCTTTGCATCTTCCGCGTTTTTCAGCAGCGTCGTCGAGACGAATTCGTCCAACACCGAAAGCAAACGACTCGCCGCTCCCTGCTTGTGCTTCAATTGGTGAAGCTGGTTTCCCAACCATGCTTCTCTTTCTGCTTTCTTTTGCTTTCCCTTGAACATCACCACCGCCGCCTTGCCCACGTACTCGCTCGCATGATAGAAATCCAACGTCTGGTGGTCCGTAATCGGTTTCAGGTAGCTCCAGTTGTCCGCTGCGCCGTCACCGAGACCGATATACGGCAAATTCGGATACGCCTCCTTCACCCGGTCTACTTCGCGCTGAAATTTCGTGTGGAACTTTTCTTTCCCATACTCCGGAGTCGCACCGGCATAAATCGTATGCAGACGTTCCCCTTGGGCATCGTAAAACGCGATGGTTCCGGCCATCGCCATCCGCCACCCGTCCTGGTGCAAAAGCATGCATGTTCCATCGACGCCGATCGAAATGGAGGCGCACGGACGCTCGAACTCAGGTAATGCGTAATTCCAGGTTTCTTCTTTCGCAACGGCATAGGCGCCGACGGTATCGCCAAGCGACTTGACGTATCGATTGGAAATCTTTCGATGCTGACATTCCAGCAAATCGTCGACAACAGCATCGGCTCCGGTTTCCGCGTATTTGTAGGAGACGATTTTGGCGAATCGTGGCGTGGCATTGAGAATCATTCGGGCGTTCTCTTCGAGCGGACAGAATGTCTTGCCCCCTTCAGACGTTTGATAGACATGCCGTGGCACGGCGACACTACCGTAAGGCGTTTCATAATCTTGGGTGAACTGCCCCTTGCTGGTCATGCGAACGGAACCAAGTTGAATCGGACTACCATCGGTATCAAACCGCTTGAGCTTTTCCTCGGTGGCAAGCAGGCCGACTTCATTGAGAGCATCCTGGATCGATTCTTCAGCCTGAAGCATTGAGCCGGTCAGCGGCAAGGTAACCTCGATGGTGATTGCATCCTCGCTTTGGCCAGTAACTTGTGCGGTCATGACATTTCCTCCGTGAAATATTTCCGCAAGGGGAACTTATTCGCATCCGAGCGTCGCTCGGATAAACGGAAGCATAGCCGATTTATCCTGGCTTTGTCTACATCAGTTTATTCGAGCACCCTTTCGACTGGGAGCCAAATTCCGGTTTATTGGCAGGCGATAGCCGTGCTGCCGTTCCAGCGATAGAATCAACGTTGTAATTCGTTCTCCGCCCCCAAGGACACGCACATCATGCTATATACCTATCTTGGTCGTACCGGCGTCAAAGTCTCCCGCCTCTGCCTGGGCTGCATGAGCTATGGCGATCCCCAGTGGCGGCCCTGGGTTCTGGACGAGCAGGCGGCCATGCCCTTCTTCCGTAAGGCAGTCGAGGCCGGAATCAATTTTTTCGACACTGCCGACATGTACTCCCTGGGCGTGAGCGAAGAGATTACCGGGAAGGCCCTGCGGCAGTACGCCAAGCTGGAACAGGTCGTGCTGGCCACCAAGGTCTTTCAGCGCATGGGCGATGGGCCGAACATGAAGGGTCTTTCGCGCAAGCATATCCAGCAGGGCTGCGAGGCCAGCCTGCGGCGATTGGGCGTGGAGACCATCGACCTGTATCAGATACACCGCTACGATCCCCATACGCCCATCGACGAGATGCTCGCCGCCCTGGATCTGCTGGTCCGCCAGGGCAAGGTTCGCTACCTCGGCGCCAGTTCCATGGCTGCCTGGCAGTTCGCCAAGGCCCTCTCGTTTTCCGAGCGGAACGGCTGGGCGCGGTTCGTTACCATGCAGAACCACTACAACCTGATCTACCGCGAAGAAGAGCGGGAGATGATCCCCTTGTGCCAGGCCGAGGGGATTGCCGTGATCCCCTGGTCGCCGCTGGCTCGCGGCCTCCTGGCGGGCACGCGCAAGACGCCCGACGATAAGACGGCCACGACGCGGGCGGGCAGTGACGACTACGCATTGAAGCTCTACGACCATCCCGCCGACATCGAAGTGATGCGAGCCTGCCAGGCGGTGGCAAACCACTTGGGTGTTCAGCCTGCCCAGGTGGCCATCGCCTGGCTCCTTTCCAAGCCCGTGGTCGGTGCGCCGATCATCGGTGCGACGAAGATGGCACATTTAGAGGCGGCGCTGGCAGGGGTCGATCTGAAACTGGGCGACGAGGAGATTCAGCAACTCGAAGCACCCTATCAGCCGCATGCAGTACGAGGATTCGATTGAATCGAAAGGAACCGCTTCGCATGGCAGCATCCGTATTCGAGCGCGTCGAGTCCCTGCTGAACCGACACGGTAAATAACTCGGGCCAGGAGTCATCCTGGAGCCCATGGCACCAACCCGTAACGACTGAGGAGGAAGCGAAGCAGGCTCCTTGAGAAGCACTTGTTTGTTCTACTGAATCGTACCTGCCCAGCCGCCCATGGACATTGATCTGGATCAAGTCCCCGCAAAACGCCCTGAACAGAAACATGAATCGCTTTGCTGTTGCTGTTGTTCTCGCCCTGCCAACGCTCGTCCTTGCCGAGGATCGCCTTCCCACCCCCGATTACCACCGGCAACCCTCCGATCCCGCGTGGCTGGCCCAGGTCGTCCAACTTCACGGCCATCTCGGTCCTTCGGTCGTCGCCGGTGCCCGAATGGGGATGATCGGTCGTAATGCGGTCGGTGCCAGGGGCTACTTCGATGTCGAGGTGACGTGCGAGGGTCCGCTGGCTCAGCCGCCGCAGTCGTGCTTCCTGGACGGCGTCCAGGCGGCCACGGGAGCGACGACGGGTAAGCGAACGCTCACGTGGGTACAAGCTGACAAGCTCGTCGTCCGCGTGAAGAACACCCAAACCGACAAGACGGTCGAGTTACAACCCACGCCCTCCCTGCTTGGTCTGCTGGCCTCATTCAAGCCGGATGCGAAGGCCGGAACGGGGCACGGGCCTGGTCAGCAGGACCATGAGCGACTGGAGGAGATCGCCAGGAAGATCGCGGCCATGCCCGACAGCGAAGTAGCCACTGTGAAGCTCGGCGGCTCGGCGGCCAAGGACACGCGCGAATCGCACGCCGTTCACGTCGCCGCTGCCCGCGTTGCGGCAGGCCGCAGCTGCAACCTCGCCTTCTCGACATTCTTCGGCAGGAAGATGGACTGCCGGGGGATGACCGTCGATGCCCACGGCAACGTCTATCTAGCCGGATCGACCTGGGACGCGGATTGCCCGACCACCGAGGGTGCCTACGACCGCAAGTTCCACGGCGAGGCAGACATGGCCATATCCAAGTGGTCGCCGGAGGGAAAGCTCCTGTGGTCCACGCTGGTGGGCAGTCCGGGGCATGATCGTCCCTATTCGGTCAAGGTGGACAGCCAGGGCTGCGTCTACGCGGCGGGGATCGGCGGGGCCGGGATGCCCGTCTCGCCCGACGCCTTCCAGCCCAAACCGCTGGCCCGCACCAACAACAAGAAGATCCCCGGCGAGGAATACGTGGGGGCCAACGGCTACATCGTCAAGCTCAGCGCGGACGGCTCGAAGGTCTTGTGGGGCAGCTACGTCGGCAACAACATCGAGTGCCGTGATTTGGCAATCGACGACGAAGACAACTTATATCTGACGTTCGGCTACTTGAAGGACGCCACCGGAGAACTGCCCGCAAGCTGGTTCGCCCAGGCCTACTGCAAGCAACCCCATGCAGGCCGGACGCCGCCTGGCCGCAACGAGGACCTGGGGGTGATGAAGGTCTCCAGCGACGGCAAGACGGTCTTCTGGGCGACCTACCTCGGCGGCACCGGAGGGAACGCCCTGGAGGCAAGCCTGTGCGTCGGTCCCGACCACTGCCCGGTGGTCTTCACCGGCACCTCGTCCCGCGACATGCCCACGACCCCCGGCGTATTCAGCAACAAGCCCCTGTCCTCCTGGCTGGGCAAGTTCTCTGCCGATGGGTCGAGGCTGATCTTCGGCACGTACCTGGGTGCGGGGAAGTTCTCATTTCCCAGGACGCACGACGTGGCCCTGGATTATCAGGGGAACATCTTCGCCACCTGTTGCGTGGACGGCACCTGGCCGACGACCCCCGGTGCTTTCCAGCGGAAATACGGCGGCGGCAACACGGATTTCGGCATCGTCAAGCTCTCGCCGTTTGGGAAGCTGCTGGCATGCACGTATCTTGGCGGACGTGGCGACGAAATCAATGGTCCGGATACGCTCTCGGTGGGCAAGGACGGCACCGTGCTGATTACCAGCGGCTGGGGAACCACGTCGCCCGATTACCCCGTGACGGCCGGGTGTTTCCAGCCGAGCATCCACGGAAGGAACAACGCGGTCTTTTCGCTGCTGTCGAACGATCTGGGCACGCTCCTGTATTCGACGTTTGTGGGGGGCCAGGGTACGAACCTCCGCGCCAACGCCTTCGGCCCGGACGGCTCGATCTGGGTGGCCGGGCACTCGCCGGGACCGGAGTGGCCGCTGAAGAACGCCTACCCGAACGCCTGCAAGGCCGGGCTGGTGCTCGCCAAGTTCGCGCCCGCTTCGCCAGCCACCAACGAATCGCCATAGTCGCACGGGTGCGAGAGATTCATGGAATAGAGGTGAAAATGCTGTTTCTTGTGGTCATCAGCCTGGATTCGAGCCGTGGATATGGGAGCGAACTATAGCGAATGGTCTATTACCGCGGTATAGTTGAGGTTGCAACTTGATCGGTCTCTGCATACATGCTTCGCCACACGTTCATTCATCTTCCCGGCATCGGCGCTCATCGCGAGCGGAAGCTCTGGGGTCAAGGCATCCTGGACTGGGATCGCTTTCTAGACGCCGCCGCCAGCGGCATCCTGACGAAGAAGATGTGCGAATCCGCAGTGCCCTTGGTGCGTCGGTCCCTGGAAGCGATTGCCGCTGGTGATCCACGGTTCTTTCATACCCATTTGCCCACGCGAGAAACCTGGCGGCTCTATACCGAGTTCGCCAACCGGGCGTGTTTCCTCGACATTGAGACTACCGGCCTTTCCGCCGACTACGACAAGGTGACGACCATCGGGGCGCTGGGCGGCGGCAAACTGGCCCTCTTCGTCCAGGGCGTCAACCTCGACCAGTTCCCCGCATACATCGCGCGGTTTCCGCTCTTGGTCACGTTCAACGGCAGCCAGTTCGACGTGCCGTTCCTGCGGGCGCACTTCCCCCAGGCTGGGCTGGACCACGCCCACATCGACCTGCGGTTCGTCTTTCACGCGCTGGGCTACCGGGGCGGACTCAAGGAGGTCGAGCGAAACCTGGGGCTCCGCCGCGATCAGGCGATCCAGGGCGTGGATGGATTCGAGGCCGTGCGGTTGTGGCACCGCTATCGGCGCGGTGACCGGGCCGCCTTGATGAAGCTGGCCTTCTACAACCTCACCGATGTCGTGAACCTGGTCGAGCTGATGGACATTGCGGTGACTCGCAAACTCAGCCAGGGAACATTTCCCGCGGAGTTGCTGACCGCCGAACCCGCCCGTACCCGAACGCTCGAATCGGAGTATGTCGGGAACTGGGTTGCACAGCAACTCGAAACATGGAGATTGGCGTGAGCGAGCCCACGCTCAACTTCCTTACATCAGTTCCTCACTGCTTCCTGTCCGCGGCAAGGGCCATGCGCGAGGCTCAGGAAGAGGGAAGATGCTCCAAGTCGTCAAGGTCTTTGTGGCGGCCGGCGGCCTGCTTCAATTTGCGCAGCCAGCGCAGGGAAACAAATCGCAGGTTGTCAAGCTCGATGCTGTCGGAAAAGACGTCGGCTACCGGCATATCCGGAAAGCCGGGGATGTAGTCGTAGAGATCGAGAAAACCAAGATCCGTGGTCAGCATCATCAGGTGTTCGCCGCGCACGTAGGACGGCGACACCGGGACGAGCCTTTCGTGGCCAGTGGCAGGGTCGCGTTCATCGCTGATCCAGCAGGCGTGGATGGATTCGAGGGCCTCCAGCAGGGCAGCCTCCGAGGCCCCAGAGCGCTCAAAAATGAGATCGGCGTCCTCGGTGGTACGTACGTAACCGTGAAAGACGACGGCGTGTCCGCCAATGATGACAAATGGCACGCCGGCGCGAGCCAGAAGCTGAAAGACGCTCAGGGGATCGTCAGAACTTGACATGAATGCTCCGCTGGCGCAGGTTGCGTGCCCAGTACTGCCGGTAGCCTTCGCGCGACGCGGCAAGCAGTTGCCTGGCCCGTCTCTGCAACGCGACGAAACGTTCCAACCGCTCGCGCGGCGTCAAACGGGCAGTGTCTTGCGACGGGCGACGATCTTCAGTCGTGAGGTCCATATTCATTATGTCCGCGCGGGGAGCGACGGGCCGTTCTCGCGGAGAAAACGGCCCATTTCAGCCCGCTCAAAGTATAAAATACCCGGCACGGCCGTGACCTGCAACCCTGATTCCTCACTTCCTGTCCGCGGCCAGGACCGCAATGAAGGCCTTTTGCGGGATCTGGACCTGGCCGACCTGCTTCATCTTCGCCTTGCCCTTCTTCTGCTTTTCGAGGAGCTTCTTCTTGCGCGTCACGTCGCCGCCGTAGCACTTGGCCGTCACGTCCTTGCGGTAGGCCTGGATCGTCGAGCGCGCGATGATCTTGCCGCCGATGACGCCCTGGATCGGGATCTTGAACTGGTGGCGGGGAATCGCTTCGGCCAGTTGCTCGCAGTAGTGCAGCGCCCGCGCCCGCGCCGGTCGCGATGGACCAGGTAGGCCAGCGTATCGACCGGTTCCCCGTTGATCAGGATTTCGACCTTCACCACGTCGGTCTCGCGATAGTCGATGGTTGCGTAGTCGAACGAACCGTAGCCGCGGGTGACCGTCTTGAGCTTGCCGTAGAAATCGAAGAGCACCTCGCCCAACGGCATCTCGCTGAGCACCTCGACCCGGCCCACGGCCAGGTAATTCATCTGCTGGCTCGTCGAGCGGTAATCGCGGCATAGCTCCATGACCGAGCCGACGTACTCTTCGGGCGTCATGATCGTCGCCTTGATGTACGGCTCCGTGACGCTGGCGATCCTGAACGGATCGGGCCAGTTTCCCGGGTTGTCGACCTCGAGCACGTTGCCGTCCTTCAAGGTCACCTTGTACTTCACCGTGGGCGCCGAGACGACCAGCCCGATGTCAAACTCCCGCTGCAGGCGCTCCTGGATCACGTCCAGGTGCAGCAGGCCGAGGAATCCGCAGCGGAACCCGAAGCCCAGGGCCGCGGAGCTGTCTTTCTCGTAGGTCAGGGAGGCGTCGTTGATGGCCAGCTTGTCCATGGCCTTTTGGAGTTCGCGGTACTCGTCCGCATCGATCGGATAGATCGAGGAGAAGACGACCTGCTTCGCCTTCTCGTAGCCGGGGACCGGTTCGGCCGCCGGGCGGTCGAAGTGAGTGATCGTATCGCCGATTTCAATGTCCCGCACGCTCTTGATGCCGGCGATGACGTAGCCCACCTCCCCGGCGCTGAGCTGCTCTTGGGGATAGAACTTCAGCCGATTGATCCCCACTTCCTCCACCGTGTAATCCCAGCCCGAGTGCATGAAATGGATGGCGTCGCCGGCTTTCACCGTGCCGTCCATGACGCGGCACTGGAGGATCACCCCGCGATAGCGATCGAACTGGGCGTCGAAGACGAGCGCCTTCAGCGGCCCGGCCGGGTCGCCCTTGGGGCACGGCAACTTCTCCACGATTCCCGCGAGCACGTCTGGAATGCCGACGCCGGTCTTGGCCGAGACGGGGATCGCCGCGAACGGATCGAGCCCCAGGTCCTTATCGATCTCCTCGCGCACCCGCTCGACGTCGGCGGCGGGCAGATCGATCTTGTTGATTACCGGCAGCAATGCCAGGTTGTGAGCCAGTGCCAAATAGAGGTTGGCGACCGTCTGCGCCTCGACGCCCTGGGAGGCATCCACGACAATCACCGCACCGTCGCACGCCAGGAGCGAGCGCCGCACCTCATGCGAAAAATCGACATGTCCCGGGGTGTCGATCAGGTTCAACTGATAATCCTGCCCGTCGGGGGCGCGGTAGGAAAGCGTGATCGAATTGCTCTTGATCGTGATTCCCCGCTCGCGCTCGATATCCATCGAGTCGAGCAGTTGGTTGCGAAACTCGCGCTGCGAAACGCCGCCACAGGCCTGGATCAACCGATCGGCCAGGGTTGATTTCCCATGGTCAATATGGGCGATGATGCAGAAGTTACGAATATGGTTCATGAAACGTGTTGAAAAAAAGCTGGCGCTTGGCACGCGGCGATCGGTGTGCGAACGATCAACGACCTTGGTGTGCGAGTCCCTGCCCCCCACTCGCCACCGAGGCACCGCACGGACAAGGCCCCTTGGCCGCCTCTGCTGAATCCATCGATTCTAACTCATGACGCTGACAACGGATAGGGGTGGACAGGGATCACTTCACGCCCGCTTTCTCGGCAGCGACGGGATTGATCTGCCGCAGCGCCGCGGCCGCGGCACTGCGTACGGCGAGGTCCGCATCCTTCATCGCCACGAAGATCAGGACGTTGGTCGCCGCTCCGGCCCGCGGGCCCATTTCCTGGAGCAAGCGGACGGCGAGCAGGCGTCGTTCCGTGAATTCGGTGGTGTGCTTCAGCGTCAGGATCGCGACCTCGATCGGCTTCTCCATCCGGCCGTCGAGCTTCCAGAGCGCGTAGGCGACCGGCATGCGCACGAGGTCGTTGTTCGCGTATTCTTCCAACACGGGCACAGCCTGCTTCGCGTCGCCGCCGATCTCGGCCAGGGCGATGATCGCGGCCGGTTGGCTCTTGTACTCGCGGCGTTTGACAACGCGGACGAGGGCCGGAACGGCCTCCTTCGCATCCGGGCCGATCTTGCCGAGCGCCGCGGCCGCACACGCGGAAACCTCGCCGTACATGGCGCGGTCCTTGGTCTTGAGGGCCTTGATGAGCATGGGAATCGCCAGCCTGGCGGCAGGACCGATCTTCCCCAAAGCAACAATCGCTTGCTCCCGATTGTGTTCGCTCATCCCCTTGGCGTCGGTATCGGCGAGAACCGCCAGCGCCGGCACGGCCTTCGCCGCGGCCGGGCCCATTTCGCCCAGAACCTCGATCGCGCGGTCCGTGAACCCCTCGTTTTTCTGCAGGATGCCGACGAGCATCTCCGCGGCCGAGTCGGCATCGCCGATCTTCCATAGGGCCTTCGCCACTCTTTCCTTGTCCCAACGGCGGCCCGACAGCTTCTGAATATCGAGAAGGGCCGCTTTGGCATCCGGCCCAATCGCGGCGATGGCGTCGATTACACCGTCGCGGTCGGTTTCGTCACCGACGGGCAAATGCTTGACGAGCGCGCCGACGGCGCCCTTGGCCCCCGGCCCAATGCCCCGCAGCGCACCAATCGCTTCGGTGTTTCCCGTCTCCAACGCCGCGATCAGAGCGGGCACGGCCTCGGCGGCCGCGGGGCCGATCTTGGCGAGCGCCCAACACGCCTCCTTGCGAACGTCGGAATCGCCGTCGCCGACGGCCTTCACGAGGACGGAAACCCACGGCTTGGCCCGTTCGCCGTACTTGCCGAGCGCTTCAATGGCGCAGGGCGGGCCCTTGCATCGGTTCCAGCCAGGGCATCGATCAACGCCTGGGGCGGAATGGCCGTGATGCGTGCCAGGGCGCGGCCGATCTCATCGCGAGGCGAGCCTTTGAGGCAGGCCACCGCGAGCGCCGGCGCAGCGTCCTTCGCGCCCGGCCCGATCGATCCCAGGGCGTAAACCGCGCCGCGCTGGATGCCGGCGTCGGGGTCGTTCATTATTTTCACCAGCGCGGGTGTCGCCGCCGCGCCGTCCGGACCAAGACGGCCAAGCGCCGAGATGGCATAGCTCCGCACGTCGCGGGCTGGATCCGCGAGCGCCTTGACCAGCGCCTCCACTGCGGCCGGATTGTCGTAGCCGATCGCGCCGAGCGCTTGGGCGGCACGCCCCCGAACGTCCGTTTCGGAATCGTCCCCGAGCGCGGCGATGAGGGCCGGCACCGCTTCGCGGGCCTCCGGACCAATCCGCTCCAAGGAAAGCGCCGTTCCCGTCCGCACCTCTTTCACCGGGTCCTTGAGCGCCTTGGCCAGCGCCGGCACGGCGGGCTTGGCCAGCGGGCCGAGCCAGCCGAGGTCGCCGCAGGCGCTGCGGCGGGTTTCGGCCCGATCGCTGCCGAGGTCCTCGATGAGCGTGGACAATCGCCGAAAGAGATACGCCGGCTCCTCCGCGTTCTTCTGTTCCTTCTCGATGATGGCGGCGATCTCCGCCGGCCGAATCGTCAAGCTGGCGACGAGTTCGCTGCCGCGGCGTTCCAGCTTGACCGCATCGATCAGTTTCACGACTTCCTTGGGTGTGTCCTTCTGGAACTTGAGCATCACGAGCCCGCCGTCGGCCATCTTCTTGAGTTCCGCGGCGGCTTCCTCGTCTTTGCAGAGGACGGCGCCGGTGCTCACAATATCCGCGTCCAGCGCGATCTGGCCCACCGCATAATCGACGGAATCGACCAGGGCCTTGGCGATGGGGTCCTGGTCCCAAGGGCCTGGTTTGCCGCGCAGTTCCTTGAAGTGCGCCACGACCGTTACGGGTTTGCCCGGATCGGCCTTCCGAAGGGCCGTGTACATGCTTTCCGGAAGTTCCACGGCCTTGTCGCGTTCCAGCGTTGCCTTCAACTGGTTGGCTTGGCCGTAAACGACGAGCGTGGGCTCCACGACACAGAAGGCCATGCCGGTGCCGTCGAATATAGGCTTTTCGCTCTTCCGTTCGTACATGCTGCGGTAACTCATTCTCTCGCACATGCTGAAGTCGCCGACCTTGACCTCGCGGACTTCGTCGTCGTCGCCCGCGGACTCGACCAACGTCGCTTTCGAGACAGGCGACTTGGTAAGCAGAATGCGGAACGGTTCGCCGCGGAAGGCGCCGGCAAGGTACATCGTAACCAAGTTGCCGGGTTCGACGCCGGAAGGGTCAATCGGACCGCCGCCGCGCTTCTCGAACTTCTTCCGCGTGCCGGGGACGGCCTTGTCGATTTCCTCCATCGGCCGGCTGGCCGCAATGGCATCCACGCGGATGCGGGCGAGCAGGTTAACGTTATCGGGGAGGAACCGCCCGATCTTTTCGAGTTCGGTCTTCACGGTTACCGAATTCGACGCCCCTGGCGCTGGATTGCCAACCAAGGAGTTTTCCGTTTGGCCCGCTTGCTCTGCGCTGCCGGCGGGTTTGTCGCCACAGCCAAGAAGAGGCGAGATCCCCAGGAACATCGCGGCCAAGAACAACCGCCTGAGGCGGTTGTGAAGCAGTTCGGCACCGGTCCAAGAATAGTAACGTTCCTCTCTCGTACGCAAGAGCGCGGCAGGGGGTGAGGGGAGAGGCAACACAATCGGCGATTTGTTCTTGGACGGACTAAACATCGCGGTTCTCCGGAAACAGGCAGTGCGGCCGAAACGCTCGCTAAGCAAGCATTACCGATGTAAGAGCGCGCGGAACAGACGCTCTTCGAACGGGACACAACCCCTAAAATGTTTACGCGGACGGCGAAAAAGTCAAGAACTCGCCGCGAAACGACGCGAATTCGGCCGTCTGGGACCTGATCACTAGCTTGCCCACGATGGGGAGCGGTATCTGGTAGACAACCTTTACTGCGGAAATCCTGGCGTGGTTCATTTTCATCTGTTTTTGGGTAACAAGTGCGGACTCTCAGCGCGATCCGCAAGGGAGTGATGAAGATCTTGGGCCAAACGGGCCAGTCAATTCCGTGAGAACCGCGTGTAGCCGAGCATTTCCAGCCAGTGGGGATGTGACTGGCCAGTCAGTAGTTCGGCAGGGCTCTTCCCGACTCGCTCGGGCCGCGCGCTGCGCAAAAATCGTCGATGGTTGAGAAAGAATTGGAGCAAGACCAAGTAGTCTGGACCCAAATGCCGTCGGAGAAAAAAGTAGTTTCGTAGCCGACTGTTGAGGTTCTCGATCACGGAACTGGCACGGACCGTATGTTCTGCCAGTTCGGCCACAGCGACGCTGACCGCAAAATAGCGGCATCCCAGCCGCTCTCGTAACGCGGCGTCTCGCGGCCAGCGACGGGGATGGTCCACATCGAGAACCTCATTGTTAAACACCTCCCGCAAGGTGGCAACGGGAAGTTGAAACTGGGTAGCCAGGACCGCCAGGTCCCGATCCAATTGGGCTACGAAGGCCAGCAGATCGTCACCCTGGTTGGTCAAGGCGCTGACGACCGGAGCAATGCGGTGTGGGCAAAGCGGATGACGAGCCCGCAGTTCGGCCACCACAAAGTCGTACAGTTCGCGGCGTGTGGCGTAATCGGCACCGGCCAGCGAGAGAATGTCGCGACGCAGCCAATCGAACAACGTGGCCACGTCCGCGGCCAGATCGATGGCCTGGGCCTTGGTCTGGGTGGCAAGGCGAAGTTGTTCGGCAAAGCTCTCTTTGCTCGGCAGGGGGTGCCGGCGTGGTCGCCGCCGTGTCGTGCGGGCCTTCTGGGCCTTCTGGCTTTTGTGAGCCAGCGTGGCTTCGTGGGCGATGGCCTCGTACGCCCGGTTTTCCAGGAATGTGACCAGCGGTTGCACGAGTTGCAGGGCATGAAAAACATCACCGCGGCAGGGAGTTCCCGGCATGGCCAGGGCTTGTCCGGCTCGCAAACCGCTGCCGGCGTCGGCGATGGTTGCCTCGGGGCGGAAGCCTCGATTCTGAAGTTCCAACATGCGGATGGCCCATGTCTCGGCATCACGTTGTTCTTCCCGGCTCAGCAGATAGCAAAAGCTGGAGCGGACGTTGGCCCCCACCAGCACGGGCCATCCGCTCTGAAAAATCTCGTCATGGGCGCCGATCCGCACGCCAGAAAGATCTTGCTGACGGTTGTAGGCGCGGGCTTGCCCAACCGCCGCTTGCAGGACGTTGTGGACCTTCCCGACCGAGACGGGATAATCCAGCAGATCGCGGCAGAACTCACTGATGCCACGAATGGAGCTGTGGCATATCAACGTCAGCCCCAGGAACGCCTGCTCCAACCATTGCTTGGTCACGGGCAGGTAGAAGAGGACCTTCGTGGCGTCGTCTTGTTCGGGGGCAAATGCCTCTTGGAGGGCCTCCTTCGCTGTGTCAACCTGCTGATAGATGAACTTGCGGCTGACCGCGTGTTCTGTGGCCAGCCCGCGGATACTTTCGGCTCCCGCGAGGGCCTGAAGGGCCAGGTCCTGCCGCTGTCGCGGCTCCATCGCTTTGGCCGCGCAAAAACAATTGGTTCCCGACTGCGGATGAACCGTCGAGGCGTTACAATAACATACCATGTCTGTTTCCTCCGTAAAAACTGGTGGTTGATGCTCTATAAACCAGTTAGGGGGAAACAGACACTTCTTCAATTCCCAATAAGTGGGGCCGATGCTAGCATGACCTTGCCACCCTCGCTCAAACTAGCCAGAAAACTGTTACCTTGATTTGAACCAGGCCGAAATCCTGAGTGCCGTTGCGAGCAAGCGCACCTTGTCTTCCTTCGGCAGGCGGCCTCCCGCGGGCCCGGCGGCGGTCCTGTTGAGCCCGATTTTCTCGTCGCGCTGTCGTTTGGCGGGCGAGCGAAGATCGAGGAATGCCACGCATGCACGCCAAGCAAGGCCAAGGCGGTCCTTTCTGCGTGGCAGGAGCGGTACGGCGGCGACATTGAGGAATTGCGGCGGCGCTACGAGAAGGTCAAGGAGATCGCCCGCCGCAGCGTCTCGCAACGGACGGAACGTCCCGCGCAGTACCGGGTTCTTACCGCCTGACGGCCTTCTGACGGCTGGCCCCTCGGCAAGCGGCGCCCGCATCGGGCGGGATGAGCCCTGCCCGTGCGGGAGCGGCAAGAAGTTCAAGAAGTGCTGCAGTCTCACGAAAGCCGGCCAATAGTCGGGACCACTCTGAACTACTTCCTGTCCGCCGATTCGATCGATTTCTGGAGAAGGCGGATAGTGGTGTGCAAGAGATTGCCGATTCGCTTGAGGTCGATCCTGACACTTTGCTACCGGTGCGGCTGGTATCGCATCACATGCGACTTCTGGTTGTGCTATGTCGAAAGGCCGACGCCGACTGGCTGATACTCGTGGACGAGCGTCTAAAGAGTGTCAAGCCATCGTTTCTCTTCAGTTTTTCGCGTCCGATCAACTTCCTGTGGATATATATATGCATACTAATAGTGGTATACAATCGCCGTAAAAACTGAAGAACTGCTCGTTCCGGGCAAATACGGGCAAGAACACCACTTCTTCGGGTGGTTTAGCGATGGGCTTGGCGCACAATAGGTCAGTGTTTTTCAATATTCACGATAATCCTCCATTTGGAAAAGTCAACGCAGGCGATGCCAGCCAAGAACTCCCATCTTTCCCAAACATTCGCACCAGACCATGAGTTACCACCCGAATGACCGCTTCAAACCCGAGAATCGCGCAATTCGGCAAAGTTGACTAATCCCGGAAATTCGTCCGATCCGATACGCATGACGAGGGAGATTTGATGCCCAGCATGCAGTTACGAGGGTGGGTGAAACCATGCTTAAGAGAAAATTTGTTGCGGCAACCGTTGCAATAAGTCTTATGGGTCTGGCCAGGTTGGCGATGGCCCAGAACAGCTCGGATCAACCGTTCCGGCCATTCAACGGCCTGTTCGCCGACATGTTCGACGATGGCAGCCAATCGCAGCCAACCAAGCGGGTGCAGAGCAATTACAACTACTCCAACTCCGCGGGGACGGCGCAGATGCAACGCGTGCCGACGCGTGCCCAAAGGCCGACACCCCAGCTCGACGCCGCCCCCAACGGCCAGCAGTGTCGATCGCTACAATGCGACGTTGCCGGCCCCTCCCGACACTTACCCCGCGCGGCCGCAGAGTTCGGTTACGGGCAAGAACTACTCCTTCCAATATGATGATCACTCTCCGGGCGGCGGCCCGGCGCTCAATCCGCCATCGCCAAACAGTGTCGCGGGCGACAACGCGGCGATACCGTCCACGCTCTCCGCGGCGCCGACCGGCATGCCGCTGCACGAGCGGCTGAAAGTTTTCCGCGAGTCGCCGTTCGGCGACACGGCCCAGGCAACACCGTCGCCACTGAATTCTCCGGCGCCGGCGGAGCCCGCGGCGAGAGACGCCACGGCGGAACATGGAGAGTACGTAAACCACGCGCCGACACCGGCAGTACGGTCGCCTGATACTCTGCCTAGCCCTCCGGCGGATGCTGAACCGCAGCATCCGGCGACCGCCAAGCCGGGCAAAGACGCGGGCGTCGCAGGACAGGGGCCGCAACCACCCGACGTGGAACATCCGGCGACTGGCAATTCCACCAACGACGCGGGCGTGGCAAGACAGGGTACGCAGTTGCCCGACGTGCAACATCCGGCGACTGCCAAGCCGGCCGACGACGCCGCGCAGGAGCCGAGCGTCCTGATCGATCACAAGAGCCCGCTGTTGTCGGTGGAAACCATCGGACCGCGGAAGATCGTGGTCGGCAAGGAGGCGGCCTACGAGGTCTTGTTGCAGAATTCCGGCGACGTGGCGGCCGAAGAGGTCACCGTGACGGTCGGCCTGCCCGATTGGGCCGAAGTGGCCGGAGCGTCGGCCAGCAGCGGCGAGGTCCACCCGATCGCAGCAAGACCGTCACGATCCCTGCCGCTGGGTGCTGGGTCGGATCGAAGCCCACTCGAAAGAGAAGCTCGCCCTGAAGATCATTCCGCAGGCAGAGCAAGCCGTTCGAGTTGGCCGTTCGCTGGGACTTCAAGCAGTCGCCGTCGCAGGCCATGATCGAAGTCCAGGAGCCCAAGCTGACGATGCGCTTGGACGGCCCGCGGGAAGTGTTCTTCGGCAAGCGGGAAGTCTACAAGCTGAAACTGGGCAACAGCGGAAACGGCGTCGCCGAGAACGTCGTGCTCACGCTCATGCCGCTGAACGCCGGCGACACGCATCCGATCACGCATCGCCTGGGCACGATCAACGCCGGCGACGAACGAACGATCGAAATTGAATTGACCGCGCGACAAGCCGGGAACCTCACGATTCGCGTCGAGGCCAACGGCGACGGCGGCGCCCACGTCGACCTGGCCGAACACGTGCTGGTCCATCGGGCCGCCCTGCAAGTCGACGTCGAAGGCCCCGCCGTGCAATTTGTCGGCACGCCGGCCCACTACAAGATCCGCGTCCGCAATCCGGGCGACGCCCCGGCCAAGAACGTGAAGCTGACGGCCAAGCTGCCGACGGGCGTGAAGTTCGTCTCCGGCAGCGATGGGGCGACCGCGGAAACCGCCGTCGACGGCGGCAAAGTGCGCTGGACGCTCGAGCCGTTGCAGCCGGGCGAACAGCGCGTGCTGGAGATGAAGTGTACGCTGGCCCTGTCCGGCGCCAATCGCCTGGAATTCACTTCGGCCGCCGACGACGACCTCGTGGCCGCGGCCGAGTCGATCACCCGCGTCGAGGCCATGGCCGATCTCCGCCTGGAGGTGAAGGACCCGGAAGGCCCCGTGCCGGTCGGCTCCGACGCGACCTACGAACTTCACGTTCGCAACCGCGGCACCAAGGCGGCCGAGAACGTGGAAGTGCTGGCCTATTTCTCCAACGGCGTCGAACCGATCAGCGCCGACGGCCAGACGCATCGCATCAGCCCGGGGCAGGTCGTTTTCGATCGCGATTCCGGCAATTCCCCCGGCGACCGAACTTGTCCTGAAGGTGAAGGCCAAGGCGGAAGTGGCCGGCAACCACGTGTTCCGTGCCGAAGTGCATTGCAAGGCGATGGGGATGCGGCTGGTCCGCGAAGAGGTGACCCACTACTATCAGGACGGCCCGAGCTTGCAACAAGCCGCGACCGCGCCCGCCAAGCTGACGGCGGTCCGCGCCGGTCACGCGGGATGAACCGCGGACGGCCGACCGGCAAGCGCCGTTGCCCTTGCCGCAGTCGTCGGAGCAACCGCTGCCGACACCGGCGATCAAGCGGTAAGGACCGGCCGAAGCAATAACTGCCGTGTTTTCCGAAGCAGCCCGCACACGCCGTGTGCGGAAAACGGCACACGGCGTGTGCCGGCTACTATTTTTGCGACACTTATTGATTCGCCGGTACTAGACCTCGCGATTCAACTCTGAATGTAATCGCGCATGAACTGATTCTCGGCCACCAGGTGGTCGTGCTGGGCCTTGAGCAGGTCGCCGATCGAGACCATGCCCACGAGACGCTCGCCGCTCATGACCGGCACGTGGCGAATGCGGTGCGTCGTCATCACGCCCATCAGGTCGGTGACCGAATCGGTGGGCTTGGCGGTGATGAGCTTGGTGGTCATGACGTCAGCCGACCGTCAATTGCTTGAGGTCGCACTTGCCCGCGGCAAAGCAGCGGAGCATGTCGCGTTCGGTGACGATGCCGACCAGGCGCTCGCCGAGGGTCAGATCGCGCTGGCAAACGAGCATCGAGCCGATGTTATGCTCGACCATCTGCCGGACCAAGTCGGCCAGAGAGACCTCGGGCGAAGTCGTAAAGACCGTCGTCCCTTTCACGGCCAGGATGTCTTGAAGTCGCATGGAACAGGCCTCTCCGATGGAAGATGATAAGAATATTATCCCGCGGAGACGCTCGCGTCAACCAAGGCCGGGACAACTGCATAGTCCCTCCGTAGAACGAAATGCATTCCATTGCCTCTTACTGACGGGCCTGCTCGTAGGCCAGGATCTTGTCCTCGTGCTGCAAGGTCATGGCGATGTCGTCCAGGCCGTTCAGCAGGTTGTGCCGGCGGGATTCGTCGACCTCGAACGAGAGCGACAGACCGAAGTCGTCGGTCACCGTGCAGGTTTCCAGGTCGACCGTCAGGCGGTAGCCGGGATGGGCCGCGGCCCGGGCGAAGAGGTCGTCGATCGCGGGCCTCGTCCAGCCGGATCGGCAGCATGCCGTTCTTGAAGCAGTTGTTGTAGAAGATGTCGGCGAAGCTGGGGGCCAGGAGGACGCGGAAGCCGTAGTCCTCCAGGGCCCAGGGGGCGTGCTCGCGGCTGGAGCCGCTGCCGAAGTTCCGCCGCGCCAGCAGGATCGACGCCCCGGCGTACTCGGGCCGGTTGAGCTCGAAATCCGGGTTGGGCGTGCCGTCGTCCAGGAACCGCCAATCGAAGAACAGGAACTGGCCGAACCCGGACCGCTCGATCCGCTTGAGGAACTGCTTGGGGATGATCTGGTCGGTATCGACGTTCGAGCGGTCCATGGGCAGGACCAGGCCGGTATGCTGAGTGAAGGGTCGCATGGAGCGGGGATGGGGTGGAGTTCAGGAATTGGGATCTCGGATTCGTGATTCGAAATTTGGCAGGCTTCGTCATTCGCTTCGCCGTTTCATTTGTATTCCCAATTTCGCGTATCGACAAAATGCCCGGCCACGGCGGCGGCGGCGGCCATGGCGGGCGGAAACCAGATGCGTGCGCCCGCCCTTGCCCTGCCGTCCTTCGAAATTGCGATTGCTGGTCGAGGCGCAGCGCTGGCCGGGCTCGAGCTTGTCGGGATTCATGGCCAGGCACATGCTGCAGCCGGCCTCGCGCCACTCGAAGCCGGCGGCCGTGAAGATCTTGTCGAGCCCCTCGGCCTCGGCCTGCCGCTTGACCCGTTGGCTGCCGGGCACGACCATCGCCTGCACGCCGTCGGCGACGTGGTATCCGCGGACGACGGCCGCGGCGGTCCGCAGGTCTTCGATCCGGCCGTTGGTGCAGGAGCCGATGAAAACGCGGTCGATCGTCACGTCGGCAATCTTGGTCTTGGGCTTCAAGCCCATGTATTCCAAGGCGGCGGCCGCGGCCTTCTGGTCGGTGGGATTGTTGAAACTGGCCGGATCGGGCACTTCGCCGCCGATGCCGGTCACCTGGCCGGGATTGGTTCCCCAGGTGACTTGCGGCTCGATGTCGGCGGCGTGGAAGCGTTCGACGCGATCGTAATCCGCGCCGGGATCGCTGGGCAGCTTCTTCCACTGCTCGACGGCGGCGTCGAAATCCTTGGGGGCAAAGGGCCGGCCGCGGAGATACTCGAAGGTCTTCTCGTCGGGCGCGATCAGGCCGCTGCGGGCGCCGGCCTCGATGGTCATGTTGCAGACGGTCATCCGCTCTTCCATGCTCAGGGCCCGGATCGCGCTGCCGGTATATTCGATGCAGTAGCCCGTTCCGCCGCTGGTCGAGATCTGGCCGATCACCCAGAGGATCAGGTCCTTGGCCGTGACGCCGGCGGCAGGCGGCCTTCGACGCGGATTTCCAACGTCTGCGGCTTGTGCTGCAAGAGCGTCTGGGTGGCCAGCACGTGCTCGACTTCGCTGGTGCCGATGCCGAAGGCCAAGGCGCCGAACGCCCCGTGGGTGGCCGTGTGGCTGTCGCCGCAAACGATCGTCATGCCCGGCTGCGTCAGCCCCAGTTCCGGTCCGATCACGTGTACGATGCCCTGGTTGCGGTCGTCGAGGTCGTAGAGGCGGATGCCGAAATCGCTGGCAGTTCTGCCGCAGGGTATCGATCTGCTGCTTGGCGATCTCATCGGTGATCGGCAGCGCGCGGCTGGTGGTCGGCACGTTGTGGTCGACGGTGGCCACGGTCCGCTCGGGCCGCCGGACCTTCCGGCCGGCGAGCCGCAGCGCTTCGAAGGCCTGGGGGCTGGTCACCTCATGGACGAGTTGCAAGTCGATGTACAGGATCGTTTGCTTGCCTTTTTCGGCATGCACGACGTGATGGTCCCATATCTTCTCGAACATTGTCCGGGGATTGGATCGCATATTCAGGCGGAGGTTCTTGGATCTGTAGACGGAAACGAAAAATGCCCACCGGCGGACAATCCGCTAGAGGGGTCTCTCCGGCAAGGAGATATTAGAAACACTGATTCTGAAAACAGGCTGAATTCACCCATTGTACACAAGGGAAGCCGAGTTTTCCAGGGGCCTGGGAGGGTGGCCAGAGAACTGCGGAAGCCTTCGCAGCACGGAATTTCTTCCGTTGCCTTTTCCTTTTCGAAAACGGAAGGAATTCTGTTTTACGAAGGTTGCCGCCTACGCCGCCCAGTGCTGCCCTTGGGCCGACAATTGCTTGACCTCGTGGGGCTCCAACAACCGCATCGCCGTGCCGCCGCCGGCAGAGAGCGTTTCCTGAAAGACCTGCGTCTGGGCATGGATCATGCGCGGCAGGAAGAACCAGGCCTGCGACAGTTGCTCCGGCCGGAACGTGCCCGGAGATCACCAGAACATCGACCTGCGATACGCCGTTGGCGATCCGCGAAAGCGCCTCGCCCACGGTACCGGGAACGAGTTGGATTCGCGCTCCCGTGGCCTTCAACAGGCAATGTGCTTCACGAAGCGAAATGCCGGGGCCATCGGCCGCAGTGCGGGCTTCGAACAGATCGACCCCCGTGTAGTGGATGTCGCGTACGCTCGTGGAATTCCTTGAGCAACTCGATGATTTGAACAGCCCGCTGGCCGATGCCGAGGCCAAGTTCGACGATTTTCCGGGCTTTCAGCCGACGAATCTCGCGGTAAACGAGGCGATCGGAAGCCGGTTTGGAAAGATGGAGAAGGTAGAATAGACGAAGACGACTCAGACCAGCCACATCGGCCTCCCTGCCGTAATGACTCGAGCTAACGTGTAATACCGATTGGAAGCGAGAATTCCGAAATCGCTTTGCCTCCTACCAGATTTCGGCAGTCGCGCGGCGAGGAAATCCAGTGATTCAGGGCTTGTCCGAGGAATCGTTGAGCAACTGCCTCTTTGGGTGGCACGTCCCTGAGTTTGCGAAGGGCGTGGAAACCGCGAAATCACGCCTTGCGCAGGTTTAGGGACATGTCCACCCTCGGCAGCATTGCACACCTTCGTCACCTTGACGGCATCGCCGCACTTCCCGTAACACGGCGGCCAGCGACAGCAAGACCGTGACCAGCCAACTCAGCGTCAAGGCCCAGGCGGCCCCCATCAGCCCGAGCCAGTCGATCCAGCCGGGCAGCAAGAGCACAAGCACCACGATGCCCACGGCGCGGAGCAGCAAGCTGGTCCGGAATCGCCGCATGGAGGCGATGGCCCGGCCGAGGAAAATGCTGAAATTGCGCAAACCGGCGGCCAACATCAGGCAGAGTGCCACGCCGGCAAGCGGAACATAGGCCGGCCCGAAAAGCAAACCGATAACCCATCGGCCGGCGACAGCCATCACCAGCAGCGAAATCACCATTACGGCGGCCAACCAGAGACTCAGGCCGCGGAGAAGTCGCAGCAGTGCTCCGGTATTTCCCGCAGCGTGATAGCGTGCCAGGCGTGGACTGGCCGCCTGGCTCATGGCCCCAACGACCAACGACATCGCGACCATCAGGCTGCCGGCCACGGCAAATCCGCCCAGGGCCTCGTTTCCCAGGCGGTTGCTTATCCAGTATCGGGGGATCGACGTCATGAGGCTCAGGCTGGCCGTTGCCAAACCCAGTGGCAGGCTGAGCCAGGCCAGACCAAGAAGCACAGGAACCTGACGCGGAAGGTTGGAGACACTTACAAAGCCGGTCTTGAAAGTCCCCCTCTCTCTATGGGAGATGGCTGGTATGAGGGCGTGTTCGCCGGAGAAATGGCTATTTCCTAGCGTTTCACGAGCCTGGAAACTCTCACTCCGACCCTTCCCTGGCAAGAGAGGACGACCTGTCTCGCACGCTAGTGCCCGGGGGATGTCGATGCAGAGCAGCGTCGTCAAGGCGGCCAGCGAAAACCCGCAGACCCCCCAAGCCAAATCACCGCTGAACCACGTACCCAAGGCAAAGAAGGTCAGCCCGAGCAATCCGCGAATCATCAACGAAATGGCCACCCAGCGCATTTGCTCGCGGCGTTGCAAGACTGCCTGAAAGAGGTCGCAGACCGACTCGCTGGCGACTACCAGTCCGGCCAGCACGACCAATCGGGCGGTGGCCGGATCGTAGCCGCCAGTCCAGGCCGTGGCGAGGATGACCAGCATGGCCAGCCCACAGGTCAACAGCCGCAGGCCGAGATAATCGCGAAGGCGATACTGACGCTTGGCGTCGGAGATCAGTGATCCCGAAAGCCCCAGATCGGCCAAAGTGCCGATCGGATTGCAGACGGCCAGCGCCAGGGTCAATTGGCCGATCATTTCGGCGTTGCCCAATCGGGCCAGGAGGGCCACGCGTCCCCAGGCACATGCCGCGTTGACGATATTGCCCAGCGCCAGCCAAGAAAATCCCCTTCGCACTGCTTGATTTTCCCGCTGACACGCATCGTCGGGCGAGGAATGGAAGGCGGGCAAGCGGATTGGACGACTGGGCTTTCTGGCTATTCTCGTCAGCATTTCCCTAGGCTTTCTGGCGGATCATGGCGGCCGAAGTGTGCCAAGTGCATGCCGGGAGGTCAAGGGCAAAGAATACTCCCTGAATGATACACCCATCCATTGATGGTATGTGCGCTCTACAGCGTATGGGTATTTGATCGGCGGGCGCTCTTGCCAAGAAGTTGAATGGCTCCCACCGAGGCGGGACTGAGAGGCTATCCGAAAAGTTTGTCCAGTTATTTGGCGTATTGAAGCCCGACGCGCAAGCGAGGAATCGGCGTTCCCCGCTCGTCGGCGCGCATTCCTCGCCGACCATGCGAGCATGGCGCACCGTCGGGCTTCAATGTCGATTTGCGGCCAAGAACTTCCCGGATTGCCTCTCAGTAGTTGAAGTCGACTCTCCGTTCCCTTAGCTCCACGACCAACTCTGCCGTCGTCGTGTACACGACGGCATCCAAGCCCACGCTCCGTGCGCCGGCCACGTGTCCGGGAATGTCGTCGGTATAGAAGATCTCCTCGGGCTGGCAGCCGGCCAACTCGGCCGCCTTGCGGAAGATGGCCGGCCTCCGGCTTCGCAGCGCCGATCTCAAAGCTCAAGGCGTAAACCGAGAAGAAGCTCGCGCAGCATGCTGTAACGCCGCAGGCAGTAGTTCCAGTGGCCTTCGCACGTGTTGGAGAGAATGCCCAAGCGATAGCCGGCTTGGTAAAGCTGCGCGACCACCGGCAACATGCTGTCGATCGGCGTGAAGATGTCGTTGCAGGCCAGCGAGAACGCTTCATAGTCGGGCCGCGTGCCGGTCTGGCGGCAAAAGACCTCGTGGGCCGCGCGGCTGTCGAGCCTTCCGATTTCGTAGTCCGCTTGCAAGCCCGCTGCCAGCACGGCCTGCACCTGCTGGGGTTCGATCCCGGCCGCATCGCCCATCTGGCGGCACATCTGCTCGAAGCTGAAATCGACGAGCACCTTGCCCAGGTCGAAGTAAATGAATTTGGGCGTCATGGAGGTCAAGTCGGCGGTGACAATGGTTTTCCACATAATCTAGGATAGGTTGCAAAATCGATGCCGGCAATCGCCCCTACCCATTCGTTGGGAGGGGGATTACAATGAAACGGTCCTTTTTCCGCACTAATTCGGGGTTTTCCGCACATGCGTTCCGACATTATCAAACTAGGCGATTCCCGCGCACCGCACCGCAGCCTGCTCCGCGCCACCGGCGTGACCGACGACGATTTCCGCAAGCCGTTCATCGCCGTCTGCAACAGCTATACCGACATCATTCCCGGCCACGTCCACCTGGACAAGGTGGGCAGTTACGTCAAGGAGTGCATCCGCGCGGCCGGCGGCGTGCCGTTCGTCTTCAACACCATCGGCGTGGACGACGGCATCGCCATGGGCCACGCGGGCATGAAGTATTCGCTGCCCAGCCGCGAGATGATCGCCGACTGCCGTGGAGACGATGCATCCAGGCCCATTGCTTCGACGGCATGGTCTGCATCCCCAATTGCGACAAGATCGTGCCCGGCATGTTGATGGGGGCGATGCGCTGCAATATCCCCACGATCTTCGTCAGCGGCGGGCCGATGGAGGCCGGCAAGACGGCCGACGGCAAGACGGTCGACCTGATCGACGTCTTCGTCGGCGCGGCGGCCAAGCAGAACGGCAAGCTGTCGGCCGAGGAGTTGCTGGCCCTGGAGAAGGCCGGCTGCCCGACCTGCGGCTCCTGCTCCGGCATGTTCACGGCCAACAGCATGAACTGCCTGTGCGAGGCCCTGGGCATGGCGCTGCCGACCAACGGCACCTTGCTGGCCACGGCCAACGACCGCAAGGTGCTCTTCCAGGCGGCGGCCCGGCGGATCGTGGAGATGGTCAAGGAGTTCGACCGCGTCGGGCCCGGCCACGGACTGCTGCCGCGCGAGATCGTCACCGCCGAATCGATCGACAACTCGATGATCCTCGACATGGCCATGGGCGGCAGCACGAACACGGTGCTGCACATCCTGGCCATCGCCCACGAGGCGGGCGTGCCCTACAGCATCGAGCGGATCAACACCTTGAGCCGCCGCACGCCGAACGTCTGCAAGGTCGCGCCCAGCAGCAGCTATCACGTGGAGAACGTCCACAATTCCGGCGGCGTGCATACGATCCTCGGCGCGGTCCGGCGCGGCCGGCCGGACCTGCTGCACCTCGACTGCCCCACGGTCACCGGCAAGACGCTGGGCGAGAACATCGACGAATACGACATCCGCGCCGGCGGCGTGCTGGAGCAGGCATTGGAATTGGCCGCGGTCACGCCCGGCGGCCAGCGGACGCATCACGGCATGGTCGTCGATCGCCAGGCGGCTTCGGTCCGCGATTTGACGAAGGAGCAACTGGGCTTCGATCCCTACGATTGCGTCCGCGAGGTCGAAAACGCCTATAGCGACGAAGGCGGGCTGGCGATCCTCTTCGGCAACCTGGCCCCGCGGGGCTCGGTGGTGAAGACGGCGGGCGTGAAGCCGGACATGCTGCGGTACAGCGGCCCGGCGGTCGTTTTCGAGTCCGAAACGGCGGCCTACGAGGGCATCGTCAACGGCCGGGTGAAGGCGGGCGACGTGGTCGTGATCCGCTACGAAGGTCCCCGCGGCGGGCCGGGCATGCAGGAGATGCTCGCCCCCACGACGGCCATCAAGGGCGTGGGGCTGGGCGACAGCGTGGCCCTGATCACCGACGGCCGTTTCTCCGGCGGCACGGCCGGGGCCTGCATCGGCCACGTCAGTCCCGAGGCCGCCGCCGGCGGGCCGATCGGGCTGTTGAAGGACGGCGACATCGTCGACATCGACGTCCTCGGACATTCGCTCCAGCGTGCGATTGAGCGACGAGGAGTTGGCCGCGCGGGCTAGGCAGTTCAAGCCGCTGCCGCCGCGTTACACGACCGGTTGGCTGGCCCGGTATGCGGCGATGGCCACGAGCGCGGATACGGGGGCGGTGTTGAAGTGGAAGTAGGGGCGGCACCACGGATAGGCTGTGGCGAAATAGGGGCGTAGCCGTACATATCAAGGGCTAACCATGGCTTTTCCGTCAACGAAGAAGATTTCAAGTACACATGGCACTGGTTTAGCTTGATGCGAGAGTTCTATTACCGTGCTGCTGAAAGCGGCCGTTTCGTGCTGTTTACGGCAAGTCAGTAGTCAGTAAGGAAATCCACATGCAGGTTGTGGAAGCTTTTGCAGAAAACGGCTTCGTATGTGTGCGGCTGAAGGATAGTCGCGAAATCCGTTTTCCCGCCACATTGAATCGTCGCTTGCGAGGCACAACGCCGGAGCAACTGAACAATATCGAGATCATTTGTAACGGTACTGGCCTGCATTGGCCGGACCTGGATGAGGACCTTTCTGTGATCGGGATTCTGGAAGGACGGTTGGGACAGCCGTAGGACCGCCGTTTCAATGTCAACGGCGTTCGTGGAGTTGCTCGCTCGCGCCGCTTGGGATAATATGGACATATGCCTACTGTACTGCGAGTTGGGCCATTCCGGTTTTTCTTCTATGCGGGTGACGGCGACGAGCCTCCGCACGCCCATGTCGAGCGCGACGACTGTGAGGCGAAGTTCTGGCTCGAACCGGTTCGGTTCGAACGCAGCTACGGCTTTCGTAGAAAGGAAATCAACCAGGTCCGCAAGCTGGTTGAGGAACATCGCGAACAATTACTGGAGATTTGGAATGAGTTCTTCCGTGGTTGAAGCCCGAGAGGCGCTGGCTGTCCACGTCGAGGTAAGCGACGACACGTTGTCCGTGGAGTTGTCCGATGGACGCACCGTTGCCGCGCCACTGGCCTGGTATCCTCGCCTGGCGCACGGCACGGCCGACGAGCGGCGCTCATGGCGACTCATCGGCGGTGGCCGGGGAATCCATTGGCCAGAGATCGACGAGGACATCAGCGTCGCTAACCTGCTGGCCGGCCAACCCTCTGCGGAGAGCCAGAGTTCGTTCAAGAAGTGGCTCGCGGGCCGGTCTGCGCCGGCCCGCAGGCGGAAGAAGTAACCGCTCACACCTGCAACAGCAATCGCGAGGGCTCGTCGATGAACTCCTTGATCCGCTTCAAGAAGCCGACCGCCTCGCGACCGTCGACGATGCGGTGGTCGTAAGTCAAGGCCACGTACATCATCGGCCGGATCACGACCTGGCCATTGCGGGCCACCGGCCGGTCCTGGATGGCGTGCAGACCGAGGATGCCGCTCTGCGGCGGATTGACGATCGGCGTGGACAACATCGAACCGAAGACGCCGCCGTTGGTGATCGTGAACGTGCCGCCCATCAGCTCCTCGGGTTTCAACTGGCCCGATTTCGCCCGTGCGCAAAATCGCCGATCGTCTGCTCGATCTCGGCAAAGCTCAGCAGTTCGGCGTTGCGGACGACGGGCACCACCAGCCCCTTGCCGCCGCCGACGGCGATGCCGATGTCGTAGAAGTTGCGATAGACGACGCTGTTGTCGCGGATCTCGGCGTTGAGTTCCGGGCAGGCATTCAACGACTCGATCACGGCCTTGACGAAGAACGACATGAACCCCAGCTTGGCGTTGTAGCGTTCCTGGAAGGCGTCGCGGTACTGCTGCCGGATCTCGATCACGGCCGACATGTCGACTTCGTTGAAGGTGGTCAGCAAGGCGCCGGTGTTCTTGGCCTCGACCAGCCGCTCGGCAATGCGGCGGCGGAGCCACGTCATGGGCACGATCTCCTCTGCACGCGGCGGTGCGCCGTGCAAGGCGCTCACCTGTGCAGCCGGCCGGCCAGCGGAGGGCGCCAGTTGAATACTCTTGCCGTCGTCGGCTGGCGGGGGTGGGGGTTCCGGCGCGGAGGCCGCACCGCCCGCGGTACCGCTTGCGGTTTCGCGATCTGACCGGGGGCTGCGCAGAGGCTCGGGGACCGGGCTGGGTGCGGCGGCCTGGACCGGCGAAGGCGCCGCAGGTTGCGGCGGTGCCGGGGGGGCTGCTGGAGCAGGCACAGGAGTCGAGGTGTAAGACGGACTGCCAATCCGTCCTACGGGGGCCGCCGCCGGTTGTACGGCAGCGTCCGGCCGCGGGGCTTCCTCCAAATAACCGATCAACGTGCCCACCGGCACGACGTCGCCCTGGCGGTGCAAGACCTGGACCACGATGCCGGCGACCGGTGCCGCCAAGTCCACCGTGGCCTTGTCGCTCTCGATCTCCACCACGCTCTCGTCCTTGGCGGCCCATTGGCCCTCGCCCTTCAGCCATTGGCCGATCTGGACTTCCTGAATCGATTCTCCCACGGTGGGAACCTTGAGTTCGTGTTTCATGGTCTCTACCTGTAATGTTCCCCGAACGCGCGGGCATGCAGTTCCTTCTGCTCCAAGCGATAGCAACAGGCCGAACCGGTGGCCGGCGTGGCCGAATCGGAACGGGCAACCTCGGAGAAGGGGAACCGTCCGAAGAGCCGGTCGCCGAACTTGATCTTCAGGCTGTACCAGGCCGACATGTTCCTCGGCTCCTCCTGGACCCAGATCACGGGCGTGCCGTCGGCATAGTACTGCAAGGCGGCCTCCAACTGCGACTGCGGCAGCGGATGCATTTGCTCCAACCGCAGAATCGCCACGTCCGGATGCCGCTGGTTGCGGACCTCCAGAAGCTCGTAGTATACCTTGCCGCTGCACAACAGCACGCGGCTGGGCTGCTTGCCCACCATGCTCGGATCGGGAATCACGCGCTGATAGCGGCCGCGAGTCAGGCCCTCCAGCGGCGAAACGCAGAGCGGATGCCGCAGCAGGCTCTTGGGCGTGAGCACCACCAGCGGCTTCTTCCATTTACGGATCGCCTGCCGCCGTAGCACGTGGAAGAACTGGGCCGGCGTGCTGGGCACGACCACTTGCACGTTCTCGTCAGCGCCCAACCGCAGGAACCGCTCGACGCGGGCACTGGAGTGTTCGGGGCCCTGCCCTTCGAAACCGTGAGGCAGCAAGAGCACGATGCCGCTAAGGTGCCGCCACTTCTCCTCCGCGCTGAGGATGAACTGGTCGATGATCACCTGGGCCACGTTGGCAAAGTCGCCGAACTGCGCCTCCCACAGCACCAAAGCGTCGGGATAGCCGAGGCTATAGCCATATTCGAAACCCAGCACGCCCGCCTCCGACAACGGGCTGTTGTAGATGTCGATCGGCATTTGTTCCACGGAGAGGTTCTGGAGCGGGAAGTAGCTGTGGCCGTCTTCCGTATCGTAGAAGGCCGCATGCCGATGGCTGAACGTGCCGCGAACCGAGTCCTGGCCCGACAGGCGGACCCGGTAGCCGTCGAGCGACAGCGAGGCATAGGCCAGGGCCTCGGCCGCCGCCCAGTCCAAAGGCTGCGTGCCGGCCGCCATCTGCCGCCGGCTCTCCAGCATCCGCTTCAGTTTATGGTGGATGTGGAAGTCGTCGGGCAGCACGGTCAGACGCTGCAGCAAGGAAGTCAACCGCGGCAGAGCGACGCCCGTCTCCACGTCGTCGTCCATCCACTCGGGACCGCCGTGGTAGGCTTTCCACACGTCGCCCAAGACCTTCGGCCGCGGCACGAAGTCCTCGCGGCGGGCCAGCGAGAGGGCATATTCAAGGTTCTCGCGACGGCGGGCGGCGATCTCGTCGGCCTCGCCCTGCGTAACTTCACCCAAGGCCAGCAGATGTTCCAGGTAGGCGTCGCGGACCGACTTGTGGTTCTCGATCCAGCGATACAGCAACGGCTGAGTAAAGGCCGGCTCGTCGCCTTCGTTGTGGCCCCAGCGGCGGTAGCAATACATGTCGATCACCACGTCGCGATGGAAGGTCGCCCGGAAGTCCAGCGCCAGGCTGATCACCTGGGCCACGGCCTCGGGCTGCTCGCCGTTGACGTGGAAGATCGGAATCTGCAACATCTTGGCAATGTCGGTGGCATAGGTCGTCGAGCGGCTCTGTTCCGGCGGGGTCGTGAAGCCGATCTGGTTGTTGATCACCACGTGGACCGTGCCGCCCACCGCGTAGCCGGGCAACTGGCTCAGGTTGAGCGTCTCCTGCGAGATGCCTTCGCCGATGAACGCCGCGTCGCCGTGGATCAGGATGGCCAGGTTCCGCTCGTGGCTGAGATCGGGGCCGCGGTCCTGCTTGGCCCGCGTGAGCCCCAGGGCCACCGGGTTGACGAACTCCAGGTGGCTGGGATTGAAGCAGAGCGAGAGGTGGACCTTCTTGCCCGTTGAAGTCACGTAGTCGTTGTAGTAGCCGAGGTGATACTTGACGTCGCCGCCGCCGCGATACAGCTCAGGATCGATGTCCTCGAATTCGCGGAAGATGTCCTGGGGGCACTTGCCGATGATGTTGGCGAGGACGTTGAGCCGGCCGCGGTGGGCCATGGCCAAGACGATCGCCTCGATGCCCTGAGTGGATGCCTTTTCGATGGCCAGGTCCAAGAGCGGGATGAGGCTCTCGGCGCCTTCCAGGGAAAAGCTCTTGGCGCCGACGAACTTGCGGCGGATGAACTCCTCGAAGATCACGGCGTCGGTCAAGCGGGTGAGGATGCGGATCTGTTCGTCGCGGGAGAGCTTCAGGCGGTTCTGCGATTCTTCCATCCGCCGTTGCAGCCACTCGCGGACTTCCAGGTCGTCGACGTGCATGAACTGGGCGCTGATCGCCCCGCAATAGGTATTGCGGAGCCGGTCCATGATGTCGCGGAGGGTCTGCGTGTTCGAGCCGGCCAGCGACCAGGTAGAGAACTGGCGATCGAGATCGGCTTCGGAAAGCCCCCAGAACTTCGGCTCCAGTTCCGGCGGCATGGGCCGGGGGATGCCCAACGGATCGACCTTGGCGATCAGGTGTCCGCGGACGCGGTAGTTGCGGACCAAGAGGTCCACGCTTTCCTGCAAGCGGCCTGGGGTCTGCGCTTCGCGAGTCTGATTGTCGGCGACCGCGGGCGGGCCGGCCGCCTGGCCATTGCCCGTTTTGCTGCCCTGGGGGGCGACGCCATTACGGTCGGCCTTTAAGAGGGACTGGTAGTCCGTCCTGCCATCGCCGATCTGGCCCGCAGGTTGTGGAGAGGATTGGGGAGTCTGTAAGACGGATTGACAATCCGTCCTACGGTCACCGCCTTGGCCCGCAGTTGTCACGCTGTCGGCATGGTCTGCCAAGCTGACCGTCGCAGCACCGTTGCCCGCGGGCGAGGCGGCCGTGGGAGGAGTCGGCGCCGGGGCCGGAACGACCATCGCCAGACCGCTGCGCAACGGCCGCGACGTCGCCATCTTGGCCGGCTGGGCCGCGCTCGGCCGGGTTTGCAGCGCACGAAAGTACTCTTGCCACTGCGGAGATACGCGGGCAGGATCTTCCTGATAGAGGGAGTAAACCTGCTCGACGTACTCCGAACTCAGCAGTCCAAGGTCGAGTCCCGGAATCGTTGGTGTAGTTGAAGGTTTGTTCACGAATCGGTCCGGCAGGGCGGGTTTGAAGCTGTTCTGCCAAACAATTCTAACAGATAGTTCTGTTGAATTTCAGGGGAGGCATTATTTGGCCAACTCAGTAACCAAGTATATTACGGAATTAGACCTTCTTAAAATCAATAAAACCGCGTTCCACGTCCGTGTGCAGCAATTCCACATGTATCTTACAGCCCACGTCGAGCCCCTGGCTGCCCTGCACCAGTTTTCCTTCCACCGGTGGGGTGAGGACCCGGACCCAGGTCCCTTTTTCCGCGGCTCCGGTGACGATGGCCTCGAAGCGCTCGCCGATTTTCGACTGCAAGAGCATGGCCGCCGCGGATTTGGCCACCTGCCGCTCGACCTTCTTGGCCGCGTCCTCCTGCTGCGTGCAGTGCAGCGCCAGGGCCTCCAGGTCGTTTTGGACGTAGGGGACCGGCCGGCCAGCCATGGCAGCCTTCAGCAGCCGCTGAGTAATGATATCCGGATAGCGGCGATTGGGCGCGGTGGAATGTGAATAATGTCCCACAGCCAGCCCGAAATGCCCGAGCAATGCCGGGTCACCCGGCATTTCGGCCACGTATTCGCCCGGCCCCAAGAGCTTGATCACCGCCAGCGACAGGTCGGGGAAGCGGAGCGGATCGGCCACCTTCTGCCGGGTCAGGAATTCGTTCAGAGCCCGCGAGTCAGGCTCGGCTGGCAGCTTGCAGCCATGTTTCCCGGCGATCTCGACGATCCGTTCCCAACGTTTGGGCGTGCGGACCACGCGCCGCAGGCAGGGGAACTTCCGGCCTTCCAGAAACTCGGCGGTGACGCAGTTGGCGGCGACCATGAAATCTTCGATGAGCTGCGTGGCCCGACTGGGCTTTTCGACTTCCAGGTCGCGAACTTCATCGCCTTCGAACTTGGCACGTCCCTGGAGCGTTTCGAACGTCAGGGCCCCATGGGTCTGCCGCAGAGCTTTGAGCGTCTGGGCCGCTTTGTCTTGCAAGCGCAGGTTTTCCTCGAGCCCCGCTACGGCCGCGACCGCCGCCGGGGCCGGTCCGCCTTCCAGCCAGGCGGCTACGCTGTGGTAAGCCAACTTGGCCTGGTTCCGCACCCAGGCCCGATAAATCGCCGGCGACTGCACGGAGCCGTCCGCCGAAACGACCATCTCGACGACGATCGCCTGCCGATCGACGGCCGGTCCCAGCGAAGTGATGTCGGTCGACAGTTTTTCCGGCAGCATGGGGAAGATCTCCGCGGCCGTATAGACCGAGGTCGTGTTATGTCGGGCGTGCAGATCGATTGCCGCCAGTCCGGCGACGACCGCATCCACGTCGGCGATGGCCACCAACACCTTGATCTTGCCGCCGGGCAGCGCTTCGGCGACCGACAGTTGGTCGAGGTCTTTCGAGTCGTCATTATCGATCGAGGCCCAGAGCAGGCTTCGCAGGTCGCGCGGGGCGTCGTTGCTCGGGGCGTCCTTGCCTGGGGCTGGGGCTTGGATCCGCGCGACCTCGGCCAGGGCAGCGGCGGAGAAGTCGGGGAGCAGTCCTCGTTCGCACATGGCCTTGTAGGCGAGTCGTTGCAAGATAGCACGGGGTGGCTGGTTGGTGGGGGTCATGGGGGTGGCTCGTGGATGATGGGACCGAACGTATGGAACGCGCTCAATCTAGCGGAGATCGCCGGGAAATGCAAATCTGGAGTGCGGGACGGGTACCGTGGGCAGCATGGTCGTTCCCGCTTTTCTTTCCCCGCAGAGCGGCTTTTCCGCTTCTCCGGCAAGCGAGCGTTGATCTTCGTCGACGCGCTCGGGAATGGTACAATGGATTGGCGAGATTCATTGTAGTCCTTTACGGGACGAATCGCCTGCTGAGGTTCACCCATGAGCACGACTACGGACCTTTGGAAGGTGTACACCATGGCCCTTGACGACGTTACCGCGCGGCTGGGGCGGATTTGCGCTGCGTTGAAAGAGAAATCAGTGCCCTTCGCGCTGGTCGGCGGCCAGGCGGTGGCGCTGTGGGTGACCACTCGCGATCCAGCGGCAGTCCGCACGACGAAGGACGTCGATATTCTAGTGCAGCGCGGCGATCTCCCGCGGGCCCGTGCTGCGGCGCTCGCGGCCGACATGGACTATTTCGAGGTCATGGGAGTCGGCATGTTTCTCGAACGCACCGATCCCAATCCCCGCCACGCCGTGCATCTCGTCTGGGCCGGAGAGAAAGTCCGGCCGGAATATGAGCTTCCCTCGCCGCAGATCGATGAGCGAGAGGAGCTGTCACCCGGCTTGCCCGTCGTATCGCTACCGGGATTAGTGCGGATGAAACTGCTTTCCTACCGCGATCGAGACCGCGTTCACTTGACAGACATGATCGAAGTCGGGCTGATCGGCCGCGACATGCTGGCGACGCTGACGCCCGAGCTGGCGAAACGGCTGGAAGCACTGTTGAGCGAGGCGGGGCGATAGGTGACTTCGAAGAACGGCACAGGTTGAGGGTTCGCAGCGGTTGAAAGCCCAACAAGGTGCAAGGCCCAAGCCGCCAATTGACTTCCCGCCAAGATTTGTTATATTTCAGTTATATTTGACCCGATGAACTCGTTGCCGGAGCGCGGCCAAGCACCGTAGCGTCGAGTTTGAATTTGTCTCCCGGCATTTCCGGATACGCCAACCGAGGCAGAGCCATGACGGACACTGTTTTTGCAGACGAGCCGCAGACCGTTGAGTTGCTTCAGTCGATGAGAGTTTTGATGCGTTGGCTGAGTTCCGTGCCGCGGGAAATGCGGCAGCGGTTTCTCGGCGCGCTGGCGGAATGCAGTAACGATGTTCAGAACGTCGTGTTTCAGATGGTAAGCATTGTCGAAGACCCGCATGCGACGCCGCTGGAGCGTCACCGCGCATTGGCGATGATCGCAGACGCCCTGTTCTTGAGCCCGGGCGATGGGGGCAAGAACGGCCAGGATTTGGTTCCATCCGAGGCCAGCGCAGTGGCCGAGGTTACCAGCCCAGGTCGCGAGGCCCAGGAGATGATGAATTGCCAAGAAGCAGCCTTTGCCGACCGCCTGCGCGAGTTGATGACGGTAAAGTGCGTGACGCAACAGGAATTGTCCAACCGAGTCGGTTGTTCCCAGCCCGCAATTTCTCAGATGTTGAATCGTAAGTCCCGGCCGCAGAAGAAGACCATTTTGAAGCTGGCCGAAGCCCTGCAGGTACAGCCGCAGGAACTCTGGCCGGATCTCGAGACTGCGGACATGTTGGATGCGGTTGCCGATTTCCAAGAAGACGACCACGTCATGACGGAAACGGAGGCCATGGCTTTGCGCGAAATGACAAACCGAAATGTTCCCAAGATCGCCGTTCGGTCGTTACCGACTCATCAGCGCGCGAAGGCAAATGGATGACGGACCATCCGCACCAGCTTTACGCCGTCGAATTTCACGAAGCCGATCAGGCTCGTTAGGTAGGCTTCGCCTGTGGAGACGAAGCTTGGTCACGACACGTTTCGGAGTGGGTTCGAGGTTCCGACGTGCTCGATTCCGTCAAGAAGGGAACGAAGGTCTGGCTGTTCGAGAATGCGGAGGGCGAAATCGTTGGTTTCGGTTCAGTGGGGCGAACGAGATGGCGTTGGCCCTTACCGGACGGATCGTACGCTCCAATTCTCTTGATTCCCATGCTGGGGCTGGGCACCTGCTTCCAAGGACGACCGCCCGATCCGGATTGGCGGTTTGCACGGCAAATCATGTCGCACCTGATCCATGCAGCACAAGAGATGTCACAAGAAACCGCAGCGCAATCAGGCACGCCCATCGACTGGCTCGTCCTGATGGTTCATCAAGAAAACCGGCGTGCGATCAAGTTCTATGAGAAATGCGGCTTCGAGCTGATTCCCGATGTCCTGCGCCAAAAGAACCATCGAGTCATGAAACTCTGGATTGGCGAATCTGGGAGCTGAAGGAGACTCGTTTCACTCGGCCCACCCTACAGCTACGCCACCCGTGCGGAACCTTGCGATCAAGGCCGCTTCGCACGGTCGGCCAACAAGCCTTCCATCACGGCGAACAGTTCGGCGAAATGGATCGGTTTGGCTACGTATCCGTCCATGCCGGCGGCCAGGCATAGCTCCCGGTCGCCTTTCATGGCGTGGGCGGTCATGGCAACGATGGGGACGTGCCCGCCGGTCTGCCGCTCCCGCGCCCGGATCTGCTGCGTGGCTTCCAGCCCGTCCATCTCCGGCATTTGCACGTCCATCAAGACCAGGTCGAACTTCTCGCTTAGCCAGGCCTCGATCGCCGCGCGGCCGTTGTTGACGACCCTGACCTTGTGGCCCTGCCCTTCGAGCAGCCCCACGGCCAGTTTCTGATTGACGAGGCTGTCCTCGACGACCAGCACCCGCAACCCGCGGAGGCGGGCCGGTTCCGGCGGCGGGGGATCGGCGGGTTGGCCGTCGGCCTGGGCAAAGCGGACGACAAAGTGGAAGCGGCTTCCATGGCCAACTTCACTGTCCACCCAGATCCGGCCATCCATGAGGCCGAGCAGCCGAGAGACGATGGCCAGGCCCAGGCCCGTGCCGCCATGGCGGCGGGTTTGCGAAGCATCGGCCTGTTCGAACATCTCGAAGATCGCCGCCTGTTTCTCCGCCGGGATGCCGATGCCCGTGTCGGCGACGACGAAGTGCAGCACCACGTCCTGTTCCGCGCGGGCTTCCCGCTGCACTTCCAGGCGCACCTCCCCGCGCTCCGTGAACTTGATGGCGTTGCCGACAAGGTTGACGATGATCTGGCGGAGGCGGTTGTAGTCGCCGACCACCAGGCGGGGCACTTCGGGATGGACTGCGCAGGCCAGTTCCAGTCCTTGCCGCCGCGCCGCGGCGGCAAACAACTTCAACGTGCTGCCAAGACGCTCCCGCAGGTCGAACACGCTCGGGTCGAGCGCGAGCTTGCCCGCTTCGATCTTCGAGAAGTCGAGGATGTCGTTGATCACCGCGAGCAGGGCCTCGCCCGAGTCCCTGACCATCGCAAGGAGTTCCCGCTGCTGGAGGGAAAGCTGGCTCGTCAGAACGAGTTCCGTCATGCCGATGACCGCGTTCAACGGAGTGCGGATCTCGTGGCTCATGTTGGCCAGAAACGTGCTCTTGGCGCGACTCGCCGCCAGTGCGCCGTCGCGGGCAAGGGACAACTCGACGTTGGCCTGGGCCAGCTCGGCCGTTCGCTCGCAAACGCGGATTTCCAGGTCGTCCCGCGCACGGCGAATCTCCGCCTCCATCCGCTTGCGATCGGTAATGTCGATCCCGCTACCCACCAGGTAGGCCGTCGGGCCAATTTCCATGCGCCGGCCGGTAAACCAGAACTCGCGCACGCCGTCCTTGCCGAGAATCCGGGCGTCCGCTTCGGCCAGCCCATTCGCGAAGACCTCCCGGATCTTGCCGGCGACGAGTTCGCGGTCAGCGGGGAAAATGACGCGGAGGGCATCGGTCCCGCGCAACATCTCGGTGGTCAAGCCGGTTACCTCCTCCAAGTGCTGGTTCCAGCGGACGAACCGCCCTTGATCGTCGAGCACGTAGAACACTCCGGCGATGCTGTCGATGACGATGTCGGCGAAGGCCTTTTCCCGCCGCAACAACTCCTCCGCCTTGCCGGTCCGGATTACCTGCGATCCAGTGTGGGCGAGGTCCTCCAACAAGGCGTCTTCGTCGGCATCGATCTTCCGCTTGCTGAAGAGGGCCAAGACGCCCAGGGCGCGCCTTCCGGGGCGAGAAGCCTGTAGCCTGCAAACGAGTTCAGGCCGAGGCTCGCGGCCCACTGGCAGTCGCGAATGTGCGGGTCGTGCGTCGCGTCATTGCTTAGCAGCTTCGGTTCTTCGCCCGCTACGATGCGTCCTAGCTTGTCGTCGCAGCCCAGCGGCACCCGGCGGTGGCTGCCGTCGATCGCGGTGTAGCGCCCGGAACTGGCCACCAGGTGCAGGCAACGGCTTCGGTCGCGACAAACGTCCGGCCCCTCGGTGACCGCGGCATGGCAGCAACCGTGCTCGCAGAGATCGCCCTCCGCGAGCAGCCAGATCCGCGCGAAGTCGGCGCCGAACGCCTCGACCACCGCATCCGTGATGAGTTTCTGCTTTTCCGCGAGCGCGATGGGACCGAGGAGTTGCTCTTTCAGCACATTCAAGCGGGCACGCTGCTTCTCCATGCGCTTCCGCGCAGTGATGTCGCGGCAGTCCTCGATGATGTGCGTCACTTCGCCGCACACGTCGAAAACCGGCGCGGCATTGACCTCGACGAAGAGTTCCCGGCCCTCGGCGTCGTAATGGGTGTGGACGACCGTCACGGGGGCTTTGGTGGCGATCACGGTGGCGAGCGGACAAGGTTCATTCAGCCCTCCACAGGGGACGTCACTATGGTGGGAGAGTTGGTGGCAGGTCAGACAGGCGACGGGGTCGATTCCCGGAGCCAGCTTGCGGGCAGCACGATTGGCCAGGACAATTCGGTAGTCTCGGCCGATCACGAGCATGGCATCCGGCATGGCGTCGATGACCGTCTGCAAGAAGGCCCGCGATTGCCGGAGATCCTCCTCCTGCAATTGCAGTTGCTCATGGGCCTCTCGCAGCTCCTGGTTCTGGTCCTCCAGCTCAATCTGATCGACTTCGAGTTCGGAAACAAGACGATCGACCTCGTCGGGGCGGGGCGATCGAGGGTCGCTGACGTAAGTCCGCAGGAGTTCGCTTGGCCGCTCGCGAGAACCCCAGTCGTGCGGCAACTCGGGACGGCTTGGATCGGCCATGAAAAACTCCGGATTGAGGTGATGATTCAATCGAGAACGCCGTGCGAAGGGTCCATGCGAATCCTACACCCCGCATCCGGAGAAGGCAATCGGCCGTGGATCGAATCGCCCTTGTTAGTTCTGGGAGAGGGCCCATTTCGCCAACAACAGATCCGTCGCGGCTTCGACTCCCCGGTGCGTCCAGGTTTCGACACCCCCGCTTTCGGCGACGACCGCCGCACCGGTCCCGAACGCTTGCCCCACGAAGTTCTGCGACAGGAACGTGCCGTTGGCGCTGAACAGGCCGTAGACCTGATGTCCGTTGAACGTGCAGGGGGCCATCCCCGAGGAGGTATCACCCCACGGGTTGTAAACCTGGAAAGGACTGCTACTGGACGCGGTGTAGTTGACTACGGCGTAGCAGTGGTCGCTCACGATGTAGGAGCTGGCCGGCGCTGCCCGTAGCAAGGACGACCAGTTCGCCCGCGTTCCAGGCGGCAGCGATGTTGGTGGGGTTGATGGCGAAGTCGCTGGCCGACTTGCCGGTGATGGCTTGCAACGCCCAGGACGGGTCGCCATCGTTCAAGGCGGCGTAAGAACCGCTGCCCAGGCTGCTGGTGGTGACGAAGCCGGCCCCGTTGGCCTCGGCGTAGGCCTTCTCGGCCAGGGCCACCCACAGCACTCCGTTTTGCGGCTGATCGTAATAGGCGCCGCCGGAGGGCAGTTCCGTGTCCACGGTGACGTACTCGGCGACGCCGGCCTTGTTGTAGAAGCGAACGTTGTACAGGCTGACCGTGGCGCCGTTTACCACGGTGGTGCCGTCGGTGGTGAACATGTTGCGAATGTCGGCCGGGTCGCGGGTCGCCACCTCGGCCAGGCTCGACAACAGCCAACAGTCGCCCACCTCGCCCTGCCGCACGTCCAGATAGGTCGGCCCGTTGGCGCCGAAGAGCGAGCCGCTGACGGCAGAATAGGCGGTCGCCGCCGCCGGCTCGTTCACTTTTGTCGTCGCTGCACCGTTGGTCGTGGCGCTCTCGGCGTTCGCCCAGGAAGTACCCATCGCGTTGTACGCCGCCACGTCAAAATAGTACGTCGTGCCGGCACTCAGCCCGGTAACCGAGCCGCCGATGCAGCCGCTGCCCACGCTGCCGATTTGTTTCCAGGCGCCGTTGACCCATTCATCGACCAGGTAACCGTTGGCGCCGGACACGCTGCGCCAGGAAAGGTTGATCTGCGAGGTGGAGACGGCCATGGCCGTGAACGACGGGGCGGCCGGGGCCACGAGGCGGGACGAGCCGACGCGGTGGCTCGCGGCCGCGGCCGACGCCGGGGCCAAGCCGGTTTCGGTGAGTTGGTTGGATCCCGCCAGAAGAGCGGGTGCCGAAAAGTCCGGGAGGTCATGCGAGGCGACACTGCCGGTCATGCTGGCGGACATCATCATCCGTGACTCCACCTGCTCCATGCCGAGCCGCCTGTCGCGTTTTTGCGACGGCCCTTGGCGATTCCCACGCAAGCCCTTGCGGCCGGCGAACACCTTTCCAAACACGTTGTCCAAAAAAGCCATGATCGGTCTCCTTCATGAAATGTTTCTGGTTTGCGGGATTCTCTCAACCGTCTCCTAATACAAGGGAGATTTCCGCATGTGACGGGGGGCGGGAAAGAATGCGCTGAAAGAGGCGTAGGAGCGTAGGGTGGGCTTGCCTGCAATGGGTGGCGTAGGCGTCCTGCTCGCGATTTCCGAGGCAGGCAGGATGCCTACGCCACGGTTCGCAGGCAGGATGCCTACGCTACCTTCGAGATCGGTCGGCGTGATGAGGCGGATTTCGCCGTCGAGGATGCCGATCAGGTCACCAAACTCCTTCGGACGGTCGGTGTAGCCCGACGCCGCCAGCAGCTCGGGATATGACCGCATGTGGCCCTTGATGTCGGCGACGGAGTCGGGCAGGAGGGCCTTCAACACCGCCCTGGCCGCTTTCTGATGATAACGGTGTTCAGGCGGGGCGGTACTGGCACTGAACGTCTCCTCGAGAAAGATCACGCCGACGCCCTCGGCGCCGCCGACTTCCTTGAGCGTGGCCGGGGTCCAAGGTTTGCCTTTCATCATCTCGGCAAAGAGGGCCAGGCGGATACAGACCACCTTGCCGCCTTCGGCCAGACCCGACACGGCCTGTTCAAGAAACTGCTTCTGCTCCTTAGAAAAATGGTGGAACTCGCCGACCGTGAGTACACGGCGCCCGTCGGCCCAACCTGTGCTTGCCGCCTGGGCGGTATCGGTGGAGTTGTCGGGCAAAACGCCGAATGCGCGCCCAAATGCCGTCAATACCCTTTCAGCATGGCGAATGGGGAACAGATCGACCAAAGCACTGTTCTGCCCATCAAGGAGGTGAATTTCCAGTTCCCGCATGAATCGGGTTGCCGTAAGCCAGAAGTCATCCCGCACCATCACGATGCACTGCACGCGGCCCTCGTCGCACTGCCGCAGGGCTTCCACCAGTTCCGTGTTCGGCTCGCTCTTCTCGGCGTGCAGCCATTGTTCGAACTGGTCGAGAACGATCAGCACACGAACGCAACCAATAGCGCAGGTCATCGGCCAGATCCCGGGCCGTCGTGTAACGCTCTGAAGCCCGTTTCGAAAGCGACTTGAGGCAGATTCGTTCCAACTCCTTCGGAATCGTTTCGTCCCATTGCCGCGGCGGACGGACCTCGATGGCCTTGACCTACTCCAGTACTTCGGCCTGCGAATCTCCCTGAAACGGCCGCCTGCCCGCAAGCAGTTCGTAGAACACCACCCCCAGGCTGAAGATGTCCGAGCGGCCATCGACCCGATGCCCTTCGCCACGGGCCTGTTCGGGACTCATGTAGGCCGGAGTTCCGGCAAAGCCGGGTTGCTTGCCGACATCCCGTTCGCGCAGGGCCAAGCCGAAATCCATCACGAACGGTTTGCCGCTCTTATCGAGCAGGATGTTGCCCGGCTTGATGTCCCGATGGACAAGCCCTTGCCGGTGGGCGTGTTGCAGGGCCTCGGCCACGGTTACGACCAACTCCACGGCCTCGGGCAGCGACAGCCGGCACTGCTTGAGCCGCGCGGCAAGGTCCGTGCCGTCGATGAACTTGGAAACGACGTAACACGGAAACTCCTCCGTGCTGCCGACATCATATACCGGCACGATGTTGGGGTGGTCCAGGTTGGCGACCGTGCGGGCTTCGGTCAAGTAAAGCCCAGCATCTTCCGGGCAGGTGACGAGCCTGGCATGCGGCACCTTGATCGCCACGGAACGGGCCAGTTGATCGTCGTGGGCCAGATAGACCAGTCCGAAACCACCTTGGCCCAAGAGCCGTTCGATTCGATAGCGACCGATCTGCGACGGTAGAGAAGACGTGAAAGACTTCGTCTCGGCAGCGGAAGCCACCATTCCATCGTCGATGGCCTGAAGCTGTTTCGCCAGGTCGGGATGAAACGCCCCGAAAGCGTCCAAATACTCGGCGTGCGTTGGCCGATCACCTTAGCGGCGTCTGGCACGATACTCGTCGACGATCAAGTCACAGGGGAGTTGTTCGACGGGGCCGAGCAACGGATAGCGGGCCACGTATTCCGCCAACCGTGGCCGCAGGGGAAACGAAAATGCCCTCACCCCCTGCCCCTCTCCCGGAGAGAGAGGGGGCTCTTGGCGGACGACAGCGTTTCGGCAAGCATGTCGGCTGTCTTCCACTGCCATTCGAGGTCGATGCCAACTAGTTGTATCAAAACGTTGCGCAGCGCTCGGCCGCTGATGTCCGGCGATTCGGCGGGCAAGAAATCCTCGATTCGTGGCTGTTGGCCGCTCTGCCATGCCGCCTCGAAGCGGGAGCACGCGTCAGCGATCGATCCAGATTCATCGCTCATTTTTCGTCCCTCGACAGCAAAAAGATGCCCGAACGGCCCACCGAAAGGCTCAACAGATTTCTTTCCTATAGCAGATCCGACATTAACCCTCAAGAGGTGCTGCGAACTTGCAACGATCGGGCTTGCCGCCGGACCGCGGGGCGCATCAGAAATTGTTCTCAAGATCAAGATCGGCCTGGTTATCCCAAGGAGGCGAAGACTTCGCTGAGAGAATAGGGTAAAATGGTTGAACCGCTTATTTGTCGCGGATCGCGATAGGCGTGGCACTTGCGTGGAGTAGCCTGGCTTCTGTTCTTCCGGCCTGCCTGCGGGGCTCCCAAGTTCGGCATGGGCGTCAAGAACGGATCCTGACAAGAGAACGTGAAATCGAGGAGACAGACATGAAAGTATTGGGCATTTCGGGCAGTCCGCGGCGTGGCGGAAACACCGACATTCTGGTCAACGCCGCGTTGGAAGTCCTGGCGGACGAGGGCTTGCAAACGGAGTTTCTCTCGCTGGCCGATCGACCGATCAAGCCTTGTGTCGCTTGCCGCGGCTGTTTTGCCTCGGATACGATCCGGTGCGTCCAGGAAGATCCCGCGTTCGAGGGCATCCTGGACAAGTTCGCCGAGGCGGATGGCATCTTGATCGGTTCGCCGGTGTACTTCGGGTCGGCCACGCCGCAGATCATGGCCTTGCTGGACCGGGTGGGCTACGTCGCCCGAAAACATCCGCATCTGCTGCGACGGAAGGTGGGAGCCGCGATCGTGGTTGCCCGCCGTGCCGGTCAGAACTTCACCTTCGCCCAACTCAACTACTTTTTCCTGATCAGCGAGATGATCGTGCCCGGTTCGACCTACTGGAACGTGGCATTCGGCCGCGAGAAAGGCGAGGTGCGAAATGACGCCGAGGGCATGGATACCGTGAGGAAGCTTGCGGGGAACATGGCGTGGCTGATGAAGCGGCTGGCGATTGCGGCCGAGCATGAAGTCCAACAGGTCGTGCCAGCATGAGTCTACGTAATGAAATCACGAAATGAGATATTACGCTGATCCATCGTCCCGGTCGATCACCCGGTCAAGTAGTCGTGCAAGGGGCCGACGGATGCTTTTTCTTGCGCTGTGATTCAGACGTAAGCGGACGCCTGGCGGGTGGCCGGGGCATAGCGGAATGCTGGGGCCGCTGCACTTTGCCACCAGCCACCCCCGCTATGCCCCAGCTACCCCGCGGTGCCCCAGCCACTATGGCTTACGTCTGAATCACAGTTTCTTGCCTTACGGCAACTGCCGGCCGTAAAAATTGCTCAGCATCCGCAGCCGCCGCACCAGCGACGACACGATCGCCCCCAGGACAACCAGGGAAACGGCGAACAAGACGTGCCGGGCGACGGATGTGTCGAACTGCTCGTTGCAAGTCGGTCCGCCGGTAATAGAAATCGACCACCAGAACGCCGTAGGAAACCAGCGACATCGCCGTCATGAAGCTGACGAATCGGACGTGGAACCATAAGCCCGATCCGGCGATCAACAGCGGATAGCCGACCACCAGGACGCTGGCGGCGCCGTCGGCCACGAACAGCAACACGATCAACAGCATGAGCGAATCGAGCGTGCCCCAGACGAAACGGGCCGGCACCGCCAGCCGCTCGTGGCCGACGAACTGCTGGCAGACGATCGCGATCACGGCCCAGGCGGCGGTCAGGATCGTGATCTTGACGTGGAAAGGCCAATCGACCCCGCCGTAATGATAGTTGCCGATCTCCACGAGGTAGAAAACGCCCAGGGCCCCCAGCCGCGAGGCCAAGGCCGGCTGGCGGCGGGTCCATTGGATCAACTGCTCGAACAGGTTCGGCGGCCGCACGGAAAGCGGCTCGTGCCGGGCGAACCGCTCCAGGTCGTCGGCCAACGCGGCGGCCGAACGATAGCGATCGGCCGGCGACTTGGCCAGGCACTTCAGGCAGATCAACTCCAATCCGTGCGGCACCCGCGGATTGAGCTGCCGCGGATAGCGCGGTTCCCGCCCGAGGATGTCCAACAGCGTGTCCAAGGGATTCTCCCGCCGGAACGGCGGCTCGCCGGTCAGCAGTTCGTAGAGGATCGCCCCCAGGCTGTAGATGTCCGTCGCCGGGCCGACCTCGGAATTGCGGCCCGCGGCCTGCTCCGGGGCCATGTAGCTGGGCGTGCCGGCGATCACGCCCGTGGCCGTCGCCTCGGAGCCGGGCACGAAAACCTTGGCCAGGCCGAAGTCGGTCACGTAGGGCTGGTCGTCGCGGTCCAGGAGGATGTTCGAAGGCTTCAGGTCGCGATGCACCACGCCTTGGGCGTGCAGATGGTCGACCGCCCGGGCGACGACGCTCAGCAGCCGCACGATCGCGTCGAACGACAGCCGCTGCCGTGCAATCCGCTGGGCCAGGCTTTCGCCTTCGATGTATTCCATCGTGAAGTAGTGCTGGCCGTGGTGCTGACCGACGTCGTGGATCTGCGTGATGTTGGAATGCCGCAGGCGGGCGGCGGCCCAGGCCTCGACCTGGAAGCGGCGGATGTGTTCCGGCGATGCCAGGTGCGTGGCCAGGATCATCTTGACGGCCACGGTGCGGTCCAGGGCCTTTTGCCGCGCCTTGTAGACCACGCCCATGCCGCCCCGGCCGATTTCTTCCAAGAGCTCGTAGGGGCCGAAATCGCGGGGCAGGTCCTGGTCGTCGAACGCCGGCGTATCGAGGTCGGAATCGGCGCTCGCCGGCCGGCACCAGACCTTCCAGGGCTTCGAGGCACTTCAGCGACGCCGCCAACTCCGGGTGTTCGCGGAGCAGGGCCTCGCGGTCCGGCCGCTTGCCAGCCTGAAGCTGCGACAGGTAGTCGTCGAGTAGTTCGGCAAGTTGGGGATCGTCGGGAATCACGGCTGCTCTTCGCCCCCCATCGCCTCTTGCAGCTTCTTGATCGCCCGCATCCAGAGCATCTGCACGGCGGGGCGGGAACGCTCCATGCGCTCGGCGACTTCGTTGAACGACAGCCGCTGCAGGTTCCGCAGCACGATGACCTCCTGATAATCGGCGGGCAACTGGGCCAAGGCGGCGGTCACGCGAAGCTCGTTGTCGATTTGCAGGAATTCCTGGCTCGGGGTAGGGCAGGGGGCCGCCGGCTCGGCCGCGCCGAAGGCGTGCGTGGAGTCCTGCGGCGAACGGATGGGCACTTCCCGCCGCGCCTGCCGCTTGGCCGTGCCCCGGTAGCGACGCACGAAATCGGCCGCGTTGTGGGCCAGGATCCGCTTCAGCCAGGCCAGCCACTCTTGCTCGCTGTTGCCGCCGAAACGCTCGAAGTCGCGGAACGCCTCGAGCATCGTCTCCTGCACCAGGTCCGAGGCATCGACCTTCGCCCGCAGCCAGGTTTCGACCTGCGCGCGGGCGACGATTTCCAGGTAGCTGCGGCAGAGCGCGAACAGTCTGGTCGCGGCATGCCGGCGTCGCCCTGGCGGGCTTGCGCGATGAGTGCCGAGACGTTGGGAAACTGGGAATCGGACATGGTGCTACGTCTATTCCTCAACCACTTCAAAGCCCAGCTCCTCGATCATGCGGTAATCTTCGGTCGGCGGCTGGCCTTTGGTGGTCAGGTAATCGCCGACGAACATCGAATTGGCCGCATACAGCGCCAGCGGTTGCAGCCAGCCGAGGTGCAATTCGCGGCCGGCCGCCACCCGCAGGTCGCAACGCGGATTGGCCAGCCGGAACAGGGCCAGGGCCTTCAGGCAGTAGCGCGGCGACAGTTTCTTGCGGATTGGCGGCGGTCACCGGCGTTCCTTCCACGGGCGTGAAGAAATTGACCGGCAAGGCCTCGACCCCGAGGTTTCCCAATTCCAGGGCCAAGTCCACCACGTCGGCGTCTTCCTCGCCCATGCCGACGATGCCGCCGGAGCAGATCTCCATGCCCGCGTTCCGCACCGCCCAAAGCGTATCGAGCCGGTCCTGGAAGGTGTGGGTCGTGCAGATCTGCGGGTAGAAGCGGCGGCTGGTGTTCAGGTTATGGTTCACCCGATCCACGCCGCACTGCTTCAGCCGCTGGGCCTGCTCCTGCTCCAAGAGGCCCGGCGAAACGCAGATCTCGAGGTTGTACTCCTGCTTGATCTTGGGGACCAGTTCCGCGACCAGGTCCAGTTCCCGCTTTCCGGGGCCGCGGCCGGAAGTGACGATGCAATAGGTCTTGGCCTTCCGTTGGAAGGCCGCGCGGGCGCCGTCGAGAATCTGGTCGGGCGGCAGCAGGGCATAGCGGGAGATCTCGGCCTTCGAGACCCGCGACTGGGAACAATAGCCGCAGTCTTCGGCACAGGCGCCGCTCTTGGCGTTGATGAGGAAGTTCAGTCGCACCTGGTTTCCCCACCATTGGCGGCGGACGCGATAGGTGGCAGCCAGGAGGTCCAACAGTTGCTCGTCGGGGCTGTGCAGGATCGACAAGCCCTTCTTCGCGAGTGAGTTGATGTCCCTGAAGGACGCGGTCGGCCAGTTCATGCCAGCGGCCCGTGGCGGGGCCGTCAACCGTGTGCAAATCTCCCTGGGGTGCGTCCATCACCAGATTGTAGCCGATTTCTTCCTTCCTGGCCACGGTGGGAATGGCCGATCGCCCCAAGGCTGAATTGATACGAGGGTAATCTGCGCGTCGGCGTGGCGGGCTGGGGATCGGTAGCGGTCATAGGAGCGCGGTATCTACCCGCGTCTAATCCGTGGCGACTTTCTCTCCACTGCGAATCGCAATTTCCGTAATTCGGTCGTCAACCCACTTCTCCCATCCCTTGCTCTTTGCATGCTCAGTGATGAAGACCAGAATGTCCTCATAATTAAGATTCGTGTCGCTGCCTTCTGCTACTGCTTCCAGTTGAAGCACGACATTGTGGAACAAGTCAGCCAGGTGATAAATAGTCTTGTTGTCGATACGACGGCTTTCATCACGAATGTCCAGGAGAGCTTGGAACAAGAGTCGATGGGTTACTTTCAAGGCATTCATCCGTTGTCCTCCACCGCTGGCTCGATGTCTGGGAACATCGAGAGATCTGGGGTGTAATACTCGACTGGCACGATCGTATCCGCATTGATCTTGCTTTTGGAATCCGACGCTCTGCGAAGCAATTCAATTACCCGTCCGTTGCCATCCGATAGTGTTCCAGTGCGAGTATTGATAACGATTCCGTCATGAAAACGCGGATTCATCACGGAATCCAAGAGTTCGTCGTCACTAAGCTTCTGGATGTCTGGTCGCGGCGCTTGATGTGCCGGCATGGCGAGGGGACGGAGCTCGCCAACAGGCCGTTCGCGGGGGCGACGTTGCGAGCCACCAGACTCCATGGACAAGCCCCCGAAAACGCATGGACTCACTGAAGCAGCTTCACCGGATTCCTGAAATTGCCGTAAATCCTTTATCTTCCATGGAGTGGACAGGGCCGGGATTGAACCGGCGACACCAGGATTTTCAGTCCTGTGCTCTACCAACTGAGCTACCTGTCCTAAGCGCTTTCGTAGCAATCACTTATGAAAGTCTTGCGAGTGACTGCATCTATTTTCTGGTTTTGGCGTAACAAATCTTCTGGTTTCGGCTCCGATTCCGTATCTAGTCGTCTAGACACTTCCAACTTACAAGATTCAATTCTATCTAACCTCAGTCCAGCTATCAAGAGGGTCAAAAACTGCCCCGAACCTTTCCTTGACGAACGTGCGGCAAGGCACTATGATCGGTTGATTCCCCCCAACGGGGTCCAGTCTTGATTTGTCTGTTCGGAGTGGAATACCCGTCATGCCTTCCGCCGACCTGTTCCTGCGACTGCTGGAAGAAAAAGACCTCGTTTCCGCCGACGTCTTGCAGGCCGCCCGACGCGAAGTCCAACGGTCGTCGCCCCCGCCCGACGCTGTTCGCATCTCGCTGTGGCTCGTCCAAGGCCAACATCTTACGGCTGCTCAGGCCGATCGGCTGCTGTCTGCGGCAGCCGAAAGAACGGTGATTTCCGCGCCAATGGCGCCCTTGCCGAGACCCTTTCCACCGAAAACGCCCGAGCCACAACTCCTCAAAGATCGGATTGGAATGGTTGACGTAGGCGGGTCCCCACCGAAAACACCCGAGCCACAACGCACTGTGGCGACGCCGGCCGATGACCTGGAACTTGCCCCGGAGGAGGAAAAGGGGGAAAGCAATCCGGCGAGGCCCGAACCCGCCAAGCCCGATTCACCGCCCAAGGATTCCGGTACCCCACTTCGGGCCAACGCGGTAGCCAACAGTGGGGGCAAGAGAAGTTCCGTTGCCAAGACCGGCAGCGAACTGGAATCGCTGGAAGATACGATGAAGGGGCCGTTGGATGCCCTGATCGAAAGCGAGGCCCTCGCGGCCAGCGGGCTTGACGATCCGGTTGTTCGGCGCTACAACTCGATCCGGCCGCTCCCAAGAAGTTCAAACTCCGCCGCTTCCTGAAGAATCTCTTCCGCCGCGATAGATTGAAAGTCGTGCGGATCAAGCCGACAGACCCCAGACAAGTCAAGCTGGTATTGATTAGTTGGAGCGTGGCCGTCGCCGCCTTGATCGGCCTGTTAACCGCGTTGTGGTTCCTCGCGCCGCGGCCGGCGAGGGAAGTTCTGCAGCAAGCCGAAAATGCCGTGCTGGCGGAAGACTACAGCCATGCCGTCGATTTCTATGATGAATTCCTGAAGCACTATGCCGCCGCGCCCAACGCCGACGACGTCCGCTCGTTGAGATGCCTTGCGGAACTTCGACTGGCCGAGCGGAAAGCAACCGCGTCGGGCGACTGGACGCCGGCTTTCGAAGTTGCCACGGAGCAAGTGAGTGCCCTGCCCAAGGAACACGCCGATTCCCACGTCATGCAGGAGTTCGGCATCGCGCTGGCAAAGATCGGCGACGGCTTGGCCCAACAGGTAAAGGACGATCCCGACGGGGCGTCGGTCGACCGCTTGCAGTCGGTTGTCAACATGCTGGAAACGGATATCCCGGAAGCAGATCGGCCGGCCCAAATGCTCGATGACATGAAAGGCATTCTCCAGTCCGGCAAACGGAAAAAGGAAGGTCGGCGAGAACTCGACCGGACCCTGAACGAGATCCGCGTGAAGGTGGCGGGCAACGACGTCCAGGCGGCTTACAAGTCCTATCGCGAGTTCGTCAAGGCGTATCCCGAACTGGCCGACGATGTCCGGCTGACCGATGCCATGAAACAGGTCTCGGCGGCTGGACAGAAGGCGGTCACGTCTGTACAGCGGCTGTTGACCGCCGTACGCCAGGAGCGGCCGTCGGGCGTGCTGGCGGCCATGCCGCTGACCGTGCAGCCGGTCAAAGGCGAACTGCCCGCAGGCCGGGGAAAGCTGGTCTTCGTGGTCGAACAAGGAACCGCGTACGGGCTGGACGCGTTTACGGGCAAGACGGTGTGGCGGCGGTTCGTGGCCCTGGATCCCAGGTTCTCCCTAGCTGCGACGCAGCCGATTACGGCTCGATCCACTACGTGGGCACCGGCACGCAGCGATGCTCGGCGCGGTGAGTATGGGAAGTTCTTCGCTGTCACGGCGTTGCCGGTCCCTGGCCCGGTCGCGAGCGACGTCGTGCTTTGCGATCCGGTACGCCAGGAGGTGCTCCGCGTTGACGGCGCGACCGGCGCGCTCCTCTGGCGATTGGTCGTCGGAGTACCGATCGTTGCCGAGCCGGTGCGGGCGGACAAGTGGTTGTTGTTGCTGACAAGCGAACAGCGCCTGCTGCTGATCGACCTGGCCACGGGTGACTCGCCGCGCTATTTTCAGTTGCCGCAAGCCGTTCGGCTGCCGCCCGTCGTCGATGCCGCCCATGGCCTGATTTTCCTCGCTGCCGACCAGTCGAACCTGATCGTGCTGGATATCGGCCGATGCCGGCAGCTCTTGCACGTGGGACACGAGGTTGGAACGATCGCGGCGCCGCCGGCGGTCGTGGGCGATTTCCTCCTGCTGCCGGTCAACGATGCGCCGGGCAAGGCCACGATTCGCGTCTTCGCGATCTCCAAAGACACGGAAGGCAGACCGCTGAAGCACGTACAGACGCTCGCCGTGGAGGGTTCTATCGACACCACGCCGGTGGCCGTGGGAAACGGCGTCGCGATCGTCACGGAACAGGGCGAATTGTCGGCCTTCGAGCGAAATGAGGCCGGCAATAAGTTCCCGTTCCAAAATGTTCCTTCGAGAGGGGTGTCGGTGAAGGAAAAGGCGACCCACTACGCAATTTCCGACGGCGGCAGGTTCTGGGTGGCCGACCGGCAGTTGACGTGCTTTGCGGTCCAAGCGGATGAGCGCCGGATCGTGCCGCGGGCGGTCCCCGACCTGCGCACGATGCGATTCGTGCAGTCGCCGGTGATCGACGGCGGGACGATGTTTCAAGTGCTGCAAAGGCCCGGCATGCCCGGCGTGACGGTCTCGGCCTTCGACCTCAAACAGAACGAGGCCGTCTGGCAGACCTGGGTCGCCGCGCCGTTGGCAGCCGAGCCGACGCTCGGTTCGGTTTCCGGCAAGCTCACTGCGGCGACCGCCAGCGGGGGCATGTTCCGCGCGGCGATGGATGAATTGAAGCCCCAGGCCAAACCATGGGAGCCCGTCCTCACGATCGATTCGAACCGGTTGGATAAGCCGCTCTGTTCGCTGTTGCCGTTGCCGGGCGAGATGTTTGCCATGACCAGCGGCGCCGACACGAGGCAGATCGTGATTTACGATCCGAAAGAGCAAGACAAGCAATTTCGTTGGACGGTTAGTCCGTGTGAAATGTCGGTCGCGCCGGCGGCCTTTGCCGGCGGGCTGTTGACAGCCTGCGTCGACGGCCAGGTCTGCTTGCTCGATCCGGAGGCCCGCGGCGACATGGCCAAACCCTTGCAGCCAGCGCTCAAAGGCATCATGGCTTGGGAGTGGCGAGCCCCCGGCGGCCGACGACGACAAGCTGGCCGTGTTGTCCGACGGCGACAAGCGATTGATGGCGATCCACATCAGCAGCGACGACGAGACGGCCCTCACCGAAGCCGCGACGGTCAGGGTGAATAACGGCCTGGTTTCCCCGGTCGCCGTCTTGGGCAAGTTCGTTTTCGTCGCCGATTCGACCGACACGCTGCTGAGTTTCGAACTGCCGAATCTCAGCGCCGGGCAAGTCGCAGACATTGGGGGCGCGTTGTGTCTGGGGGCCGCAGCGCGTCGGCAAGTTGGTGCTCGTGGCCACGGAGAAAGACCGCTTGTTCGCCATCAACGAACAGCAGCAGGTGGTCTGGCAGTCGGCCTTGGGCTATGGTCCATTGGCCGGCACGCCTTATCTTTCCGGCAACGAGATCTTCTTATCCGCCCGCGGCGGTACGGTCTGGCGGATCTCCGCAGCCGACGGCAAAGAGCTGGGCAAGGTCGATGCCGGCTGTCCCTTGGGCACCGGTCCGCTGGTCGTCGGCCCGCGGGTGATCGTCGGCGGCCACGAGGGGAGCCTGCTGGAGGTGAAGAAGCCATAGCACATGGCTTCCGGCCGTGTTGCCGTTTGCGGTTTTACCCGACAATCGCCAGCGGCGCGACTTCCCTGCGATCCAGCAAAGGCAGCGCGTACTTGGCAAGTACCTCGTTGATTGAACGCAGGGAGGTTTCGCGCGGCGAGAGGATTTCGATTCCGATCGGCCGCCCGTCTTTTCCGAGATCGACTAACATGCCGTTCTCTTCCTGCACAACCCGCGCGCTCTGGGCATTTTCATCCCGTGGCAGATACAGATATGCAGCCAGCGGCTTTCCATGTCGATAGGTAACTTCCAAGTAGCGGTCGTGCATCGGTTTTCTCGACTTTTTCTCAGTCTCTCGGATATGCAGTGATGACCAGGAGCACCTGATCCGTAAAGTCCGGTTCGACAACAACCTCCCAAATGCGGGAGTCTCGTTGGGTCACGATCCGATAACGACCCTCGGGTTCCGGTTCGATTTCGCGCGCGTCATCAAGCATGACCCGCAAGTCCACTTCGGAGAACCCGCGATCGATCATCCGTTTCAGCAGGTGGGGAGTGAGTTCCAAATCCCACTCCCACCAATCCGGCCACGGTGATTCGAAGTCCATGATCTTTGCCGGCATTTCTTTGCTGGATTTGTCGAGTCGCGACCGTCTGCAGTTATTCTAGCAGAAATCATCCGTACTGGGAACAGGATAACGCAAACGCCTTGTACAACAGTGGGACCCGTTCGCGGCACGATGGATGGGTCGTCGGCTCGGCCTCTTCGCTGCTGGTAACCGGCACGTGGTCGGGCCTTCGCAAGCGGATGTAGACTGTTGAGCGAATCAGTATCGGTAAGAGGCGAGATCACGGCGGGTGGCACGTCCCTGAGCTTGCGAAAGGCGTGGTTTCGCGGCCACCACTCCCTTCGCAAGCTCAGGGCGTGCCACCCTTGCCAAGATTGTGCGACCTGCTCTTGTTGCGCGCCGTCTACTCCGGCACCACGGCCACCAACTCGCGGCAGACGGCCTCGAAGTGGGCAGCGGAGAGTTCCTGCTGCTCCTCGGCAAAGCCGACCAACAGGGCCAGATCGCAGAGACGGTTGACCTGCCGGGCGATGCCGTGCGTGAGCTCGAAGAGCGTGGGCACGGCGTCAGCGGCAATAATCGGCCGCGCGGCGCCGGCCAATTGCAAGCGATGGTTCACGTACTGGCCCGTCTCGGCGGCCGTGAAGGCACGCAAGAGGCACTTCACGCCCAAGCGCTCTTCCAGTTGCGGCGTGCGATCCAAGAGCGGCAAAATGCCCGTCTGACCGACGAGAAGCAGCGTCATGCCGGTCTTGCCCGCGGGGCCGAAGTTCAACAGCATCCGCAGCGTTTCCAGCATCTGGCTGCTTTCCAGCAGGTGGGCTTCGTCGATAACGACCACTGCGTGCCGGCCTTTTTCCGTATTTTCCCGCAAGGCCGCTTGGATCCGCCGGATGCTCTCGTGTACGGCGCTGCCCGCGTTGCCGCCGCCGTCGAATTCGTCGGCCAGATAGGCCAAGAACTCGGCCGGCGTCATCTGCGGATAGATCAAGTGGATGAACGGAGTGTACGTCTCGCCCAGCGACTGGCGGAGCAGGGAGAGAATATACGTCTTGCCCGTGCCGGCCGCGCCGGCCAACAGGGCGCCGCCTCGGCGGTTCTCCACGGCATAGCGCAGCTTCAGCAGTGCCGACTGGTGCGTCTCGCCGGGAAAATAGAACTGCGGATCGGCCGTGTTCTCGAACGGCTTCCGGTCAAGTTGCCAATACGATTCATACATGGTGGCCTACCCGGCGACAAAGTTCTGGATCGTTCCCGCACAACGCAAATTCGACGCGGCCAGGCGCTGCTGGACCTCGGCCAACTGGTTCGGAGTCGTGACGCGGACGTTTTGCACGAGGATCACGGCATCCATCTGTGCGGCCACGTCGCGCAAAGGAATACCTTCGGGCGAAGAAGTACCTTCGTCCTCGTCCTCGGCCAGCGGACCGAGATCGACGAGAACGACGTTGAATTCTCGGGCAAGAATATCGAAGCTGGCCGCGATTTGCTCTTGCGTGATCGCGCTCGCCGACGGCTCGCGGACCGGCAAGACCGCCATGCCGTCGGCGAGCGTTTCGATCACGACTTCTTCCAGCGGCAGGCCGCCGCAGAGTGTCTCTTCCCAGCCGATCTGCGGCAAGAGGCCCAGGCTTTGGGCCAGTTGCGGATTGCCCCAGTTGGCATCCACGAGCACGACTTTCCGGCCTTGGCTCAGAAGCTTTCGAGCGGCGGCTAACAAGAGCGTGGTGACGCCTTCGCCACTGGCGCAACTCGCCAGACCCAAGACCTTGCTGCCCGATGTGCAGATCGACAACAAGCCCTCGGTCATCTGTTCGAGAGCTGCCGCGGCCGTGGTCTGCAACCGGTCATGGATGCTCGGCCAAACCACGCGGTCCACTTGCAGCAGCGGACGCCACGGAGTCTCATCTGGCTCTTGCGCGGTCGCGACGGTGTCTGCGACCGATGGTGTCGACGCGACGGCGGAGCGTGCCGAGTACGTTGACGGTGCGGCAGTTGCGGCGACCGCTGCGGTTGGCACGGACGTGTCCTCGCCAATCTCGGCCGGGAATGGAGTGTTCGCCGTGCTTGCCGTCGTTTGAAATGGCTGGTCTGCCAAGGTCGTGATTGCCGTGGCTTGAAATGCCTGGTTCGCCAATACAGCGATCGACGGGGCGACTTCGACCGCCGTGGCTTCGGTGACGGTCGTCGCGTGAATGGCATGGTCCAGCAACGCCGCGATCGTCGGGCTAACCGGGGCCGTGGTCGGTTCGGCACCCCCTGCCCCTTTCCCAGACGCAGAGGGCGTTGCCGACGTGGCGGCCAACTCGGCCAGGGCCTGGGAAAGCGGCACGGCGGGGCCCGCCGCTGCTCGCAAACGGGTACTCGGCGGTGCGGCCACTGGCGGTTCCGCCACGGCAGTGCCCGATCGCGACGAGGGACGGTGATAGGCCTTAATAATTGATCGATCCAGCGCGGTCATAGCTCGTCCTGTCAGGAGGTGGGGAGATGGTGCCGTCGAACCGAGCAACGCCCGGTTCCGGATTCTGGGGATTGCCATAGTTGGCCGTTGGGCCCGGTGCGTTCGATGGCATGAGCGGGCTGCCGGGACCTGCGGCGGGCGGGTAGGCGCCGCCGCCGTTGTCGTAACGAGTGTCGCGCGGATAGCCGCCGACGGGAACGTCGCGTCGCACCGGCGCGGTGTCAGTGGGCATCCCGCGGTAGTCGTACCGCGAGTCATTATTGCGATATTGCGCGGCAGTATCGTTGCGATTGTCGGCCTGCAAGTTCCTCGGGTCCGCCCCGCGGTCGAAGCCGCGATAGTCGGCACGATTGTCCGGCCAGTTCGTCGTGGCCACAGGCGGACGAGAGTCGTAACGCCGCGCCGACGAAGGAGTCGTGGCAGTCGCCGGACCTGCGGACGAGCGCGGTTGCGACCAGGGCGGTTCGGTCAAGGCCGTTGGCCGAGTATCGCCGGCCTGCGGCAACTGCGGCGAGAGAACCGTTTGCGCCGGGGCTGGCCCCGTCTGTGGCGGAAAAGCCGACGTTCCAGTGGCCGTTGGCGCAGCCGGCCAAGGTGGCGCTGCGGTCTGCGCAGTGCTGCCCGCGGAATTGCTATTAGACGTTGCGGGGGCCGTTGACGGTGGTGACCATGGCGGCGCATCGGTCCCCGCGGTGTTGGCGGCGACCCCGGTGGAACCGCTGCTATTGGACCATGAGGCTGGAAGTTCCGTAACCACCGAACTGCTGTGGCTGGCCTTGAAGACGAACGGCATGATCGCCACGATCAAGAGCACGAGTCCCACCCCGAAAACTAGTTTGATCGATAGCGCCTGGCTGATAATGCGGCCATCGGGCCTTTTTTCACGCATTCTCCGAGGAGTTTCTTGGTCAAGATCGGGAATTTGGGCAAGAAGATTCCCAGTGTCTTGTTGGGAGTTTCGGGCCGGGCGATGGGCCGGAGCCTGGGGCTTTTTTTCATGGCCCGCTCGGTTCTCGGTTGAAGAGCGATGCTTGGGTCTTGCGGTGGACATCAGAGCGACCTTTGCGGAAAAACGCGTGTTTCAAAAGAGAGGTTCGGGCGGCGATCGCTCGCTATGCGATTGAGAACGTTCGGAAGAAATTGGTGCGAGTCCCGCGTTTTTCCAGGGCTTCCGCCCATTTCTTCCGAACGTTCTAAGTCTTTGAGACGAGTTACGAATCGCATACGACGCGGGTGACGGATCCGCCGACGTACCGGTGTTATCGGTTCAGGTGGTGCGGATCTTGAGGATTACCGAAAGTTTGCCGGATCCGTGGAATAAATAAACATGGCGGATTGTAATGAATGTAGGCGTTGGATGCTTGACACGGCAATTTCTGCCGCTAGCATGGAGGTTTTCCTAACCCTCCGAGAAAAGGATCCCACCATGCGACGTTTCCTATCGATTATGGCCTTGACTGGCTTGGCTCTTTGTTTTGGAATTCCCCCGTTTGCGCAGACGATGCCCCTGCGAAAATCAAGGTCTTGATCATTACCGGCGATGACGTGGACGTGCATCACTGGAAGGAGACCACGGCGGCGGTCAAGAAGATCCTCGTGGATAGCGGCAAGTTCGACGTGCAGGTGAGCGAAGATCTCAAGCCGCTGGAATCGGCCGACGCGTTGAAGAGCTTCGACGTCGTGGTGCTGAATCGCTACAATCGCAAGGCCCCTCTGAGCGACGCGGCCAAACAGAACCTCTTGGATTTCGTTCGCGGCGGCAAGGGCTTTTACGTGCAACACCTGGCCAGCGCATCGTTTCCCAAGTGGGATGACTTCGGCAAACTGTGCGGGCGATATTGGGTGATGGGCAAGTCGGGCCACGGCAAGCGCAGCGACTTTACGGCCAAAATCGCCGACCAAAAGCATCCCATCACCGCCGGTCTGAAAGATTTTCAAGCCGATGACGAGCTGTATGCCAAACTTCAGGGCACGGAACCGATCAACGTGCTTGTCGAAGCCGATTCCGACTGGAGCAAGAAAACCGAACCGCTGCTCTTCTGGCTACCCTACGGTCAAGGTCGGGTGGTTCATAGCGCCTTTGGGCACGACACGAAGGCGATTGCCACGCCGGAGGTGACTACGATCATCCTTCGCGGAGTGGAATGGGCAGCCAAGGGCAATGTGGCCAAGTAAGCGAGTTATAAGGTCCCGGATTCCCCGCCGTTGTGCCTGGGAATCGTAAATTTGGGGGTGATTCCGAGCGATTGGGCTTTCCCTGGCCGGTGTTTTTTCCAACAATACCGGCCGGGGAAGAACGACTTCCCCGAGTGTTACGATTCCCAGGCAGGATCACCCGGTATGGCGATCGCACCCGTGGACGAATCTCCCCAGGCATTTTCTGACCGGCCAGACCTTTCAGGCCGGTCGTCCCGGCCGATTGCCGGGGCCCGCCTGGCATTGGGGCTGTTGCTGGCGATCAACCTCTTCAATTACATCGACCGCCAGATACTGGCCGCGGTGGAGCCGGAGATTCGCCAGTCGTTTTTCCCATCGCAAGATCCAGACGGCCCCGTGGTGCGGTTCTATTCGGGACTGCTGGCCTCGGCGTTCCTGGTCTCGTACATGCTCACCGCGCCGCTCTTCGGGGCCTTGGCCGGGCGCTGGCCGCGAGCGAAATGGAAACTGATTGCCGTGGGCGTGATCGTCTGGAGCCTGGCCACCGGCGACGGTGGGCTGGCCACCGGCTTTCTGATGCTGTTGTTGACCCGCTGCCTCGTGGGCGTGGGTGAAGGGGCCTACGGGCCGCTGGCGCCGACGATTCTTGCCGATTGTTTCCCCGTCGCCAAGCGGGGCAAGATCCTCTCACTGTTTTACGTGGCCATGCCCGTCGGCGCCGCGCTAGGCTATGCCCTGGGCGGCTTTATTGCCAAAGTAAATCCGGCCCATGAGAGCTGGCGCTGGGCGTTCTTCGTGGTCGTCATTCCGGGGCTGGTACTGGGAGTCCTCGCGCTCTTGATGCGCGAGTCGCCGACCGGTGCGGCGGACGCCGTCTCCACGCGCAGGCAGATGACCTGGCACGATTGCCGCATCCTGTTTCAGACGCCCTCGTTCCTGCTCGATACGCTGGGAATGACCGCCATGTCGTTCGCCATGGGGGCCTTGGGCTTTTGGATGCCCGACTATCTGAAGAGCCATCAGGTTCCCGGTCTGTGGGGCATCGAGCCGCGGACCCTTTTCGGCATGATCATGGCTTTGGGCGGGTTGGGCGGCACGGTGGCTGGCGGCCTGCTGGGCGATCGATTGCGGACGCGGTTGCCGGGTTCGTATTTCCTGGTATCGGGGGCGGGGTTGCTGCTCAGTGCGCCATGCGTGCTGTTGTTTCTGGCCATGCCGTTTCCCTGGGCCTGGTACATGATCTTTGCGGGCGTCTTCTTCATGTTCCTCAACACCGGCCCGACCAATACGGTCCTGGCCAACGTGGTCCATCCCGTGATGCGGCCGGCCGGCTTTGCCTTGAACATCCTGGTGATTCACGTGTTAGGCGACGTGATCTCGCCGCCGATTATCGGCGCGGTGTCAGGCCTCTGGGGCGCCTGGGTCGGCTTCGGCGTGGTCTCGGCATTTCTGGCGGCCGGCGGCCTGCTGTGGCTGTGGGGCGGGCAATACCTGCAGCGGGATACGGCGATTGCGCCGCAGCGTTTGCGATAGGTCCCTTCTGCCGGAAGGGACCGCGTACTCATCACGCTCCGCGTGGGGCATTGCCTCTCCCAGCGACTTCTTTTCCGCCAACGATCAAGCGATTCCTGTTTTTGACGCCTATCAGCGAAGAGGTTTCCTTTGGCACTGTATCCTTTCACGCCGCGGAATCTCCCCGAGACCCGTCCCCCTTCGTGGATGCGGCTGTAGCGGGCGCAAGCGGTCACGGAGTCCGCACGGCAGATGTCTCGGCCGTAAACGCTGCCGAGTAGTGCTCGTACCCCTCGTTCAACTCCCTGAAGAGATCGTCATAGGTCATGCAAACCACAGGATGAGAGTTGACGATGACGTTGTGTGTTCTCCACCGCAACCTTCGTAGGTCGTCGGAACTTAATCCTTCATTCCGGCCAATTAGAAGTAGCCCCGCGAAGTCGATATTCCCGTAGCCGAAGTTCCTGTGGAACCGGTCCGTTTTCTTGAAATCGTCAAGATGGCAAAACCAGTCTACAATCTGGCTGAATCCGTGTTCGAAGCGTTTCGACCATTCTTTCGTCGATTTCTTGCCGACGTGCTCGAGTACCGCATTCGGGTCGCCGTTTTCGAGTTCCACGAAGCAAAACCGGTTCTCCCGATTGCCGAGGACGATGTCTGCTGCGTAATCCCCAAGGATCTCAAATTCGTAGGCGACCTGCTTGGCAACTCCTATACTGATCCCGAACGTGGTCCCAATGTAGGCGGTGAGATGCAGAGACGCCTTGAGTAACTCTTGAATCTCGCGCTCGCCCAGAATCTTCGTCGAGCTCAGGAGAGCGCGGAATTGATCCAGTTCCTTCTTGAACTGGACGTGGTTGAACGCGACCTGCGTGAAGTCCTTTGACATCACGGCGCCCCTGCCGATACGTCGCCGGAGGCGAGGATCGTGTCTTCGGTGGTTATGTCGATCACGAAGATAGTCTTGCTCTGTTGGTCCACCGTGTAGAAAATGCGGACTTCGGTGCTCGTGCGGAACATATACACGGACTGGCCACGCACATCGAGCAAAACAGACCGCAACCGAACGAATTCGTCCTCTTCCCAGTTCTGCAGATAACCAAACCAGGTCTGAACCCTTTGCCGGTCATCATGGCTGAGAACGTGAAGAGCGGTCTTCACGCGTTCCGACAATAGGACTTGCATATATGACTCCGTGCGCTGGTGAGACGTCGATGTCTCTATTCTTTCATGGCTGATGGCGAACGTCAAGGCTAGGCTGGCGAGTTCATCCTGGCAACTGAGACCTACTCCACCTTGTACACCACGATCATATTGTGCGTTGACACAGCGGTGCCCATGCCGGTGATGAGCACGATGGCGTCGCCCGCGTGCAACAGTTCGTGCTGCTTGCCCCACTCGGTGACGAAGCGGACCAGGGCGGGACGGTCGTGCAGCGGGGCGCCGGCCAGCGGAGTAATGCCCCAATAGAGACAAATCCGCCGCAAGGTTGCCGGCGAATCGCTCACGCCGACGGTCGGCACGCGGAAGCGATTCTTGGTCAGGCTCAGGGCCGTGGCGCCGCTGGCCGAGGCAACGATGAGCAGCTTGGCGGCGAGTCTTTCCGCCAACATCCCGGCCTCGCAAACCACGGCCTTGGTCAGCGGGTTCACGGGGTGCCTGCAAATCCCGCGATACGGGCTTGAACAGCTTTCATCGGGACGAGGCGCACCATTTTCCTCGGCGGGACGGGTCAACATGGTTTCCGCCGCCAGGGCAATGCGGTTCATCATCTCCACCGTTTCGCCCGGATACTCGCCCACGGCCGTTTCGCCCGAGAGCATGCAGGCGTCGGCCCCGTCGAGGATCGCGTTGGAGACGTCAGCCACTTCCGCCCGCGTGGGGATCCGCGAGTGCTGCATGCTTTCCAACATCTGCGTGGCAACGATCACCGGCTTTCGTTGGCGGCGGCATTCGGCAATGATCCGCTTTTGGGCCACCGCCACCTGGGCGATGTCGATCTCCACGCCCAGGTCGCCGCGGGCGACCATTACGCCGTCGGCCGCCGCCACGATCGCCGTCAGGGCGCCGAGGGCCTCGGGTTTCTCGATCTTGGCGACGACCTGCGGACCGTCGCCGGGCCGTCCTGCCGTGGCGGATGTCAGCAGGGCCTTCAGTTCCTGCACGTCCTCGGGACGGCGGACGAAGCTCAGCCCCACGAAATCGATGTCGTTCTGGGCGGCCCAGACGGCGTTCTCGCGATCGAGGTCGCTCATGGCGGCCACGCTGAGCTTCACGCCGGGCAGGTTCACGCCCTGTCGGCTGCGGATCAAGCCCGATTGCACTATACGGCATTCGGCGGAATCCTTGCCGACCTTTTCCACGAGGAGGCCGACAATGCCGTCGGCGAGCATGATGCGGTCGCCTGGTTGCAGTTCGTCGATCAACGGTTCGTAAGTCGTTGTCAAATCGGGCGTGGCGGCCGTCGTCGGAACGGCGCCGCCGGGCAATGGCGTTGTTGCCGCCGGGACGTTGGTTGCCGTGGCGTCAGTCGCTTCCCCGCGGACGAAGCGGACCCGATCGCCGCGTCTGACAGAGCAGTTGCCCGGCGGGAAGCACGCCCAACCGCATCTTCGGGCCGGCCAGATCGACCAGCACGCCGACCGTGCGGCCGATTCGGGCGGCGGCTTTACGAATCATGGCCAAACGGACGTCCTGCTGGCGATGATCGGCGTGGGCCATGTTCAGCCGAAATACGTCGACGCCGGCGGTGATGAGTTCCGCCAGCTTGTCCTCGCTATCGCAGGCTGGTCCCACGGTGGCTACGATCTTGGTTTGTGAATCGCGCGGCGGGGGAGTGGGGCGGTCAGGCATGGTACGGGTTCCTTGCGTCAGGGGGGGTGGCAGGCGAAGGTTTACCCGGCCAGTCTATCGCAGAGCCGAGAAAACGGCAACCATCCGGCCCTGGCCTTTGCCCACTTTTCCTGGTATGGTGACGGCCATGAGTTATTGGAAAGACAAAATCGTGCTCGTGACCGGCGGTTCCAGCGGTCTGGGGCGGGTGATCGCCGACGGTTTCGGCGGGGCCGGGGCCAAGCTCGTCATCGCCGGCCTGGAAGGCGACGCCGTGCAAGAAGCGGCCGCCGAAATGCAATCGGCCGGTTGCGACGCCTTGGGCATCCAGGCCGACATCACGCAGCAAGCCGACGTCGACCGGCTCTTCGCGGAGGCGGTCCGGCACTACGGCAAGCTCGACGTGCTGGTGAACAACGCCGGCCGCTCGATGCGCGGCAAGGTCCTCGACACCACGCCCGAGCAGTTCCGCGACTTGATGGAGTTGAATCTCATCGCCCTGGTGCGTTGCACGCGGGCGGCCGCGCCGCACTTGCTGGCGGCGCGTGGGCACGTCGTCAACATCGGTTCGCTGGCGGCGAAATCGGCGTCGCGCTGGGTGGGGGCCTATCCGGCCACGAAGCATGCCGTGGCCGCCTATTCGCAGCAACTCCGCTTGGAGTTGGGGCCGCAGGGGCTGCACGTGCTACTGGTCTGTCCCGGCCCGATCGAGCGCAAGGACCCGCGGCTTTATCCGCTGGAAGGGCTGGAAGACATTCCCGAGCGTGCCCGGCGGCCAGGGGCAGGCGTGCAGACGAAAGCCATTCCGCCGCAGTGGCTGGCCGCGCAGATCCTACGGGCCTGCGAGCGGCGCACGGCGGAGATCGTGATTCCCGGCAAGGCGCGGTTGTTGTTTGCGATTCAGCAGCTCTGGCCGAGCCTGGGGGACTGGATCGTGTTGAAGAAAACCTGAAGAAAGGAAGATCGAGAATACGGCGGGAGAAGATGTGATATTCGTCTCGATCATCTTCTTTCATTTTCCTTTCCAATGAGAGCGATCATGCCGATCTGTGTTGGCACGGGGCGTTAACGTTCGATCAGCATGTCCAGAAACTTGGCCAGGCGGCTGGACGACGCCAGGGCGTTTTGATGAAGGTTGAAGAGGTCCTTCACGGCGGCAGGACGACGAAAGACCGATCCCACCGCGGCGCCAAGTTGGGCGGCAAACGACTTCTGCGCAAGCAACTTCCCGATGTCCGGCGGAAGCTCGTCGTCGACGGCGTCGCTGATCGCCCGGACGGCGAGGAGACCAACGGCCCGTTCGCGGCAGACCTCGGCCACGGCAAAACTCTCCATGTCGACCGCCAGGGCATCGTACTGACGGCCCAGTTGGTGCTTTTCCGCGCGAAAGCGGACGACTTGATCCAAGGTGAGCAGCCGCCCTTGATGAAGATACGGCACTTCGTCCAACCATGGCACAAGTGCGGCGGGTTCAAGCGTAATATTGCCCTCCAGGGCGCTGAGCAGCGAAGTTGCCACGACGAGGTCTTGTCGCTGCACTTGGGGATCCAAGCCGCCGGCGAATCCGGCCGAAACAACCAGCCGCGGCCGATAGGCGTCGATCATCGCATGCGCGGACTTGGCCGCGCGATCGCCGCCTGGCCCCGACTCCACCAGTACGATTTCGCGATCGCCGCGGCGTCCCCGCCTGGCGATGAAACCGTCGCCTCGGGTCACGCGGACATGGCTCAGCGTATCGACGAAACATCCGGCTTCAATGGATAGCGCGAAGACGATTCCGAGGTCCACTGACGGTGTAGAAGCTGATATCGACGACATTCGCAATGAACAGAACAAGCAAACCACAAAACACACGAAAGAAAGCACATTGAGGAAGACGAATCCTCTGTTCTCTTATCTTCCTGTCGCACGTCTTGCTGTCATCATTCTTCCAGTCTTTCCCTTTTTCGTGTGTTTCGCGTATTTCGTGGTTAACCCCGTGCAACGTCACGTCATCTGCCATACGGCCATTTTTAGCATGTCGCCGAAGTGGCGATTCGACTCCAGCACGGCCGCGGGCTCGAAACCGCAGTGCATCAGGCAATGCTCGCAGCGCGGATCGTTGCCGGGCCCGTACTTCGACCAGTCGGTGGCGGTAACCAGGTCGGCGTAGGTCTTGTAGTGCGCATCGCCCAGCAGGTAACACGGCCCCCGCCAGCCGCCGACATTCCGCGTAGGATTGGCCCAGGCGGCACAGTCCAACTGGCGCTCGCCACAGAGGAAATCGAAATACAGCGGCGTGGCGACGAGACGGAACCGCTTGAGCATCGGCTTGGCCGCGCGGAACTTGGCATGTACGTCGTCGCGGGTCATGAAGAGCCGCCCGGCGCCGGTGGGATCGGCCGCGCTGACAGACTCATAGGCGTAGGCCGGCGAGACCATGAATCCGCCGACACCCAGCTCGGAAAGAAAGGCCCACAGTACGCCGACCTCGTTCATGTCGGTCTCTCGGTAGACCGTGGTGTTCGTGGTGACCTGGAAGCCCGCGGCAACTGCCGCTTTGATGCCGGCCACCGCCGCGGCAAAACAGCCCTCGTGCTCGACCATCCGGTCGTGCGTGGCCTCCATGCCGTCGATATGCACGTTGAAGAACAGCCGCGACGTGGGGCGAAACCCGGGCAGCATTTTCTCGAGCGTCATCCCGTTGGTGCAGAGGTAAACGTGCTTCTTCCGCTCGACCAACGTGGCCACCAGTTCTTCGATCCCTTTGTAGAGGAGAGGCTCGCCGCCGCAAACGCTGACCACCGGTGCGCCGCACTCTTCGACCGACACCAGGCAGTCTTCGACCGACATCCGCTCACGCATCGTGGCGGCATATTCGCGAATCCGGCCGCAGCCCGTGCAAGTCAGGTTGCAGGCGTGCAGCGGTTCGAGCATGAGCACCAGCGGGAACCGTTTCCGGCCCGCAAGCTTCTGCTTCACGAGATAGCCGGTCAGGGAGGTCGTCAGGGAGAGAGGGAAGCGCATGGGATGAAGGATGAAGGATGAAGGATGGGGGATGACTTAGCACGAGGCGACCGCGCGGGTGCGGCACGAATACACTGGCCGGCAAATCTCATCGACGCAAGGAAGCGTCAGCTTGTATCACAGGCGACCTTGATTCATCCTTCCTCCTTCCTCCTTTCCTTGACCCATTGGGCCAAGGCCATCAAGGGGAAATAAATTGGATAATAATGGTAACGGAGATAAAAGACGCAGGGAAAACCGGTGCCGGTGAATTGGCTTTCATCCCAGGTGCCGTCGTGGTTTTGCGTCTGTGCAAGGTAGCGCACTCCGCGGGCTACAGCCGGATGGTCGGCCATGCCGGCCGCGATCAGGCCGAGCACTGCCCAAGCCGTCTGCGAGGCGGTGGTTTGCCCCTGACCGCGGAGTTCGGGCTGCTCATAGGAATTGGGCGACTCGCCCCAGCCGCCATTCGCCTGCTGATGGGCCAAAAGCCACTTGGCCCCAGCCACCACGGCCGGATCGTCTTGCGATACGCCGACCTGGATCAAGCCGGTGAGGGCCTGCCACGTTCCGTAAATGTAGTTGACGCCCCAACGGCCGAACCAGCTTCCGTCGGCCTCCTGGGCCTTGCGGACGAACTCAACGGCCCGATCGACGTGCGGATCACCCAGGCGGCGGCCAAGTTTGCCCAAGGCCTCAAGTACCCGGCCGCAAAGGTCGGCCGTGCTCGGGTCGATCATGGCGTTGTGATCGGCAAACGGCACGTAGCAGAGGAAGTGGCGATCGTTGTTGCGGTCGAACGCGCCCCAACCGCCATCGCGGTTCTGCATCGCCAACATCCACCGCAGGCCGCGCTCGATCGTGGCGACCGAGTCTTTCAACGGTCCCCCTACCCCGCCGGGTGAGGGCTGTGGTGAAGGGGAATGGGAATCCCTCACCCCCTGTCCCTCTCCCAGAGAGTGAGGCCAGCCATCCTGCTCGTTGCGGAAGAGGGTTTGCAGGGCCATCAGCGACATGGCCGTGTCGTCGACGTCCGGGTAGAACTCATTGGCGTATTCAAAGTACCAGCCGCCGGGCGCGGCAGTGACGGTCTCCGCCCAATCGCCGGCCGCCGTCGTCTGGCGGCTCCGCAACCAGGCGGCCGCCCGCAGGATCGCGGGATCGTCGGCCGGCACACCCGCCACGGCCAGTGCTCGCATCACCAGGCCCGTATCCCAAACCGGCGAAAAGCAAGGCTGCAATCGCGTCGTGCCATCGCCGGGATCGTCGATGGTCAGGCGTTCCAATTGCCGCAAGCACTCGACGACCTCTGGGCTCTGGTCCGCATAACCCAGGGCCTTCAAGGCCACGAGGCTGAAAACCACCGGCGGAAAGATCGCGCCCAAGCCGTCGCTCTTCTGGAAGCGGGCCAGCATCCAATCTTTGGCCGCTTCAATGGCCCGCTTTCGCCAGGGCATCAGGCCGCTGCGCTGGCCGAACTTCAACATGCGATTGATCAGGCGAAAGAAATGGTCCCAGCTCAGCCAGCCCGTTCCACCCGGCAACCCCGCGCAGCGGAGCGGCGGCCACTGGTCGGGCTCACCGAGGAACAGTTCGTGGATGCCGCGCTGGGGTTCGATGAAGCGGACGGGCTCCAAGGCGGCCACGATCGAAAGCGGTACCACGATCGTCCGCGACCAGGCGCTCATGGCGTAGGGATTCACGGGAAACCACTTCGGCAACAGGACCATCTCCGGCGGAACGGCGGGACAATGTTCGTAGGAAATCTGTCCCAAGAGGGCGAGGTAGAACCGCGTGAAACTGTTGACCGCGTCGGCCCCACCTTGGGCGCGGATCGCCCGCCGGGCCCGTTCCATGAATTCGGCCGCCGGATCGTGGCCCGTCAGTTTCAAGGCGAAGTAGGCCTTCACGCTGCCGCTGATGTCGAGCCGGCCACCGGGAAACTTGGCCCAACCGCCCTCGGGCATTTGCTTGCGAACCAGATAAGCAGCCGCGCGCTGCGCCAGAGGAGTGTCCTCTCGTCGCAGAAAGGCCAGCGCGAGGATCGTTTCGCTCTCCAGGATCGTGTCGCCCTCCAACTCGGCACACCACGATCCGTCGTCGTCCTGCTGGGCCAATAACCACTGACGGGTCCGCCGGATTGCATGCCCGACCGACACGGCGAGGCCCTCGCCGGAAAAGCGATCAGGGAAGGATGCGGAGGATGACTCCTTGGGAACTCTTGCGCGCGGCGAACGAACGTCGTAGCTGGCACTCATGCAGTCTCCTCCAGGTAAACCAGGGGGCCTTCCTTGACACGGCGGGCCATCCGCAGCCCGACGCGACTGGATAGAATCTACGGAATTCTAGCGAGAATTACAAGATCGCCCTGGCTTTTGCGGACGGGAATTACCGCGCATTTTACTCAGATTCACACGATTCGGAAGAGGAGTGAAAAGAACTAGCGGTTACGGAGTTGGGGCAAGACCCAGAATCGCTCATGCGGCGTGACGATCGCGATCGGCAGCCTTCGACGGGCCGGCGACCAGCGGAAGGAGCAATTGGAATGTTCGCGCCGTGGCCCCAAGCTGTTGGCGAACCAGGCTCGCGGCGTGCTCACCGCGGACGGCCGCGACGGCGGGATTCATGAGGCAATCCCGGACGAAGGCCAGAAGCTGCTCTGCATCGGCCACGACCACGGCCGCATCACGGTCCAAGAGGGCCGCTACGATGTCGCGGAAGTTCCGCGTGTTGGGACCGAACGACACGGCGGCCCCATAGGCGGCCGGCTCGATCATGTTCTGCCCGCCGCGATTGCCAAGGCTGCCGCCGACGAAGGCAATGTGGGCCGTTCCCCACCAAGCGCCCAGTTCGCCAACGACGTCGACCAAGAGCACACGCGCGGTTGGAGTCCCGCATGGATTCGCAGCGGCCGGTTCGAGCAACGTGCGTCGCTGCCAAGCCACGCCGGAAGCGTCCAACATTCGGGCCACGCAGTCAAACCGTTCCGGATGCCGCGGAACGATGATCAGACGCAGTTGCGGCCAATCGGCGCTTAATTGCTGAAACACCTCCAGGGCCACCGCCTCCTCCGGCTCCTGCGTGCTGCCGGCAAGAAAGACCGTGTCGCCAGCGGTCAGGCCGGCCAATGCGGCCAGGCGACGCGTAGCGGGGTTGTCGCGATCGGTCTGGGCGCCATCGTACTTCATGGAGCCCGTGACGTGGACTGCCTCCGCTCTGGCCCCCAACGCACGAAACCGCTCGGCATAGGTTTCGTCCTGTACGGCGATGCAATCGACGCTCCGGAGCAACTGAGATACCAGCGGCCGGATGCGGCGATAGCCGTCGAAGCTCCGCCGGCTCAACCGCCCGTTGACGACTGCGATCCGCGCGCCGTGACGCCGGGCGGCCCACACCAGGTTCGGCCAGAGTTCCAACTCGGCCAGCACGAGCACGCTCGGGCGGACCCGCCGCATGGCCGCGTTCACGGCCCAGGTAAAATCCAACGGGCAATAGAAGACAGTCCGGCCGGCATATTTCTTCTTGGCCAGTGCCATGCCGGTCTTCGTGGTCGTGGAGATCACGCATTCCCAATCGGGCCGCTCGCGCTCCAGCAGACGGAGCAGCGGGGCCAACAGGTTGACTTCGCCCACGCTCACGGCATGCAACCAGATGCACTTTTTATCCGACGTCCGTCGCGGCGCCAGGCCGAGGAGTTTCTCGGCATAGCCTTCGCGATACTTGCCCGTACGGATGGCTGACCAAACGAGCCAGGGCGAAACGACGAGCAGCAGGAGCAGGTAGAAGAAGTTCAGAAGATACAGCACGAGGGAATCCTTTCCCTATTGCGCGGGCACTTAGCGGCTCTCATCGGTTTCCACTTGCTTTTCGCTAAGTCCCCGGACACGATCTGACTCAGGTTGTTCCGGCACACCACGCTCAGGCGAATAGACCAGGCGATCATGATGCCGCTCTTGTAGTTCCATGTAGTGCTTGACCAGGAGTTCCGGATCGTTGTGGAATTCCTCCGAGATACGAACTCTCGTCTCACGAATATTAGCCAGGTCAGAGTCTCGACTAGCATTCATAGGTTTTCTCCCAGAAGTTCGAGTGGCGTCACCAAGCTCGGAACAAACAACCCAAGCATCGAATTGATTCGTCGGATGTGCTGAAATTTGTTGGCATTTGCCAAGTGTTCACAGTTCCACGTCAGAAGAAAGTCGCTGGGTATTGACGTTTCGACGTACATTTTTGGAACGGGCATCTTTTGTCCTTACGCTCCCCTCTTCATGTGGCAATTCTTGAACTTTTTGCCGCTGCCGCACGGGCAGGGATCGTTCCGGCCGACCCGTTGCGACTGGTTGCGAATCGGCTTGGGCTTGCCGTCGGTCTGCGTGCCGTCGATGGCCGCCTGCTGCTCGGCGCCGATGTCGCTGGGGGAGGGGCCGACTCGTGCCGGGCCTCGGCCCCGGTCCACGTCGACCCGATGAAACCCTCGTCGAGCTCCTCCATGCGGAAGATCAGGTCGGTCGTCCGCTCGCCGACCGTGTCCCACATCTGCTCGAACGTGCGCATGCCCTCGCGCTTGTATTCCACTTTCGGATCGACTTGGGCGTAACCGCGCAGACCGACGCTGTTGCGCAGGTGGTCCATCACCAGGAGGTGATCTTTCCAGGCGCTGTCCAACAGATTGAGGAGCATTGCCCGCTCGAGCTTCTGCATCTCGGGCCGATACTTGGCCTCCACGGCCGAGATCATGAAGTTGCGAAGCACCTCCGGACTCAACCGCGTCATCGCCTCCGGCGAGAGCGGGTAGTCCAGTTCCTGGTCGAGCCACTCGGAAAGGCCCTTCAGCCGCCCATCGTCCAAGGCGGCGTGCAAGGCCTTGGGCGAGAGCGCTTGGCCGTCGAAGACCTGCCGCAACCGCGTCTCGACCTCGGACTGCGGATCGACCGGCGTCTCGGCAAAGCGGCGGCTGTGTTCGATCAACAAGGCGCGGATTTCATCGCGCTGCCGATTCTTCAGATCTTCCAGATCAAGGTCGACGTTGAACCGTTTGCGGGCCCACTGGACCAGGCCCTCGCGGTCGTAACGCTTGTGGCCGCCGGCATCGCGGTTCGTGAAGTGCGAAAGACCGGCCATCACCGGATACTCGATCTCCTTCTCGTGGTAGGCGGCCTCGGCCTTCTCGTAAACCAGTCGCTTGAACTCTTCCAGCGGCAAATCCCGCATGGCTTCGATCGTCAGTTCGATGCCGAACTTGTTCTTCACCCAGGCACACGCCGCGCGGACGCCGTAATCGGCCTCCAAGAACTCCTGGCCGGCCGCGAGATCGACCTTGGCGATCGCCGCGGTGGCCTTCTCCAAGAGAAACGTATCGAGGTGTTCGCGGCCCACCTGCTTCAAGTCGCGGTCGCGGATGGCCAGGTGCCAGCGCGTGTTGGCGAACTTGGCCAGGGCCTCCCAATTCCAGTCGCTCTGGTCTTCGGCGTCGGTGGGAAGGTTCTCTTCCAGGACGTCCATGATCTGCCCCTCGGCCTTCCGCTCGGCCTGGTCCAGGGCATAGCGCTGGGCGTCCTGGAAATCGAGGCCGCGGAAATCGCGGGCGTCGAACTCCACCGAAAGTTCCTTGCCGGCCCACTTGGCGAAGGTCTCCGTGCCGTAGTCGCGGGCCAGAAACTGGTTCAAGCGGGCGTCGACCTGCTGGCGGATCATGGCCAACACGAGCTGCTTGCAGTTGCCGCCTTCCAGGATCCGCTGCCGGTAGCCATAGACCCGCTTGCGCTGCTCGTCCATGACCTCGTCGTATTCCAAGAGGTTCTTGCGGACCTCGAAGTTCCGCTCTTCGACCTTCTTCTGGGCGCCCTCGATGCGGCGGGAAACCATGCGGCTCTCGATCGCTTCGCCCTCCTGCATGCCCAGCCGCGTGAGCCAGGTCTTGACCATCTCGCCGCCGAACTTCCGCATCAGGTCGTCTTCCAAGGAGAGAAAGAAGCGGCTGCTGCCGGCGTCGCCCTGGCGGCCGCAACGGCCGCGAAGCTGGAGATCGATGCGGCGGGCCTCGTGGCGCTCGCTGCCCAACACGTGCAGGCCGCCCATCGCGGCCACTTCGCGGCCCTCGGACTTCATCTGCTCGCGCTGTTCGATCTCGTGGATCAGCGCGTCCATTTCCTCGGCGGGGACGTTGAGTTTCGTGGGATATTTCGCCTGCAGTTGGGCCCAGGCCATGGCCTCGGGATTGCCGCCGAGGATGATGTCGGTGCCGCGGCCGGCCATGTTCGTGGCGATAGTCACGGCCCCCTTGCGCCCGGCCTGCGCAATGATCTCGGCCTCGCGCTGGTGATGCTTGGCATTGAGCACCTGGTGCGGCACGCCGCGCTGTTCGATCATGCGCGAAATCATCTCGCTGCGCTCGATGGAGACCGTACCGACGAGGATCGGCCGGCCGGCGCGCTCGATGCTGCCAATCCGGCTGCGGGGAATCGTTTGCTTCTGGCGGCTCTCGCGGTCCTGGAACTCGATCGCCTCGTCCGTCTCGCGGAGGATTTTCCCCAGCAATTCCTCGCCTTTCTCCGGGACGATGACGTCCCACTTGTTCATCCGCTCGATTTCGTCGGCGATGGCGTCATACTTTTCCCGCTCGCTGCGGTAGATCACGTCCGGATGGTTGATCCGCTGCATCTTGCGGTTGGTGGGCACCGCAATCACGTCCAGCTTGTAGACCTTCCAGAACTCGTTGGCCTCCGTCATGGCCGTGCCGGTCATGCCGCAGATCTTCCTGTAAAGCTTGAAGAAGTTCTGCAGCGTGACCGTGGCCAGGGTCTGGTATTCTTCCTTGATGCGAACGCCTTCCTTGGCCTCGACGGCCTGGTGCAGGCCGTCGCTCCAATTGCGGCCCGGCATGAGACGGCCGGTGAACTCGTCGACGATGACCACCTCGCCTTCCTTGCTGACGATGTAGTTCACGTCGCGCTTGTACAGGTGGTGAGCCTTCAAGGAGTTGTCGATCAGGTGCGGCCACTCCATGTTGCCGGCCGTGTAAAAGCTCTCCACGCCCGCCAATTGCTCGGCCGCGCGGACGCCCTCGTCGGTGAGGTGGGCCGTGTGCTCCTTCTCGTTGACCTCGAAGTGCGCGCCCTTCTTCAATTGCCGCGCGATGCGATCGGCCTTGGCGTAGCGGGTCACGTCGTCGTGGGCCGGACCGGAGATGATCAGCGGCGTGCGGGCCTCGTCGATGAGGATGTTGTCGACCTCGTCGACGATCGCGAAATTCAACGCCCCCTGCACCTGCTGCCGGTGCTTGTCGAAGCGGTCGTCGTCGCGGGCCGCATCGCGCATGTTGTCGCGGAGGTAGTCGAAGCCGAACTCGTTGTTCGTGCCGTAGGTGATGTCGCAGGCATAGGCCTTTTGCCGCTTGGCCGGGTCCATGTCGTTCTGGATCGCGTCAACCGTCAGACCGAGCGACTGGTAGAGCCGCCCCATCCACTCCATGTCGCGGCGGGCCAGATAGTCGTTCACGGTGACGACATGTACGCCCTTGCCTTCCAGGGCATTGAGATACGCGGGCAGCGTGGCCACGAGCGTCTTGCCCTCGCCGGTGACCATTTCGGCGATGTTTCCGCGATGCAGGACGATGCCGCCCATCAATTGGACGTCGTAGTGCCGCAGGCCCAGGTAGCGGCGGCCGGCCTCGCGACAGACGGCGTAGGCCTCGACCAGCAGGTCGTCGAGCGTCTCGCCGCCAGCCAGGCGCTTGCGGAACTTGGCCGTCTGCTCCTTCAACTCGGCATCGGTCATCGCCTGGTACTTCGGTTCCAGGGCCCCGATGGCGTCAACCATCGGCTGCATCTTCTTGATGTACCGGGCGTTCGACGAACCGAACAGGCTCGTCAGCGAGCGCTCCAGCGCGCGGCTGATTCCGCCGAAGAAATCGCCTAGGGCGTCCCAGATTTGTGACAGTACTTCTTCCATCGTGGCAATTTACTTGTTATTATACGGGGGGTCAAGTGATGGATGAAGGCGGAGGAACGAAGGACGAATTTAGACCGGAATCAGAATAATTTCTCTTGCATGAAACGCCCATTTGCGCCGCCTTCGTCCTTCATCCGTCCACCTTCATCTCTGCATGCCCAAACTACAGGTTAACCGCGATCTTCGGAATCAGCTTGTCTTTCTCGGCACGGGCACCTCGCACGGGGTACCCGTGATCGGCTGCGGCTGCCCAACGTGTTTGCACCCCGATCCGAAGAACAAGCGGGGGCGGTGCAGTGTCGTATTGGGCCTTCCGGGCGGAAACTTGCTTATCGACACCCCTCCCGAGCTTCGTTTGCAGTTGATTCGCGAGCAGATCGGGCTGATTCATGCAGTAATTTACACCCACGACCACGCGGACCATCTCTTCGGGCTGGACGATTTGCGGATCTTCGCCAGCTACCTAGGACACGACCTCCCGGTCTATTGCACCGAGACCGTCGAGCGACGGATCCGCAGAACCTTCGACTACGCCTTCGACGACGCAACACGGCACTATCAGGCCGGAGGGCTGCCGAAACTTACCATGCGACCCATCGGGACCAAGCCGATCGAGATTTTGGGGGCACAGATCACGCCCATTCCGCTCCAACACGGCCGTTACTCATCGCTCGGCTTCCGCTGTGGCAAGCTAGCCTATTGCACCGACACGAACGGCATCCCGAACACAAGTCGAGAGTTGCTCCAAGGGTTGGACGTGCTGATTCTCGATGGTCTTCGCCACCGCCCACATCCCACCCATTTTACACTAGAGGAAGCAATGGCAACCGCCCGGCAACTGCAACCGAGGCGAACATTGTTCACGCACATCTGCCACGATTTGGAGCACGAAGCGACTAACGCCACCCTGCCACCGGGAATGGAACTGGCCTACGACGGATTGGCCGTGCCGCTGACGGGCATTGATTACAACCTTGCTCACTGATGTCACTGCTAGTAGAATCTGCCACGCGACCCCACGAGTGGCAAGATTTCGACAAAGGCCCTCACGGCACGTTTGGCGCGCTGGCCGGATTGGGCGTGGCGCTGAGTTGCGAAAGAACCTGCAAGAGTCCGTTCAGATGGGCCATTCGCGGGCCAAAACGATCGACGAACTCATTGAGCATGAACTCGCCCTCCATGAGATTCTCGTAACTGTCGCCGATCTCGCGGGTGAGACTGTCGAGGAACTCGGCCTGCACCTTCCCCAGGGCCTCGGCCGCCACGCGGCAATTCCTCGCCAAGCGAGGGTTGGCCTGCTTCCATTGGCCTAGTTCGTGGGCCCGCTGACGCTGGTTCGAACTGATCTGGCCAATCAGCTCCTCGAGCAGCTCATTCTGGCGGTCCTGGCCCGCCAAAAGCTGGCGCAATAAACCGCTGACTTCCGAGTCGCTGGATCGGGCTCCAGAAACGGGCGGATGGTAGGCCGGTTGGGTAACGTCAATCTGGCTGAACAACGGCGGACGGCCGCGAGATGGGTCTTGAGTCATGCGAGCGTTTCCTTTCTCTTCCAGTATAAACAGAAATTGAAAAATTTGTCGAGGACCCGCAAAAGATTTCTTGGGAAACGATTTTTCCCCTACCCCGGATTATTCCCAGACTGTGTTAAAGTTGGTTCGCCTGTTTGCCCGATTCACCATCCGCTGAGAATTCGTCTTCCGTTGAAAACAGGCCGCGCCGAGATCTAGGTGAACTAGATAATCTGCGATGCCAGGGAGATTTGCGTGGAGTCAGGCACGAATCATTCCAAGCCCGCCATCGGTTTTCTCACCGTGATCGATCACCCGCAACATGGGTTATTTGGCGGCTATCTCATATTGAATCTCGCCGGGCGGCCGCTGGAGTTCCATTGCACAGCGCCGATCAAACCGAACCGGGCCCAGCAGATTCTCTATGGGCCTACATTGGAGTCGTTCCTGTACGGCGAGCAGATTGGCTCCACGCTGTTGGGGCATGCCAAGACCGCTCCCTTGTTCATCTGCACTGACCGCGAGCCGGTCCTGTCCCTGCGCGATCTGGTCGACATGCCCGTCGCCCTGGTGCTCCCACCCGAGGTTTCGCAGGACGCGGTCGGGACGGGCTCGGAGGCCCATCCTCCGGTTGCGCAGCAGAACGACGGGACGAATCTGGATGCGTATCCCACCGGCCCGGTACTGCGGATTGATGCATCTCATCCGCGCGCTCCGCGATTGATGGCCTTCGAACTGGGGCGGAATCGACTGGCCCTGTCTCAGCCCAAGAGCGACGACCGCAAGCGACTTGCCGAGCGGCTGGGCGAGGCCGCCGAGTCGCTCGACCTGTGGGAACCTTTCACGCGCATTCGCGAGGCCATCGAAGAAGCCCAGCAGGCGGCGCGATGAACCGTCAGCGAATTGGCAGTGACGATCTTCCTCGACTGTCAAGTGTGACCGCCGAAAGCGAACCCCTTGATTCGATCGATCGGACGAATCCGGCCGATCGGTCGCAGCAGGCAAGCAAGTCTGCCGGAAGCGAACTTCTGCACTGGCAGCCGCCGCCGGCGCCGCAGGTGGTTTCCCACGATTTTCGCTTTCCGACGGAACCACTCATCACCGGTTGGAACCGCGCCTTGGAACGCCCCGTAGCCGTCGAGGTCGCGGCGGTCCCGCTGAACATCGCTGCGCCGCGGGCGATCCAGATCTCCATTCGCCGCCCGCCGATTCGCGTGCGGAGCTTCGAGTTCCCCGAGCCGAGCGAAGCCCCGCATGCGGGCCTGCCCATACCCGCCGCCGCACCGGGCAAGGCCCAAGCCGCCGGCGGCGCTGAAACACAACGTCACGCGGATTCGCCCGCCGGAGGACGTGATCAAGCTGGAAGACCGCCTGAACTATCTCCTGCAACCGCCGTTGGAGGCGCTGCTCTCCGATCGCGAGTTGGCGATGCCGTTCCCGCCGTTTCCCTTTCAGTTCGAAGGCGTGGCGTTCCTCTATCCGCGGCATGCGGCGATCCTGGCCGATGAAATGGGGCTGGGAAAAACCATGCAGGCGATCACGACGATCCGCCTCTTGCTCTGCCGCGGCGAGATCCGCAGCGTGTTGATGGTCTGCCCCAAGCCGCTGGTGACGAACTGGCAGCGCGAGTTTCATCTCTGGGCGCCGGAAGTGCCGGTCTTGGCGATCGAAGGCGATCAGGCCCGGCGGGCCTGGCAATGGCGGCTGCCGGACGTGCCGCTGCGGATCGCCAATTATGAAGTCGTGGTCCGCGACCGCGAAATCCTCGAACAGGGCGAAGACGGCCGGCCGATTGCTTTCGACCTGGTCGTGCTCGACGAATCGCAGCGGATCAAGAACCGCGGCAGCACCACCAGCGAGGTCGTCCGCGGCCTGTCGCGGCGGCGGAGTTGGGCCTTGACCGGCACGCCCGTGGAAAACAGCGCCGAAGACCTGGTCGGCATCTTCGAGTTCCTGGCGCCGGGCTTCCTTTCGCCCGAGATGAAGCCGCGGAAGATGGGCCGCACCGTGAGCGACTATGTCTTGCGGCGGACGAAGGAGCAAGTGCTCACGGAGCTGCCGCCCAAACTATTTCGCGACGCCGAGTTGGAACTTACGCCCGAGCAGCGCGAGACCTATCGCCTGGCCGAAGAGGAAGGCATCGTCCGCCTCACCGAGATGGGCGAGGGAGCGACCATCCAGCACGTCTTCGAGCTGGTGCTGCGGCTGAAACAGATCTGCAACTTCGACACCGCCACCGGGGCCAGCTCGAAGCTGGAACGGCTCGAAGCCGACCTGGAGGAGATCGCCGGCAGCGGACGCAAGGCGATCGTCTTCAGCCAATGGGTGACGACGATCCAGCGGCTCGCGCAGGCCCTGCGGCGATTCGGGCCGCTGGAGTATCACGGCCAGATCCCTTCCGCGCGGCGCGACGGCGTGATTCGCCGGTTCCGCGACGACCGTTCGGCCCACGTGATCCTGATGAGCTATGGGGCCGGCGCGGTGGGCTTGAACCTGCAATTCGCCAACTACGTCTTCCTCTTCGACCGCTGGTGGAACCCGGCCGTCGAGGACCAGGCCATCAACCGGGCCCATCGCATCGGCGCCAGCCGGACCGACGACGGTCACGCGGTTCCTCGTGCTGGACACCATCGAAGAGCGGATCGATCACGTCTTGCAGGAGAAGCGCGAACTGTTCGAGACCATCTTCTCCGGCGCCAAGGGTCCCGGCAAGCTGGGCCTGACGCACGACGAGCTCTTCGGGCTGTTCGCGCTGCCAGGGCGGGGAACGGCGAAACGAGCGGCGTGAGATTTGGAGTGCGGTGGCTTGCCGCCGCTTTTCAAAATGCGAGGGACACGTCCGAGGCGGAACCGGCCGTTTTGGAAAGCGGCGGCAAGCCACTGCACTCCAAACTACCGCACCGGCGGCAAGAGCCTCAGCCCGACCACCGGATGCCCACGGAGCTCGTCGAGGTGCTCCTGCAGGATGCGGCGGACTTCCATCACGGCCAGGGGATGCGCATGCACGGTCATGTGAGACTCCGGCACGATTACGGTCCGTTCGGCATTGGTCGCTTCGGCGCTCTGGACGCTGACCACGCCGTCGGTATGGTCGCCCAGGGTGTGCCGCAGCCACCAGGACTGTGGAATCTCGCCGATGATGTTGTTGTACTTGACCCACGGCGCCCGCGGGCTGGCCTGCATCACGGCGAAGATCGGCAAGCCGGGCGATAACGCGTCGACGCTCGTCTCGATCTTCAAGAGCGATTCCGGAAAAAGCATTTCGGGGTTGTCGCGGAAGAGCTGCTGCCGGGCATTGACGATCGTCTCGGGAAAGCGAATCAACTTGTCCAGGAGGTATTGAGTCGTCTGGTTGGAGAAATTGCTGCCCGCATGGGGCGTGGCGATGGTTACCACGCGGCGGACCGACGGATTCGAGTGGAAATAGAATGCCTCGCCAAGTTTCTGCCGCACCTCGGGATCGGCCTTGACCTGCTCCCACGGGATCCGGCTCGCCAGTTTCCAATAGTCGTCCCCGCTCTCGACGGTTTGCAGGCGTGCGACCAGGCCGCCCATGCTGTGGCCCACGAGCACCATCTGATCCAGGGCCGGTTCGCCATGGCGCGGATCGAGCACTTGCCGCATATCGGCCAGGTCGCGGCGGAATTGAGCCGCGCTGATCCAAAACGGTTGGCCGGTGGGATAGAGATAGAACCAGAACTGGTAATGCCGGCGAATGTCGGGCGAACTCCGCAAGTCATTGAACATCTCCATCCAGGTCATCGGACTGGACCACATGCCGTGGATGAAAACCACCGGGATCTTGCCCGGCTCGTAAGGCTGTACCATGTACATCCCCTTGATCATCGTTTGCGGATCGCCGCGCGGGACCAGCAGTTGCTCGGGATGGATGAGGCCGACCGTGGCCAACGAATCCATGGGCACCTTGGAGAGGAAGTAGGCCAACGGCGTGGTGAGGTCGCTTTCCAACGGGGCCAGGATATGCCCCGCGCGGGTGTCGTTGATCTCCAGGGGGTCGCAAAGTTCCAGCAGGCCCTGGTTGCGGCCCGTCGTACCCGGCCCCCAGACCGGCCGCAGGAAGGCGGTGACGGGGAAGCTCAGGCCCGGCGGATAATAGCGGGCTGCCTCCGGTTCGCCCTTGTAGCTGCGGCGGACGACGATCAGCGGCACGCCCAACCCGTGGCTTTGGTAGTGATTCTTGAGTCCGTTCATCTCGTAGTCGGAAACGAACTCGAAATGATCGAAGTCATCGGGCCGCCAAACGCCGCCGCGGAGCACGCAGGTGACGTCCCACGTGCCGGCCGCCGTGTGGATGGTCTTGATCGTGCCCGGCCGCAACACGCCATGGTCGCAGCTCAATCGCAAGAACGATTCCAAGGCACTGTTATAAAGGTCGCACGCGCCGCGGAATTGCGGGTCGTAGCAGTTGCGTGTCGCCGCCAGGCGGTCATCGAACAAGAACGCGTAGGCGTGCAGCACGGTCGCTCCATAGAGGTCCAGCGCTTTGGCCTTGTCTTGCTTCTCGACCTTGTGGGCGGAAAGGTAGGCCAGTTCAGACATCGCATACACCTTATCAGCCGACGGGTCCTGGTCGGTGATGCGTTGCAGGCTTTCCAGGAGCGTCCGCGAGTCCCCTTGCAGGGCGTCGGTCAGATTATAGACCCGCAGGAGTTGCACCGTCCGCGGCGTCGGCTGCGGGCCGTTCCGCGAACTCAATTGCAGTTGGTCGCCCAGCGGATTGCGGGGAACGCCACGGACCGTGACCCATGGCGGCGAAGTACAGCCGGAAATGACCGCAGCCGCCAGGAAGAGGAGGATTGCCAGACGTAAAACGGCGCAGCGAAAACGCTCCCCGCTTTCCGCGCGGGAAGGTGGTTGGGCATGACGGGTCGTCGTTCTTGAAATCGCTTCCAAGTCGGGTCGTTACGGCGAGGACTGGGCGGCCCGGTCAATTAAAAACCAGCCGGGTGGAGAAAATCGCGGAAAGATACCCAGGGAAAGAGAGGCGGGTCAATGGCGATTTGGTTGAATGGGAAAGTTAGGCAAGGCAGGAAGTCGCTGCTGCGATAATTCACTACCTTGATACCCCCCCGGTTGAAATGAATACGATAGTATTGTCGCTGGGCTGCGAAGGCCGAATCCTGAGAAGCAACTTCCTCTCCGAGGAGACAGATGGAGAACGTATCCCCCGCAAGCTCTCCGAAAAGCTAGCCGCGGCGCGTTGGCAGATCTTGACCGCTAGCCCATGAAGGTCCGCTGTCAATCTTCACTTGCTTGACGGCCCTTGGGCCAGCGTGTAAAATCGGCCCTCGTCATTGCAGCATCATGTGAGGCGCGGAATGTCCCAGTCGCCATCCCAAGGGTCGGGGTCGTTGCTCTTGGCCGAAGAGTACTTCGGCGCCGAGGATCCTCGCTTTCTGCAAGCCTTCCGCGCCGTTCGCTCGGCCGCGGCCCTAGCCGGCTTCGTCGACCGCTGGAAACGCGATGTTCGCCCCTTCGCTCGTGCGCAAGTCCTGGCCTACCTGGCTGAGCCGCTCAACAGCGTCTGCCACAACGTGGTCGTGAAACGCTGGTTCAAACATGCGGAGGAGCAAGGCGATGACGAGGTTATGGCTGCCATGCTCGTGGCCCTCGACGTTTCGATTCGCCGCGTCCGCAAGACCCGGCAGCGTTACAACTGGCAATCGCGCGAAATCTGGACGGAAGAGAGACTTGTCACCCCCCGCGACGTGCTGCCGCGGGAACTTATGGTCAAACGCGCCGATTGGCGCGGCCGCGAGTATACCATGCGGGCTTATATTCCCCACAACGGCCGGCTCTTCTCACATCGCACGCGGGCTTACCTCCGCCGCCGCGCTTGGCGTTACTTCCGCGAACTTGGCTACCAGCACCCCGAGCGCTACGTACCGGCCATCGCCCGAGTGCTGGTGCAATACAAAGATACCGATCTCACCCGGGGCGAGAACATCCTCGACACCTGGGGCCTAGTACAGGCCTGTTTTCGCGGGCATGGAGCTTTGGAGTTCATGTGGTCGCAGATCCGGCTCAAAGCAGGGCGATCGATCGGCGATTTGACTCCCGCACCGCGATTCCGCGCCTTGTGGCAAAGCCCGGAGGCTGCCAAGACGCTGTTTTCGCTGATCCGCCAGGCCCGTTCGCGGTTGGTGCGGCTATGGGCGATGGAACTCCTGCGGCAGGAGCATGCTTCGCGGCTGGCCGAGGTCCCCGTCGAAGAAATCTTCGCGCTCTTGGAACATGCCGACGAAGAATTGCAGCAGTTCGCAGCCAGCCTGTTGGAGGCCTCGCCCGCCATGAGTCGGCTGCCGGTCGCCACTTGGTTCAAGCTTCTGGCGACGCAGAACACGCTGGCCCTGGAGGCGATCTGCCGCTCGATGCAAGCGCATGTGGCCGGCGAGCGGCTTTCGCTGGACGAGTGCGTCCGCTTGGCCTGTGCGGCGCCGGCGCCCGTGGCCCGGCTGGGTCTGACTTTCATCAAGACCCGGTCGATCACTTCCGCGGAAGACCGCCATGCATTGGTCGCGGCGGCCGATTCGCGCTGTGCGGCGACGGCTGGCGAGTTGGCCGCCTGGGCCTTGCAATCGATTGGCCGAGTGGAGACTTATGACCGCGAAAGTGTGCTGCGATTCTTCGATAGCCATTCGGCCGGCGTACGGCAAGCGGCCTGGAAGTGGCTCGTGGCGGATTCGGCCAAGCGATCTGCCGGCTATGCCGACGCGGGACTTTGGTGCCGATTGCTGGAAACGCCTTACGACGACCTACGGCTACCGCTTATCGATGAACTCTCGCGCCGCTCGACGCTGGCAAGCACTGGCACCGACGATTTGGCGCCTGTCTGGTGCTCCGTGCTTCTGGGAGTCCATCGCGGCGGCCGGCAGAAAATCAAGGCCACCCAGCAAATCGCCCGCAAACTTGCCGACGATCCGGCCCGGGCCGAAAAGTTGCTCCCGGTGCTGGTGGTGGCCGTCCGATCGGTACGTGCGGCCGAGTTTCGCGCGGGACTTGCAGCCGTCGTGGCCGCGGTGGAATCCCGCCCGGAGCTTGGCCCTCTGGTCCGGCAGTGCTTACCTGAGCTTCGCTGGGAGGTTGCATGAACCTCAAAATGGCCTACTATGGTCGCAGCCAGTTGTTGAGTGCCAGTTCGGGCCAGATCCTGAGTTTCGCGCCGAACCTGTCGCGCGATCCGGTCGCCTTCGATGCGGCGTTGCTCAATCCGCTCCGCTTCCGCGAAGCTATCTCGGCTCTGCACGACGTGGTGATCAACGACCTCCGCTTCAAGCCCCGCGACAAGACTGCCTACCAGGAATGGAAGAAGCAGCAGCAGATCAAGCTGGCGACGCTCCGTCGCGAGGAGCTCAAGCGGGCCAAGGAAGAGATTTTGCAGAAGCGCGGCAATGTTTCGCCGGATCTGGAAAAGGAATTCGAGCGCTGCCGCAGCCGTTACTGGTCGGCCCGGCTGACGTACTCGGACTATTTGCAGAAGACCGACCCGGCGTTGTGGCGGCTGTTGGTACCCTGTGATCCGGTGATTACGGTCAACGAGGACGTCGTCTTCTTCGAGTGTTTTTCGGCCGACGAATCGAGCTACGGCTGCCTGACCGTCGATCGCCAAGGCGGTTTCGACCGATCGGCCCAGATGCGGCCAGGTACCACGAACGTCGATTATTCGTGGCAGCTTTACGAACATTTCCAGTCGCTCCGCTCGTATCGCGAAACGCGGTTCCGCGTCGATCCCACGGGGTTCGATGTAGCTACCCAAGGCAGCGAGAGCTATCGCGAAGAGAAGATCGACCTCCCCGAAGGATGGCTTCGTGGTTTCATGCAGATCCAAGGGGCGATGGGGCTGCCGATGCGGCGGGTGTCGGTGTCGCGCGACGCGGTCTATTCCGTCCTGGCGTGGATGAAGCGGCACCGGCCGCGGACCAGCCCGCGCGCGATGCGTTTCGAACTGCTCCCCGACCGGCCGCCCACGCTCGTGCTGGAGCCATGGGAACAGCGGATCGTGTCGCACGGCACGAAGTATGATGGCCCGTCATGTGAGCCGATCCGTATTTGGGGCACGCGGCGGCTGCTGGTTCTGGCTCGGCTCTTGCCACTGGTCGAGCAGTTCGACGTCTACCTTTTGGGCACGGGCTTCCCCAGCTTCTGGGTCGCACGGATGGGCGAGATGCGGCTCACGCTCGGGCTGTCGGGCTGGACGACCAACGACTGGACCCGTGGTTCGGCCCTCGATTTGTTGGCCCCGCCCGTCAAGCCCTCGCGCGAGTTGGTTGGGAAAGTCGCCGGCGGGCTGCACGCTTACCGGGCGGCGTCGCTGGACCAGATCCAGGCCCGCGTGGTTGCCGAGCCGGCCGCATGTGCCGCGGCACTGAACCACCTGGCCCACACGGGGCAAGTGATCTACGACCTAACGCCCGGCCTGTATCGCTGGCGGCAGGTCATGCCGATGGCCGTCGGCGAAGCGGAGATCGGCCCCGAAAATGCCGAATTGGTCGCATCGCGGGAGATTGCCGTGCGGGGAAAGGTCAACATCGAGTCGCGGCAGGAAGCACCCCACGGCGCAAAGATTTATGCCGGCCAGGCGGAGGGCAAGCCGGTCGAGTTGCTCGTCGATGCCGACGGCATGATCCGCAAGGGCAAGTGCCTTTGCGGGCATCATCAGAAGGCGGGCATCCGCATGGGGCCTTGTCGTCATTTATTGGCCTTGCGCCACCTTGCCCTGCAAGGCGGCGAGGGAAGTGACTCGTCGACGGAGCGATGGTATAATCGTCTCCGCCGTTGGGCAGCGAATTGAAAAGGAGAACCTTACCGAGAACCACCGCCAGTGGGCGTGCCGGCCTTCTGAGACCATCTTGCTACGGCGTTCCGCCGTGGTTGACATTGGCTCTCCACACGTACCCAAGGCCGTTGTTCGTGATGGCCCAGCAGGCTACCGTCTGCGGGGCCGTGACAAGCCAAGGCTTTCCCCGCAGACGGTAGCCTGCTGGGCCTTGGTGAACGACCTTGGTCCGCGGCACGAAGTCAGAAGGCCGGCCGCCCCTGACGGTGCTTCTCGGAAACGTGCTCATCACGCTCTGCCGTGATGAACAAGCATTACGCGGCCACCATGCGCAGCTTGGTCGGCGTGATGAGCACGTTAGAAAGAATTCGCATGGGACTCTTCGATTGGGTAAAACGCATGCTCGGCGGGCAATCGGCACGCCGACCGGCCTCGGCAAATCCGGTTGGGCCGCCCGCTGCGCCCACGGGTCAGGCTCGGGTACCAAGCCCCCCTGGTCAGCCTGACGTACCATCTCGCCCTGCCCCGCCGACTCCCCCGCGGTCACGTCCCTGGACCCAGCGGGCTCCCTCGACGTTAACCGGGCTGGAGAACTCGAAATTCGCCCCCATCACGCGTGAAGAGATTTTCAATATTGGCGGGCCATCCGGCGCGGCGTTGCGGTCGGGGGCGTGGTTTGGCCGCCGCGACCTGATTCCGCCCCAGCAGGATACGCGCACCAATCTCATCGACCGAGCCATGGTCACGCATGGCCTGCTCACGCCCGAAGAGTTGGAGCACATCCACAAGGTCGGCGCCGAGATGGACGAGGTTCGGCCGGACCTTGCCCAGGCCGCGCAGATGGCCGATGCGGCGGTGAAACGCACACAGGCGGAGTACGAGGCGCTGAAGCAGAAAAAGAAGGAGGAAGCCGCCCAACGGAAACGCCTGCATGCCGATGGCGTCACCCGCCGTAAGCAGACGGACATCGTTTTCCTTGGCCGCGGCGTCTCGCGGGGGCTGGCCGACCGGCGGGCGAACATCGAGAAGCTTCAGCAATATCTGCTGCCAGTGCTCGCCACGCCGGCCGACCTGGCTGCCGCGCTGGGCATTCCCATCCCGCGGCTCCGCTGGCTGGCCTATCACAACGAGGCGGCCACGCGAACACACTACGTTCGTTTCAGCGTAGCGAAGAAGAGCGGCGGCATGCGGGAGTTGGCCGCGCCGCACAAGACCTTGCGGCACTGCCAGGAATGGATCCTGGAAAACATCCTCGACAAGCTGCCCGTCCACGGCGCGGCCCATGGATTCACCCGCGGCCGCAGTACGGTAACCAACGCGGCCGGACATGCGGGCCACGAAGTCCTGGTCAACACGGACCTCAAGGATTTCTTTCCTTCGATCACTTTTCCCCGCGTGGCGGGCATGTTCCGCGGACTGGGCTACTCGCCGGCCGTGGCCACAGTGCTGGCACTATTGTGTACGGAATCGCCACGGAAGACGGTCGAGTATGCCGGCGTCGCCTACCATGTGGCCACCGGTCCCCGCGCCTTGCCGCAAGGCGCCTGCACCAGTCCCGGGCTGAGCAACCGCGCTGCGCGAAAGCTGGACATGCGGCTCGCCGGGCTGGCCGCCAAGCTCGGCTGGAACTACACTCGCTATGCCGACGACGCCACGTTCTCGGCCAGCGGCGAGGCAGCCGGACGGGTCGGTTATCTGTTGGCGCGGATCCGCCACATCAGCCGGGACGAAGGCTTTGTCGTCAACGAGGCGAAGACCCGCGTGCTGCGGCAGAACACGGCACAAAAGGTGACCGGAATCGTGGTCAACCAGCGCGCGTCCGCCCCGCGCAAGCTGGTCCGCCGGCTGCGCGCCATCTTGCACCACGCCAAGACCGAGGGGCTGGCAGCGCAAAATCGCGGCACGCACGAGAACTTCACGGCTTGGCTAGGCGGCATGATCGCTTACGTGGCGATGGTCAATCCCGATCAAGGCCGCCCTTTACAAGTCCAGTTCGGGGCGCTCCGCGAGCGGGAATCTCGCGCGGGTTAGCGCGAGACTTAGTCAAGCTGTCGTTCCTCTTGCAGGAGAGACAACTGTTGCTCGATCCATTCGGCCACGCGCTCCCGGGTGGGAAAGTGCGCGATAATGCCGAAAATGATAAGGATCGCCGCCGCGAGCGACCAAGGCGAACGCTCGATCATGTGAACGATCAGAAGAAGGAACCCGGGGCCTTCCAAGAGCGCAAGACCCACGATCATGCGGGTCTGATAGACGGCAACCAGTTGCGCGGCGGCACGGTCCGGCAGGTCCGAGGAGGACTTTTCGCGGCCGACGGCAGACGCACCGCGGAGGATCCCGCGACGTGCATTGGTCGTCAAGACTTGCAAGACGATCGCGCGAGCCACGAGCATCATCACGGCCAATCCGAGGCCGATCAACGTGAACAGTGGCATCGCGTCGAAAGCACCGCGCATGCCGCCCCGCCTCACCACGCAAACAATCGCGAGAAAAAAGAGCAGCCCCATCGCGAAAGCAAGAACGATGATCTGCATCACGCGCACAGGGCCGGAAAGATCTTCCTGTGGATTCTCGTTCATGGTCATTCTCCGGGTGATTCAAGGGACGGCGATTCAGGAAACGTCGGCCGCTTTGAGTGCATCCGAAACGTGCTTGCCGTTAGGTCCGGCGTCGAGTTGGACCCTGTCGTGGGTTGCGGCATGCGGTTCGGTGTCGCCGTGCTGGACGGCGGCCACCGCGGGGACATTCCGCGGCTGCCAGGTCTCCGTCCAACTGCAACCAGCCCAGGAAAGCCCGACGCCAAAGCTGATCAAGAGGGTCTGCGTGCCGGGTCGCAAACGGCCGGCGGCTCGCAGGTCGTGCATCAACAGCGGCAGCGTCGAAGACACCGTGTTGCCGTATTCCCGCAAAGCCAACGGTATCTGCGCTTCCGCCAGATTCAGTCGCATGCGAAGGTGCTCCAGCATGAAGTACGTGGCCTGATGCATGAGGTAGAACTCAACGTCGTCACGGCTCCACTTCGATTGCTCCAGCACCCGCTCGATCATCGCCGGCACGACCTCCAGCGTGAACTTGACGATCTCCGGACCATCCATCACCAAGGCGCTGGGCCACCGCTTGCGCTTGCGGGGCTGCAAGGCGCTGGCCGCGGGCCGGGCGCCGCCTTCGGCAACCATCAGCGTGTCGGCGCCGCGACCGTCGGTGCCGAAAACGAACCCGCCCAGCGACGGTTCGCCGGCAGCCTCGATCAGCGTCGCAGCGGCGCCGTCGCCGAAAATCGTCCGCAGGGAACGATCGGTCGGGTGGATGTACTTCGAGTAGGTCTCGGCCGTGAGCAACAAGATCCGCTCCGCCGCGCCGCTACGGATCAAGCCGTCGGCCACCGACAGCCCATAGACGAAACCCGAACAGCCGAGGTTGAAGTCCAAGGCCCCGATCGAGGTCCGCAGTTTCAACCGGTCCTGCAGCAGACAGGCCGTGGTGGGCAGCGGGTAGTCCGGCGATTGCGTACACAGCAAGAGAAAGTCGATCGAATCGCGGTCGATGTCGTGCTGCTGAAAGAGCTTTTCCGTGGCTACGACCGCCAGGTCTGCGGCAGTCTCCCCCGAAGCGGCGACGTGTCGGGCCCGAATGCCCGTCTTCTTGTAGATCAACTCCATGTCCCATTTGGGAAACAGGGCCTGCAGCAGATCATTGTCCTCCACGGTTTCGGGGAGATGGAAGGCGATGGGGCCTATCCGCGCAAATTTCGGCATGATCAATCCTCACTTCGGCCGCTTTGACGGCCCATGGCGCACAATTTCGTACCAAGGCTCTGGCACCGCGGCCATTCTACGCATTTCCCCGAGTTGACCGCAACCTGAAATTGAACGAAGAGACGCGCGAGAGGAGGGTTCGGACACCACCACTTGGTAGGGTAACATGGACTTCGGGGCACCCGCTTGCCGCTCCACAACGGCCGGCCCGCCATCGTGTCGTTTCTTCTCGATGACAGTGGGCCGGTGCTTGCCGACCCGCGACCCGCAAGCAAGTTCCCCGGCTTCCCCGAAGCTTGTCCCACCCTGGCCTTACTCTTTCCGCAACTCGCGGGACAGTGGCAGGTGCCAGTAGGGGAACTCCAGCGTCAAGACGTGCATGCTGGTTACGTAGTGCCGCCCACCATGCGCGCTCCATAGATCGGGCACCGGCTCGCGGGGACTCCAGCTTCCCTTCAACGGACCCGAATCGATCTGCCCTGCCCGCAAAAGCGGCATGACCCGCGCGTCCCATATCTTCCGGTAATCGCCCTGCATGCGATACATGGCCTGGGTGGCGTAGTACCAATAGTAGCAATCTCGCTTGGAAATTTCCTGCGTTCCCACGTCCGGCAAGTGTTCCAACAGGTAATCGGCGCCCTGGGCCAGCAAGGCATTATCGCGGTCCTGGCCAAGATACATCCGCATGATTATCGCCTGGGCGGTCATGGTGGGATTGGGCGCACGGCCAAGTGGATTTTCACTATCGGAATTCCAAGGATTGTAGACATACGTGCCGCGGTTGGGCACCTGGGCCAAATCAAGCCAACGGCTCACCTTGCGGAGAGTCTCCTCGGGCACCTCCAGACCGGCCTTCTGGGCGCTCACCAGGGCCATGAGCTGCCAACCAGTGACCGACGTGTCGCTGCCTTTTCCCGGTTCGTAGCGCCAACCGCCGAGTTGGGGATCCTGCGACTTGACGATGAAATCGATTGCTTTCTGGGCCGGTTCGCGGAGTTCGCGGTCCTGGGTCATGCCGTAGGCCTCGCAGAGGGCGATCGTGGCAATGCCCTGACTGTAAAAGTGCGTCGGATCGTTCTTGGGATCGTACGTGGGGTCGGAACCGTGATAAGAAAGATCGCCGTCGGCCTGCTGATGCTTCACCAGCCATTCCACGCCGCGGCGGACGACGTCGCGATATTTCTCGTCCTGATGGGTATAGCCCGCGCCGAGATACGTCAACAGGGCCAGGCCTGTGGCGGCCGTGTCGGCGTGCAACGTGCCCAGCGAGGCCGGATCGGCGGCGACGCCGTCGGGCAAGCGATGAAGGCTCCAATGTCCGTCGTTGAATTGGGTGTGCGAGAAGAACTCCAAGCCGTTTTCGATGGCCGGCTCGGTGAGTTGACCGCCGGAGGAATCGCCGACGACCAGACCGCCATGCACCGCGCCGCGGCGAAAAGGCGCCAGCGGCTCATGAACGTCGCCGCTGACGACGACCTGGCCGCTGCCGCGGCCGATGCCGCCAACGCCCCCCAATCCGCCGCCAGAGAGGATCTGATCCAACTGTCCGTCGCCGCGGCCGCCCCGGCCGCTGACCCCCGCCGGCTGTGGCGACGTGACGCCGACCTGCGCGGCAATTTCCGACGGCTCGATCTGGCTGGAAGGACGCGAGCCGATGCCTTGACCCGAAATATCCCGTCGCCCGATGCCGCCCAACCCCGCGCTGGGACCAATTGCCTGAGTATCGGACCCCTGCGCCGCATCGCCAGACACTGGCCCATGGGTCAGGTTCGCCGGACCGGCGACAGGTCCCACGGGAGTTGCCGTCGGACGCAAATCGACGGCCTCCGACCGGGCGCGAGGAACACCGCCGACGCCGACGCCGGCGTCGTCGCCCCCGGGCGCAGCCTGTTCGATACGGCGCGGACCGCTGGGTCCCTGACCCACGGCCGCCGCCACGTTGCCGCGAGCGAAGGTGTCGTTGCCAGGCAGCATGTCGCCGAGGCCCGCGGTCGCCATGCCGAAATTGCGTGGCTCGCCGCTGCCCGCAGTGCGCCGCAGGACAATGTGCTGGCCGACATCGAGCGTACTGGTTTGCCCACCGGCATTGGGCGCGGCTCCGCCGGCCCCGGAAAGACTGGCGTTGTCGGCAACCTTGGCGGCCGCGGGCCGATCAAATCCCAAATCGGATTGGGTCCGCGGCAGGCCGGCTGTCTGACTGGCGCTAGGACCGGAACCGCCGTCTTCGATTTGCGACGCGATCGCTCGCCGGGCGGGCGCCGACGGCAGAGCCAGACCTTGGCTGAGATCCGATCCGGGCGATCCGGAGCGGACGTCTGCGGGATCCTCGGGCGAGTTGCCCTCAATCGAGGGCTGGGCTCTGCCGCGACCATCAATCGCGCCTCGCCGCGACGGCATGAGCGTGGATCCGCCCCCGTAATCGCGGATGCCGTTGGATGCAATCGTAGGACCGAGCGGGGCCCGCGAGGTATCTGATTTCTCCACGGGGACGGTCGAAACCGCTTCCAACCGACTCGGCGAGGAAGTGCCGGGAGCGGCCGGAGACTGGGCCGGCAGTCCCGCATCCGGGACGACGGTCGAAGGCAGCGGGACGCCGTCGCGATTGGATCGTTCCAGCGTGCTGCCTTGCAGCGTGATCTGGTCAGCCGCTTCGGGACCCGCGAGGGTGTTGGAAGTTTGCGGCGGGGCTTGCGAGGGAAGCCGGGCGATAACGTTCGGCGAAGGCAGCGATTCGCCCGGCTGGACCTCCACTCGTGCCATCTTGCGCGGCGGGAGCGACTCTTGGCTCGGCGTGGCCGCCTTCTTGGCCACGCTCGCCCAGTCGATCTTGGCCACCCCGTTCGCTTGGGGAGCCTCGGGGGTCTTGGGCGATTCCTTGGGGGCCTCGGGAACGGCTATGGGAACTGGCGCCTCCGACTTGGGCAACGGAAGATCGTCGCCCTTTTGCCGGACCATGGCCAGGGCCTCGGGCGGCTTGGTTTCTTCGATCTTGGCCGCGTCCGGGCGGCGTATGTCCAGCGGCCCGCTCGGTTCGGGGGCCCCGCCTACGCCCAGGGGCGTGATCTCGACATTGGGCACGTGCGGGATGTCGGTCGCCGGCATCGGACGCTCCATATTGCGCGGCTGCAATTGGGCGGCTGGCGGAGCCTGTTCGCGAATGTTCGTGGACACCACTTTTTCAAAGGCTTGCTCAGGCTCCTGCTCCTCGTCCTGGGCCCAATGATAGTCGTCGGGCGGAGACGATCCGTCATCGAGGTCCGACGAGGCATCATAGGTCGCGTCCAAGAGGTGCGACCCGCTCGAGGAACTGGTGAACAGATAAAAGGCGCCCACTCCGGCCGCCGAGTGCAAGGCCAGGCTGAGCAGGATGGCATAGTTCGGCCGTGCGACGGGCGGCGCCCTTCAACCGCGAGGCGACGAAGATCAACGCCACCGCCAAGACCGCCAGTACGGCAAGATACGTGTAGCCGTTCAGATACAGGCGATCCTCCTCGAAATCGAAGTTGGCCCACACGATGACGCCCAGGATTCCCACCAACACCATCGTCGCGCAGGCGATCGGCCAGAGTTGCTCGTCGATGGCGGGCAACCGGAAAGGGGCCACCGGTCCCGAAGCAGATGTTCTTTCCACCATGATGGATGTCTCCTTGGCGTAGGTTGGGACCAGCGAGCGCAACATGCCGGCCCACCATCAGCAACAATTGGTGGGCCTGCGCTCGCTGGTCCGGCCCTACGTCTTGCCTTCCGCGGCGGCGTTCTTTGTGGTCACGTGATACTCGCGGACCTTGTTTTTCTTGCAACAGTCGATGACCTGCACGACGAACCTCCAAGGGCAGCGCTCGTCGGCACGCAAGGTGACCGGCGTACGGCCGTGGCTGGTAACCCATGCGTTGTGCAGCGCAAAGTTCAGGTTCGTGCAGGGTAGCGGGCTTGTCACCGATAAACAAGTTGCCTTTTTGATCGATGTTGATGATCATCTCGGCCGGCCGCACGGTGATTGCCTGGGCCTCGCCGGCGTAAGGCGCCTGGATGGGCAGTTCTTTTTCGGCCTCGGCAACCTTGGTGGCCACGAGGAAGAAGATCAGCAGATTGAACACCGTGTCGACCAGCGGCACGACGGGGATCTGCATCATTTCGCTGCCTTTTTTGATCTTCACCGCCATGGGTCAGTACTCCGGTTAAGGACAGGAAAACGTGAAACGCAAATCCGAAATTCGAAACTCGAAATCCGCAACAAACTCAAAACCCGAAGAAGAAAGGCTGAAAACGATTCTCGTCATTCCGATTTTGCATTTTTTGAATTTGTTTCGGATTTCGATATTCGGATTTCGTGCTTGCTTAGGACCGGCGCTCCGCCGTCTTCGCCTTGGGAAGCGACAGCGGGTCATCGTCGTCATCGAGATCGTCATCGTCATCGCGGGACATCTCGATCATCTTGGCGGCATGCGGTTGCTTGTCGCCCGAGCCGACAGCGCCCGCTTCACTCGGCCGCAGATTGGAGAGGATCGTGCCGGCGAGCGGCTGCTTGTCGCCCGAGCCCGTCTGCCGCGGACGCCCCTCGAAACGCTCCAAGTGCGGCACTAACAAGCGCGCCAAGTCCTCGACCTGCTGGAACATTTTGAGGATCTTGCCTTCGAAATAGTGCGCCAGAATGCCGGACGGAATGGCCACGACCAGGCCGGCCAGCGTGCAGATCAAGGCCGCGTAAATGCCGGTCGCCAGCGAGTCCATCTTGTTCTCTCCCACCGCCATGTGCGCCGTCCGATGGAAGCAAAGGATCATGCCATGCACGGTTCCGGCCAGTCCCAGCATGGGGGCCACGTTGAACGCCAGGTTCTGCACGCGGACATTCGTGTACAGCCGACTGGCCTCGTGCTCGCAGGCCTCGGTCATGGCCTGCTCGATTTCCGGCAGCGGTCGTCCCACCTTGGCCAACATGGCCCGCACGACCACCGCCATGGAGGACGGATATTGCTTGCAAAGCCGTTGGGCATGGCGGAGATCGAACTCGCCCTTGCGGCTGGCCAAGGCCCGCAAACCGGCAGCCAGGTCGTACGGCAGGATCCTGCTCCGCCGCAGGCCCAGAAATCGTTCCATGGCAAACGAGACGGCGACGATCGAAACCAGCACGATGGCATAAAAAGCCCACATGTGCCAACTGAGCCAGTTAATATCTTGAAGGACCGACGGGATGTTGGCTTCCTTGGCCGGCGTGCCCTCTTTCTTGCCCGACTCGCTACCGCCGGTGTCGCTGGCAGCCTTGCTATCGATTTCCTGCGGGCTGAGCAAACCACTGCCGTCAGCCTTGGACGGCGGAACCGCGAAGGTCTTGTCCGCCCCTGTCGCCGGCTTGCCGGCCGCTGGCTGGCCCGCCGCAGGTTGGCCTGCAACGGGTTTGTTCGGCACCTGGGGCCCGCGGTCCTGGGCGTGGGCCGGCCGGAAAAGGACATATCCCAAGACCACGATCAGGCCAATGCCCATCGTGGCGATCCAACGACCAGCAACGGTCCAACGGAGGAAATGACTACTGTACGACATGCGAATGTCCTTCAATCTCTCTGGAGTACTTCGATCCGCGCCTTCGCCTTGGCCACGTTTTCGTTCTGGGGAAACTTCTCGATCAACTCTTGATACTGCTTGATGGCTTGCGATTTCTTATGCAAGGCCTCGAAGCAGGCGGCGGCATCGAAGGCGGCGGCGGCCTGCCATTTCGGATAGGGATAGCCGTACAGAACCAGGTAGTAGCTCTTCACCGCCTCGGCAAACTTCTTCTGTTGATACTGGATCTTGCCGATCATGAGCTGCGCTCGTGCGGCGGGTTCGGCGTTGCTCTTGGCCAGCACCTGTTGATACTCGCCCAAGGCCTCGTCAAAACGGCCGAGATTCTGCAAAGCCCAGCCACGCTCGTACAAGGCTTCAGGCAGATAGGCCGTATCGGTATTCTCCTTGACCAGGCGATCGAGAAGCGTCAACCCTTTCTGCCAGGTTTCCTTTCGCTGGTTCTCCTGGTCCGGTCGAAGCATGGCCCAGGCCAGTTTGTCCATGGCCTGGGCGCCGTGCAGAAGCGTAAGGACCTGGAAGTCTTTCGACGAAGTGTCTTTCACCCGCTCGTAGGCCGTCAGGGCCTCGCTGAATTTATCCTGTTTGAAGAGGCACTCCGCCTCCATGAACGCGGCGTCGGCGGCCAAGGGTCCTTTGGGCCAGACGGCACGCTGATAACTGAATGCCTGCTGGGCCTCGGTCGCACTGTCGAGGCGATAGTAGGCCCAGCCCAGCTTATGGGCCGACTTCTCTCCCAGGTCGCTCTTGCCGGCTTTTTCCAGGGCCGCAGCGTATGCCGTAGCAGCCGCCTGAAACTTGCCGTCCTTGTAGGCCGCTTCGCCCACGCAAAACTGGCCCTCGGCCACGAAAGGGCTGTCAGGACACTGCTTGATCAACTCGGCAAAGGCCTCGACCGATTCTTTTTCCTGGCCGGCGGACTTCAAGGCCCAAGCCAACTCGTAATAGACCTTATCGGCTACGGCATACTTCGGATCTTCGCTCAATAGCGATCGGAACGTGGCCACCGCTTCCGCCGGCTTCTTCTGGCCCACGAGGCTCAGGCCCAACACGTAGCGGGCGTCGGACTTCTCGACCTGTTCGATCCCGCCGGTGGCCAGAAACGCCTGCAAATCGGCAGCCGCCTCGTTGAATTTGCCCACGTGGTGCCGCGCCAGACCACGGGCATAAAGGCTGCGAAGTTTCAGCCTCTGATCGGGATATTTCTCGACCAGCGTGTTGAATGCCTCTTCCGCCGCGGCGAATTCTTTCTGGTCGAAAAGCGCCCAACCCAGCCCGCGCAAGGCATAAGGCAACAGGGTACTCGACGGCCATTTCTCCACGACCAGGCGATACTCGGCCTCGGCCGTCTTCAGATCGTTGGCCGTCGTGGCGTATTCCCCGAGACGAAAGTGGGCCCGATCGAGGATCTTGCTTTCCGGAAATTCGGCAACCAGCTTCCGCAGTGTTTCGTCGGCTTTCTTCCGCAGGGTTTCCTTCCGCAGTGCCTCGGCGTCCGGATTCGCCTGCCGGTAATAGGCCTGCCCGAGCACCAACAGCGTCTCGTCGGCTTGCCGCCAGCGGGGCGCCGCGGCAATCGCGGCCTCCAACGACGAAACGGCCTCGGAAAACTGCTTCTGCTCGGCCAGACTGCTGCCGATGAGGAAGAGCGCCTCCGCGCGGGCATCGGCATTCTTGATCTGGCCAACCTGCGGCTGCAACAGGGCGATCACTTCGGGATATTTCTTCTGCAGATGCAGCGCGGTGCCCTGGCGGACCTTCCAGATTTCCGCGTCGGGGTGCTGCGGATACTTTTGCAGCAACTCGGCGTACAGCTTTTCCGCCTCGTCGAACTTGCCCAGTTGCAGCCGGCTCTCCGCCGCCACGTAGCGGACGTCGGGCACCAATTCGTGGGCCGGATAGGCGGCCAGGAAGGCATCGGTATATTGCAGCGTACCGGCGAAATCACCCTGCGTCATCGCCCCGTAACCGGCCAGATACAGGGCCTGAGGAGCGACGGCATCCTTGGGGAACTTGCCGGCCACGGCCCCATACAGGGCAACCGATTCGGCGCGGCGCGCGGGGATGGCAGCCACGGCGTCGGCGCGATCCATGGACAGCGCGGCCGCCCCTTCCCGTCCTTCGGCATGCGGCAGCAGCTTCTCGACCAGGGCCACGGCCTCGGCCGGTTTTGCGTCACGAATAAGACCACGGGCCAAGGCATGAGCGCTCTTCAGCACGAGGGGAAACTGCGTCGAATCGGGAAACTTCGTGAAGATCCCGGCCAAGATATCGGCCGCTTCCGCTTGCTTGCCAAGCTGGGCCAGGGCCACGGCCTGCCGTATCGTGGCGTAGTCGGCCGATCCGAAACCGGGCCGGGCGGCAGCGGCGGCAAACCACTCGGCTGCGGCTTGATACTGGCGAATTTGGAAGAGTGTTTCTCCCCGCCGCATGATGATTTCACTGGCGTTACGATGGCCGATGTACTTCTTCAAGAAATCGTCGTAAGTTCGGCCGGCGGCTTCCCACTGCTTGAGTTCTTCCTGGGCCACTCCCTGCGCATACATGATCGCCGGCTCAAGCTTTTCGTTCGGCGACTTGGTCAGGGCCTGACTGTAATAGCGAACGGCTTCGTCCTTCTTGCCGACGTGATACGCGCAGTCGCCTCGAGTGTAGAGCACTTGGGCCAGGTTCTTGCTTTGCGGATAGCTGCCTAACATCGTATCGAACGTGGCTGCGGCGGCCTCGAAGTGCTTGCCAGCCTGCTCGGCCGGTTCGATTTCCGCCCGTTTGAACTGGGCGAGCCCAAGATATAAATAGGTGTCTTCCAGTAGTTCGAATCGCGGCGCCGCCTTGACGACGGCGTCCAAACTCTGCTCTGCCGCGTCAAACGATTTCAGTGCCGCGTCGGCTTGCTTGGCATCCACCTCGCCGCGTGCCATGAAGAAATGGCAGACACCCAAATAGTGCCGAGCATGGGTGACGCGCGGGTCGGCGGGATAGGCCTGGATGAAACTCCCCCAGGCGTCAACGGCAAGATCATAGGCCTCGCGATTTTGGAGGCTAACGGCCACGTTGTACTGACGGGTAGAAGCGTCGTTGTCGTCACCATATAGAGGGGTGCTGAAGCAAAACAGCGCCGCCGCCACGCCAGCCCACCCGGTCCTCGCTAGACCTTTCATCCACGTTTCTTTCATAAGATTCATCTGCCGTTCCCCCAATCATACCAAAATCGGAACCAACGGACAGTCCCCGATCGTTCGCAGTCCGGCCCTTGGTGCTAATTCAATAATAGTTCGGCGTTCTTTCCATTATCTCACACTTGCGGCCATTCGCCAACAAGAATAGGTTGCCGGTCGTGGCCGCAAGCGTGTGGGGATTTTCACACGCTGCCGTGAAAGGCCGAGTTGTCCCCGCGATGAAAACCACCTATATTGAGCATTCACGCCAATCTTACGGTCGTCGCAAAGCATGTTCACAATCCTCCGGCAAACGCGAGACCCTTCCCTGGCGGAGTCGGCCGTCAGCGTGGCCATCTGGTGCCTGCTGGCCCTGGCCTTCAACGGCCTCGTCTGGTGGTGGATGGGCGGCAAAGCCGGCCTGCAGTTCGCAACCGGCTATCTGCTGGAATGGTCGCTGTCGATGGATAACGTCTTTGTCTTCGCCGTCATTTTCCGTTACTTTCAGGTCCCCAAGATGTACCAGCATCGTATTCTTTACTGGGGCATTGTGGGCGCAATCCTGATGCGATTGACGTTCATCCTGGCCGGGACGGCACTGATCTCGCGATTTCAATTCATCCTGCCGCTGTTCGGCCTTTTCCTGATCTACACGGCCTGCCGCTTGGCATGGCACTCGTCCGACCGGATCGATCCCCAGCGAAATCTCGTCTTCCGCCTCGCGCATCGCTGGCTGCCGCTGGCCGAAAGCAGGGTGGGCTTCAGCCCGCCTTTACGTGCAGGCGGGCTACCTGCCCTACCAGTAGTGGACTACGGCGGCCGCTTCCTCGTGCGGCAAGCGGGACGACTGCGGATCGCGCCGCCGTTGCTGGTCCTGCTGGTCGTGGAAGGCACCGACCTGCTCTTTGCCGTCGACAGCATCCCCGCCATTTTCGGCATCACGCGCGATCCGTTCGTCATCTTCACGTCCAACGTCTTCGCGATCCTTGGGCTGCGGGCCCTCTATTTCCTCCTGGCCGGCGTCATGGACCGGTTCCGTTATCTGCACTATGGCCTGGCCGCGGTGCTGGCCTTCGTCGGGCTGAAAATGGTCGGCGAAAGCTGGCTGCCGCACGAGGCCGGCACGGAAATCATGCCTGTCTGGGCATCGCTGGCAGTGATTGCCGCGCTGCTGGGGGTGGCGATCGTGGCCTCGCTGCTGACGGGGAAAGGGAGGATTGAGATTTGAAATTTGAATTCAGTAATTCGAAGTCTTCCGTTTTCTTCGCGAGAGGTCTCCGCCCATGAGATCTTCTCTGGTGACCGGCGGAGCGGGCTTCATCGGCAGCCATCTGGTCGAGGCACTTCTGGCCCGCGGCGATTGGGTTGCGGTGATCGACGACGAATCGACCGGCACGCGCGCCAATCTCGCGGCAGTGATCGATCACCCGCGACTGCATCTACGTCCAAGGCAGCGTGGCCGATCGCGTGCTCGTCCGCTACATGCTCGACGGAATCGACGAGGTCTATCACCTGGCCGCGGCCGTGGGCGTGCGACTGATCGCCGAAAGCCCCATCCATACGATCGAGACGAACGTCTATCCGATGGAGTTGCTGCTGGACGAACTCAGCCGATTGCAGGCGGCCGGGCGGACCGTTCGCTTGTTCCTGGCCAGCACCAGCGAGGTCTACGGCAAGAATCCCAAGCCGGTCTGGCGCGAAGACGACGACATGGTTTTCGGCCCCACCACGCGGCCGCGGTGGTCCTACGGCACGTCGAAGGCGATCGACGAGTTCCTGGCCCTGGCCTATTGGCGCGAGCGGCAGTTGCCGACGGTCGTGGGCCGGTTCTTCAACGTCGTCGGGCCGCGGCAGACGGGCGCGTACGGCATGGTGCTGCCGCGATTGGTCGACGCGGCGCTGGACGGCGGGCCGCTGGTGGTCCACGACGACGGCCGGCAAGAGCGGTGTTTCGCCCACGTCGGCGACGTCGTCCGGGCGGTGCTGGCGTTGATGGAAAGCCCCCAAGCCGTCGGCCGCGTGTTGAACATCGGCAGCGACCAGCCGGTGAGCATCTTGGAGTTGGCCCAGCGGGTGATCCGCGCCGTCGATCCGGCGTTGCAGATCGAGTTCATCAGCTATGCGGCGGCCTACGGCCATGATTTCGAAGACTGCCGCCGCCGCGTGCCCGATCTGACGCGGCTGCGGGAGACGATCGGCGCCTGGCCGTGCCGCACGCTGGAGGAGACGATTGCGGAAGTGGTGGCGTGGAAACGGAATGCGAAAAGGCTAGAATAGGAACAGTTGCGAGTTCAACACAAATGGCAGAGGTGAACCATGAGTATCGAAAACATCGATTTGATTATGACAGAAATATTGTTGACAGAAATATAGTCTGCCGCCCTGGCTTTGCCTTCCATGATTCACCGTTATTTTTCTGTCAAACATTTTTCTGTCGTCTCTTCCTTCCGAGACATGGGTTGGTATACACGGTAGTCTAGTCTTCCTCTCTGGCAGTCCGGCGGGTGCTGGGGCACTGCTACGCTTTGCCACCAGTCACCCCCTCTATATGCCCCAGCTACCGGGCGCACCCCAGTCGCTATCCCTTTCGTCTGCATCACGGCGGATGAAGTGGAAATGCGAGAATACTCCCCGCCAGCAGCGCACAATCGCACGTTTGCCGTGTTGAACTACCGCCCTGCGGTCACGAACGCGACACTTTCCGTACGGTATCGCACCAAACTCGCGACATATGTGCTCAAATCGATACGCCAGAGTGTCGCCGTATTTTACCAAAAACACACAAATACCCCATATCCACGTCGTCGGCCGATGCCGTTTGAGTTTTCGGCCTCTCAGACGGGCCACTGTCTGCGGTCGCAACTACCAATTCGCAAAGCACTTCCGACGCCATCCCGGACCGCCCGGCCTACTTCGGCCGGCCAACCCTGGGTTTTCCCAGTGGCTTTGGCCCCGGCTTTGCATTTCCTCTTCTCCCGTACAACGCAAGTGAGAAACGGGATCGGCCTGCTAAGGAAGTCAGGCCACGCTTACTCGCCAGCGACCCTCCAAGAAAGGACAGGATCAATCATGAACGCTCGAAACACTTTGTTCGCGATGTTTGCTCTGAGTACTCTCGCCGCCTCGGCTTTCGCCCAGGACTGGACCTCGGAAGCAACCTACACCAAGACGGTCACCACGACCACGGTCACCACGTATACCCCGTCGTATCAGACGACCAGTTACATGCAGCCGTGGAACAACGCTCCGGACGCCGCGCCGGCTTATCCGGCCCCGCAGCCGCAGCCGACCGTCATCGAAACCAACTATGTGCAGCCGACCTACGCCGCCCCGGCCTACAGTGAGCCGATCAACTTGCAACCGAACTACGTTCAGCCGACGTATGCCCAACCGGCCTACACACAGCCGAACTATGTTCAGCCGACTTACGTCGCAGCCGAACTACGTTCAACCGACTTATGTTGTCGTACGGTCAGCCGGCCAGCGTGCCGATGACCTACACCCCGGCGGCCTATGTGCGGCCGGTAGTTTACGCCCAGCCGACGTTCGTCGCCCGACCGGTGATTGCTAACTACTACACGCCGGTTTATCGTCCCGTGGTCGCCGGTTACACGCCGACCTATGTGGCCAGCCCGGCGACTTGTGCAGTGCCCGTGGCCCAGCCGGTCGTGCCGGCGGCGCCCATCGGACCGAAGGTTTGGGTCCATGAAAAGGTCTACGTGCAAGGCCAACCGTTGCGGAACTTGCTGACAGCGATTACCCCTTGAACGACCGGCCGGCAGCAATAGAGACTTGATCGCCACCGTGGAAGCCTCTTTCCACGGTGGCGATTTTTTCAATTTGACACTCCATAGCCAGCCAGCGCGGCGTCAACCAGCGCGGTATCCATGGCGCCAAGCGCACCGTCGGAAAGTGCGGCTGACTGCGACGAAATCTCCCCGCTGAAGGCCAGGCTCCAGAAGCGCTGATGCGCTACGCTGCCCGAAGCAGAGGACGGGCCGCCCTGCCCGATCGCGGGTTGCGATCCGGTTGCGGCAAGCTGGGCAGACAGCGAGATACCCGCGGTCGTGCCGGCCTGAGCCGATCCGGCCTTGGTCGCGTTCAGGAATGGAACCGTGCCACTGGTGCTGCACGCGCAGAGTTGGGTGCATGTCGCCTGGAGTTGCGCCCAGGTGAGCGGCCCAGGCTGATCAAAGCCCCAAGGATTGTAAAGCGTGAACGTATTCGTCGAGGCATTGTAGCCGGTGATCGCGTAGGCATGATTTGCATACAGGCCCATGTTCGTGGCGGCCGACCAGTTTTGGGTCCCGATCGTCACCGCCTCGTGAGCCGCCAAGGCGTTGACGGCCACCTGTTGAGCGTGGTCGTCATGATGTAATCCGTGGCATTGTAGCCGAGCACCTGAGCATCGACCGTGGCCATCCAGCCGCCCTGGATGTCACAGTAGCCATTCGTGCCGTCGCGGCCTTCTTTGCCGGTCTCGTTCCACTGGGCGTAGGCCTTCTCGATCAAGGGGATCCACAGCGCGTTGGCGGAATTGCTGCAACTGGCGCCGTAGTCGGCGTATTGCAGAATTCCCGAGGAGCTGGCCGGCAGCATGCTATCGACGGTAACGTAATCGGCCGTTCCCACGCCGTTGCTGAAACCGGCGCTGATGCCGCCATTCGGGTAGCCGGATGATGCCGTACGGGCCGGTGTAGAAGCGGACGGTGTACGTGCCGTCGCCGTTGTTGATGATCATGTTCTGGATCGCGGCCGGATTGCTGTCCGCAAGCGTGCCCAAGGCGAAATCAAGTAGCAGTCGCCCAACTCGCCCTGGTATTCGTCGAGATGCGACGGGGTATGGGGGAACAGCGAACCGGCGGTAGATCTATAGACCAATGAGGTGTTGCACAGCGCCGGATGGTCGGTACCGAGGAACCACTTGTCGATCAGCTCGGTGAGCTGGGTGGACGAACTGCCCACGGCCAGATTGCCGAGCGGCTTGCCCTGGTAGTTGGCGTTCGCCTGGTTCCCATTGACGACGTCGCTTGCCAGCACGTCCACGTAGTTGGGGATGTTGAGGGTCGTAGCCTTACTGACGAGGGTCTTCAGATCGGCAAATTCCCCGGCGGTGACGGGGCCGTTGTTGGCCACGCTGGTGAGAATCTTGATCATGTCCTGTCGGCTGATCGAGCCGTCGGAATCCAGGCTCTGGATGAGCGTTCCCAGCGCAACCGTGTTCCAACCCGTGCTGGCCTGCACGGTGACCGCTGGCCGTGCCCGCGGTCGTACCGCTCTTGGCCGTCACCGTGTAGTTGCCAGGGTTGTTCGGGGCCGTGAAGACTCCGCCCGAAGTGACCGTTCCGCCGCTAGTGCTCCAGGCGAAAGTCGGCTGCGTGACCATCGCCTCCTTGAACTGGTCCAATCCCTGGGCGGTGAATTGCTGGTTGCAGCCCGCGACAACGGTGGCGGTATTCGGCGTCACGGCGATGGTGGTCAACGTCTGGTTCACCGTCACCAGGGTGACGAAGGAAACGCTGGAAGCAGTCGTGCAGTTGGTCTGCAACATGTAACTGCCGGCTTGCCCAAAAGTAACCGTCGTGATGTTGCCGTTGGTCGTGAAGACGGGCGCCGGCGCGCCGGCCGGGTGGTTCACGGTCGACCAGCTCAAGGCCGGCGGATTCGTCAGCGGGTTGCCGAATTGGTCGAGGAAAGCGGGCACGACTGGTTGCAGGCTGGTTCCCGTGACATAGACCGTGGCGACCGCCGGATACTTGGTGGAAGTCCACACCTGCGTGACGCTGACCGACACATTGGTTTTGACGGAGACTCCGCCGGCCGTGACCTGGACCGTCAGTCCGTAGTTTCCCGCCGCGGAAAACGCGACTCCCTCCACGTTGCTGCTGGCGGTCAACTTGGGTGCGGCCGCCCCGCTGGGCGCCGAAACGGTCGACCAGGTAAACGTGGCCGGCAGCGACAATACGTTGCCGAACTGGTCCAGTTCTTGGACGACGAACGCCTGAGCCGTGCCCGCAACGACCGCTGCCGCGTTCGGGCTGACGACCTGCCCGCTGGCGGTGCGGATGCTGATGCTCGTGAAGGCGGGCGAAGTGTTCGCCGGCTTGACGCTGCCCACCGAGAGATCCCCCGCAATCAACGACGCGAGACCGTGTCCGCTGAGCAGCGTGCGCGGTTCCAGCGCTTCGCTGCGAAGGAGGCGATTTCGAGTTGCCGAGCGTTTCGGGGAGGAAAGACGACGAGTGCGCGCAGTGCGACCGAACATGGCCATTCTCCAAGGGATGCTTGAGATCAAAGACACGAAAACGAAGCGGGAGTCTGCCCGCGGGAATTTCTTCGCCGGGCATGCGTTGTCGCGTCGTCGCGTTCGGGAAAAGACCTGCGCCGGGCAAGCGAGGGTTGCTGGTTTGCACTCAGGGCAAGCGTGAACGCTTCGGCAACTAAACCTTACGTCACGAATTCAGTCGCGTCAAAGAAACTCGCCGAAAATGAAGGTCGGAAGCCAGTACATGACAGTCTCAATTACGCGTCCACCAAGAATCGATCGACCTTGCCGCGATCGACCTCCACGCCAAGCCCCGGGCCCTCGGGCACCGTCATCATGCCGCCCGACAGTTCCAGCGGTTCGGCAAGCACGTCGTCGACCAACTGATGATACGCGGATTCGTTGGCGGCGGAAAGCCCGGGCGTGGCGGCGGCCAGGTGCAACATGGCGGCGGTGGCAACGCCCAACGACGGCCGCGAACCCAACATCAGCGAAATGCCCGCCGCGGCCCCGATGGCCGCCGCGGCCCGCGCCGGCGAGATGCCGCCAAGCTGCTCGGGATCGAGAACCACGTGTGCGGCAGCCTCGCCGCGAGCCAGGGCCAGGAGATCGCGGGGACTGCGGACCGTCCTCCAGACGCCCAGCGGCACGATGGTTTGACGCGCCAGCGAGGCTAGCGGATAGAGTTCGCCCTTAACCAGCGGATCGATGAGGCACTGGATCTGCTGGCTTTCAATCTCGCGGCAGAAATCCCGGGCGGCATCCAACGTATAGCTCCCCTGGGCGTCAACCCGCAGTTGCACGCCGTCGCCCACCGACTGGCGGACCGCTTCGAGAATCCGCCGGTCCAAGGCGGCTTCGCCGGAGGCCGCGATCACCTGGGCGTGATAGCCGTGTCCGCTCAATTCGCGGGCCCGCCACGCGACTTGCTCCGGCCAACGCCCGAAAAGCCGTACGGCAACCGGGATCCGGCGGCGGTATTCACCACCCCAAAGCCGGCACAGCGGCTGGCCGGTGGCTTGGCCGACCAGGTCCCAACAGGCCATCTCCACGGCTGCGCGCAAGGCAGGACAGGCGAGGGCCTCAATGGTGTGCAGCTCTTCGATGTCGAAAATGCTGCGGCCGGAAAGGACGGGAAGCAACAACTCGCGGCGCGGCAGGAGTTCGCTGGGGCGCCAGGAAATCCAGCCCTCGCCCCACCCCTCCGCGCCCTCGTCCGTACACAAACGGACCAGCAACGACCTCACGGGCGACAACAGACCCGTTCGCGCAACTTCAACCAGATGAAATTCCAAATCGCTGATGCGCATCGAAGAATCACGCCGTCTCCGGACGCATCAGGTCATCCAGCGGCGTGGGCAGCGTGAAGCGGATCTGCTCCTCGCGGACCGACTGCAACTCGACCGAACCGCCGAACCGCCAGCGAAGCATGTCGACGCACTCCTGGACCACCGACTCGGGAGCACTCGCCCCGGCCGTGATCAGCACGGTTTCGCTGCCCGTGGAACCAGGAAAGGTCGATGTCGTCCGGACCGTCGATCAGGTGCGAGGGCACATTCCGCGCCTGGCCCAACTCGGCCAGCCGGCGACTGTTCGAACTGTTGTAGCTGCCCACGACCAGGAGCACGTCGGCCTGATCGCTCAGCGTCCGCACGGCCTCCTGACGATTCTGCGTGGCATAGCAGATGTCTTCCTTCTTGGGCGAGACGATCTGGGGAAACCGCTCCTTCAGCTTGGCGATGATATCGGCCGTTTCGGTCACGGAGAGCGTCGTCTGCGTGAGATAGGCCAGTCGGTCGAGATTCTCGATTTGAATCGTCGCGGCGTCCTCGACCGTCTGCACGATGCGAAAGGCCTCCGGGGCCTCGCCCATCGTGCCGATGACCTCGTCGTGGCCCGCATGGCCGATCAAAATGATCGTGTAGCCGTCGCGGGCGAAACGGATCGCCTCGCGATGCACCTTGGTCACCAGCGGACAGGTGGCGTCGATCGTTTTCAGCCGCCGGGCTTCCGACTGCTGGCGGATCTGCGGCGAGATGCCGTGGGCCGAAAAGAGAAGATAGGAACCCTCGGGAACCTCCTCCAGGTCGTTGACGAAAACCACTCCTTTGTCCTTGAAATGCTCGACTACCCAGCGGTTGTGGACAATCTCGTGGTAGACGTAAATCGGCGTGCCGTAAAGGGCAACGGCCTTTTCCAGGCTCTCGATCGCCATATTCACTCCGGCACAAAAGCCGCGGGGAGCGGCCAATATGATTCGCATGGTTTCCTCTTCAATTAACCCCGAAACGTAAGCGAGGGAACGACTTACCGCCGTGCGGACGCTTTGGGGTGGTGTCAGTGTCCGTATCAGCCCCGAACGGTATAATTGACGGCATGTTCTCGCATGATTTGGCATTATACGGTCCGGAAGCCAAGATTCCCAAGCCCCTTCGGCCGAGGCAGGGCAGGCGGTACTGCCGGCGGCTGGCCCGACGGCACTACGAGAACTTCACCGTCGTCAGTTGGCTGTTGCCGCGGCGGCTCCGCCAGCATTTCTATAACGTCTACGCCTATTGCCGCTGGGCCGACGACCTGGCCGACGAACCGGGCGACCCGCAACGGAGCCTTGTCGCTGCTGGACTGGTGGGAAAAGGAGCTGCGCGACTGCTACTGCCGGCACGACCCGGCACCCGGTTTTCGTGGCCCTGGCCGACACGATCCACCGCTACTCCATCCCCATCGATCCGTTCATCGACCTGCTGGTCGCCTTTCGCCAGGACCAGCGGGTCCGCCGCTACGACGACCTGGGCCAATTGCCGCAATATTGCCGCTACTCGGCCAACCCGGTCGGCCGGCTGATCCTTTATTTGGGCAAGTGCCATACCCCCGAGCGGGCCCAGTTGGCCGACTCGATCTGCACCGGGCTGCAACTGGCCAATTTCTGGCAGGACGTGGCCCGGGACTGCGACATGGGCCGCGTCTATCTGCCGGCGGCCGACCGGGCCCGTTTCGGCTATGACGACGAGATGTTCGCCCGGCGGGAGGTCAACGACGCGTTCCGCCGCCTGATGGCCGCCGAGGTCGATCTGGCCGAAGGTCATTTGCGACGCGGATTGCCGCTGGTCCGCTGGATGCCGCCGGAACTGCAACTCGACGTGGCCCTGTTCATCCACGGCGGGCTGGCGATCCTGCGGGCCATTCGCCAGCAGAACTACGACGTCTGGACCTCGCGGCCGGCGATTTCCAAGAAGACCAAGCTCTGGCTGTTTTGGAAATGCTGGTGGGAACTGAAACGGGGCCGGGTTCCGGAAGATATTCTGTGACAACCACGGCAGAAATTCTCGCTAGCCACCGTGCGTGCCGCCGTCTGAGCGGTCAGGCCGGCTCGAACTTTCCGGCCGCTTTCCGCCTTTTGCCGCCAGCGAAACGGCAGGCCATGCACGCCCTCTATGCCTTCATGCGGCACAGCGACGATCTGGCCGACGATCCGCATCGACCCGGAAACTCGCCGCGTGAGTTGCTGCGGCAATGGCGGGACGCCTTGGAAACGGCGCTTTCTGGGGTAGGCGTCAGTGGAGATGAACTCCTCGGCGAAGTCGATCCGTGCGGCCGCGCGATCCTGCCGGCCGTGGTCCAAACGGTCCGCGAGTTTCAGATCCCGCCGGAATCGCTGCTGGCCGTGCTGGACGGCGTCGAGATGGATCTTGAACCGCGGGTCTACGCGACGTTCGACGAGCTGGCCGTTTATTGCGAGCGCGTGGCGTCGGCCGTCGGCCTGGCCTGCATTCACATCTGGGGCTTTTCTTTCTGTGGCATCTGCCGTGCCAACCATGGCGCCGGAAAGGACCGCGATTTCCACGGTCCTAGCCGCAGTGCCGGCCTGGCCCTGCAACTGACCAACATCCTCCGCGACCTGCGCGAAGACGCCCGGCGGGGACGCGTCTACTTGCCGTTGGAAGACATCAGCGCCTGCGGCTATTCCGCGGAGGAACTTCAAAACGGCGTGGTGAACCGGCCGTTCCTGCGGCTGATGGAAATGGAAATCGATCGGGCCGAGCAGTTCTATCGTGAAGCGGCCGAGTTGCCCCGCTGGCTCCACAAGGACGGGCACCGCATCTTTGGCCTGATGATGGAAACCTATCACGCCCTGCTTGCAGGCCATTCGCCGCCAGCCGGCCGATGTTTTCAGCCGCCGCATTCCCGTGAGCCGGTGGAAGAAGTTGTGGCTCGCCCTGCGTTGGAGTTTCCTGCCAGTGCAGCCTAACAGATGATTCTGCCCTATGCTTTCCAGTTCCCTCTGCCCTGCCCCGTCACAACCATCCGTCGCCATTGTCGGTGGCGGCGTGGCTGGATTGGCGGCAGCCGTGGCAGCGGTGGAGCAAGGTTTCCACGTCGAGTTGTTCGAGCAGGCCCCGACACTGGGCGGCCGGGCCGGCTCGTATCACGACGCCCAGGCCGATCAACTCGTTGATCTTTCGCCACATGTGGCGATGGGCTGCTGTACGAACCTGTTGGATTTCTGCCGTCGCACGGAAACCACCGACGGCTTCGATCGCTACGCAACGTTGCATTTCTTCGGCCCCGACGGCACGCGCTACGACTTCGCCGCCAGCCGCTGGCTGCCCGCGCCGCTGCATCTCGTGCCAGGGCTCGCGGCGACTCGGTTATCTCACGGGCCGGGAGCGACGGGCGATCGGCCGGGCCATGCTGCGATTGGCCCGTCATCGTTGGCCCGACGCGGCCGACGCGCCCACCATGGGCGAGTGGCTTTGCCGTCAGGAGCAACCGGAAAACGCCGTGCGGCGGTTCTGGGCCGTGGTGCTGGAAAGCGCCTTGGGCGACACGGTCGATCACGTGTCGGTAGCGGCGGCGAGAAAAGTCTTCGTCGATGGATTCATGGCCACGCGCAAGGCCTACGAAATCCTCGTCCCCCGGATACCGCTGGGCGAAATCTGGGAACGCGCCGGCATTTGGCTCACCCGCCGCGGCGCGAAGCTCCACATGCGCACGCGAATCGAGCGGTTGGAGGTCGATGACAAGCGATTCCTCGGCATCGTGCTGGCCGATGGGCTCTGTCGCCGCTTCGACAACGCCGTTTCGGCTGTCTCCTGGAAACAACTCGGCAAACTTCTCGGCCCGGAGTTGCTCAAGCGGATGCCCCTGGCCGAGGCCGGCACGGAGTTGGAGTCCTCACCGATCACGGCAGTACATCTTTGGTTCGATCGGCCGATCATGGACCTGCCTCATGCCGCCTTGGTCGGCCGGCTGAGCCAGTGGGTATTTAACAACAGGCAGAAATTTCCACTACACCGTCGTCATTAGTGCTTCGCGGGCCTTGGCAGGCCGCGATTCCAAGGAAGTGTTGCAAGATGTGCTGGACGACTTGCAGGCGATCTGGCCAACGGCCAGCAAGGCCAAGCTCGTACACTATCGTGTGCTCACGCAGCCGGGGGCTGTTTTTTCCGTGCGGCCGGGTACCGAGGCGATCCGACCGGCTCAGCAGACACCAATCGAAGGTCTTTATCTGGCCGGCGATTGGACCGCCACCGCTTGGCCGGCCACGATGGAAGGGGCCGTGCGGAGCGGTTACCTGGCCATCGAGGCCCTCTTGGCAACGCTCGGGCGGCCGAAAACCATGCTGGCGGCGGATTTGAAAAAAGGGTGGCTGATGAGGTGGATTTCGGAGTAGTGATTTGGGGCGCGGCCCAAATCTTTTCCTATAGTCACTCAGAGGCTATCCGGAAAGTTCTCGGCAGCAAATCAACATTGAAGCCCGACGCGCAAGCGAGGAATCGGCTTTTCCCGCTCGTTCGCGCACATACCTCGCTGACCCGCAAGCGGGTGCCCCGTCGGGCTTCAATGTGCCGAATAACCGGACAAACTTTCCGGATAGCCTCTCCAAGGACTCGCCCATCATGGCCACCTTGCTGTCTGCCTTCCCACGCCACTAAAATAGGGCACCATGATCGACTTTCACCCCCTGCTTTCCGCTTTCCAGACCGTCCGCCATGAACTGTTGGCCCTCAGGGTCCCTTCCGGCCATTGGGTCGGCGAACTTTCCAGTTCTGCGTTCGCCACGGCCAGTGCGGCCAGTGCATTATGCCTTGTCGCTCGGGCAGTAAAAGAGGAGTCCCGCCGCGAGGCCTATCAGCAACTGGCCTGCCGCTCGGTCGATTGGCTCGTGGCAGGCCAAAACGGCGACGGCGGCTGGGGCGACACCCGCTCGAGCCCATCGAACTCCGCTACGACGATACTGGTCCGCGCGGCCATTCATCTGGCCGCCCAGTCGCAGCGCTATGCCGATTCGCTGGCGCGGACGCAGCGTTATTATGACAACCACGATGGACTGGCCGGGCTTCTCCGACAGTACGGCGGCGATCCCACCATGCTGGCGGCCGTCCTCGGCAACTCGGCCCTGGCCGGGCTGACCGACTGGCGCGACGTGCCGGCAATGGCTTTTGAACTTGCCTGGCTGCCCAGGCCCCTGCAACGCCCGCTGGGGACCTCGGCCAGCTACGCGGATCCGGTGCGGGTCGGCATCGGACAGGCACGCTACTTCCACCGTTGGCCGCGCAATCCGCTGGCCCTGCTGACACGGCGACTGAGCATCGGCCGCAGCCTTGCCTGGCTGGGCGCATACAACCGCCCAGCGGCGGTTTCTTGGAATCCGTGCCGTGGACCAGCTTCTTGGTGATGGGCTTGGCTTCGACCGGCCGAGTCAACCACCCGGTCGCCCGCCGCGGTCTCGGCTTCTTGTTGGATACCGTTCGCAGCGATGCTTCCTGGTCGATCGACACCAGCCTTTCCGTTTGGAATACGGCACTATCGATCAACGCCTTGGCATCAGCCAGCGGCGACGTGGGCGCCCTGGATTGTCTGGATTGGCTGTTGGGCTGCCAGCGCAGCGAATTAGACCCGTTGACCGAGACTCCGCCAGGCGGATGGGGCTGCAACGACGCGCGGGGTTCGCTGCCCGACGCCGACGACACCTCCACCGCGCTACTGGCCCTATCAGTACTTTTGAAGTCCGGCGCGGGGGCCCATCGGGCGAGGATCGAGATCGCCGCCGCCGCAGGCATCAACTGGCTCCTGGCCGTGCAGAACAACGACGGCGGTTGGCCCACCTTCCGCCGTGGTGCGCGCGGTACATCGCTCGACGGCAGCGGCGCCGACCTGACCGCCCATGCCCTGCGGGCCCTGCATGCGTGGCAGTATTGGATTGCGGACCGTTCGATCGACGAGGCCATACGGCACGGCATGAATTACCTCGCCGCCCAACAACGGTCCGATGGAAGTTGGCGGCCGCTGTGGTTCGGCAACCCGAATTTTCCCGGCGAAGAGAACCCCATCTATGGCACGGCCCAGGTACTCCTGGCTTATCGCGATCTTGATCGAATCGAAAGCCCCCAGGCCCAACGCGGCCTGGAGTGGCTCTCTGCCGCCGCTGATCCCGGCGGCGGCTGGGGCGGCGGCGGGCACCATGTACCCATGGTCGGCGAGTCCCGCGCCCATCGAGCGTCGAAGAGACGGCCATGGCGGTCGAGGCCTTGCTGGCCGCGCCGGGCGATCCGCGCCGGCAGCCGGTGCTGGAGGCCGGGCTCCAGTGGCTCGTCCGGGCGGTCGAGGAGTCACGTCATCGCCAGACCGCGACCATCGGCCTGCACCTGGCTCGACTGTGGTACTACGAGAAGGTCTATCCGTTGGCCTTCACCGTTTCGGCCTTAGGGCAGGCCGTGAAGCTGCTCTCGCGCCCGGCGTAGGGCGAAAGTGCGATCTCGCCAGGTATGCCGCGTCTCGTCAGTCCGAGCGTTGGCCTTTGGCGACCAGCGGGAAAGCTTTGGGGTTGCGGACTGAAGCAATTGACAGATCGACGTCGAGTTGCGGCCAATACAGATGGTCGGAATTCGGCAACTGCACGTCCATAAGTTGTTCAATCGTGGCTTGCTGGAACCATGGAAAATCGACGAAAGGAAGCAGCAGTTCCTCATCGCCGATCAACAACCAGAAGCCGTGTTTCGAGACTTGGGTGACTTCAAGCGCCGAAATGCCGGTTCCATTCATTTTGTATTTCCTCAAGGTGCGATACGACGACCCGGTGGGCCTCGCGAAGTTGTTGTACAGACAACCCCGTGTGGGTTGCAAGCGTGACCTCAGGCGTAAGCCAGAACTTGGCCTCACCATCTGAGTGAGCTACATGCACGTGGATTCTCGGCTCTTCTCTCGAAAAGAAAAAAAGCCGAAATGGTCCGTCGCGAGCGACTGTTGGTGCCATCTCTGTTGGGCGGAAACGATTTCCCGGATAAGTAATGTTCCGAACGCGCAAATCTAGCTCTTTCCGGCGAGATTGTCAACCGCTGGCACCGAATGAACTGCCAGGCCGTTCGTAGTCCCGGCTTTCGCCGGCCCCGATGCCACAGAAAACAACGCAAAGGTGCAGCTAGGCAAACCAGACAAGCGGGGCAAACCAGGACCCTGCCTCCAGAAGTACTAAGTGAACCTCGTCGCCAGAAATTACGTATCTTAGGGTGAACCCACAGAAAGGAATCTGTCTCTTCTCATCATCCAAGGAGGTACCGTCATGCTCGTCTTGTCTCGCAAACTGAACGAGGCCATCAAAATTGGCCAGGATATCGAAATCGTCGTTCTGGAGGTCCGCGGCGACCGCGTGAAATTGGGCTTTGTGGCCCCCGCCGAAGTGCCGATCCATCGGCGCGAAGTCCACGACCGGATCGTCAATGCGCCCCCTGCCCTGGAACACGCGGAGTGTGCTTGAAAAGCGTCACGTTCCCCGCCGGCAGCCGAACCACTCGATGTGCCGCCGGGGGCAGAACGTCAGCCCATGTTCCCTGCAGTAGGGCTCCAGCCACTGGGCCTTGGCGGCCAGTTCCGGCGGCTTGGTGCCCATGGGCATGAGCAAGACGCGGCGGCGATCGATCTCGGGAAAATCGGCCAGGTAGGCAATCACTTCCGCGCAATCGGCCAGGCTGTCGACGACGAACTTGAACTGGCAGTCGTACTCGGCATTGAGTCGCCGCAGGATATCGGGCGCGGCCCGGTTCCGCTCGTGCAGGTCGATCCACTCCGGGGCCTCGTCCGCGCGCGGCGTCGAATTCGAAAGTTTGGGGCTGACGGCCATCAGATCGCACTGCGACCGGTTGATAACGCGTGCCGGCGGTCTCGATCGTGACGTGCATTCCCCGCCGCCGCAGTTCCGCACAGAGCGGGACCAATTCCGGCAGCAGCATCGGTTCGCCGCCGGTGACGACGACGTGGCCGAGAGCGGCCTCCTCCGCGGTCGTCTCCATGGCCGTTCTTTCCACGATCGCCACCACTTCCTCGACCGAGAAGTAATCGCCCTCCGGCTCCCAGGAGGCATAACGCGTGTCGCAGAAGCGGCAGCGGAGATTGCAGCCGCTGGTGCGGACGAAGACGCTCTCGACGCCCGTCAAACGGCCTTCGCCTTGCAGCGATCGGAAGATTTCAGCGATGCGCATCGAATCTGCTATGCATCCTGATACGGCAGCGGATCGCAAAGGCCCGCTTCGGCAAAGCCCTTCCGCCGCAACTGGCAGGCATCGCAACGGCCGCAACTGATGCCGTCTTCGTCGGGATCGTAGCAGGTGTGCGTCAAGGCAGTAGTCGACGCCCAACTCGGTGCCGCGGCGAATGATCTGGGCCTTCGTGAGCTGGATCAGCGGCGTATGAATAGTGAATTTCAGTCGGCCTTCGACGCCGGCCTTGGTCGCCAGGTTGGCCAGGCGCTGGAAGGCCTCGATGTATTCGGGGCGGCAATCGGGATATCCGCTGTAATCGACGGCATTGACGCCCACGAAGATGTCGGCCGCCCCGACGGTCTCGGCAAAGGCCAAGGCCAGGGAGAGCAGCACCGTGTTCCGCGCCGGGACGTAGGTCACCGGGATGCCTTCCGACATGGCGTCGGCCGGCCGGTCCTTGGGCACGTCCAGCGCGTCGGTCAGGGCGCTGCCGCCCAGTTGCGCCAGATCGACGTCGAGGATCACGTGCCGGCAGACATCGATCGCCTGGGCCACGCGCCGCGCCGCCTCAAGCTCGAAGTGGTGCCGCTGGCCGTAGTCCACCGAAAGCGCGTAGAGATCGTAGCCTTCCTGCCGGGCGATGGCGGCGGTGGTCGCCGAGTCGAGCCCCCCGGATAGGAGGATCACGGCCGGCAGTTCGGATTTGAGTGGATTGGTACTGATCATGAATTGATGGTACAATTATTCGCTGAAGGAAAGGAACGTGCAAGTGAGCCCAAGTTTCCGCGACGTCTTGGAGACGTTCGAGAACCAGTATCCCAGTCGCGATTATACGATCGAGATCGTTTGTCCCGAGTTCACCTCGGTTTGCCCCAAGACCGGCCAGCCCGATTTTGGCACGCTCGTGTTCCGTTACGTGCCCGACCGGAAGTGCGTGGAGTTGAAGAGTCTGAAGCTTTATCTCCAGCAATTCCGCAACGAGGGGATTTTTTACGAGAACGTGACGAACCGGATTCTCGACGACGTGGTATCGCTTTTGGCGCCGCGGCGGATGGAATTGACGGCCGCCTTCACGGCCCGCGGCGGCATTACGACGACCGTTACGGCCACCTTTACGAAAAACGCATAATCTGGAAACCAACCTCCATGAACGAGATCACCACGTGTCATTCTCTCCGGTTTTGCCGACGAATCGGCCAACAACAAGACCGCCATCGAGCAGTTCGTGGCCTTTGCCGCGCTGGGCCTGCAATATTACAGCATCCGCTTCATCGACGTCGGCCAGGGCGTGAAGAACGTCATGAAGCTGAGCGTGGCCGAGATCCAGAAGATCCGCCAGCTCCAGAACGAATACGGCCTGAATGTCTCGTCGATCGGCTCGCCCATCGGCAAGGTCAAGCTGGTCGACGTCGAAGACGGCACGAAGAACGCCTACGTTCCTTTCGAGAAATACCTGGCCGGCGACGTGCAGAAGGCCTGCGAGTTGGCCCACGCCTTCGAGACGAAGCTGATCCGCGGTTTCTCGTTCTACCATCCCAAGGGAAGCGATCCGCGGGAGCATCTTCCGCAGGTCGTCGACCAGTTGGGCCAGATCGCCGAGGCATTCCACCGCTCCGACCTGACTTTCGGCCTTGAGGTGGAAGCGAACCTGGTGGGCAGCAACGGTTTGATCCTGGCCGAGATCTACCGCCAGGTGAACCATCCGGCCATGGTCCTGATCTTCGACGGCGGCAACATCCTCACCCAGGGTTTCTCCACGGCCGACGTGTTCGAGCAATATATGGCGATGAAGCCGGGCCTGGGCTGGATCCACGTCAAGGACTATCGCACCGGCCCGGCAATCATGAAGGGAGGCCACGTCGAGGAGGACAAGCTGGCCCATTTCGTTCCCGCCGACCTGGGCGACTCGGGCCACGAGACTGATCCTCCGCGATTTCCGCCAGATCCTGCCCGCGCTGGAGAGCAAGCTCGCACCGCCGCGGCATCCCCGGCGTGTTCCTCGACCTGGAACCGCACGTCAAAGGCGGCGGACAGTTCGGCGGCTTCAGCGGGCCGGACGGAATGGGCGTCGCCCTGCGCGGTCTTTGCCGGGTGCTGGACTACGTCGGCATCGAATATCACCTCCGCGACTTCGACGACGTGCGGGCCGCGCGAGGATTTTGAAAATGCCATAGCCCCGCGAATGCGCCGCTGGAGGAAATCAGGAGGAATGCCATGTTGCGCATCCTCCAGCGACGCAATCGCGGGGCTCTGGGTTACCTCGCGCATTTCTCGACCGAGACTACGGCTTTTCTTCCTTCACCTCTGTCACGGGCTCCTCGCCCGCCTTGAGATGGCGGCTCATGTAGGCCAGCCGCTCGTTGGCCGACCGCGACAGCAACGACAGGTAGTTCACTCCCCAGAGTGCCGCCACGGTGAATGACGCCGCCGCCCCATAAATCGTAATCGGCTGAGCCCCGGGCAATTGATGGATGACCAGCAGCGACACGCCGACCACGACCGACACGCAGGTCACCAGCAGCTTCGTACGCGTGTCGGCCGAAAGCTGCTTGCTCTCGTGCTTGTGCAAAGCGTTCTTGGCTGAAACGTTGGCCAATTGCCGCATCGCTCTGAAGTCGACCTGCCGTTCCGGAGCAACGGTTCGAGGAGCCATCGCCACCGGCTCGCCCGCCGGCGGAGGTTCCGGCTGCAATGCGGGCGCGACGACAGCCGGCAACGGCCGAGACGCAACAGCAGCCGGTGCCCGGGACGGACCGGCAATCGGACCGGACGGCGCGGCCGACTGGCCCCGCGACCGTGCGAGCAGGTTGGCCATGTAATCGTCGATCGATACTTCTTCTTCGCCGGACTCCGCCGGGTTCCGACTGCGGGGGACAGGAGCTGAGATGTCGATCGGCGGCCCGGCAGCCGCTCCGCCGTCCGGGGATTCCTCTTGGAGAACGACGGGCTCCTTGGATTGTCCTTGCTCGTCCGCTCGATCGACTTGGCCGGTAGGATCGACTTCGACCGTCTGCACATTGTCCTCGTGATCAACTTCGTCCGCCTCGTCGATCTTGAAGCCGGCCTGCCGCAAGACGGCTGCCAAATCGACGGGCGGAGCGCTTGACGGCACGGTGGTTGTCGTCGTTGCGGCATCGGCGACCGGCTTCGTTTCTGTTTCCTTTTCCGCCGCGAGCGGTTCCGGTACCGAGGCGATCGGTCCGGGAACCGGCGTCTCGGACACAACGGCCGGTGCCGCCGTCACGGCGATTTCCGACTCCAATTTACACCCCCGCTCTTCCAGTTCGCTCTCCCGCAACTGGAGTTCCGCGAGCCGTGCTTCGTACTGCCGACACTCCTTCTCCAGCGCAAGGCGTTGCGATTCGAGGTCGACGCGCAAGGCGTCCAGCCCCGCTACGCGGTCATCCAGTGCCTGTTGCAGGCCGGCCTTGCGGGCTTCCCAGGCGGCCTCCTGCTCGTCCAACGAACGAAGGCGGACCTCGATCTGGGCCAACTGCTGGTCGATGGTTCGTTGCTGGTCGCGGAGATTCTCGTTGGGCAAGCCCGGCTGCGCAGTTTCAACCACTTCCAGATCGATGGCGCCGATGCTCAGGCAATCGCCCACCTGCAAGTCCGATTCGGTGAAGTTTCGGCCGTTCAGACGCGTGTCGGGCGACCAACGCCGGACCACTGTCCGGTTGGAGCCGCGGAGAATCAGACAATGAACCGCCGCAACGTTGTCTGCTTGCAATCGCAGGGTACAATTAGTGCCCGATCCAATCGTACACTTGGGCGATTGGAGACGCACGATTTGGCCGTCGCGGGTCGATCCCCGCACGCGCAGGACGAGAAAATCGGGAGGAGATGAAATCGCGGACGATGTTGAAAACATGTGGTTCATTCTTGTACTTTGCGGGGTTCGAAATGCTTTGAATCCCGGTGGGATGGCGGCTTATTCGTGACCGTTCGCACCATAAACCCTCTACGGCATTTAGCTTGCGGCCCGTGGCACGTCAAAGTCGAACCGGCCGATTTGCGGAAGGATCGTGCATTGAGAAAAAAGGGCTGATGATCTGTGCCGGTTTTGCCGATTATCGGATAGCAACGCGGGTCGGGCGTCGAGGGATCTCGCATCCCCCGATCGTGGGGACAAAGGAGAATTTGCCGCCAAGTGTCCCAGGGATCATCGAGCCGCGCGGCGCGAACAACGGTATGCGAACCCTTTGCAACTGCTTGCCTCTAAAGCATTTGCGACTGACTTGGCAGGCATTGAGCCGGCCGTGGGAATTTTTCTGGTTTTTTCGATCTTTATTCCATCGACTTGCGTAGTATAGTTTGGTTGCTCCGCTGGTGTCGGGCTCATCTTTCGGCACCGCAGGGCAGCTATCCGGAACAAACACTTTTTTTGAGAAGGGGTTCGGCTTCGGCTGAGCTGAAGGGGGGCTATCACCTTCAGCGCAGCCCGATTCGGACGCCAAGGTGAATCCTATGAGCCGCAAAGACGCAATTTTGAGCATGCGCCAAGTGCTCGTCAAAAGGCGCGACGCACTCCGCAAGGCACTGGCAGGCGACTTGAGCCTGCTGAAAGAACTGAGGGCCCAAACCTCCGGCGACATGGTCGATGCCGCCCTGGATTCCGTCCAGGACGAAATCAGCTCGCAGTTGGCCGAGGTCGAAAGCCGCGAACTGACCCGCATCGAATATGCCCTGGAACGAATGCGCACCGGGCAGTTCGGCATCTGCGAAGGCTGCAACACGGGCATCCCCATGGCCCGGCTTAACGCCTTGCCCTACGCCACGTACTGCATCAAGTGCCAGCGCGAGGCCGAACGGCAAGGCGCCAGCGGCGGCAGTTCCGCGGACGTCGACTGGAGCCGGTTGCTGGATTCTTCCAGCGGCGACTCCGACTTGTCGATCAACGACATTGAGCTGGACGTGTCCTGAACAATTGTCGCGGGTAGGGGCTGGCGCAGAGAGAACTTTCACGAACTTAGCAAAGGGCGTGGCGGCGCAAGAAACCACGCCCTTCGCAAGCTCAGCGTGCCACCGCGGGACGAGCAGCCAGGGCCTACGGTACCCTGTTCCCGTCCCAAGCAGAGGATCGTTAGCGGTAATGTCAAAACGCCAAACGTCGTGGGCGGCGCGGGCCGCCGTCGTGGTTTGCGCCTGGGTGACCCCGCTACTGGGCATTCTGGCTCTGGGTGTCGCGCCGGAGATCCGTAGGCTGGCGTCGAGCGCAGCGAAGCCCCACCAAGAAACGGCGGCAAATGGTGGGGCTTCGCTGCACTCGACGCCACGCTACGTCTCAGTTTCCCCGGTTTCCGGAAGGTTCAAGGCCGTCAGCACCCAACGCCCGGTCACATCGCCCAAAGCGCGGGCCCAATTGCAGCGGACCCTTGAGCAGAACCTTGCCGTGCTGGAGGCCCAGGCCACGGTCGTCAAGACGGTGGCGAAGCTCATCGGCCCGACAGTAGTGCATATCGAAGCCGACGTGCCGATGCGGACCCTCGAGCACAATCTTGACCGGCACGTTGAGGAATCCGGCTCGGGAGTGATCATCGAGCGAAAGGGGCGTTACTACGTACTTACCAACCGGCACGTTTTTCGCGACACTCCTGCCGACGGCATTCGCATCCATCTGGCCGACGGCCGGGAACTTCATCCGCAACGCGTGCTGGTCGACGAAGAGACGGACGTCGGCGTATTGGCCGTTGAGGCGGCCGATTTGATCGCTTCCCCCGTCGGCGACAGCGACCGGATGGAGATCGGCGACTTCGTGCTGGCCGTCGGCAGCCCTTTTGGCCTGAGCCACTCGGTCACGTTCGGCATCATCAGCGCCCGCGGGCGGCACGATCTTCACATGGGCGACGAGTCGGTCCGTTTCCAGGACTTCCTGCAGACCGACGCGGCCATCAATCCCGGCAACAGCGGCGGCCCGTTGTGCAACTTGCACGGCGAGATCATCGGCATCAACACGGCCATCGCCAGCAATTCCGGCGGCAACGAGGGCATCGGCTTCTCGATCCCCGTCAATCTCTTCATGGCCGTAGCCCGGCAGTTGATCGACACCGGCAAGGTGACGCGGGCCTTCCTCGGCGTGAGTCTGGACGCGAAGTTCGGTCCGGCCCTGGCCGCCGAGTTGGGCATGGCCTTGCCGACCGGCACGCGAGTGAGATCGGTCACGCGTGGCGGGCCGGCCGAGGCCGCCGGTATTCGCGAGGGCGACGTGATCGTGAAAATCGACGGCACGGCGATTGACGATGATGCACACCTCGTGAACCTCGTCGGCCTGATCGAGGTCGGCAAGAAGGTCTCGCTGGAGGTCTTTCGCGACGGCAAGCTGATCGTGATTCAGGCGGAAGTGGCCGACCGCAACAAGTTCGGGCCGTGATCAAGACGACGATCGCATTCGTCATCCGCTGACTCAGTTAGGACAGGCGAATCAGTAACTGTCGCAGCGTCGCCTTTCGCTCCGCGAAAGAACGCGACTTTCGCGGAGCGAAAGGCGACACTTATTGATTCGCCGGTCCTTAGCGGTTATCGGGAAGCAGCTTGTTGCGCCGAGGATTCCAGCGTATAATATCCCAGCAATTGGACGGTTTGTCTAAGAATGGAAATTGCCGAATGTCGATTGCTGATCTTCCCCCGCCGATTTTCGAATCTCCTGAGCCGTGGCGATTGAGCGTCGAGCAGTACCATGCCATGGCAAAGCAGGGCATCCTCGCCGATGGTGATCGGGTGGAACTCTTGGAAGGGTTGCTGGTAGCCAAAATGACCGTTTCGCCAGCCCACCATCGCGCCACGCATCGAGTGCAGGACGCGTTGCGCAAGAGGGTTCCCGAGGGCCACTACGTGGCTTCACCCTCTTCCGTCACATTGGTCGCCAGCGAGCCGGAGCCTGACGTGATCGTCGTGCGAGGGTCGAATGATGACTATGCCGATCGCCATCCCGGTCCCGCCGACGTTGTGCTGGTTGTCGAGGTGTCAGACACGTCGCTCCGTAGCGATCAAGGCTTCAAGAAGATGATTTACGCCAAGTCCTCGCTGCCGGTCTACTGGATCGTCAACCTGATCGAGCGACGGGTGGAGGTCTACTCGGACCCAACCGGCCCGGCTGAGCGGCCCGATTATCGCCGCCACGATGATTTCGGCGAAGCGGAAAGCGTTCCGCTGGTGATCGGGGGCCGCGAGGTTGCGCAAATTCCGGTTAGGTCGGTACTCTGACGTACTCGATCGCTTCTGCCAATGGGCAAAAACCTGCGGCCGGTGGCAGGTTGGATTATGATCATGGCGGCGTACACTGCTCCTCCGCCGCCGGTCCCACTGCGCGGCGCATTGCAGCCCCCGTTGTATGTAGCAGCCTATTCACGGCGGCGCAGAGTTGTGTCAAAATACGCCTGTGATCCGAATTTCCGCCTATCGACTGAGGGAGAAATACACTTGCCGTCCACGACTCGTCCCGCGCTCCTACTGGCCGTTGAACAAACGCTTGACCGGCGGCGGCATAACGCCCCAGGCGGTCTGGTACGCTTCTTCCAGCGGTGTCTGCACGTGCCAGTCGCCGCGGAGGAACAGCGGCATTTCGCGCAGCCGATCGCCCACGGCGACCGGCTCGACATAGGCCGTTTTCGTCGGAGCGCATTGGTACGCGGCCAGGGTCAGCGGTTTACCCGCTGGCAGCGCGAAGGGCCGGTCGCTGATCTCGTCCCAGATGAGCGGATGGATCCCCTGCGGGTCGCGCGGTCCGGGCGGAAACAGGTCGACCACCAACAGATTCACGCCCTCCCGGATCAGCTCGACGGCCTTGTCCGCAAACGACCGCAGGGCGTGCCGGCTGTTCTTATTGCCGGGGGAGACGATTTCGAGGACCGCCGCCACCCGGCCCAGTCCGTGATGGATAACCAGGCGAGTCGCCTTGGCGGCGTACCGCTCCTCCTCGGCTGCAAGAACGAACGCCGTCTGCGGCCGAACCGCCGTGGCCGTTCCGCCAGCGTCCGGCGGCAAATCGCCGTCGCTGTCGATTTCCAGGGCGACCACGTCCGCCTCCGGTCGGCCGACAACCTGTTCGGCCATGGCGAAATAACCCTCGGGAAGCAGCCCGCCATTCAGGGCATCGCACAGCGCGATCATCCAATGTTGATGGAAGTTGTGGAACGTCCCGAACGAAACCCGGGTCCAATCGTGAATCGGCATGATTCGTCCCTCTGGCGGTCAGTCGCTTGGCCTAGCCGGACTTATTATAGCAGATTAGTTGCTCCGTTATTTGAAGTACTGCGGCAATTGGCCGTTCTCCCGCATCCGGCTCACACCCCCCATTAGTGTATATATCCTTGCAGCATTAAGGCAAGTCATTAAAATAATAACCGCCCGGTTCGAAGCGTCTTGCTGAGGAAAAGGCCATGTCGATGACCATTGAACAGTTCGTCGAGCGTTTGACGCAGAGCGGCCTGATGTCGGCGGCCGAAGTCTCCATGTTTCAGGAGCAGCCTCCCGACCGACAAGCGGCCCAAGGACGTCCAGCAGCTCGCCCAGGCCCTTGTCCAGCAGGGCAAGCTGACCAAGTACCAGGCCCAGGCCGTCTACCAGGGCAAGACCAAGGGGCTGGTCTTCGGCGAATACGTCGTGCTGGACAAGCTGGGCGAGGGCGGCATGGGCGTGGTCTTGAAGGCCCAGCACCGGCGGATGAAACGGCTCGTGGCGGTCAAGATGATCGCCAAGAAAGAACTCGGCTCGCCCGACGCCGTCAAACGCTTCTACCGCGAGGTGGAAGCCGCCGCCAAGCTCGACCATCCGAACATCGTTACAAGCCCACGATGCCAGCGAACATGAAGGCGTGCATTACCTGGTCATGGAGTACGTGGAGGGCAAGGATCTGGCGGCCGTCGTGAAGGAGCGCGGACCGCTGCCGATTGCCGAGGCGGTGGATTACGTCATCCAGGCCGCCCGCGGGCTCCAATATGCCCACGAGCAGGGCATTGTCCATCGCGACATCAAGCCCAGCAACCTGCTGGTGGACAAGAAGGGAACGGTCAAGATCCTCGACATGGGTCTGGCCTTGGTCGCCGGGCTGGCGGACGGACTCCGACAAGGACCGCCTGACCACCAGCGGCCAGATGATGGGCACCTGCGACTACATGGCGCCCGAGCAGGCGCTCGACACGCACCACGCGGACGCCCGTGCCGACATTTATTCGTTGGGCTGCACCCTGTATCGGTCTGTTGACGGGCCACGTCGCCCTACAAGGGCGAGACGCTGATGCAGGTTCTCATGGCGCACCGCGAGTCGCCCATCCCGTCGCTTTGCCAAGACCGCCCCGACGTGCCGCCGCCGCTGGACGCCGCATACCAGAAGATGGTCGCCAAGGAACCCCTGGAAAGATACCAAACCATGAGCGAAGTGATTACTGCCCTGGAATCATGCGTCGGCAAGCGCTCCACCCCTGCTACGACAGCCGCCGAGGAACGCACTGCGACTTTTCCAGCGGAGGATCCTCTTTCCTTCTTGCAAGAGGCTTCGCCGCGCCCGCTGGCGACGGCTGCCAGGAAGCAGGTCGAGCGTCGTCCGGCAGCGACCTTCTCGCAACAAGTAGCGGTCGAGGAAACCAGCAGCCGTGGCGGACGCGCGAACCCCCTGGCGGTAGCGAGGCGGAAGAAACTGCGTGCCGTGGCCATCGGCCTGGGATTGCTGGCGGTCGTGGGGATGATTGCCTGGGCGGTGATCATCACGGTTACGAAGAACGGCAAGAAGACCGAGGTGGAGGTTCCTGACGGCGCTACGGCCAAAGTGGCGCCGGATGGAAAGGTTGAGGTGACCCTGCCGGGCAAGGCAGACGGCGACGGTACAAGGAAAGTACTGGGTACTGAGTACTCAGTACCCAGTACTCTACCGCTGGTCGCTTCGCTCATCGGTCCCGACGGCAAATGGAAACTGCCGCCCGGCGCTCCGCCGCCGGCCATTGCCCCCTTTGACGCCAAGAAAGCCAAAGAGCACCAAGCCGTCTGGGCCAAGTACCTCGGCCTGCCGGTCGAGGTCACCAACTCGATCGGCATGAAGCTGGTCCTCATCCCGCCGGGCGAGTTCGAGATGGGCTCGTCCCAGGAACTGATCGAAGAGGAATTGAAGACCGCGCCGAAAAAAGACAACTGGTATCTGGAGCATCTGCCGGGCGAGGGGCCGAGACACCACGTGCGGATCACGCGGCCGTTCTACTTGGGAATGTACCCGGTGACGCAGGAGGAATACCAGCACGTGATGGGCGCGAGCCCGAGCGAGTTTTCGGCGACGGGCAAGAGCAAGGACAAGGTGGCCGGACTGGACACGAAGCGATTTCCCGCGGAAATGGTCACATGGACGGACGCGGACGAGTTCTGCTCACGGCTGTCGGAGATGGCCGAGGAGAAGTCGGCGGGGCGATATCGGCTGCCGTCGGAGGCGCAGTGGGAGTATGCCTGCCGCGCGGGGAGCACGGGCAGGTGGTTTTTCAGTCCCGCCTCCGATGAAAAGAAGGCCGCAGAGGCCCTGCTGCCCGACTACGCTTGGTTCAGCAACAATTCGGGCTGGCGACCGCATCCGGTGGGCGGAAGGCGAGCCAGCCCGTGGGGATTGTATGATATATACGGGAATGTGTGGCAGTGGTGTCAGGACTGGCACGCAAATGATTATTACGCGAAATCGCCTACGAATGACCCTGCTGGTCCTCCAGGGGGCTCGCACCGCGTGGATCGCGGCGGTAGCTGGGACTACCCGGCGGGGCGCTGCCGGTCGGCGCAGCGCGACGACGGGCCTGGCCACCGTAACTTCGACCATGGCTTCCGTGTCTCCCGAGTACTGGCAGAAGAGTAGAATATCAAGGAGAGCGAACGGAGCCGGAGCGCGGCCCGAGCGTAGGCCCGTAGCGCAGCCGGGCCGTAGCTGGGCAAGCAGAGGCGTAGTGAGCGATGCATCGGGCAAGGTGTTCCAGGGTCCAGGGCGTAGCCCTGGCGGATTGCGCGGGCGGCGCTGTTAAAATAGACAAAGTGCGCAATGCAGTTCAAGTTGTTTTCGATTCCCGCCAGGGGTGATGGAGGAGTGGAGGAGGAATTGAACGCTTTCCTTCGATCGCATTGTGCCGTGTTGGTAGAGAAGCAACTAGCACCAAACGGTTTTCGGGTCGAGTTGCGTTAAGAATTAAGTATGCGGTATCCTAGCTTCGTCGGAGAGCGCAGCCACCGCCACGAGGAAGTCTGCCGGGCTGATGATTGGGATTCCTTGAAAACTGCCCAAGGGGAGTAAATGCCGGCGGTCTCCAGTGACGATGTGCGTCGCGCCCGCCGCGACCGCACATTCCACGACTTTATCATCGTCCGGATCGGCAGGAACGGCCTGGAGTTGGCCCGTAATGGGAACGACCCGCAGGAAAGTGAGCAACTCGGCCAAAGTTTGAAGGCTTTGCTCCGCGCTGAACGATAGCTTGGCTTGGAGTTTTTCCGCCAACTCGTCCAGCAACGCACGGCACGTCGCGCCGTCCACGACTCCGGCACGCGCTAATTCGAGGCATTGGAACGGCTTGCCCTTCCAACCAACCCCAGAGAACAGCACATTCGTGTCGAAAACGGCTATTGGCCGCACGGGCGATCCTCGTGCATGAGGTCGTCGACGAACGTCTCGCGCTGGTCTTCGGACATCTTGTCCCAGTCCAGTCCCCGCTCGGCGCAGGCACGCCGCAATTGCCCTTCCGCATACTTCATGCGTTCCTCGCGCCCGTGGGTGGCGTCCCCGGCCAACGCCACCAACGCCGCGCGGCGACGCTCCGCGGGCAACTGCTTCACCAGTGCCAGGACCTGTTCGTCCGTCAATTCCAAGGTTGGCATGATCGCACCTCAAACGTCCATTTTATCGCGGGCATAGCAAAGGGACACTACCGATTTCGGGATTCGCTCGGTTTTCGCCCCGGGAACGTCGATGGCGCCACTTTTTCGCCTGTTGTGGCCGGTGTGAGATTGTGCCGGATCCGGCAATAGCTCAAACCGAATAGGGCGTCAACGGGTTCAGTTGGATTCATGGCCGTCTTCCCTGCCCGCCGCGCTGTTCAGCCCGCGAATGATCTTCTCGATCACCTTCTCCTTCTCCAAATCCATGGCCACTTCCATGTTGTACTGCCGGGCGGGAATCCGGCGGCGGTCGAAAACGGTCATCCCGGTCGTCAGCTCGCCCATCGTCTCGACGTCGCCGGCCATCTCCTGGGCCGTGAACAACTCGGGATACAAAATGGCCATCAACGTGATCGTGTCGTGGACGTGAATTCCTTCGATACCGAACCGCTGTCGATAGCCGCGAAAGGCCGAGGGCAGGATCTTCCGCAACAACGCGCCCACGCGGGTCGCCTCGTCGGGAAGCTGGTTGAACAAGTCGTAGCTCAACGTGACGCGATTCGTCACGTCGAGCGGAATCAGGGTCTTCGTGGAGGCCGATCGGAAGACGGCCTGGGCGGCAGGCGGATCGCAATAGATATTGAACTCGGCCGCGGGGGTATAGTTGCCCGATACGGCCACGGCACCGCCGGCCATCACTACGCGTCCCACCAGCGACGGCAACTCGGGATCGCGCTGGAAGGCCCGCGCAATGTTCGTCAGCGGTCCCAAAGCGACGATCGTAATCGCATCGGGGGCGGCTCGAACCTGGTCGCAGATCACTTTCTCCGCCGGCAGCATGTGTTGCCGCTCGGCCACGGGCAGGTCGGTGCCGCCAAGCCCATCGGGCCCGTAAAGCCCGCGGCCTTCGGGCGGCAGGCCGACTTCCGGCTCCGGTTCCGATGCGGCCCCCAGTCGGGGCAGCCGCGGGGGATCGAGCCCCTCGACAATGGCCTGCATGTTCCGCGTGGCTTGGGCCGGCGAACAATTGCCGCCGACTGCCGTCACCGCCACCACGTCCAACCCCGGATGAAACAGGGCAAAACTCAAAGCCAGAGCGTCATCCACGCCCGGATCCACGTCGAGGATCACTTTTCTCGTCATTTTCACACCCCGAAGGGACCCTTGCTCATATCATCCAATCGAACTTCATTCAATCGAGCCTCATCCATGCCCTTGAAAAGCCGGACTCTCCGCCTTTTGGAAGGTTGACATTATTTTATCCCTGGAAGCAGTGATAGCAAGAGCCGGCAAAACCGCAAACAGACTTGGTCGTCGCGGCTTTATTTCGCTTTAACGCGGAACTACGAGCGCGAACCCTCAATTTGTCTTGCTCGACGGGGCCGCAATTGATAGACTCGGCCGCCGCAGGTAGGTTCTTTCCGCCGGAAGAGAGTATTGTGCGCTGTCCCGTGAGCAACGCCGAATTTTTCGCCGAGTTTTAGGTGCGTTAGAGGCTATCCGGAAAGCTAGCGCGGTTATTTGGGACATCGAAGCCCGACGCGCCAGCGAGGAATCAGCTTTCCTGGCTGTTTGTGGCACATTCCTCGCTGGCGCGTTGGGCTTTGATGTCGACGTTTTGATTGCAGTCTGAGGAGACCGCCGTGTTGGTAAGATGGCCGGTCCGCGTAAAGGTGTATATCGGCATCGGCCTGCTGTTGGTGATGGTGGCAATCCTCTCCAGCAGCGGCCTGTACTCGACGTATGCCTACCGGACACTGGTGAAAACCCTGTCTTGGCGCGTAAGCGAATTGCCTTTGGCTGCCGAAATGAGCGCCCACGTGGCTGACATGCGGGTAACCCTATGCGAGGTCCGCGGCCTGCCGGCCAGCGGTTCCCCCGATTCAGATCCGGCACTGCTCTCGCTACGGGCCAGCCTGGCCAGGCAGCAGTTCGCCGGCCAGCTTGGCGACGTGGAAGGCACCCTGGCCGAGTACTGCAGCCTGCTGGACCACAAGCTGCGAGCCGCCGGCAGCATGGGCGATAACCAGCCAGAACGCGACGCCGTCCAACGGATCGAAGATTCTCTGCAACGGATCCACCAAACCAGCAGCGACGAGAACTGGATGTTCAACGACTTGAAGCTCAACGAATTGGATCGGGAAGTCATCGAGCTGCAGATCATGGCGGTCGACTTGCCCACGCACCTGCACTCGACGTTGAGGGGTTTTGCCGCGGAAGTCCGCGGGCAATATCACGCGCTCTTGATCGGACTATGGATCACCAGCGCTTTGGCGGCCCTGGTCTTCGCCGTTTTCGTCCGCCTCTTCTACCGCTGGATTTTCCGGCCGCTGGAAATTCTCATCCGCGGCTCGCGAAAAGTGGCGGGGGGCGATTTCAACTATCAAGTGCAACTTCAGACCCGCGACGAGATGTCGGAACTGGCCGGGGCGATGAACGACATGACGCTGCGGTTCCGCACGATTCGCGACGATCTGGACCGCCAGGTCCAGCAGCGCACGAAGCAGGTGGTCCGCAACGAGCAACTTGCCAGCGTCGGCTTTCTGGCGGCCGGCGTGGCCCACGAAATCAACAACCCGCTGGCCTCGATCGCCATCTGCGCCGAATCGCTCGAAGGCCGCATCCGCGAACTCTTGAACGACGCCGACGGCCGTGAAGCCGGCGGCGGCGAGCAAGGTTCGATCATTGCCAACTATCTGCGGATGATCCAAAGCGAAGCGTTCCGCTGCAAAGAAATCACGGAGAAACTCCTCGATTTCTCGCGGATCGGTCCGCCCAAGCGACTGCTCACCGACCTCAGCGAACTGGTCCGGGGCGTGATCGAAATGATCGGCCACCTCGGCAGGTATCAAGGCAAGAAGATCGAATTCCACGACGGCCCCGCGGTCTCGGCCCCGGTCAACGGCCAGGAACTCAAGCAGGTCGTGCTCAATCTCTTGACCAACGCCCTGGATAGCCTGGGAGACGACGGACGGGTCGAGGTCCGCTTGGAGTCGCGCGACCGCATGGCCGAGTTGAGCGTGGCCGATAACGGCTGCGGCATGGACCCCGAGGTCATGGAACGCATCTTCGAGCCCTTCTTCACCCGCCGCCGGGCAGGCCAGGGAACGGGCCTGGGGCTTTCGATCTGTTATCGCATCGTATCCGACCACGGCGGCACGATCGAGGCCCGCAGCCCAGGACTGGGCCAGGGAGCGACATTCCTGGTTCGCTTGCCGTTAAACGCCGCCCAAGCCAAAGCAGCATGAACATGACGAACCCCACGAAATCGAGCACGAAACTGAAACTTCTCTTCGCCGATGACGAGCGATCGCTCCAGGAACTGATGCGTCTGGAACTGCCGCGGATGGGCCACGAGGTGACCGTCTGCCCGGACGGAGCGACGGCGCTGGCGGCCTTGGAACGCAACGTCTACGATTGCCTCCTGGTCGATCTCGATATGCCGGGGGCCAACGGGCTGGAGGTCGTCGCCCGGGCCAAGCAACTCGCCCCCGACACCGAAGCGGTGATCCTCACCGGCAAGTCGTCGCTGGAGACGGCCGTGGCCGCGCTCCGCTACGGGGCCTTCGACTACCTCACCAAGCCGTGCAAGCTGGCCGATCTCGGCGCGGTGCTGCGGCGGGTCGCCGAAAAACGCGAACTGACCTACAAGTATCGGGCCCTCAAGCAGCGGCTCGAGCGCCTGGAAGGCTCCTCGCAACTGGTCGGCACGTCGCCGCCGATGGAGGCCGTCCGCCGCATGATCGCCAAGGTGGCGCCGACGAACTCCACCGTGTTGATCTGCGGCGAGACCGGCACCGGCAAGGAGCTGGTCGCCCGGGCGCTGCACGATCAGAGCCTGCGGGCCGACATGCCGCTGGTGCCGATCAACTGCGGCGCCCTGCCCGAGAACCTCATCGAAAGCGAACTGTTCGGCCATCGCAAAGGGGCCTTTACGGGGGCCGAAGAGCATCGCACGGGGCTGTTCCAGGTGGCCAACGGCGGCACGCTGTTCCTCGACGAGATCGGCGAATTGCCCAAGACCATGCAGGCCAAATTGCTGCGCTTCCTGGAAAGCGGCGAAATCCGCCGCGTGGGCGACAACGAGTCGCTGATCTGCGACGTGCGGGTGATCTGCGCCACCAACCGCCGCCTCGATCAGATGGTGGCCGACGGGCGAATTCCGCGAAGACCTCTGGTTCCGCATCAACACTTTCGAAATCGCCCTGCCGCCGTTGCGCGAGCGGATCGACGACATCCTGCCGCTGGCCCGCCACCTCGCGACCCGCAAGGGGACTCGGCTGGGCTGCGACGACGAGCTGTTTTCGCCGGAAACGGCCGAGGCCCTGCGGCAACACGACTGGCCCGGCAACGTGCGGGAGTTGGCCAACGTGGTCGAGCACGCCCTGATCCTCTGCGACCAGGCGCCCGATCCTTCTGGAGCATCTTCCCCGCCGGTTTTGCGGGCAGCCCGTCGACGCGCCGATGGTCGGCAGCCCGACGACAGCCGCCGCTGGGCCGGCAACCTCCGCCTTGGGAGACAGGTTGAAAACCTGTCCTACGGCGGCGAAACCGTCAACCAACAACCTGCGGCAGCGGGAAATCCAGGCCATTCTCGACGCGCTGGATCACCACGGCGGCAACAAGCCGAAGGCGGCCGAAGAACTCGGCATCAGCCTGAAAACGCTCTATAACAAGCTCAACCAGGCGGGCGCCTTGGACAAGACGGCGTGAAAGGCTGTCAACAAAAGCCGGAGGGCGGTTTCGGCGGGTGCTATCGGACACCGACGTGCGGTGTTGGCGGGCGAAGCCCCGCCAAGAGCAGTGGAAAATGGCGGGCTTTTGCCCCGGAGGGGCGCGTGAGCCGCAGTGGCTCGGGACTAAGTCCATTACAAGGAGAAAGGGTGAGGCAATGAAAGGAGGATAGAAACAAGCCAAAGCCTACCTGTGCGGGTCCGCGCCCGTACAGAACTCTCTGCTCGAACTCTGCACCCATCCGCAGAGGTACGCAGCCAGCTTAGCAACACCGGGAGGACCGGAGAAAGCGCGAGGACGAAGGGGCCAGGCAGGGAGACTTTGGGAGACGGCATTTCGGCCGGGATGGTACGCCAAACACCGCCCCTGGAGGAAGCGTTGACGGGGACCCGAATCCCCGCCTTGGGATCGAACGTGCGGAGTGTCGGTCTCGAACCATCACGGTGGTGCGTGTCGCCGCCTAGAGAAAATGGTCCTGAACCATGACCGGTGAAGCCCTACGCCGTCCGATGGTCGGTAAGTCCCGCCTATAAACCTCTGGCGAAAAGGCAAGGACGACGCGGCGGAGAGGAGAAGGCAGCCTTGGCAGCCTCCTCGTTGAGGGCAGCAGCAGACCCGGAGTAGCGCGTCAGATGCGCGTGAAAGGGGAAACCGACAGAAGAAGGAGAACGGCTCGCGAGTCCATGAGGAAAGTTAGCCTCCTCGATTGAAGCCCCAAATGGCCCGCCCGCGCTCTTGCCGGGAAACCCGAGGAACCCCGCCGAGGAGCGGGGACGCTAAGAAACGTCCCCCAAAGCCTGCAAGCCTGAACTCCCTGATTGCAAAGCATGAAAGGCTCACCATGAGCAAAATCAAGGTACACTCGCTCACCGGGAGAATTACTGCCCGACTGATGCGACAAGCCTTCCAAGCGGTCAAACGAAATCGCGGGGCCGCAGGTGTAGACCGGGTTAGCATCAAAATGTTCGCGGCGAACCTGGAGGACAACCTCACGGCGCTGATGCGGGAGATGAAGGACGGTAGTTTCCGGCCTTTGCCGCTGCGTCGCGTCTACATCGACAAAGGTCCCGGCACAACCAAGAAGCGACCGTTAGGGATTCCGGTGGTTCGTGATCGGGTAGCGCAAGAGGTGGTTCGAAGGCTTCTTGCTCCGATTTTCGAGCCTCGGTTTCACGAGCATTCCTATGGGTTTATTCCCGGACGCAATTGTCACCAAGCGGTGGAGAGGGTCTTGGAATGTCATCGCGAGGGGTACCGTGTGGTGCTCGACGCCGACATCCAAGGATTTTTCGATAACCTCCCGCAGTCGGTCATCATGGCAGCGGTGGCCGCGGAGGTGTCGGACGGGAAGATTCTCACCTTGCTGGAAAGATTTCTCACTGCGGGGGTCATGGAAGACGGGGTGTTCAAGCCCACCACGATCGGCACACCGCAAGGAGGCGTGGTTTCGCCGCTGTTGGCGAACATCGTGCTGAATCATTTGGACTGGCAACTGCACGCCGCCGGCTACCGCTTTGTGCGATACGCCGACGACTTTGTGGTGCTCTGCCAGACGGACTCGCAGGCGCAAGAGGCGTTGAGCCTGGTCCGGCATGTCCTGGAGGGGGAACTCGGGCTTCGCTTGAGTCCCGAGAAAACGAAGATTACGACCTATGGAAAGGGATATGACTTCCTGGGGTTTCGTCTCTCGGCTCTCTCCCGGCGCATGCGGGACAAATCCGTGCAGAAGTTCAAAAGCAAGATTCGAGAACTCACCCCACGGCATCACAACCTGGACGGAGCCGTGATCGTGAAGCTGAACCGAGTCATACGGGGCACCGCGAATTACTTCGCCACGGCCTTCTCGACCTGTCGTTGGGCCTTCCAGAAGCTCGACTCCTGGACCCGCATGCGGCTTCGTTGTATGAAGCGGAAGCGGAAGAACTACAACGACAACGGGAAGTTACGGGTGGGCTATTTTCGGCGCAAACTCGGCCTGTTAACCTTGGAGGAATTCTGTACCTACCGCGACACTCATGGCAAAGCATGCCGTGTGATTCCCCGTCACGGGGCAACTACTGTTGGGGTCGCCCGGTGAGAGATCCTCACGCCGGTAAATATGGGGAATTGACCCCATTGCGACGATGGGGAGGGGGAGGCCAGCAACTCCTGGCCTCTCCCTTACCCGCTAGTTGAGAATAGCCCAGCGATTTATCGCTGGGTCACGGTAACGCAGGAAGCTTTGTAGTCCCGGAGGGACGATTGAGCAAAAGCCGGCTCAGCTCAGTCGTCCCTACGGGACTAATTGTTTTGTTTACCTTCCTACCCAGCGATAAATCGCTGGGCTATTCTCAATCGTCCCTCCGGGACAGACAATCGCGTACAACCGTTGCCGACTCACTTTGACCTTGGGCGACGCTCCTTGCAACCCTTTCACTCCGCTTCAGTAGTTCAGGTAAAGCGCTTCCTGGACCCGCTCGATCGGGCCGTTGAGCACTTTGCCCACCGCGGAATTCCCACTGACCAGGAATAGTTGCCGGCGATAGAGGCCGGCTGGGACCTCGTGGGTCAGGTCTTGCTGCCCGCGTTTCCCATCGAACGAAAGCGCCCATTTCACTTGCCGCCGGTTAAGGGTTTCGAGCACGCCGAAGAAGCGGTCCAGGTCGAGGTCGCTCGTGTAACGCTGCTTGTTCCCCGCGTAGGGCGGATCGAAGTACACGAAATCACCTTCCTGCGCCTCGCAGACCGTGTCGGCATAATCCTGGCAAACGAAATGCATGCCCTGGATCACCTTGTACCAGGCTTCGACGGTTTTCTTGAAACGTTCCGGTTCCATTCCCTTTCGCGACAGGTGAAAGGAATTATTGAACTTGCCGAGATCGTTGAAGCGAACGATACCGTTCACGCAGGTCCGCATGAGGAAGTTCAGGTCCAATGCGGCCGAAGTCTTGTTGAAACGGTCCCGAACGACGTAGTAATAGTCCGGCAGGTCCTTCTGAAGACACTGCCATTGTTTTTCGTAGTCACGCACAACCGCTGCCGGATCTGCCTGAACCAAATTCCACAAATCAATCAGGGGTCGGTAGATGTCACCAGCCATCGATCCCGGCCGCGCCGCAAGGAAAAGCAATGCGCCGCCTCCCAAGAACGGCTCGAAGTAGCGACGGTATGCCGGCATCTCGCGCGCGATGGCCGGGGCTTGCGAACGCTTGCTCCCTGTCCACTTGACGAGGGAGGGAACGTGGCGGGCGTCTCGTGGAGACCATCTCGCGTCGTTCGAGTCAGCATGGTCCGGCCCCACGGCATCCGCGGCTTGGCTCGCCGCCGCGGAAAGGCGCTGAGTTCCCTCCCTAAGCCGCTTGTTTGCGATCGCGAGATACTCCTGGTCCGTCTCGAAGCCGAGAAAATGAATCCCCAGTTCGGCGGCGGCAACACATTCCGAGCCGGCCCCAGCGAAAGGCACGAGCAGAACCTGCCCCTCTTTCGCCGACAATCCCAGCATGCGCTTCAGCAGTCGCAATGGCTTTTGTGTCGGATGCTTCCCAAAACGCAGCTCATTACGGTCCTTGTTGTTGGGAATGTCCCAAACGGTGCGCATCTGTTTTCCGGGCTCCTTCAACAGATCCTCCGGGCAGGCCATGGCCTTTGCCGCGTCGTAATTGAAGTAGTACTCCCGCTTACCGCCTCCCGTGTGCGCCCAAAGAATCGTTTCATGGCTGGCCGTCAGCCTGCGGCCAGAGAGGTTGGGAAAACTGTTGCGTTTGAACCACACGACTTCGTTGATAATCTCAACTCCCAGGATCTGGAGGACGACGTTGATTAGTCCGATGTTGTGATAGGTCCCGTGGATCCAGATCGAACCGGTGGGCCGAACCACCCTCTTGACTTCGGACGCCCAAGCAATCGTGAAGCGGAAGTAGTCGGCCAGGGACATGTTGTCCCACTCGGCCATGACTTTCGTCCAGTTGCCTCCGAAACCGGGGAGGCGCACGGAGTTGTCCCACTTCCAAACGGCGCCTTTGCTGGCATTGTAAGGCGGATCGGCGATGGCCGCGTCGACACATCGATCCGGCAGCGCCTTCATCGCTTCGATGCAGTCCAGGCAATGAATGGCATCCAACTGATAGGACGCGATGGTTTCCGTCAGCGTTGACAATCGCTTGGCTCGTTAACAAGAGCATCTCCCGCCGGTTGGAATGCGGTCCAGGCGGGGGACGAAGATTATTCCACCTTCCGCACCACGCCCACCACGACGCCCAAAACCTTCGCATCGCGGACAAAGATCGGCTTCATGCTCGAATTGGCGGGCTCCAGGCGAATACGGTTCTTTTCCGGAAACCAACGCTTCAGCGTGGCCTCGCCTTCGTCGGTAATGGCCACGACGATTTGACCTTTCCGCGCGGTCCGCTGGCGGCGAACGACCACGTAGTCGCCGTCGGCAATCTGGTCCTCGATCATCGATTCGCCGTGAACCTCCAGCACGAAGAGATCCTTGTCGGCCGGATCGAAGAGCGTCTCGAAATCGACCCGCTCCTCCTGCTCGACCGCCTCGTGGAGCACGCCGGCGGCGATCTGCCCATACAAGCGGCAAGCTGTGGTCTTTGATCGGCTCGGCCGCCAACTGGATCGCCCGCGACATGTTCGGCTCGCGGGTAATGATCCCCTTCTTCTCCAGAGCCTTCAAGTGGCACACCACCCCGTTGGGTGAGCTGATGCCGAAATTAGTTCCGATCTCCCGCACGGTCGGGCCGTAGCCGCGGGTGCGGATCTTGTCGCGAATGAATTCGTAGACGGCGAGTTGTTTCTCGGTAAGACTGTCGAACGGTTCCATGATAACCTCGATTCCATTGTTTCTAGCCTTATGAGGGGGCCACAAAAACCGTACCCTCCTCTTATGGACAATCGTACAATATACGTGCGTACATTGTCAAGACCCCTTTGGAGTGCTGTGGCTTGCCACCGCACTCCAGATTATTCTGCCAAAGTAGTAACCACCATGTTGTCGCGATGGATGACTTCTTCGTAGGGACATTCGCCCAGGACGTCGGCGATCTGGCTGGTCCGCAGCCCCTTGATGCGGGCCAGGTCCTCGTGGCCGTAGTTCGTCAGGCCGCGGGCAATTTCCATCCCGTCCGGGCCGCGGAGGGCCACGATGTCGCCTTTGGCAAAGCGGCCGTCGACTTCGACAATCCCCGCCGCCAGCAGGCTGCGACCTTTCCGCTGGATGGCTTCCTGGGCCCCGGCGTCGAGTCGCAATAGCCCGCGCGGTTTCACGGTAAACCCGATCCAGCGCTTGCGGGCGGCCAGGGACTGGCCTTGCGTAAGGAATAAAGTGCCGACGACCTCGCCAGCCACGATTTTCGGCAGCACCTCTGGATCACGGCCGCTGGCGATGATCAGGTTTTCGCCGGCACTGGTGCAGAGCCGGGCGGCTTCCAGCTTGCTGGCCATGCCGCCCTTTCCCCGGCCACCCTTCTTATCGCGCACGAGGTCGTAAATCGAGCGATCGAGCCGCTCGACCGTGCGAATAATCTTGCTGCCGGCCTGACGCGGGTCGCCGTCACAAAGACCGTCGACGTCGGAAAGCAACACCAACAGGGGTGCCCGAATGAGGTTGGTAACGATGGCGGCCAGCCGATCGTTGTCGCCGAAGGTCGTATTGAGTTCCTCGACGGAAACCGTGTCGTTTTCGTTGATGATGGGAATGGCTCCGAGTTCCAGGAGGGTCAAGAGCGTATTCCGGGCGTTGAGATAACGAGTGCGATGTTCGAGGTCCTCGGCCGTCAACAAGACCTGCGCGGCATGGTGGCCATAGGGCGACAGGGCCCGCTCGTAGGCCTCGACCAGAAGGCTTTGCCCGATGGCAGCAACAGCCTGAAGTCGCGGCAAATCGCCAGGCCGCTGGGTCATGCCCAAACGTCCCATGCCGGCACCGACGGCGCCCGAACTGACCAGCACCACTTTTCGGCCGCTGGTGACTACGTCGTGCAGTTGGCGGGCAAGTTGGTCGATCCGGGCCTGGTCGAGTTGGCCATCGTCGCGAGTCAGGACTTGCGTGCCGACTTTGACGACGAGCGTGGTGGCAAGAGCGGCGATTTCCTGTCGCAGTACGTCGGTCATGATCCGGATAGGGAAAGCAATTTCAACATTAGGGTGGGACAAGCTCACCGGGCACCATGTTCTCATGGTCGGCAAGCGCCCGCCAAGGACCGGCCGAAGAATGATTTCCCGATTTTCCGCCCTGGGTGGCTGGTAGCTGAGCTTGCGAAGCCCCAGCTTTTCCGGCGTCGGCTGGGGCTTCGCAAGCTCAGCCGCCAGCCACCCTCGCTTAATTGCGGAAGTTATTCTTCGGCCGGTCTCAACCTACCCCAGCATACTTGTTTTTTCCGAACGCGAAAGCCACTTCCCCCTGAAACGGTAGGTTGTAGGAATTGGATTTTGATCTTAGAATGAAGGCATGAGTGAAGTACGCGACGAATGTGGTGTGGCGGCGATCTATCACCTGCCTGGCCGGGGCGTGAGTCCGTTGTGTACGGAATGCGGACCGGATGCGGTCTCCCGCCTCATGGGGCGGATGTTGCTGGACATCCAGAACCGGGGCCAGTTGGCGGCCGGCATGTCCACCTATCACCCCCATCGCAAACAGTTTATCGCCACCCACAAGGATGTCGGTACGGTTTGCGAGGTTTTCCGCATGAACCATCGGTCTCAATACGAGCACCTGATGAAGGAATTTGACGGCCGGGCGGCGATCGGCCATGTTCGTTATGCCACCTGCGGGCCGGACGATCGCAATTACGCCCAGCCTTTCGAACGCCCGCACATCAAGAAACACAAGTGGTTCAGTTTCGCGTTCAACGGCCAATTGGCGAACTATTCGAAGCTGCGAACCGAACTTCTGGCCGACGACAACAACCATCTGGCGCGGGAGACCGATACCGAGGTCTTCATGCACCATATCTGCCAGGCGTTGACGGCCGACAAGCAACCACCGCTGGTCGACGTCATGCGGGAGATCGGCGCCAAGTTCGACGGCGCATACAGCATGGTCTTTCTGGATGCCCTGGGAGACATGATCGTCGCTCGCGACCCGCTGGGCATCAAGCCCTTGTGCTATGCGATCGAAGGCCCGCTGTTTGCCGCGGCCAGCGAAAGCGTGGCCCTCATGAACCTCGGTTTCGCGTCCGAGAGCATCAAGCCGGTTCCGCCGGGCCAGGCCATCATCATCAGCGACGGACGGTTGGAGATTCAGACTTTCGCTGCCAGCGCACGACGCGCCCATTGCTTCTTCGAATGGGTCTATTTCGCCAACGTGGCCAGCACGCTGGACGGCCGTAGCGTCTACCTGGCCCGCAAGGCCCTGGGCGAGGAACTGGCCCGTTTGGAGGACCCCAAGAACATCGACGCCGACACGGTCGTCGTTCCCGTCCCCGACACCAGCAAGGCGGCGGCCGACGCGATGGCCTACGCGCTGAAGGTTCCTTCGGTCGAGGGATTGATTCGTAATCGTTACGCCGGGCGGACCTTCATCGAAGGCAGTTGCGACCGCAAGCGGAAGGCGGAAACCAAGTACACGCCGCTCCGCGAGGTGCTCGAGGGCAAGCGCGTGATCCTGGTCGAGGACTCGATCGTCCGCGCGACGACGCTCAAAGTGTTGTTGCAGCGGGTCCGGCAGGTCGGACTGCCGCGGGAGATTCACGTCCGCGTCGCCTGCCCGCCGATCATCGCCCCCTGTTTCTATGGGATCGACATGTCGACGGTCAGCGAATTGTTCGCGGCCCATTTTCTCCAGGACGGGCCCTTGACGGCGGAGATCGAGGCCCGCATGGCCGCGCGTTTAGGGGCCGATTCGTTGCGTTACCTGCCGGTGGAAGCAGTTGCCAGGGCGATCGGCTTCGAGCCGGGGAATCTCTGCCAGGCCTGCATTACGGGCCACTATCCGACGCCTTGCGGCCAGGAACTCGCGCAGAAAGCCATCGATAACGATCGCAATAACATTGCCGGCCGGACCTATGAAACCGTCGGCAGTGCCCGGCAACTCTTCCTCCGCCAGGCGCACTAGAGGCCCTTCGTGCGTCGCAATCTGTTGGGACTGATCGCACTGGCCTCGCTTTCCTTGGCGGCAATCCTCTTAGGATACCAACCGTTGGCGGCCTACGAAGCGACCGCGACCCTGGCGCTGAGGGCTGGCCTGATCCTGGGTGTTGTTTGGCTGGCCTGGCCCGACCTGGACCGCTTGCCGCGTTGGGTCTGGTACGCCCTGCCGATTGGTATCCTCGGGTTGATCTACGCGAAAGGCGCCCTGTTCGTTTTGATCCCCGCACTTGTGGCAGCGACCAGTCTCTACTTGCTGTACCGCAAGGTCTGGGGGCCGTCGTCGCGTTGAACGATCGTGGCGGCAGGAATTGCCGCTAGCAGCAGATAGCGCCCAGGTCGCCGCTAGCGGCTTCGCCCGGCGGGAGTTGACAGAGCGATTGTAACCGACTATTTCGCAAGAAGTTAGAAGATCAACCTCGAATCGAGCTGAATTCGTTCCTAGCTCTGGCGCGCGATTTGCTCCACGTACTCGTGCTGCCGACTAGGGACCGGCCGAAGAATAACTTCCGCAATTAAGCGGGAAATCCTTCTTCGGCCGGTCCTAAGTCCAGCTTGGTCGGTTTGACGAGTACGTACCACGCATCGCAAGGAACCCAACGATGAACGTGCCTAATGTTCCCAACGCAATTACCGGTCTGGCTTCGCGGTTCAGGCACGGCGCTATTTCCGATATCAAGGCTGCTGCCGGAAAAGCGGCCGCTGCCGTTCAATCTGCGACTCCCTCCGCCACGGCGGCCATGCGGGAAGTGCTCTCCCACTATGACATGACCGACATCACTCCCAATGACTTTTCGAAACTCCTCCAGCAACTATCCGAAAAAGGCACGATCTCGCAGCAGGACAAGCAGGAGTTGTCGTCGATCCGCGTCGACCTGGAGAACGCCGGCATCAACTCCGACGACTCGGTGAACCTGCTGAATTTCTACCAGCAGCAGATTGCCAAAGCCCAAAGTGCCGCTCCGTCGTCCAATCCAGGGGCGGCCAATCCGGCCACCAATGCCTTAATCGCGCGGTTGAACTGGCTGCAGAAGTTTGCCGCCGCGGGTCAGCAGGGCGGGCCAAGCGGAGTAAATACGGTGGCGTGATTCACGCTACGCCCCCGGCGTATCCAGGTACGGGTCCTGCCCCATCTGCTGCTGCATCTTCTTGCGTTCCTTCTCGAAATACATCAAGGACCGGCGCTGACGGAAGTGGCGCGCTTCGACCTTCCGTTGGGCGCGACGGAAGAGGTGGCTGAGGCGATCGAACGAACCGTTGCCCTTCTCGCCGTAGGCCTTGAGCCGGTCGCTCTTCTTTGGCCCCAGACCGGCCAGGAGCAGGTCGTCGTCCAAGCCCAAGTACTGGCGGTACGTGCCCGGGTCGCCCTGGCGGCCGCAGCGGCCGCTAAGTTGGCGGTCGATGCGGGCCGCGTCGTGCATTTCCGTGAGAATGACGTGCAAGCCGCCGAGTTCGACGACGCCGGGGCCCAGCTTGATGTCGGTTCCGCGGCCAGCCATGTTCGTCGAGACGGTGACCCTGCCCAGGGTACCGGCTTGCTTGACGATCTCCGCTTCGGCGGCGATATGATTGGCATTGAGCACCTCGTGGACGATGCCGCGCTCGGTCAGCATGCGGGAAAGGACCTCCGACTTGTCGATCGAGCGCGTGCCGATGAGCACGGGCCGGCCTTGAGCGTGAAGTTGGCAGATCTCTTCCACGACGGCCTTCCACTTGCTTTCTTCGGTGCCGAAAACCTGCGTGCGGAGCCGCTGCCGGATGGCCGGCTTGTTCGTGGGAATGGGGACCACGTGGCAGCGATAGATCCGCCGCAACTCGGCCGCCGAGTCGATCGCCGTACCGGTCATTCCGGCCAGTCTTTCGTAGCGGAGAAAGAAGTCTTGGATCGTGACGCGGGCGGCCTGGCCCGTGGCCACGGTCACCTCGACGCCCTGCTTGGCCTCGACCGCCTGGTGCAGGCCCTCGCGCCACTTGCGGCCCTCGGCCAAACGCCCGGTGAACTCGTCGACGATCACGATCTCGCCGTCGCGGACGACGTACTGCCGGTCGAGCTTGTACTCGCGCTCGACGAGGATCGACCGCTCGATGTAGCGGTACATGTCGACCATGCCCACCGTGTCCAATTCCGGCGGCTTTTCCAGCGCCCGCGCCTTTTGCCGGCCTTCGCGGGTCAGCTCGACGGTCTTCTTCTCGTGGTCGAACTCGTAGTCTTCCTCGTCGATGAACTGGGCGGCGACCGATGCGCTCCAGCGGTGGCATTCCACCTCCAGCTTCTGCTCTTCGGTCGGCAAGGCGCTGATGATCAACGGCGTGCGGGCTTCGTCGATCAGAATGCTGTCGGCCTCGTCGACCAGGGCGAAGTAGGCGGCGCCCTGCACGGGTTTTTCGCTCGATTCCTTGCGATGGCCCAGCATGCCCCCCAAGAGATCGCCCTGGCCTTCCGAGATCCGCCGCAGGAGGAGGCGATCGCGGAGGAAATCGAAGCCGAACTCCTTGGCCGTGCCGTAGGTCACGTCGCACTGATAGGCCTTGCGACGCTCGTCCTGCGACATCTGCGTTTCGACCACGCCCACCGTCATGCCCAAGGCGCGGTAGATGGGGCCCATCCAGTCGGCGTCGCGGCGGGCGAGGTAGTCGTTCACCGTGGCCAGGTGGCAGCCTTTGCCGATCAGGGCATAGAGATACATGGGCAGCGTGGCCGTCAAGGTCTTGCCTTCGCCGGTCTGCATCTCGACGATCGACTTGTGGAACATGGCGATGCCGCCCAGGATCTGCACGTCGAAGTGCCGCATGTTGATGGTCCGCCGGCCGGCCTCGCGGACCAGGGCGTAGGCCTCGACCAGCAGCTTCGCGAGCGGCTCGCCGCTTTTCGCCCGATAGCGGAGCGACAGGCTGCGTTTGCGAAGCTGCTCGTCGTTGAGCTTGAGCAGTTCCGGTTCCAGCGCGCCGACCTTGGGCAGGAGCTTGGTCCAATTCGCCAGCCGCCAGCGGTTGGCCCCGCTGTCAAGCGACGAAAGCGGCGATCCAAGAATGTCGAAAAGGCTGCTCACGAGAGTTGGCGATTCGTTCGGGTTTTCGCGATGATCTGATTTCCCGGCTACAGGGACATTATAAGGCGAGATTGGGCACCGGCCAAAGGCAACGTGTGCGGCAAGATTTTCCACCAGCCGCGATGCTCTCCTACTGGCTGGCCGATGCCGGCGTCACGGTCGAACCACCCTCCACGGTCGTGGGAATGCGGACAATGCTCGGGCCGGCGTCGAGGCCTGCCGTGGGCGGCGCCGACACGATCGCTCCGTCGAGACTCACCGGAACGGCCGCTACGCCGCTCGGCGTTACCCGGTTGCCCCGTCCAGGCGGGTCTTGCCTGGTACCGTGATAGTTGAAACTGCCGTCCGGAGGAAAGTAGCCGGCTGGCGGCGAACCGGCCGGTGTCGGCGCCGCCGGCGTTGCGGGGCCCGGCGGCGAGTACGGGCCGGGCCCAGGTCCCAGTGGCGCAATCCCACCCGTTGGAGGAGCCGTGCCACTAGGCGCCGCGGACGGCGCAGGCGAGGTGGGATAGGTGGCGGCCGGCGCGGATCCCGGCATGCCAGCTGCCGGCGTTCCGGCCGTGCCCGCTGGCGACCAGGCGGGGTTCAAATATCCCGAGGGAGGCGCGCGATCCGGCGTCGAATAGCCCGGCGGCGGCCCGGTTACGGCCGGTATCCCAGGTCCGTAGGGGGCCACGCTGCCCCCTACTCCAGGTGTCGCAGGTGTCGGTATTGCCGTTCCCGGTGGACTTGGCGTAGACGATGCCGGTGTCGGCAGGAGGTTGGGCGGCGTGGTGGCCTGGGGCCCGCCATTGGATATTGGTGTTCCCTGGGTTACGATCGGTTGCTGCAAGGGTGGCGGACATCCCGGACTAATGATCGGTGCCCCGATCGAACCTGTTGCCGGAGATGGCACCGTCGTGTGGCCCCAGAAGGGGTCGATCGCCTGCTGCCCACTGTGTTGACAGCCGCTCAAAGCCGTCGCGGCAACGATCACGAGCGCGAGGCGAGGCATGGGCGCGAACTCCTTTCCGGGCTGAGAAGCTATTACAAAACCGGCCAATTGGCGTAGACTAGCAATTTCCTCAACTTTGTCCAGACGGATTTTTGGGAAACTACACTCCCGCGGCTGCCAACGCATCGGGGATTCGAGCCTCGCCTAGACTTACGCCCGGCGGCGGTTCCACGCCCTGCTCTTGACTCTGCTTCTGAATACTCGCCAGCGCGTCGAAGCGTCGCAGGAACGCCTCCACGACGACAGGATCGAAGTGGCTGCCGGAATCCCGCTGGATGATATCCCTGGCGGTGGTTGCCGGCTGGGGGGCTTTGTAGGGCCTGATCGAGGTGATCGCGTCGAAGGCATCGGCAAGCGCCACGATCCGCGCCGGCAGCGGGATCTCCGTGCCGCGCAACCCGATCGGATAGCCGCGCCCGTCGAACCGCTCGTGGTGGAACCTGGCAACCGTTGCCGCCATGCTCAGAAAACTGGCGTCCGGGGCGCCCAGCGCGACGTTATCGAGGATGTTCGCGCCGATCGTCGCGTGCTGCTTCATCATCTCGAACTCTTCGAGAGTAAGTCGGGCCGGTTTCAGCAAGATCGCGTCATTGATCCCGACTTTGCCGATATCGTGCAGCGGGCTCGCCCGATAAAGGTCGTCGAGGAACTGCTCGTCGATCTGCTCCTTGTACGGACCGTGGCAACTGAGTTCTTCCGCGACGATCTGGGCGTAGGAACGCATCCTGACGAGATGTTCGCCCGTCTCCGTATCGCGCAACTCGGCGACTTTGGTCAACGCCGCGACGGTCACGTCGTGGGCGTGCGTCAGGAACCGGGCGCGCTCCTCGTCCGGATCGCTTGCGGCGTCGCCGCGCAGGGCGTAACCACGGGTCAACGCGACAGTCTCCAAGGCGCCGCGGAGCCGGAAGTGGAGCCGGACCCGGGAACGCAGTTCGTACGGGTCGAATGGCTTCACCACGTAGTCGTCGGCCCCGGCGGCATAGGCCCGGACTTGCTCGCCGCGCGACGACTTGGCCGAGACCATGATCACCTGGATCGCCCGCCCGAAGGGTCTCGACCGGATGCGCCGGCAGGTCTCGTAACCGTCGATGCCGGGCATCATGACGTTGAGCATGACCAGGTCTGCGGCGAAATGCGACAGCATGTCCAGTGCCTGCTCGCCGCTGCCAGCTTCGGCCAGACAATACTCCCGGTCCAGCAAGCGCCTCAGCAAGCGACAGAATCATTGCGTCGTCGTCGACGATCAGGATTTTCTTGCAACTGCCCTGCATGAACGACCCCCCCACGGTGGGTAAAACAAAAAAGGCACAACGGAGTCTCTCCCACCGTTCTTGGGAGCGACTTCGGTTGTGCCTTCAGCCAGCAGGCCTGATCCTGCCTACTAAGGTATCCCACGTCCTTCGAGCGGGGTCGATTCTCGGCGGCCACAGGCCATCGGGAACTCGCTAAGGTAGTTTAGCACGAGTTTCACGACCACATCGAATATCTCACTTGATTCCCAGGGCCTGCTGGAGTTTCGACCGTAACTCCGCCAACTGCTTGGACTTGAAGTTGTCCTTCGTTTTTTCGAGAACGTCGATCGCATGCAGGATGATCTGGCGACGGGCCGGATATTGGGGGCAATCCAACAACTCACATAGATTACACAAACCGTGATTCGCCAAGGGCTTGTGCCAGAGATCCAGCAGGTCGGACAAACAGGAGGCCAGCGTGCGAATCGTCGCCAAGGAACTTTCGTCCCCCTCCTCATTCCAGGAAAGCGGTCCGGGATCTTCCACCTCCAAATCCGCCACGACCGAACAGAGACGCTCGACGACCGCCGACAACCGCCGCCGGTCACGGGACCGCAGCACCGCCTTGTGGAGAAGAGCCAAGAGCTCATCCATGTCTATGGGTTTGGTCAGGTATGCTTCAACCGCCATGTCAATGCCACGGATTGCCGACTCCGCAGAGGGGTATCCCGTGACCAGGATGATGGGCAGATGGCCGTCCAGATTCCGGGCTTCCTTGACGATCCGCAGATCCGGGTTGTGGGGCATGCGAATGTCGGAGACCAGCGCATCGTAGCGCAAATGGCGGAGACTCTCGATGGCTGCCGTCGGCATCTTGGACGCAGTGGCAATCAAAACCCTCGCGCCGCAGCAGGCGGGATGTGGATTCTCGGAAAGTCTCTTCATCGTCCGCTATCAGGACCGATCCAACGGTCATTTTGGTACTCCTTATGGCTGAGAGGATATCCGGAAAGTCCTTGCGCTTGATTGCGGTATTGAAGCCCGACGCGAGATTAGGATGTAAACTGTTTCAACGCGGTAGACCTTGCTTTTCTGCGTTCCACGGCGGCTACGCCGCCGCGGAACGCAGAAAAGGGATGCGGGGTGCAGCTCCCTTGTAGCAACGAACGCAAATATCCACCGGGCAAGCCGGTGGCATTGAAAACCGGAAGTCGTTTACTGACAAGTTCTTACGCCTTAATCTCGCGACATTACGGCCTGGTGGGCAGGCAGACGCGAAAGCAAGTCCCTTTCCCAACGGTGCTCTGAAAATCGATCGTACCTCCAAGGGAACTGACGGTGGTCTTCACGATGGAGAGGCCGAGCCCCAGCCCTTTCTTGGCCGGCTCGTCAGTACTGGTCGAGAAAAAAGGTTCGAAAATTCGATCCTGAATCTCCCCAGGAATGCCGTGTCCTTGATCGCGGATCGAGATTTCAACATACTCCTTATCGGCATGATCCGTCTCTATGTTCACAACCCCCCCTTGGGTGGAAGCATGAATTGCATTGATCGTCAAGTTGTACAAGATTTGCTGTAGGCTACCTTCGGGGGCCCAGACTGTCGCTCCGGTGGGTACCGGTCCCACTGCGATAGCCACCTCGCGCTCGCGGCAAAGCGGCTCCAGCATCACCACCATATCGCGGATCGTCATGCAGAGGTCAATATCGCGAGGTTGCTGCGTCTGGGGAGAATAGAGTTCGTACATCCGGCGGACGACATGCGCGATGCGGTCGATTTCCCGTTCGATCCGCCCCACCATGTCGATGTCGGGATGGTCCTTGGGCACGGCGTCGCGGATCAGGCGGAAGGAGTTCTTGATGCCGGCCAACGGGTTATTGATTTCGTGGGCGACCTGCGCCGCCATCCGGCCTGTCGCCGCCAATTTTTCCACCTCGGCCTGTCTCCGCTGGCTTTCCCGCAATGCCTCTTCCGCTCGCTTGCGGCCGGTGATGTTGTCGAATACGGCGACAAAACGATCTCTTTCCGTGCTGTAGAGCGCGACGGAAAGCCACACCTCCAGTTCCTGCAAGTAAATCTCGAACTTTTCCGGCCGACCGGTCCGTGCCACCCTGCCATAAATCTGGAATAACTCAGGATGGGCTTCTCGGATGCCCGGGATCACCTCGGTGACTCTTCTGCCCGACGACGTCGTTCAAGCCCGTCAATGTGGCGAACGCAGCATTGACGTCAAGATAGATGAAGTCCCGCGGCTCGTCACCCTCGAAGAGCATCTGACAATGGGCGAACCCCTCCAGCATATTCTCGAAGAGTGAGCGATACCGTTGCTCGCTGTCATGCAACTCCCGCTCCGCCCGGCGCTCGACGGTCTGGTCGCGGAACACGAGCACGACGCCGGCGATCCGCCCCTCTTCGTCGCGGATCGGCGCCCCGCTGTCGGCGATGGGGCGCTCGGCGCCGTCGCGGGCGATCAGGACCGTATGGTTGGCGAGCCCCACCACCGTTCCCTCGCGAATCACGCGCGCGGCGGGATTCTCGACCCGGGCGCGGGTCTGTTCGTTGATGATATCGAACACCTGTTCCAGGGGCTTGCCCGTGGCGTCGGCCTCGCGCCAGCCGGTAAGCGTCTCGGCGACCGAGTTCATTTGGCGCACGCGGCTTTCGGCATCCGTGGCGATCACCGCATCGCCGATGCCGTACAGCGTGGCCCGATAACGTTCGCGGCTTTCGTACAACTCCCGCTCCGCCTGGCGCTGCTCCGTCTGGTCGCGGAAGACCAACACCACGCCCGTAATCTGGCCCTCTTCGTCGCGGATTGGCGCCCCGCTGTCGGCGATGGGCCGCTCGGCGCCGTCGCGGGCGATCAACAAGGTGTGGTTGGCCAACCCCACGACCGTTCCCTCGCGAATCACGCGCGCGGCGGGATTCGCGACGTTGGCCCGGGTCTGTTCGTTGATGATGGGGAATACCTGCTCCAGCGACTTGCCCGCTGCTTCCGCCTCGCGCCAGCCGGTGAGTTGCTCGGCCATGGGATTCATGCGGACCACGAGTCCGGCTGCGTCCGTGGCGATCACGGCGTCGCCGATGCTATAGAGGGTGGTGCGGATCTCTTCCTGGGCCTCCCGCCGTTGACGTTCCGCGCGGTACAGGTCCTGGTACAGAGACCATTGTCGATAATTGAATACTAGCGCGGCCAGGCCGGCGGTCATGAGAATCGCGAAGACCACGAAGAGCAGCACCACGCCGCCGCGGTATCGGGCCTCGGCCAGGATCTCGCTGGCGTCGACCTTGGCCACCATGAACCAGGGCGAATCGGGCACGGAGCGAATATCGGCCAGGACTTGCACGCCGCGGTAATCCGGCCCCTCGTACTGGCCGGCATCTCCCAGCGCGGCACGGACGGCGGGCACGTCGCCACTGGACAATGGAATGCGGAGCGAGAGAGCCGCTTCGGGTCGGTGGCGGAGTTGGTTCAGGAACAGCACGTCTTCGCCCTCCTTGCGGACGAGGAGCGTTTCGGCCGTTTGGCTCGGCGTGGGCCAAGACTGGATGAGCGGATAAAGGTACTGCTCTGGATCGACCAGCAGAACCAGCGCGGCGGCCAGGTGGTTCTCGGCGTCCAAGATCGGCGCCGCCACGTCCAGACGTAGCTTCTTCGAGTTCGCAGCGACGAATAGATCGCCATAGAGGGCGGTGCCGGAGGAGATCGCCTGCGCGGCCACCTGTCGTGGGTTCGCTTCAAGAGCGGTCAAGCCCGGATCGAGCGAAAGCAGGACCGTGCCATCCGAGCGGGCAAGGATCGCGTTCTCGTAGCCGCCAGCCTCACGGAACGATTCGAGGGTCTCCCGGATTTCGCTTCTCAGAGAGGCATCAGCGGGCGTCCGGACCCACCGACCGATGGCGGAGCGAAAAAACACGTTCTTCGCCAAGGTCTTCGCATCAGCCACGCGACCGGCTCGCCGCTGGACGATTTGTTCAATCTTCAGCTCGGCGATGGCCTTTAGTTCGTCGTACTTCTGACGGCGGATGTCGCGGGCTTGCTGACGGTAGTACTCGTATCCCCCAACCGTAATCGCGAGAGAGACGACGCCAAACAAGAGGGCCAGCCGCCACGGCACCGTCCGGAGGCGCGCCGATGCAACGCGAGGGTATTCCGCGGGCAGGCTCGATTCAACAGGCATGTTACTTCTCCCACTCACTTCGACGGCAAATCCACGTGGAAACAAGTTCCTTCGCCGAAGCTGCTCTCGACGGCGATTTTTCCTTTCAGGGATTCTACAATATTCTTGACGATGGCCAACCCGAGACCCAACCTACGGCTGGGAGCACCACCGGTATCCGCCGTGACGAACGGCTCGAACATCCGAGCGCGGACCTCCGCGGGGATTCCCGGCCCTCGATCCCGGATACTGATCCTCACGTAGTCCTGGCCGGCCGGGCCGGCAGTCACGGACACGACTGCCGCCTGTGGCGATGCCTGGACGGCGTTGGCCATCAGGTTGAACAAGATTTGTTGCAGGGCTGCCTTCGTAGACCCTGACCGTCAACTCGGGCCCGATGGCCCCCAGTTCGACCGTTGTCTCATATTCCCGAAGGAGCGGTTCAAGCAATTCCAGCACGTTGCGGACGATCTCGCCCACGGGAATATCGATCAATTTCTCCGTGCGGGGAGAGTAGATCTGGTACATTTGCCGCACGATGTTCGCGATGCGGTCGATTTCCCGTTCGATCCGCCCCACCATGTCGCGGTCTGGATGATCCGCAGGCACGGCGTCTTTGATCAGGCGGAAGGAGTTCTTGATGCCGGCCAGCGGGTTGTTGATTTCGTGGGCCACCTCGGCTGCCATTCGGCCGGTAACGGCCAGTTTCTCCGCCTCTGCTCGCAGTCGCTCCGCCTCCCGCAGCCGCTCTTCGGCCAGTTTGCGCTCGGTGATGTCGACGTGAGCGACGATGACGCCTCCCATGCCGCTTGAAAGCGGCGTGGCATGCATCAGAAACCAACGTTGAACCTCGGGGGAATGGCAAGGATACTCCAATTCGAAGAGCGGACATGCTCCCTGCAAAACGGCCTGGATGCCTGCCAACGCAGCTTTCGCCTCTTCCTGGAACACCCCGGCGGCATTGCGGCAAACATCCAGGTAGTTCGTTCCCACCCCGGCACGGGCCAAGTGTTGCGATTGGTTCTCTTGGCCAAAGCGCTCCCACGCAGCGTTGACGGCAACGATCGTTCCTTGTCGGTCAAGCACGGCAATATGCGCACTGAGGGCGTTGAGAATGCTGCGCCTGAAACTCCTCGACCTGTTTGCGCTCGATGTCGTCAGCCTGCAACGCCGCCTGGGCCCGCAAGAGTTCCTCGTTCTGCATTTCCAGTTCGATCTGGTGGACCTGCAACTCGTGGAGCAGCGCGCGAACGTCCGCCTCGGCCATGCCCTCGACCGGTGGGAGCATCTGTTTGCGCAAGCGCCGCTCGGCCTCTTGACGCAGATCCGCCGCAGGGGATGCCCCCGAATCCGTGCGATCCTCCTCGTTCATAGCTATTCTCCGTGTTGTGGTGACGCTTGCCGAGGATGGCGTAACGGGCGATTTATTTCTGACCCCAATGATTATACGCCCCTTCACCTTCTGTGCAATCACGACCTAGACTTTCAATGAAAATGACGGCAGCTCGATGGGAGATTGGTGATGGCCTCGGAAGAAATCCGTGTCTTGGTGGTCGATGATTCGGCGGTGATCCGATCGCTGATTGCCGACAATATTGCCGCCACGCCCGGAATGAAGGTGGTGGGAACCGCGGAGGATGGGCAAAAGGCATTGGAAATCCTTGATGCGGTGCGGCCCGACGTGATCACCCTGGACGTTCAGATGCCCCGCATGGACGGTCTGGCGACCCTCGATGCCATCCTCGCGACGACGTTCCATTCCCGTCATCATGGTCAGTTCGTTGACCAAGTTAGGCGCCGAAATCGCCCTGGATGCCCTCGACCGGGGGGCCGTGGACTACCTGGCAAAACCCGACTACGGGGAGAAAACCAGGACCGCTCTGCGGGACGAACTGCCGCGGAAGATCCGCATGGCGGCCGGTTGCGACGTACAACGGATCGTCGAGATCCGCCGCGAACAACGAAAACGGATCGCCCAGCGAATCGCCCAGCGGGGGACCAGCCTGGCGGCTGGAAAGCTGGACACCGGCTCTGAGCTAGCGGAGGCCGGGCAGGGCAAGTCTCGTCGGTCGATTGCCCCCGAGTTGGCCGGCACGTGCGTTGCCATTGGAATTTCCACGGGCGGTCCACCTGCACTGGCCCAATTGTTCGAAGCACTTCGGCCGCCGATGCCGCCGATTGTCGTGGTCCAGCACATGCCCCCAAGTTTCACCAAACCGCTGGCTTGGCGTCTGGATTCTCTCAGCGAGTTGTCGATCAGCGAGGCTGCGGCCGGGAATGTCTTGACGCCCAACCAGGTCCTGATCGCCCCCGGCGGCAAACATCTGCAAGTTCGCCGCATGGGCAGCGCGGTGAGGGCGGTGATCACCGACGGGCCGGTCGTCAGCGGCCACAAACCGTCGGTCGACGTGATGATGGCCAGCGTCGTACAGGCATTCGGCAGCGGCTGCCTGGGAGTGATCATGACCGGAATGGGCCGCGACGGGGCCGACGGCTGCCGTGCAATCCGCGCCGCCGGCGGGATCGTCCTCGGCCAAGACGCGGCCACCTCGGACGTTTACGGCATGAACAAGGTGGCCTTCGTAGAGGGAAATGTCGATCGCCAGTTCGCCCTCAACGATGCCGCCGCAGTCATTGCCCACCACGTGCGGCGACTACGCGTCCCGGCAGCCATTTGACAGTACCCCGCTTTGACCTACGTTTTCCTGAGAGACTATCGGGAAGGTTCCTTTTCAAGTTGTCCCCAGCCCCCAATAACCACAGGTAATACCATGAGCGTGAGAGTTCTCGTCGCCGACGATTCCAACACCATGCGGAAAATCATCATTCGGAATCTCCAGGCTGTCGGCGTTCCCACGGCCGTCGAGGCATCGGATGGAAACGAAGCCGTGCAGACCTTCGTTCCGGGCGAATTCGACCTGGTGCTGACCGATTGGAACATGCCGGGCAAGTCGGGCCTGGAGGTCATTCAGGAGATTCGCGCCAAGGATGCGAAGGTCCCGATCATCATGATCACGACCGAGGCGGAAAAGAGCCGCGTGATCCAAGCCATCCAGGCCGGTGTCTCCGACTATCTGGTCAAGCCGTTCACGCCCGACACCCTGCGCGAAAAGCTGGAAAAGCACGGCTGCCGGTAAGGACCGGCGAATCAATAATCTCCCGATTTTTCGCCCGGGGTGGCTGGTGGCTGAGCTTGCGAAGCCCCAGCTTTTCCGTCATCGGCTGGGGGCTTCGCAAGCTCAGCCGCCAGCCACCCCCGCTTAATTGCGGAAGTTATTCCCTCGCCGCGGACGGCAGGTTTTCCATTTTCCGTCCCGGAGGGACGACTGAACCGCGCGGCGGCCCTTCTGCTTAAACGTCCATTCCGGGCCTCCGATCATTGCCGCGCCACTGCTGCGCAATCGCCCCTTCGGAGCGGGCGTGCCAGCGGACTTCTCAAGTGACTGCGGGCCATGGAGTTGCGGCCATGCTGCTCTTGCTGTCCCGGCCGCGGTCGGCAACGGGCTGACGATTCCGGCGATGGTTCCGCGCCCGTGCCGCTGTTTCCCAGCGCCGGAAATGCTCGTCGGGGAAGCACTTGGGACGATAGCCCCCCGCCTCGCGCGACCGCAAGGCGAAAAATCCGTTTCCACCTCTTGACAACAATCCCAAGTTATGGATAATTACGGTAACGTCCTGGCGGTCGAGCGCGAGGCGGTCGAGGACCGGAGCATGACAAACGATTACGACCCCGCGTCCACGGTCCGCAGGCAGTGGCCGAGAACACTGCGCCCGCCGCAAGCCCCAGGAAGCAACTATCCGCAACCAACTACGCAGCCACAATAGCGCCTTGGCCCGCAAGACCCGTTTCATGCTCAATTCTTGCCCTCCTTCCACGTCAGAAGCAGGCAACACCCAAAAAGGTTGAAACCCCGTGTTTTCTCCGCAGTTTTTCCCCGCGGACAAAGAACGATACCTGTCCAGCGGCAACAGCGATTCCACCTGATAGCAGCATAAAACTACGAAAAAAATGACAGAAAACTTCGTTGCGGGCAAATACGGGCAAAAACCCCCCATCGGTGTCGCGTCGGCTGATGGGGTGGTCCGCCGTGGACCGCAAATTCCAATACTCGTGCAACTTCCGTCGCGGGTCGGCCTCGATCCGCTGCAAAACGGGCAATCGGGGCAAGCCCCGAAGATTTTTTCGCTTGCGTCGGGTTTGTATGCTACGGTTGCGTACATGAGTTTCTCCGGGTCAGTTGCCCGAGGAAACAAGGCCCGCCCGACAACGGCGGGCCGCCTTAATGGGCGGACCTTGGGTTCGCCAGTTGAAGGCACAGTTGAAGTCGCCCTCTCCGTCAGGAAGAGAAGACCTCGACTGTGCCTTTTTTTGTTTACCGGCACCCCCTGTCCCTCTCCCGCCGACCACGAGTACGTGGTGCCCGCGGGCAAGGGGGAAAGATGGAAAATGGCCTTCACGTTCTTCTTCCGCGACGAACAAACGCTGAAAGTGCTCTTGGAGCATGCCCTGCCCGTCATGCAGGGGCAGGCGTTCATCCGGATCTGGGACGCCGGTTGTGCCCATGGCCCGGAGCCCTACACGCTGGCCATCCTGCTGCGGGAACGGATGTCCGAGATGTACTTCCGCAACGTGCGGATCCATGCCACCGACCTGGAGTCGCAATTCGGTTCGCAAGTCGTTTCGGGCATTTTTCCCGAAGAGGAACTCCGGCGCGTTCCCGCGGACCTGTTCCAGCGGTACTTCCGGCCGGCGGACGGGGCACCCGGTACTCCGGGTCCGGGCGGTTCCAGGTCGTGGACGAGGTGCGGTCGCGCATCGAGTTCGCCCGGCACGACCTGCTCTCGCTGGTTCCCGTGCGGCAGGACCTGTCGCTGATTGTCTGCAAGAACGTGCTGTTGCACTTCAACGAGCGGCAGCGGTGCGACGTGCTGAGGATGTTCCATGGAGCGTTGCGCAAGGACGGGCTGTTGGTGATGGAGCACACGCAGAAGGTCCCCGAGTCGCTGCGTCCCCTGCTGGAGCAGGTGGCGCCGCACGCCCAAGTGTATCGCAAGATCGACGTCCCCGCGGCGGGCACCACGTACCTATGGTCGGTGCGCCGCTGGGATTCCGGCGCGGCAGATCGCGTCGGCCTGTCGACCACGAGTACGTCGTGCCCGAACAGGCCCCTGCCAACCCGCGGTTTCCCCCACCAAGTACTGTCGGGCGGCTGACGTAGCCGGCCGGCAAACCTACCGATGGGCGTTTTCGTCGGGCCGACCACGACTGCGTGGTGCCCGCCGGCAGCGCCCCCCACCCAAGTTCCCACCTATTTTGAAAGAGGAGAGACTGATGTTGAGTAATATGAAGACCAGTACCAAGGTCGTCGCCGGATTCGGTGTCTTGCTGACGATTCTCGTCATCCTGGGCGTCGTCGGCTACGTGATGTTCAGCCGCGTCGACGCGAACGTCAGCGGCCTGAGCGACCACAACCTTGCCGCCGTGAAGAACTCCACCGGCGTCGAGCGCGCGGCGTTCGAGACCATCGTGGAAGAGAAGAACTACGTTCTGTACAAGAAGGACGAAATTCACGAGAAGGCCAAGAAGAAACTCACCGAACTGGCCGGCAGCCTGGACGCCGTCGACAAGGTCGCCGAGCGGTTCAACGACAAAGAACTGGCCAAGAAGTCCAAGGACGTGCGGGAATTGGCGACGCAATACGGCAAACTCTACGACGAAGGCGTGGCCACGATCAAGGGCGGCGACGCCGCTGCCAAGTTGATGGCCGAGAAGGGCGTGGCGGTGCAAAATGAAGCGGAGGCGTACATGACGGCCAAGAAGCCAGAGTACATGGAAGGCAAGGCCACCCTCCAAATCGCCAATCTCATCAACGCGGGCACCCCCAAGATGCGTTTGCACGTGCGGATGTACATGCTGTACAAGCAGCCCAACGAAGTTGAACTCGCGGAAGAAGCTGCCGGCCAATTGTTCAAGCAGTACGACATGTTGGAAAAGATGCATCCCGACAATGCGGAGCAAAAGCAAATCAGCGATGCCCGCGATGCAACCACGAAGTACATCGAGGCCTTCAAGAAATGGGTGGCCATCGAGAAGGAGAACGCCAAGAGTCCGCAACTTGCAAAACTCGTTACCACGCAGAACGAACAGGGCCGGATTGCCATTAAGGCAATTGAGGACTATCTAACGGAAAAGGAAGCCCGCGTGGACAAGGACGCCGAAGCCGTTTTCATCGTGTCCGACATTGCCCAGACCGCGCCCACCGCCCGCGTCGAGTCGCGGATTTACATGCAGAGCAAAGATCCGGCGGATTGGAAGAAACTGATGGACGCCATTGCCAAGCTTTCCAGGCTCTACGAGGACCTGCGCAAGGTGTCCCATAGGCAGGAAAACCTGCAACGCATCGAGCGGGCCGACAAGGCTACGAAGGAATACCTGGCTGCCGTCAACACTTGGGCCGAGAATGACAAGAAATTGGAAGAAGTCATTCTCCCCCAAATGAAGAAGGGCGGCGAGACGGTCCTGGCCACCGCCCAGACCGCCGAGAACGACGCCTGGAAGGCCTCGGATGAAGCCGGCAGCAGCGTGCTGGGGATCGTCGGCACTTCCAAGACACTCATCATCGTCACGCTGATCGTCGGCGTGGGCGTGGTCCTGCTAATGGGCTTCTTCATCTCGAAGAGCATCTCGAAGGTGCTGGGCGCCCTGATTGGCGAAGCCAAGCGTCTGACCACGGCGGCCGTCGAAGGAAAGCTGCAGACCCGCGGCAACCCGGAACTAGTGAGTCTCGAGTTCCGCCCGATCATCGAAGGCGTCAACGCCACGCTGGACGCCGTGATCGGCCCGTTGAACGTGACCGCCGAGTACGTCGACCGCATCTCCAAGGGCGACATCCCGCCCATGATCGTCGACACCTACAACGGTGACTTCAACGAGATCAAGACCAACCTCAACGCCTGTATCACCGTGATGAACGGCTTGTTGCGGGAGACGGCGACCCTGATCCAGGCAACCCAAGACGGCAAGCTCCAGACGCGCGGCGACGCGCAGCAGTTCGCCGGCGGCTGGGGTGAGTTGGTCGGCGGGGTAAACAAGTTGATCGACGCCTTCGTGGCCCCCATCAACGTCACGGCAGAATACGTGGACCGCATCTCCAAGGGCGACATCCCGCCCAAGATCACCGACAATTACAACGGCGACTTCAACGAGATCAAGCACAATCTCAACTCCTGCATCGACGTGATGAACGGCCTGCTGCGGGAGACCACGACCCTGATCGAGGCCACCCAGGAAGGCAAGCTCCAGACCCGCGGCAACGCCAAGCAGTTCGCCGGCGGCTGGGGCGAGCTGGTCGGCGGCGTCAATGAGCTGATCGACGCCTTCGTGGCCCCGATCAACGTAACTGCCAAGTACGTCGATGACATCTCGAAGGGCCAGATCCCGGCGAAGATCACCGATGTCTACAACGGCGACTTCAACCTCATCAAGAACAACCTCAACCAATGCATCGACGCCGTGAACGCCATGTCGGCCGACGCCGTGATGCTGGCCAAGGCGGCCGTGGAAGGCAAGCTGGCCACCCGCGCCGACGCCACCAAGCACCAGGGCGATTTCCGCAAGATCGTGCAGGGTGTTAACGACACGCTCGACGCCGTGATCGGTCCCATGAACGACGCCGCCAAGGCCATGAAGGCCATGGCGGCCAAGGACTTCACGCGGCCGATCGAGGGCGACTACGCGGGCGATTTCAAGGCCCTGAAGAACGCCGTCAACTCGGTGGTGGAGAACGTCCGCTCGGCCATCGGCCAGATCACCGAGAGCGCCGCCCAGTTCGGCGAGGGCTCGCGGGTGATTGCCGAAAGCTCGCAGACACTGGCCTCCGGGGCCCAGCAGCAAAGCTCCTCGGTCCAGCAAGTGACGGCTTCCATCGAGGAGCTGAGCCGCTCCGTCGAGAACGTCAAGGACGCCGCCCACGGGGCCGACAAGTTGGCCAAGGAAACCAGCGTACTGGCCGAGCAAGGCGGAACGGCCGTGCAGAAGTCGGTCGAGGCCATGGAGCTCATCCGCACCAGTTCCACCCAGATCGGCGAGATCATCCAGGTGATCTCCGAGATCGCCAGCCAGACCAACCTGCTGGCCCTCAATGCGGCAATCGAGGCGGCCCGGGCCGGCGAGCACGGCCGGGGATTCGCCGTGGTGGCCGACGAGGTCCGCAAACTGGCCGAGCGCTCCAACAAGGCCGCCGGCGAGATCACCAGCCTCATCAAGGAATCGACGCAACAGGTCGAGCAAGGCGCGCAACTCAGCGGCGAGACCGGCGAGGCACTGAAGAAGATCGTCGAGAGCGTCAAGGCCACGGCGGCCAAGATCGCCGAGATCGCCACGGCCACGGTCCAGCAGGCCGCCAATTCCGAAGAGGTGTCCAAAGCCACGCAGGGCATCGCCCAGGTGACCGAGCAGACCGCGGCGGGCACCGAGCAGATGGCCTCCAGCAGCCAGGAACTCGGGGCCCAGGCCCAGGCCCTCCGCGACCTGGTGGGCACGTTCCAAACCAAGAGCCAATCGGCCCGCGGCGGCGACGCCGAGTTCGAGGCGGATGCCAGGGCCATGGCCGTCTGATCGGCTCGCGAGACCAAGGGCGGCCTCGGCCAAGGCGCGGCCGCCCTTGGGATCTCGGGTTTTGTCGGGCGTCTTGAGTCGCCGTCCCCAGCAACGGGGAGATCAAGGTCGCCGCTGCGGCTTTCCTTCAAGGAAACTCGTGAAAGCGACACAACCGCGAGCTAGGTTTAGAAGGCGGGAATGGCCCCAATCTACCGACCTTGTTTCGTGACACGCAAAAGGAACTGAGTATGTTTGCAAAGATGACGATGGCAACCAAGATTTTCGCCGGATTCGGCGCGGCGATCGCAGTGATGCTCGTGGTCGGCGTCGTCGACTACCACGGCATCGTGCAGATCAGCGAGGGCATCGCTGCCATGGGCAAGAACGCCCTGCCCGGAATTGAAGGCTTGAATGCGATGCGCCGGGGACAACTCAACATGGCCCTCGGCGAAGGAGGACTTACCAACCGGCGGTTGTTCATGGATGCCAAGATGCGCGCCGACAACTATACCGCGATCGAGTACGGCCGCGCCTGTTTGGCCGAGGGCGCGAACTCTGCGAATCGTTGCCGCGGACGGCCGAGACGGCGGCCACGTGGAAGGATTGCGTTCTCGCGCTTGAAACGTGGGAAAACGCCCATGAGAAAGTCGTCGCCTGCGCGAAGGAAAAGGAGCGGATCGTTGCCGGCGGCGCCAAGGCGGATGATCCCAGGCTCGCCGCTCTGGACGACAGGATGCTGACGGCGTCTTTGCAAGCGGCAGACGCCTTGCGGGCTTCGAAGAAGCCGATGAACGACGCCATCGCCCAGTGCCTGGAAAACGGCGCCGCCGCGGTCAAAACCGCGGAGACGACGCAGTCGTCCAGTTTGGTCGCCATGATCGCCGTCATCTGCACGGTAGCGTTGATCGTTTGTGCGTTGGGGGTGGTCGTTGCCAGGAGCACCTCCCATGCCTTGCGGACCCTGGTGGGCGAGACCACGCGCCTGACGGAAGCGGCGGTCAACGGCAAGCTCCAGACCCGCGGCAACCCGAAACTGGTGAGCCTCGAGTTCCGCCCGATCATCGAAGGCGTCAACGCCACGCTGGATGCCGTGATCGGCCCCTTGAACGTGGCCGCCCGGTACGTCGATCGCATCTCCAAGGGCGACATCCCGGCGAAGATCACCGACAGCTACCACGGCGACTTCAACGAGATCAAGATCAACCTCAACCAGTGCATCGACGCCCTGAACGCCGTCATCGCCGAGACGCACCACATGGCCGAGGAACACAAGAAAGGCGCCATCGACGTCTTCATTCCCGCCGAGAAGTTCGCAGGCGCCTACCGAACCATGGTGGAGGGCACCAACCTCAGCGTACAGATTCACGTGAATAACATCTTGGCAATTCTCAACATCATTACCTCCTATGCTGAAGGTGACTTTACCCCGGTTCTGGCAAAGTTGCCTGGAAAGCAAGTCCTCGCCAACGAAAAAATGGACCTCCTCCGCAACAATCTCGTGCGTTTGCTGGACGACGTGGAATCCCTGGCCAAGACGGCCGTGGCAGGCAAACTCGAGACCCGCGCGGATCTTACCAACTATCGAGGGAAATATCGCGAAATTCTTGAAGCCATGAACAAGTTGATTGATGCCTTCGTGGTCCCGATCAACGTCACCGCCGAGTACGTGGACCGCATCTCCAAGGGGGACATCCCGCCCAAGATCACCGACAATTACAGCGGCGACTTCAACCTCATCAAGAACAACCTCAACCAATGCATCGACGCCGTGAACGCCATGTCGGCCGACGCCGTGATGCTGGCCAAGGCGGCCGTGGAAGGCAAGCTGGCCACCCGCGCCGACGCCACCAAGCACCAGGGCGATTTCCGCAAGATCGTGCAGGGTGTTAACGACACGCTCGACGCCGTGATCGGTCCCATGAACGACGCCGCCAAGGCCATGAAGGCCATGGCGGCCAAGGACTTCACGCGGCCGATCGAGGGCGACTACGCGGGCGATTTCAAGGCCCTGAAGAACGCCGTCAACTCGGTGGTGGAGAACGTCCGCTCGGCCATCGGCCAGATCACCGAGAGCGCCGCCCAGTTCGGCGAGGGCTCGCGGGTGATTGCCGAAAGCTCGCAGACACTGGCCTCCGGGGCCCAGCAGCAAAGCTCCTCGGTCCAGCAAGTGACGGCTTCCATCGAGGAGCTGAGCCGCTCCGTGGAGAACGTCAAGGACGCCGCCCACGGGGCCGACAAGCTGGCCAAGGAAACCAGCGTGCTGGCCGAGCAAGGCGGAGCGGCCGTGCAGAAGTCGGTCGAGGCCATGGAACTGATCCGCACCAGTTCCACCCAGATCGGCGAGATCATCCAGGTGATCTCCGAGATCGCCAGCCAGACCAACCTGCTGGCCCTCAATGCGGCGATCGAGGCCGCCCGGGCCGGTGAGCACGGCCGGGGATTCGCCGTGGTGGCCGACGAGGTCCGCAAACTGGCCGAGCGCTCCAACAAGGCCGCCGGCGAGATCACCAGCCTCATCAAGGAATCGACGCAGCAGGTCGAGCAAGGCGCGCAACTCAGCGGCGAGACCGGCGATGCGCTGAAGAAGATCGTCGAGAGCGTCAAGGCCACGGCGGCCAAGATCTCCGAGATCGCCACGGCCACGGTACAACAGGCCGCCAATTCCGAAGAGGTCTCCAAAGCCACGCAGGGCATCGCCCAGGTGACCGAGCAGACCGCGGCGGGCACCGAGCAGATGGCCTCCAGCAGCCAGGAACTCGGGGCCCAGGCCCAGGCCCTCCGCGACCTGGTGGGCACGTTCCGTACCAAGAGCCAGTCGGCCCACGGCGACGGCGACGAGTCCGTGGACGCGAGGGCCATGGCCGTTTGATTGTAACGTATACTTGCGGGCGGCCTCGGCGCAGCCGAGGCCGCCCCGATCCGAAGAAGATTGCATGCTTCAGGTAGTTTACAAACGTAGGGTGGGCCGAGTGAAGCGAGTCCCACCATTCTTCACGCAACCCCTCATGGTGGGACTCGCTTCACTCGGCCCACCCTACGTCTGCCACGGAAACCACTTCAACACACTTCACCTACCCAAGGAAACCTATCATGTCCAGCGCCACGCTAGAACCGCCCGCCGGCCCCATGGAAAACTCCGTCCGCGAACAAACGCGTACCGCCCCGACCGGCTCGATGCAACTGGTGAGCTTCAAGCTCAGCAACGAAACCTACGGGATCGAAATCACCAAGATTCGGGAAATCATCCTGGTGGGCCAGATCACGCGGGTCCCGGAAACTCCGCACTACATCAAAGGCCTGATCAATCTCCGCAGTTCGGTCATCCCCGTGATCGACTTGCGGGCCCGCTTCGGGCTGGCCGAGAATGAACTGACCCAAGAGAGCCGCATCATGGTGCTCAACGTCGGCCGGAGGACGATCGGCATCGTGGTCGATTCGGTGAACGAGGTGCTGCGGGTGTCGCAGGACCAGATCTCGCCGGCCCCGCCAACCGTCGCCAGCCTGGGCAACCAGTACATGACCGGTCTGGTTCGCTTGGAGGACCAGTTGCTGATCCTGCTGGACGTGGACCGGCTCTTCGGCGAGGAAGCGACCGCGGCCATGGATGCGGCGGTAGGCGCCGGTTAGGAACTGTTCCGGAAAAGACCGACGGCAAGCGTAGCGTGGGCCGGGTGAAACGAGTCCCACCATCTCCCGCGTTCCCAATGGTGGGACTCGTTTCACTCGGCCCACCCCACTTCCTTTTGGAAACAAGGAACTGAACATGTCCCCGGAACAAACTTCCACGGACGAAGATTTCGAACAGAAGCTCGGCAGGCTGCGCACGCGGATCGACCGCCTGCCGCCGGAACAACGGCCGCACCTGTACGAATTGGCGGATGCCATCGCCCGGCAGCAGCGGCATTTGGAGGACGGGAAACTGTCACACCATGATACTCACTGACGTGATCTCGCCGATCGCCCCCATCGCGCCGGTCGTCGCGCAGACGGAAGTCAACGACGAACAGATGTCGCTCTACGCCGATTTGATCTATCGGCGGACGGGCATCCGCGTCGTTCCGCAGAAGAAGACCCTGATGTCGAACCGCCTGCGGCGGCGCTTGCGGGAGACGGGCATCCGCGGCTTCGACGAGTACTACGAACACCTCACGCGGCTGCGCGAGGACGATCCGGAATGGGACCTCTTCCTGCAAGAGATCACCACGCACGAGACCTTCCTCTTCCGCGATGCGAACCATTGGGAGTGGTTTCGCAAGACTTACCTGCCGCAGTTTGCGGCGGAGGCGCGAGCGGGGATCCGCCCGAGCACGTTGCGGATCTGGTCGGCGGCTTGCAGCACGGGCGACGAAGCGTTCACCGCCGCCTGCTGCATCGCAGCCGGCCTGCCCAACTTGCAGCAATGGCAGATCCGCGTCGTCGGCACGGACATCGGCATCGGCGCGGTGACCCAGGCCAAGGCCGCGCGGTTCTCGGAGCGCGCGATGCGGCTCGTGCCGGCGGCCTACAAGGAACGCTTCTTCGCCAAGAATCCGCAGGCGAATTCCTGGCAGGCCCGTCCCATGTTGACGGCGATGGCCGCTTTCCGACAACATAACTTGCTCGATCCGCTGCGCGAGCGGCCGTTCGACCTGGTGTTTCTCAAGAATGTACTGATCTACTTCGCCCCGGACTCGAAACTGCGAGTCGTGGAGAACGTGCGTGCGCTGATCCAACCGGGCGGCCTGCTCGTGGCCGGCCCCGCCGAAGGGATCGGCGATCTGCTGAAGGACTATGTACGCCTGCAACCCTGGTTGTATCAACGGCCCAAGAAATAGGAAGCAAGGCAGGCTTCAGGCATGGAAATGAAATGCAGGCGGGCCAAAGCCCGCCCAACGGCCAGAAACAGATGGATCGGACCATGAGCGACGTGCAAGAAAACACTGAAAACGAACTGCTCGACAGCCTCTTGGGCGACTTTCTCGACGAGTCGGACCAACTGCTCACGCAACTCAATGAGCGGTTGCTGCAGCTTGACGAGTGGGTCCGCGCGCTTGGCGACGACCACCAGGAGCAGTGCGACCCCGCCTTGCTCAACGAGATGTTCCGCTCGGCCCACAGCCTCAAAGGACTGTCGGCCATGCTGGGGCTCACCGACATCAACACTCTGACGCACAAGATCGAAAACGTCTTCGATGCCGCCCGCAAACACGAATTGGCCGTCAACAGCGACGTGACCGAATTAGTCTTCATGGGACTCGATCAATTGACCGCGCTGATCGACCGCTTGAAGGCGCCGGGAGGCGAGCCGGTCGATTGTACGGCCGTGGTCGATTCCATTCGCCGGCTGCTGCAAGCAGCCGGCGTGGAGCGGAAGCAGTCGTCGCAAGCCGATGCCGAGCGGGCCATGACCACGGAATCCTCACCGCCTGCCCCCATGCCAAAGGCGGAGTTGAACCAGCCAGCCGGGGTACCCGCTTGCGCGTCGCGGGTTGACGAGCGCCGGCCCACGCCAATCGAGGATGACACGCAAGGAACCGCGGAACCACACCCTTCGCAAGCCCAGGGACTTGATACCCAATCTGACGGCAACGCTGGCAATGGGGCGAATTCGTTCGATCCCATGCAAGACCTACGGGACGAAGGCGAGATTCCGCAGAAGTACCTATCGATCTTCATCGACGAGAGCGAGACCTCGCTCGACGAGTTGATTGCCACCTTGTTGGCGGCGGAAGGCGGAGGCAATAGCGACACGCTGAAGCGCCTGATGGGCACCGCGCACAAGATCAAGGGATCGGCCGCATCGATCGGCCTGAACCGGATCGCCAAGTTGGCCCATCTCATGGAAGACCTGCTACAAGAGTTGCTCCAGACGCACGGTTCGCTGTCGAGCAGCGTGGCCGACGTCCTTTTGAAATGCAGCGACGCCTTGCAACGCCACGTGGCCGAGTGGAAGCAGGGCGCCGTGGGCCCGGACCAGTTCGGTCAACTGGCGAGTGAACTTCTGGCGGCACGGTCGGGAAGTTCCGCGGCAGAACCTCGCGGCAAGACGACCTACGCGGGCAAAGTGACATTCCAGCCCTCCTTGCCCGCTGTCGGCCTGAAAGCCAGCTTGATTTACGAGAAGTTGGCCAAGCTGGGAGATCTGTCCGAGTGCGACCCGAGGCCGGAGTCGTTCGATGAGATCGAACAACTCGAGTGTTTTCGCTTCCGGCTGGTCACCGACCAACCCTTGCAAACCGTCAAGGACCGTCTGCGGATTGCGGGCGTGTTGGAAGCGAGCGTCGAGCCCGTAGGGGTGGCCTTAGTCGCCCCGCGTGGCGCCAGGGCAATTGAAGTCACGCCTACAGCTTCCATGGTCGCCGGAGAGGCGCAAGGGGCGATGGCCTGTACCCCCCAGCCGACCGCGGCGGAACCCGTGGCGGAGCGACCGGCGTCCGCCAACGTCCCGCCCGTTCCGGAGACTGCCAAGGTGAAGCCCGTCCCGGACGGCGAACCGCGCGCCGCCGACGCCGGGCAGCGGCCGACCGAGACCGTGCGCGTGGACATCGACCGCCTGGATCACCTGATGGACCTTGCCGGCCAGTTGGTGATCAACAAAGCGCAGTTCGTGCAAATCGGCGACAAGTTCCGGGGCGTGCTGGGGTGCAAGCACTCGCAGCAGGCGTTAAGCAGGGTGTCGACCGAGTTGGAGCGGATGGGCGGCCAGATCGCCCTGAGGCTCGACGGTGGGCAATCGGCCGCCGCGCTGGAGGGAATCCGCAGTCACGTGCGGCGGATCCAGAACGAGTTGGAACCGCTCCGCCGCGAGGTCGAGGCATTCAGCCGGGCCCGCGATTTCGTCGAGGACCTCTCCGAAGCGATCCATCAACTGGGGCGCGTCAGCGACGGCATCCAACAGAGCGTGATGGATACGCGGATGGTCCCCATCGGCCCTTTGTTCGCGCGCTTCAAACGCGTGGTCCGCGACATCACCCGCTCGACGGCCAAGCAGGCCCGCCTGGAGATTCGCGGCGAGAACACCGAGCTCGACAAGCGAATGATCGACGAACTGGGAGACCCCTTGGTCCACCTGGTGCGCAATTCCGTGGATCATGGCATTGAACCGCCCGAGGTCCGCGAAGCGGCCGGAAAGCCACGCGAGGGGACCGTGACGCTCGATGCCTTCCACCGCGGCAACAGCATCGTGATCGAGGTCCGCGACGACGGCAAGGGCCTGGATGCCGATCGCATTCTACGGAAGTGCCTGGAAAAAGGCCTGGTGTCCAAGAACGACGCCGACAAAATGACGACGCAGCAGATCTACCAGAAGATCTGGGAACCCGGACTCAGCACCGCGGAGAAAGTGACGGAAGTCTCCGGGCGGGGCATGGGAATGGACATCGTCAAGTCGAAGATCGACGACCTCAGCGGAACCGTCGATATCAACAGCGCGCCCGGACAAGGCACCACGATCACGATCAAGCTGCCGTTGACGCTGGCGATCCTCCCCTCGCTGATGGTCGAAATCGGCGGCGACGTGTTCGCCATTCCGATGGAGGCCGTCGTCGAAATCGTGAGTGTCGCCTCGAGACAGGTGAATTCGGTGCAAGGACGGCAGATGGCGTGCGTGCGGGGACGAACGGTTTCGCTCTTGCGGCTGGGCGACCTGCTCAGCTTCCACGGCGCGGGCGGCGACGCGGCCGCCCGGACCGCGGAAACCACCCTGGTGATCGTGGGCGACGCGGGCCAGGAAGTCGGCCTGGCCGTCGACCGCGTCATCGGCGAAGAGGAAGTGGTCATCAAGTCCATCGCCGACAACTTCGCCAACGTCATGGGAATCGCCGGGGCCAGCATCCTCGGCGACGGACGCGTCTCGCTGATCCTCGATATCGCCGGCCTTGTCGAGATCGTAGCCAAGAAGGCCGCCTGTGGAACTTGCTGAGACGTACATTTCAGAAACAATGTTAGAGGCTATCCGGAAAGTTTGTTCAGTTATTCGGCACATTGAAGCCCGACGGGGCGCGTGAGCCGCAGTGGCTCGGGACTAAGTCCATTACAAGGAGAAAGGGTGAGGCAATGAAAGGAGGATAGAAACAAGCCAAAGCCTACCTGTGCGGGTCCGCGCCCGTACAGAACTCTCTGCTCGAACTCTGCACCCATCCGCAGAGGTACGCAGCCAGCTTAGCAACACCGGGAGGACCGGAGAAAGCGCTAGGACGAAGGGGCCAGGCAGGGAGACTTTGGGAGACGGCATTTCGGCCGGGATGGTACGCCAAACACCGCCCCTGGAGGAAGCGTTGACGGGGACCCGAATCCCCGCCTTGGGATCGAACGTGCGGAGTGTCGGTCTCGAACCATCACGGTGGTGCGTGTCGCCGCCTAGAGAAAATGGTCCTGAACCATGACCGGTGAAGCCCTACGCCGTCCGATGGTCGGTAAGTCCCGCCTATAAACCTCTGGCGAAAAGGCAAGGACGACGCGGCGGAGAGGAGAAGGCAGCCTTGGCAGCCTCCTCGTTGAGGGCAGCAGCAGACCCGGAGTAGCGCGTCAGATGCGCGTGAAAGGGGAAACCGACAGAAGAAGGAGAACGGCTCGCGAGTCCATGAGGAAAGTTAGCCTCCTCGATTGAAGCCCCAAATGGCCCGCCCGCGCTCTTGCCGGGAAACCCGAGGAACCCCGCCGAGGAGCGGGGACGCTAAGAAACGTCCCCCAAAGCCTGCAAGCCTGAACTCCCTGATTGCAAAGCATGAAAGGCTCACCATGAGCAAAATCAAGGTACACTCGCTCACCGGGAGAATTACTGCCCGACTGATGCGACAAGCCTTCCAAGCGGTCAAACGAAATCGCGGGGCCGCAGGTGTAGACCGGGTTAGCATCAAAATGTTCGCGGCGAACCTGGAGGACAACCTCACGGCGCTGATGCGGGAGATGAAGGACGGTAGTTTCCGGCCTTTGCCGCTGCGTCGCGTCTACATCGACAAAGGTCCCGGCACAACCAAGAAGCGACCGTTAGGGATTCCGGTGGTTCGTGATCGGGTAGCGCAAGAGGTGGTTCGAAGGCTTCTTGCTCCGATTTTCGAGCCTCGGTTTCACGAGCATTCCTATGGGTTTATTCCCGGACGCAATTGTCACCAAGCGGTGGAGAGGGTCTTGGAATGTCATCGCGAGGGGTACCGTGTGGTGCTCGACGCCGACATCCAAGGATTTTTCGATAACCTCCCGCAGTCGGTCATCATGGCAGCGGTGGCCGCGGAGGTGTCGGACGGGAAGATTCTCACCTTGCTGGAAAGATTTCTCACTGCGGGGGTCATGGAAGACGGGGTGTTCAAGCCCACCACGATCGGCACACCGCAAGGAGGCGTGGTTTCGCCGCTGTTGGCGAACATCGTGCTGAATCATTTGGACTGGCAACTGCACGCCGCCGGCTACCGCTTTGTGCGATACGCCGACGACTTTGTGGTGCTCTGCCAGACGGACTCGCAGGCGCAAGAGGCGTTGAGCCTGGTCCGGCATGTCCTGGAGGGGGAACTCGGGCTTCGCTTGAGTCCCGAGAAAACGAAGATTACGACCTATGGAAAGGGATATGACTTCCTGGGGTTTCGTCTCTCGGCTCTCTCCCGGCGCATGCGGGACAAATCCGTGCAGAAGTTCAAAAGCAAGATTCGAGAACTCACCCCACGGCATCACAACCTGGACGGAGCCGTGATCGTGAAGCTGAACCGAGTCATACGGGGCACCGCGAATTACTTCGCCACGGCCTTCTCGACCTGTCGTTGGGCCTTCCAGAAGCTCGACTCCTGGACCCGCATGCGGCTTCGTTGTATGAAGCGGAAGCGGAAGAACTACAACGACAACGGGAAGTTACGGGTGGGCTATTTTCGGCGCAAACTCGGCCTGTTAACCTTGGAGGAATTCTGTACCTACCGCGACACTCATGGCAAAGCATGCCGTGTGATTCCCCGTCACGGGGCAACTACTGTTGGGGTCGCCCGGTGAGAGATCCTCACGCCGGTAAATATGGGGAATTGACCCCATTGCGACGATGGGGAGGGGGAGGCCAGCAACTCCTGGCCTCTCCCTTACCCGCTACCCGCTTGCGGGTCAGCGAGGAATGTGCGCCAACGAGCGGAAAGAGCCGATTCCTCGCTTGCGCGTCGGGCTTCAATGTTGATTTGCGGTCGAGAACTTTCCGGATAGCCTCTTAGGGTTCGGACCCCATCCGGCTTGCCCGGATGGTGAACAAGATTGAAGGAGCAAGAGCAATGATTGAAACCGCTTGTGATAACACCAAGATCTTGGCCGGCCTTCGCGAACTGTTCGCGTCGGCCACGCACGACGCCTCGGCCGCCATGTGCCGCTGGACCGACGGGATCATCACGATCGCGCTGGATGAAGTCAGGCAAGTCGCGCTGGAAGATGTCGCCGTCGAGCTAGCCGTCGGCGACGAACCCCTGACGATGGTCGTCATGACGCTCGACGGGCCGCGCGGCGGCAGCATCATCTTGATGTTCGACGACCGCAGCGGGCGGCAATTGGCGGCCTCGCTGCTGGGCCGCCAGGCCGGCGACGAGCCCGAGTGGAGCGAACTGGAAAAGTCGGCGCTCATGGAAACGGGCAACATCCTCGGCTGCGCCTACCTGAACGCCCTGACGCGGCTGGTGGGCATGGACCTGCGTCCTTCGCCGCCCTGCTTCATCCAGGATTTCGGGGCCAGCGTCCTCCAACAGGCCTTGATGACGCAGGCCGCGGCGGGCAACAGTCTGCTGCTTTGCGACATCGGGTTCCAGCGCAAGGGGGAAACACTCGACTGGCGCGTCGTCTTCGTGCCGACGCCGGGACTGCAAGCGTCGCTCGAACGGTCGCTTCATGCAGCCCCCCAACCCTAAGTCGCGAATAACCGAGCAAACTTTCCGAAAACACATCAGAACATTTGGCAGTGGAATCCCACGTAATGATCACCACGATGACAACTACGAAAACCCCGGATGCGATGGTCGGCATGGGACAAATCACCGCCGGCGGACCTCCCCACAGAATGAAGGCGGTCGTCGGCTCCTGCATCGCCCTATCGCTCTATCACGCCAGGCTCAAGCGGGGCGCGATGGCGCACATCGTCCTGCCGGACTCGGCGGGGCGGGAAGGCCTGCCGGGCAAATTCGCCAATACGGCGGTTCCGCGGATGCTGGAATTGCTGAAGGACTTCAGCGCGTCGGCCGCTTGCTTGACGGCAAAACTTGCCGGAGGCGCCAATATGTTCGGCAGCGCCGGGCCTTTGCAAATCGGCGACGCCAACATCGAGGCCGTGGCCGAAGCGCTGCGGGCCGCCGGCATTCGCATCGCGGCCCAAGACGTTGGCGGAAACCGCGGCCGGCGCGTCACCTTCGAATGTGAAGGCGGAGCCATGATCGTCGAATCCGCCGGCCAACCAACGAAAACCTTGTGACCTTCACCACTACAGTTACGACAGGTTGAAAACCTATCCTACGAACCAGGAGATTCGAACCGTGCCACGCAGACTATTAGTTGCCGATGACGCCATGATCATCCGGCAGATCATCAAGGACATGGCCGTCAGCGCCGGCTGGGAAGTGGTCGGCGAGGCCGCCAACGGCCAGGAGGCCATCGAACGCTACCGGGAACTGCACCCCGACGCCGTGACGCTCGACCTGGTGATGCCCGAACACGACGGCTTGCACGCCTTGCACGGCATCCTGGAGTTCGATTCCGAGGCCAAAGTGCTGGTGGTCAGCGCCCTGGAGCAGCGCGGCGTGCTCAAGGATGCCATCAAGGCCGGCGCCTCCGATTTCGTCGCCAAACCGTTCGACAAGCGGAGCCTCGCGGCGACCCTGGAACAACTGGTCCCCAACGGCGGTACTTGAAGCCTAAAGCAGCGAGAACATTCGGAAGAAATGAGCGGAAGCCCCGGAAAAACGCGGGACCCGCACCAATTTCTTCCGAACGTTCTAAAGTGGGACTAGCTCGCGCAGCGGCGCAGACCCACCGTAAAATGTTTACCAGCCAATCAGGGTGGGGCGGCGCGAGCTTCTCCCACCTTGCGGCGTGGCCCCCCCAAACCGAATGACGGGAATATCATGAAAGTCGAGTACATCAATCCGTTTCTGCTGTCAACGATCTCGGTCTTCGACACGATGTTGAACTGCAAGCTGGAGCGCGGCGTGCCTTACCTCAAGAATGGCACGCAACCGCAGCAAGTGGTCAGCGGCGTGATCGGCCTTTCCGGCAAGGCGCAAGGCACGGTGGTCCTGGGGCTCAGCCGGGAAGCAGCCCTCAGCGCCACCGAGGTACTGCTCCAGGAGCGTCCGGCGGAAATCAATGCCGACGTTACGGATGCCGTCGGCGAACTGGTGAACATCATCGCCGGCAACGCCAAGGCCAAGTTGGAACATCTGAACATGAGCGTCAGTCTGCCGACGGTCATCACCGGGAAAAACCACTGCGTCGAGTTTCCCACGAAAGTCACGCCGATCTGCATCCCGTTCACGTCCGCGTGGGGAGATGTCACCGTGGAAGTCGGACTTCTTGAGGTTGACGCCGGCGCGAGCGCAAACGCGCAGTGAGCAGGACAGCATGTTGAAGAAGGCATGACAACGGAAGGACCATTCGCGATGAAGCAGCTTCTGCATGAACGGAACGCCGCGCGGGAAGTCGCCCTCAGGCCGTCGCGATTCTGGTCTGCCGGCCTGCCGCTGCTCACTTTCGTGTTCTTGTCGGCCGGCATCGGGACCGTGGGATATGTTTATTTCCGGCACCAGGTGGTTACCTCGCGCGAATCGGCGCAAACGATGATGTCGGCGATTGGCGACATGAAGGTGCGGCAGATTCTCAAGTGGCGCCAGGAGCGACTCGGCGCCGCCCAAGTGATCGTGCAAGAATCGCGTTTCCGCCGCGACCTGTGGGATTTCCTCTCCGGTCCGCCCCGTAGCGAAACGCGATCCGAACTCCTGGAATGGCTCAAGGCCGTTCAAGAACACAACGAGGGTCTGCGGATTCTGTTGTTGGATCGAGACATGAACGTCCGTCTGGCGTATCCCGAGGACAAGACCTGGTTCGGTCCGATTGCCCAGGACTCAGCCCTGCGGGCGCTGCGCTCCGGCGAGGTAGTGATGTCCGATCTGCACCGCAGTTTCCTCTCGGGCAAGATCCATCTCGACCTGGCGATACCGCTTGGCACATCCCAGAAAACAACTTGTGATGCGGGCGTCTCGCCTGCCCTGGCAGCCGGGACGGTTGCATCGCGAAGCGGCGCGCCGCCGGCCGCGTCCGGCGACTTGCGGCCGCTGGGCGTGATCGACATCGAGGTTGATCCGGAAAAGTTCCTTTATCCTCAGATCCGGGACTGGCCGACGCCGAGTCCCACGGCGGAGACCCTCTTGGTGCGGCGCGAAGGGGATGACGTCGTCTTCCTGAACGAGCTGCGCCACAAGCAGGGAATGCCTTTGTCTCTGCGAATGCCGAAAAACCAAGCCATGGACTGGCGATTGAAAACGTTGGGCAACGATTCGTGCGCCGGCGGCGGCACGCCAAGTGCGCACCCATCGCCCGCTGCACTGGAATGCGACGGTGATTCAAGCGCTAGTCATGAGCTCGTTGCCGCCCAAGCCGTGCGCGGTCGCGTGGGAGTGCTGGAGGGCGTCGACTACCGCGGTCAACCGGTGCTGGCAGCCACGCGCGGCATTCCCGGCACACCCTGGTTCATCGTGGCCAAGGTGGACCAGGACGAAATCTATGCCCCCTTGCGCGAGCGGGGCTTGACCGCCGCGGCCTTCGCGCTGGTGTTCGTCGTCGTGGCCGCCCTGGGCGTGGGTCTCGTCGGCCGCCGTCGCGACGCCCGCTGGCTGCGAAGTCGACTCGCCGCCGAGCGGGAACATCGGCTCATTCTCGACTCGGCCGACCAGGGAGTCCTGGGGGTGGACCGCGAAGGCCGGTGCGTGTTCGTCAATCCAGCCGCCTGTCGCATGCTCGGCTACGCGCCCGAGGAACTTATCGGCAAGTCTGGCCACGCGATCTGTCACTACAAGAAGGCTGACGGCACGCCGCACCCGCCCGAGCAATGCCTTATCTGCGAGGCCCTCAAGACCGGGGAATCTCGTTGTTGCGACCAGGAGGTGTTCTGGAAGAAGGACGGCACGAGCTTCCCCGTGGAATACACGGCCACGCCGAGCCTGGAAAAGGACCGGCCCATCGCCTTGGTCCTCTTCTTCCGCGACATCACTGAGTGGAAACGTGTGGAGCAGGAGCAACGGCAGTACAACGCCGTCCTGGAAGGCCAACGGCAGGCCATGGAGGAACTCTATGACGCCGCCGAATCCGCGACCCGCGCCAAGAGTGAATTCCTGGCCAACATGAGCCACGAGATCCGCACGCCCATGACGGCCATCCTGGGCTACGCCGACCTCCTGGCCGGGCAACTGGACAATTCCGAACACCTGGAGGCCCTCGACATCATCCGCCGCAACGGAAATCATCTCCTGGCCGTCATCAACGACATCCTCGACCTCTCGAAGATCGAGGCCGGAAAATTCCAGGTCGAACGGCAGGCTTGTTCCCCGGCGGCGGTCGCGGCCGAAGTGGTTTCCCTCATGCGGGTGCGGGCCAACGGCAAGGGACTAGGTCTGCAACTGGAGTTCGCCGGACCGGTGCCCCAAACCATATCGACCGACACGGCCCGCCTGCGGCAGATCCTGCTGAACCTTGTCGGCAACGCCATCAAGTTCACGGAAACCGGCAACGTGCGGATCATCGTCCGCCTGGACGGCCGCGACGGTCTGGAACCGAAGCTCCTGTACGAAGTCATCGATACGGGCATCGGCATGACGCCCACCCAGGTCGCGAACCTCTTCCGGCCTTTTCAGCAGGCCGAGGCCTCGACCGCCCGCAAGTTCGGCGGCACCGGACTGGGGTTGGTCATCGCCAACCGCCTGGCGGCGATGCTGGGGGGCGACATCGCCGTCGCCAGTCAATCCGGCGAGGGCAGCACCTTCGCCTTGCGCATCGATCCCGGCCCGCTGGCGGGCGTGGCCCTGCTCGATCACGCCAGCGAATCCATCGCCGTTCCCGCTCCTGCAAATCGCAGCCCGCTGCCGCGATTGAGTTGCCGCATCCTCCTCGCGGAAGACGGCGCCGACAACCAGCGGCTGATCTCCTTCGTGTTGAAGAAGGCCGGAGCCGAAGTAACCGCGGTCGACAACGGCCGGAAAGCGATGGAGATGGCCTTGGCGGCCTTCCGCGGCAGGCGATTCGACGATCCCCGCGTGCCATTCGACGTGATCCTCATGGACATGCAGATGCCCGTGATGGACGGCTACGAAGCCACGCGCCGCCTGCGGGACGAAGGCTATACCGGTCCGATTATCGCGCTGACCGCCCACGCCATGGCCGAAGATCGGCAGAAATGCCTGGACGCGGGCTGCGACGACTACGCCACCAAGCCGATCGACCGGGCCACGTTGCTGAACACGATCGCCGGCATGATCGAGAAACAACGCAGCCTGCAGCAGGCAAATCATTGAAGGCTCGTGCAGAACCAAGTCGTACGCCGTGAAAGTCCCTCGAGGAGTCCCACAAATGCAAGTACCAGATCGTTCGACAACCCTCCTGCTGGTCGACGACGACCCGAGCATGGTGCGCCTGCTCGCAAAAATCATCAACCGGTCCTTCGACGGCCGCATCCGCTTGCACTCCCTGACGGACCCCAAGAAGGCCCGTCAATGGATCGAGCAGAACCTGGTCGACATCCTAGTGACCGACCTGGAGATGCCCGGCGTCAGCGGTCTGGAGTTGTTGCGTTCGGCCAAGCGGAAGAACCCGTGCGCCCAAGTCCTGTTCGTTACCGGGCACTCGACGCTCGATACCTTGACCGACGCCCTTGAGCTTGGCGCCACGGATTACTTGTTGAAGCCGTTCGACCAAGTCGAGTTGATCGGCCTCGTGGAGGACGCGGAAAGGCGTCTGCGGCGGTGGCGACGAGCGTTGGCAGGCACGATGGCGGCCAAGTACGACTTGACGACCTAGCACAGGCTTTCAACCTGTCTGTCCTCAGGGCTGGTCCGCCTTCCCGTCCACGCAATACGGATTGATGATCCGCAAAGGCGGACGCGACGGATTGGCAGAAGCCGCTGACTCCGTGGCAGGCTGAGGGCTTTCGCTCCCCGCCGAAAACGAACGGACAGACGTGTTCCAGTTGGGCAAATTCTCCCCGCTTCCATAGTAGACTGGCGGAAACTGAGCGAAGTAGGGAACACCTTCCAGTTCATACCCGAGCGCCGACGGCAAATATCCCCAACCTGGGTAGCCGCAACCATAGCCAAAGTCATAGCCAATGCCGTTGCCATAACCATAGCCGGTTCCGCGCCAGCCGCAGTAAGCGTTTTCATAAACCCTACCGGGATAAACGCAGGTGGGTCGATGGATGCCGTTTTCGACCGGCAGAAATCGCCCAGAATTCGCCGGACAATTGCCACTGCCGGCTCGCAGGCCGGTAGCGGCACTCCCGCCCGGATGAGAATTGCCTGCACCTCGCCCCGACGCGGAGGCACCGTTCGCCCCAATCGCCTCGAGTGCCAAGACGACCAAGGCGACACACAGAATCTTCCTCGACATGATTTCGACCTCCACATACAAAACTCCCATTTAACCCATACTGCCAGTATAATCCAGACGACCGGAACTTCAAGACAATAAAAATTACACCCGAAGGCGGGGCTACGAGTACTCGTCAGGCCATCAACGGGGCCTGGGCGGCCCGTCGTGGGGATCCGACAGCCCTTCAAGTTCCGGCATGGGAGGCGGGTTTTCGGAGCCGGGCACGGCAGGGACCTGAAAGACGACGGTACCCAGTTCTTCCTTGGGAATCCGCTGTTCGCAACCGAGAGTCGAGAGCAGTCCCAGGCAGTAAAGAAGGGTTACGCGAAGGCGCATGGTTTCTCCGAAGAAAGGCATCTATACTTCCATCATTCTACCCTGGCCGTACCGCCTGCGAAAGTTCCATTATGAGCCCCGAGGATTTGACCGCTCGTTTGAAGGCCGAGGCGCGGCGACTCGGTTTCTATCTGGCCGGCGCGACTGCGGCCGTCGCGCCGCCGCGGTTCGCAGCCTTCCGGCAGTGGCTTGCCGCTGGTTTCGCCGGTCAGATGGAATACATCTCTCGCCGAGCTACCGCCTATGAAGATCCCAAGTACGTTTTGGACGGAGTCCGCAGCCTGCTGATGTTGGCGACGGCCTATCGCACGGAGGAGCCTGCCGAAGCGAGCCAGGGCCAGGGCATGATCGCCCGATATGCCTGGGGGACCGACTATCACGACCTGATCCGCGAGCGGCTGCACGCTCTGGCCGACTTGCATCGGGAGTTAACGCCCGGGGCGGCGGTCCGCGGCGTTGTCGACACGGCGCCGCTCTTGGAACGCGAATTCGCCGAGCTGGCCGGCCTGGGTTGGGTCGGCAAGAACACGTTGCTCTTGAACGGCCAGTTGGGAAGTTGGTTCCTCTTGGCCGCCGTGCTGACCAGCGAAACGCTTGCCTATGACGAACCCATGGGAACCGGCCACTGCGGTACCTGTCGGGCCTGCCTCGACGCCTGCCCGACGGGTGCGCTCGTCGAACCCTACCGTCTCGACGCGCGGAAGTGCATTTCCTATTTGACGATCGAGCTGCGCGAGCCGATTCCGCCCGATCAGCGCGCGTCGATTGGCCCACGGATCTTCGGCTGCGACATCTGCCAGGACGTTTGCCCCTTCAATCGCCGTGGGCCGCCGACTGCCGAACCGGCCTTTCAGCCACGGCCGGATTCGAATCCGATCGAGTTGGCCGAGTTGCTGCGTATGGACGAAGCGGCTTTTCGCGAGAGATTCCATGGCAGCCCCATCTTGCGAGCCAAGCGGGCAGGTCTGCTGTGCCAAGCCGCCTATGCGCTGGGCAATCGGCCGGATGAGAAAGCCCTACCCGCATTGGTCGAAGGACTTCGCGACGTGAACCCGGCCGTGCGAGAGGCGTGCGAGTGGGCGCTTGCGAGATTCGATTACGGATGATACCACTTCTCCACCACCGCGTGCCATTGGTCGCGAGTCTTCACGGCCACGAAATCCTCGCGCACGGCCGTCGCCTGCGGATGCATCCGGGAGCCGAGAATGCCAAACTTCCGCATGTGGGCACAAGTCCGATTGTAGCCGTAAGTGGCCTCGGCCAGTCGATAGTGTTCGAGCATGACCTCGCGCTGCTCGGCCAAACTGGGGTGCTCGGCGGGCTGGCCGACGGCCAAGGCCCGGGCCTGGCGAAAGATCCAGGGGTTGCCAATTGCGCCGCGAGCGGCCGTCACGCCGTCGACGCCGGTTTGGACGAGCATGTTCAAGCAGTCTTCGGCCGTGAACAAGTCGCCGCTGCCTAAGACGACCCGTGAGCCGGCGTGCTGCTTTGCTTCCCGCAGGAAGGCCCAGTCGCTCGGGCCGTCGTAACGCTGCCGGACCGTGCGACCGTGGACGGTAATCGCGGCGGCGCCAAGCCGAAAGGCGCCGTCGAAGATGGCGAAGAAATTGTCGCGGCTCTGCTGGCTATCGTCCATGCCGCGCCGCATCTTCACCGTGAGCGGAATGTGCGGCGGCAAGGCGTCGCGCACCCGCCCCACGATTTCCAACGCGGCGGCGGGCGTGCTCAAAAGAAACCCGCCCCGGCAGCGGCCCAGTACCTTCTTCACCGGGCAGCCAAAGTTGAGGTCGATGACATCGAAGCCGGCCTCCGCGAGCTTGAGCGCGGCGGGCGGAAAGTCTTCCGGATCGGCCCCCATCAGTTGCGCCCCGACGGGGTGCTCTTCGTGCGTCGTGCGGATGTACCGCCGGGCCTTCGCCCCCGTGCTGACCTGAACAATGAACCGGTCCAAAAGCACTTCACCCAGCGTATAGGCGGCCCCCAACCGCCGGGCAATCACCCGCATCGGCCAGTCGCTGTAGCCGCTTAGCGCCGCCTGGACGACGGGGAAGTCGATGGCGACATTGCCGATGCGGAACGACCGGGCGGAGAAAGAAGGCGGAAGGACGGAGTACGTGCGCAGTGGGGCGGCGGAAGGCTGAGGGGTTACAACGCCGAACGGGATGGCGGAGCTGCCACGGTCCGCTGTTGAGTCCGAAATGCCGCGTTCCCACTCAGCCATACGCTTTTCAGAACCAGGCGGCCGTGAAACCGCCGTCGACGTTGATGTGCGTGCCGGTGATGAATCGGCCGGCCTTGGGGGCGACCAGGAGCAGCAGCGCGCCGATCAACTCCTCCGGCTCGCCGTAACGCTTCATCGGCGTGCCGCGCATGATGTTGTCGGTCCGCTCCTGATCCAGGAGCTTGCGGTTTTGCTCGGCAGGGAAGAAACCGGGGCAAATGGCGTTGACCCGCACGCCCAAGGGACCAAATTCCTGGGCCACGTTGCGCGTCAGGTTGAGCACGGCGGCCTTGGAGGCCGAGTAGGCAAACACTTTCGACAGCGGCAGGTGGGAAGTTACGCTGCCGATGTTGACGATTGCCCCGCCGCCCGCCTTGACCATGTGGCCGCCGAACACCTGGCAGCCCTGGAAGACGGCGCGGAGGTTGATCGCCAGGATGCGATCCCAGTCGGCATCGGTCGCTTCCAGGAACGGGTTGCCGACGTTCACGCCGGCGCAGTTGACGAGGATGTCGGCCCGGCCGGTCTGCCGGAGGGTCGAGGCCAACAGGTTCTCGATCGACGACCGCTGGGTGACATCGACCGTACACGAACCGGCTTGGATGCCGCATTGGCGGAGTTCGGCCACGCGGCCGTTACAAGCATCATCTTTCAGATCGGCGATGATCACGTGGGCCCCAGCCGAGCCGAGCCCCTTGGCCAGGGCGAAGCCGAGCACGCCGGCCCCGCCGATGACGACGGCCGTCTGGCCTTCGATGGAAAACAGATCGTGAAGATAGTCTTGGGACATTACTTGGGCTCCTTTCGCAGCCGCAGCCAGTCGCTATGGAACACGCCGGGGCGGTCGATCCGCTGATAGGTGTGGGCGCCGAAATAATCGCGCTGGGCCTGGAGCAAATTGGCCGGCAACCGGGCACTGCGATAGCCGTCGTAGTAGGCCAAAGCGGTCGAGAAGGCCGGCGTGGGAATGCCCAGCCGCACGGCCGTGGCGATCACGTTTCGCCAGGCCTCCTGGGCCTTGGCCGTCGCCTCCTTGAAGTAGGGGGCCAAGAGCAGGTTCTCCAGCTTGGGATCGGCGTCGAAGGCGTCCTTGATCCGCTGCAGGAAGACCGCGCGGATGATGCAGCCGCCGCGCCACAACAGGGCGATCGAGCCGAAATCCAGCGGCCACTTGTACTCGACGGCCGCGGCCTGCATCTGCACGTAGCCCTGGGCGTAGCTCACGATCTTCGAGGCGTACAAGGCCTGGCGGACCTGCTCGATGAATTGCTTGCGGTCGCCCTCGTACTTGCCCGACGGACCGGCCAACTTCGACGACGCGCGGATCCGGGCGTCGCGCAAGGCCGAGAGGCAGCGGGCGTAAACGGCCTCGGTCACCAGCGTGCTGGGCACGCCCAGGTCGAGGGCCAACTGGCTCATCCATTTGCCCGTGCCCTTGGCCCCGGCGGCGTCCATGATATAGTCGACCAGGTCTCCGCCGGTCTCCGGATCGCGGACGCTGAAGATATCGCGGGTGATCTCGATGAGGTAGCTGTCCAGTTCGCCGCGGTTCCAATCGTCGAAGACCTGGTAGAGTTCGTCGTTGGTCAGGCCCAGGGCGTTCTTGAGGATCCAGTAGGCCTCGCAGATCAACTGCATGTCGCCGTACTCGATGCCGTTGTGGACCATCTTCACGTAATGGCCGGCGCCGCGCGGGCCGACCCATTCGCAGCAGGGAATGTCGTGGTTCGGCCCGACCTTGGCCGAGATCGCCTGGAAGATCGGCTTGACCAGCGGCCAGGCCTTTTCGCTGCCGCCGGGCATGATGCTGGGCCCCTTCAGGGCCCCTTCCTCGCCGCCGGAGACGCCGGTGCCGATGAACAACAGGCCCTTCGACTCGACGTACTGGGTGCGGCGCTCGGTATCGTGAAAATAGGTGTTGCCGCCGTCGATGATCACGTCGCCGGGCGAGAGCAGCGGAATGAGATGCTCGATGAACTCATCGACCGCCGGGCCGGCCTTGACCATGAGCATCACCTTGCGGGGCGCGGCCAGGCTTGCGACCAGTTCTTCCAGGCTGTGGCAGCCGCGGAAGCGCTTGCCCTTGGCCCGGCCGTTGATGAAATCATCGACTTTGCTCACGGTGCGGTTGAACACGGCCACGCGAGTAGCCGCGGCTTTCGATGTTCAGGGCCAGGTTCTCGCCCATCACGGCGAGGCCGATCAGACCGAAATCACATTTGTCGGGCATAGCATACTCCTAGAGCAATGGTCGAGGAAAAATTTCAAATCTTAAATCCGAAATTCCAAACAAGTTACAAGAAAACAAACTCAAAATGACCAAAACTGTTCTGGGCTTCATTGGTATTTTGGATTTGTTTGGGATTTCGGATTTGGAATTTGGAGTTTGTCCGGTCATTTCACCTTCCACGGCGGCAGTTCCGGCAGGTAGCGATCGAACTCGGCGAGCAGTTCGTCCTGGTACTTGCCGGCGAACGTGCCGTCGAAGAAGCGGTCGAGCCCCTCGTCCAACAACCGCTTCCAACTGCCTTCTTCCGCGCCGGGATTGATGGGGAAGAACAAGGCGCCGTTGGCCACGGCCGCCTTGTGATCGCCGGGGGCGTCGCCGATCATCAGCGTGTGGCAGGGCGGATACTGCCTGGCCGGTTGCAGGCATTCCTTCTTCGTGCCGACTTCCTGGCCGCAGATGGCCACGACGTATCGGGTCAGGTCGTGCTCGTCCCATTCGCGCTGCAGGGCCTCGTGCGGCGTGGCCGAGACGACCAGCACGTCGGCCTGGGCGACCATCTTCTCCAGGCACGGGCGGACGTAGGGAAACGGCGGCACGTCGTGGACGATCTCTTCGACCGCGCGGTTCACGGCCCTCGACCATTCCAGCAGATGCTTCAGGTCCGGGTCGCCCGTCTCCTGCACGGCCTTCTCCAACGACGGATTGCCCGGCTTGGGCTCCGCGGCGACCCAGTCGCGAACGGACTGCGGGATGGCGATTTTCACGCCCCGGGCGAGCACCTCCGGCCGGGCGGCGGTCCACTCCAGTTCTTCGATCAAGGCCGGAAAGCGGTTGATCCCCCGGCTTTTCGAGTACAGGTTGACGAAGTCGCAGGCCTCGCGGGCGTACTTGCTGACGCCGGCCAGTCCGAAATACTTGATCACGTTGGGGGCGAAGCACTCCTTGTGCTTCACCTCCATGGTGTCGAAGACGCAGCCGTCGGAATCGATGCCGACGAGAAAGGAGTGCTTGGGAGTAAAGTTGATCATTGCTGTTTACCTCCGATCCGCCTGCGGCACGTAGGCCGGCAGCTTCTTCTCGGCATAAATCGGTTGGAAACGGGTCAGCCGCTGCCGCCCGTCGACCATCGGCAGGCTGATCATGTCGTTGCCCACCAGCGGCCGGGCGTAGCGGACGAAATCGTCGGTCACGTCGTAGCCGCTCGGGCGCGATCCAAGCGGCCGGGAAGGTCCGCTCGCTGTTGGCCACTTCGGCCAGCGACACCTTGTCGTAGCGGACGCGAGTAAACACAGCCGGGATTCCGCAGGATGGTGGCCATGTAGCCGCTTTGGCCCGCGGCGGCCAGCTGCAGGGCCGTCTGCCCCAGGCAATAGGCCTCGTCCAGATCGACCGGCGAGGCATAGGCCATGGAGTGCCGCTGATCGGTGCCCGGCACATTGCCGCGTGCGGCCCCTTTGGCAGCCAGACCGACCTCGTTGAGATAGTTCACCACGATCTGCGCCACGGTCAGTTTGCTGGAACCGAACGCAGTGTGCCCGAAAGCGTCTTGCACGCGTCCCACGTCGCCCACGTCAAAACCTTCGCTGACCACCACCAGGCAACGGCCCGAGCGCCGCAACTGATCGTTGACCTGGTCGGCCATTTGCTCGAGCGAACAGGGGCTTTCCGCCAAGTAAATCTGCAACGGCATCTCGCGATCCGGATCGGCCAATCGGGCAGCGGCCGGAATGAAGCCGATCTTCCGCCCCATGGCCTGCAGCACCAACACCGGATCGGCCGGCGAAGACCCGGCGTTCTCTTCGTTGGCGTTCTGCACCATGTGCATCCAATAGCGGGCCACCGAGCCGTAGCCGGGCGTGTGATCGATCAAACGGAACTGGCTGTCGCCCACGTCGTTGTCGATCGTCTTCGGCACGCCGACGGCCACCAGGTCCAGGCCATGCTGATGGGCCAACTGCGCGACCTTGTTCGCCGTATCCATCGAGTCGTTGCCGCCGATGTACATGAAATAGCCCACGTCGTGGGCGCGGAAGACGTCGATCACGCGCTGAAAGTCCTCGTCCTGGCCCTTCTTCAGCTTGTAGCGGCAAGTGCCGATCGAACCGGCGGCGGGCGTGAACCGCAACAGGGCAACTTCCTCGCGCGGCTGGGCGGAAAGATCGAGAAGCTCTTCTTTGAGCACGCCTTCGATGCCGTGGCGGGCGCCGTACACGGCGCCGATGGCGGCCACGTCGCGTGCTGCTTCGATAATGCCCTGCAAACTGCTGTTAATGACGGGGGTGGGGCCGCCACTTTGGGCGACCACGAAGTTCTTTTGGCGTGTCATTGGGTCTTAGATCTTGGGTCTTAGGTCTTAGGTCTTGGATCTTGCGGTTCGGAATGATTGGTCAGTAGTCTTGGCATACTTCCAAGACCTAAGACCCAAAACCTATTTGTGTCGCGAAGCGCCCGGCCGCGATTTGCCTTGCCGCTTGAATTCGGCCACCAGGAAGCTGATACCGAGGCAGTAGTTTCGCACCGCCTGGGCATAGTCGCCGGCCTGATTGCTGGCAGCGGCGCGACCGAGAATTTCGTTCAGCCCTGCCATATCCAGCGCCATATCGGCCTGCGCGGCAGCTTCGCGTAGTTCTCGCAAGGTTTCGGCCAAATGCTGGACGAATTCCGCCGACGGCGGGCAAACAACCGCCGTGTAGGGTCCGCGGCCGTAGCGTTGGCCGTTCATCGGCGGGCCCTTCTTCTCGCCGCCTTGGCGATAGATCAAGCTTCCAACCCCTAGCACGGCCGTAGCAACCACGCACAGCGCGGCTGGAATGTAGAAACTCGGATTCTGCATCGCTAAGAGCCCGAGGCCGGCCAAGGCTAATACACCCATGGCAATCCAGACCATGGGGTTCACGGGCCGAACATCGCGGCGGGAGCGAGACGCGCCGTCGGACGACGCCTGTGTCCACGCCGGCCCCACGGCCTTGGCGATAATCACTGTGATATTGTCCGGCCCCCCGCGGAGATTCGCCAAATCGACCAGCGCGCGGACGGCCTCGTCCGGAGACATGCTGCCAAGGACCATGCCCAACTCTGGGTCCTTCACTGGGCCGGAAAGACCATCGCTGCACATCAGAAAGCTATCGCCGGGCGCCACCGGAAGCGGACCTTCCAGGTCAACTTGGACCGTGGGGTGGGGGCCGAGTGAGCGCAAAATCATGTTCTTCCGCAGAAATTCGGGCACCTGCCCCTGAGGGTGCCCGGCTGCTCGCATTTCCCACTCCACGCTGTGATCGAAGGTCAACTGTTCGAGTCGATTGCCGCGGAGACGGTAGGCCCGACTGTCACCCACGTGGGCAAGCAAGGCGCCATAAGGCAACAATGCCAGGACGGTCGTAGTGGTTCCCATCCCCCTGAAATCGATGCTCGCCTGGCCGCGACTGTAGATTTGCGCATTCGCCTCTTCGACAGCAGCCAAAATCGCTTCCGGCGGCGTGCGATCCATCAACTTATGATAGACCAGCGGAACATTGTCGGTGGAAAGCTTGCTCGCCAACTCGCCGGCAGCGTGGCCCCCCATGCCATCGGCCAGTACGAAGAGATCCCCACGCTGTTGCCATAGCTGGTGACTGCCGGCCGGCATGACGGCCAGCGAGTCCTGGTTATTCGACCGTCGCAAGCCGATGTCGGACAACGAGGCATATTCCAGCCGGCCTTGGACGCTGTCGGTTCGAGCGTCTGTCGAGTGCCCTGATTGTGACATGGAAGTACCCTTTACGTCTTGGCTTTGGGGAGCGTTGGTCGGCCCTATCGTCAAATTCAAATCCAAGATCTCAGATCCTAGAGACCCAAGACCTAAAGACCCAAGACATAAAGACCATCCCCCCGCTTAGCTTTCTCGGCAGCGGGAACTGTTAGATTTCAAACTATATATTAACTCAGCGCGCGAACGCCTGCCAGGGGGCAACGAAATTGACCTGGAAGCATTCGCCGTCACAGGATATACTCCCGCCCTCTTCGTATTTTCTCATCCACGCCCTCCCCTATGAGAGTGGTTCCGGGAAACACGTTTACCATGGGTCGAAGCCGGTCGACAACGCGAGCCGCTCGGGCGCTGGCCGTTACCGCGACCATTTTGGCCTTGGCCGGCAGCGGATGCGTGGAACGGCGAATGATCATCCGCACCAATCCACCTGGTGCGCTGGCTTATGTGGACGACAACGAGGTTGGCCTGACGCCGGTCGCCATTTCGCCGATTTATTACGGCAACCGCAAGATCCGCCTGATCAAAGACGGCTTTGAAACACAGACGTTCATCCAGTCCGTCCCTCCGCCTTGGTACGAGATACCGCCGCTCGATTTCTTTGCGGAAAACGTCGTCCCCGGCAAGATCCGCGACGTGCGGACCTTCGACTTCCAACTACAGCCGCAAGGCGTGGTCCCAAAAGAAGAACTGCTCAATCGGGCCGAGAATCTGCGTCGCGGCACACAGACGTTGCCGGGCGTCGCGACGCCCGGCTATCGGGTCAACCCGCCTTCTCCCGGACAACTCTACACTCCGGCGGCGGGAACACCCGGCGGGCCACCGATTGGCGGCCAGCCCTATTATCAACTTCCGCCCGGGACACCCGGCCCCGCGGCACCGGCCGAGCCGATCTACACTCCGCCACCCAGCGCGACACCGGTCCCACCTCCGGCCGGCGGGCCAATCTACCAGCCGGCACCGGCGATGTCGCCAGCAACGCCCGCCGGATCGTCGAATGTCGGTTCGCAGCCATATTACCCGCTGCCTTAATTTGGAGGAGCATGGTAGAATAGGACCTTGATTTCTCGCACACCCCAAGGCCCCGTCTCCCATGAGAACCCTGCCTGCCATCCTTCTCCTGCTGATCCTTTTGGCGTCGGCCGATGCCAAGGACCGGATTTCCGATTCCGTCGTCAAGATCTACTCGACGCTTCGCGAGCCGAATTTCGTCCGTCCCTGGACCAAGGAGTCGCCCCGCGAAGCCTCCGGCAGCGGCGTCATTCTGGCTGGCAAGCGGATCCTCACCAATGCCCACGTCGTCGCCTATGCCAGCCAGGTTTTCGTGCAGGCAAACCAATCGACCGAGCGCATGCCGGCCAAAGTGAAAGCCTACGTGCCGGGGCTCGACATGGCGATTATCGAAGTCGACAACCCGGCATTCTTCGAGCAACGCCCCCCGCTGCCTTTGGCCGACAACCTGCCGGCCATGAAACAAAGCGTGAACGTCTATGGCTACCCCGTGGGCGGCGAACAGCTTTCGATCACCCAAGGTGTCGTTTCGCGGATCGAATACCGAGGCGTCGCCTACGGCTCCTCCGCGGTGCGAATCCAGATCGACGCCGCCTTGAATCCGGGCAACAGCGGCGGGCCAGCCGTCAGCGAGGGCAAACTCATCGGCCTGGTCTTCAGCAAGTATCGCGCGGGCGACAACATCGGCTACCTGCTGGCCGCCGAGGAGGTGAAGATGTTGCTCAAGGCGCTGGAAAAAGGCCCCTATGCCGGCAAGCTGCAACTGGGCGAAGAAGTGGCGACCACCGAGAACGAAGCCCTGCGGGCCAAATTGGGCCTCGAAAAAGAGGCCGGCGTGCTCATCGTCGAGCCCTTCAGCGACAAGCCCGATTATCCCCTCAAACGTTGGGACGTCCTGGTGAAAATCGGCGATCAGCCCTTGGACAGCCAGGGCAACGTGAAGGTCCTCGACGAATTGCGATTGAACTATCAGTACCTCGTGCCCAAGATGGCCCGTAACGGCCACGTGAAACTAACGGTCCTTCGCGATCACAAGATGATCGAAGTCAACGCCCCAGTCCGGGCCTCGATTGAGCGGGTGATGCCGCCCCTGCTGGGCAAGTACCCGCGTTACTTCATCCATGGTCCCATGGTGTTCACGCCGGCCACGCAGGACATTGCCGCACGGATCGCCGCCTCCGCGCTGGGTGCCACGTATACCACGTATTACAAGAGTCCGCTCGTGCCGCGTTTGTTCGATCAACCATCTTTCGCGGGTGAAGAGATCGTGATTCTCACGCAATTGCTTCCGCACAAAACGTCCAAGGGCTACTCGCCGCCGGCCTTCAGTGCCGTCAGTCGCGTCAACGGCACGAAGGTCCGCAACTTGGCGCACCTGGTCGAGTTGCTGCGCGATGCCACGGGCGAATTCCTCGTCGTCGAACTGGCCGGTCCGGTGGAACCGTTGGTCTTTTGCCGCGCGGACGTGCTGCAGGCCACCGAAGACATCCTGGCCGACGAAGGGATTCGCAAGCAGTATTCCGACGATCTCGAAAGCGTCTGGCACAAGTCCAAGTAGGATGGGCCGAGCAGTAGCAGTAGGGTGGGCCGAGTGAAACGAGTCCCACCATTTTCCGAGATTCATGGTGGGACTCGTTTCACTCGGCAGCCTACGTCTACTGCATCTAGTCGCGCACGAGGGCAAGCGATTTTTCACCGCGAGGTTGCCGAATCGCGACTGACCGACTCGGCGGCCGACGACGCACTTTGCCCCGTTGCTGCCGGCGCATTCGCCTCGTGACTGCTGCGTCCCCGGGCCTCGATGACGAATTTCGTCAAGATGATCAAGAGCATGGCCAGCAGATAGATCCGCAGGAGATACAAGGCAACGGTCACGGTGCGGGTGGTCTTGATGCGTGGCATGATGTTCCGATTTACTGCAAGGCCGCCCGGGCGACGAGGCCTTTCATGATGTCCTTGAAATGGATCACGCCCAGCAAGTGATCCGCCCGATCGACGACGGGGAGCATCCGATAATGGTACTTGGCAAACAGCTCTTCGAGGTCCTCGCGGACGTCGTCCGACTCGGCCGCCACGACCGGCGCGACCATCACCTCGCCCAACGGCAAGGCGTCGTCGGACAGGATCAGTTCGCGGAGATCGACGACGCCCTGCAATACCCGTTCCGGCTCGCCCACGACGTAGACGTACGAGATCATATCGTGGTCGTACTTGGAACCGCGGAGACGCTCGATCGTCTGCCGCACGGTGTCGTCCTTGCCGGCCGTCACGAATTGCGACGACATCAAGGCGTGGGCCGTCACTTCGCGCTGTGAGAGGATGGCCTCGATGCGACCGGCCTGATCGGGCGGCAAGAGCGGCAGAAGCTGCATCTTGTCGTCGTGCGGCAGGACCGAGAGCAAGTCGGCCAATTGCGGCACCGACATCTCGCCGAGGATCGTGCGCGCCCGCTCCGTGCGCAGGTTCGAGATGATCTGCCGCTGGGCCCGCGGTTCGGCCTCCATCAGCGTCTCGGCCGCTTTCTCGGAATCCAACGCCGAGAAGACCGCCTGCTGCTCCTCTTCCGGAAGCTCCTCCAGGGCGTCGGCCAGGTCCTCGCTGGGCAACTCGTGGATCTGCGAGCGCGTGATCGCTGAGCGATACGCGGTCGGTGGCCGTCACGTCCTCCAGCGAGAGCGGTTGCACGTACTTCCAGGAAATGAAGATGTCCTTCAACAGGTGGAAGCGGCCCAGGCCCCACCGCCGCAAGAAGCCGTTGAAGGAAATATCGACGTGGACCAGCACCATGCGGCCCTTCGACTCCAGCAGGTGAATGTCGTTGACCACCTCGGTCCGCCGGCCGTCCATGTCGAGGATCGTCTTGCCCATCAGGTGCTCGTCGAGCATCAGCCAGCCGGCCTGGTCGACGAAGGGCGGATACTTGTCGCCGCTTTCCGGCGGCTGGACGAAGATGGCGTCGGCATCGATCTTGATCAGGCGGTTGAAGGGAATGAACTCGGTCGGCTTGCCCCAGCCATGTTCGAGGTACAGACCGACGGCCTCGGGATACGGTTCGCTGAGCCGGAAAACGATGTCCGTCAGCTTGCCCAGGCGGTGGTTGATGTTGCCCCGACACACCGGCCGGCCCACCAACAGCGAAAAATAGTGGAAGCGGAAGTCTCTCCCGGCGGTCAAGTCGGACGGAGAACCTGCGGTTGGATTGGACGGCGTGGACATGGCGGCACCTTGCGACCCCTCTCAACCGAAGAAAAGGACGGAAACTGCGTAGATCGTGGAAATGACGATCACGAACAACACGATGGCCCAGTTGGCGATGTTCTCCAAGCGCGTGTTGACGTACTGCGCCCATCAGTTGCTTGTCGTTCAACAACAGTATCAGGAACGTCAACGCGGCGGGCAGCAGCGTGACGGCCACGACCTGGACGAACTTGGTGATGCTGTTCTGGACATCCTCAGTGGTGAGCAGGACGGCCAAGCCGGCCGAGACCAACATGCCCAGATAGACCACGTAGAACCAGGGCGCCTCGCGGACGCTCTTGTTCAGCGAGTGGGCCCAGCCGCACACCTCCCCCACGGCCCAACTCGTGGAGAGTGAAATGCAGAGGGCGCCCAGCAGGCCGGCATCGAACAGACCGATGGAAAACAACACCTTTGCCCACTGGCCCAATTGTTCGTTAGGCATGATCCGGGCGTCGACCATCGATTGCGCAGTCTTGGCGGCGGAATCGACGGGCAACACCGTTTTGTCCGGATTGTAGTAGAACAACGCTGCCGTGGCGATGATGATGAAGGCCGCTACGATGCAGGTCACCAGCGAGCCGACGAAGGTGTCGATCTTACCGAAGCGGATGTCGCGAACGTCCATGCCTTTATCGACGACGGCCGACTGCTGGAAGAAGATCTGCCAGGGGGTAATCGTCGTGCCGATATTCGCCATGATCAGCGTAATCCAGGCCGCGCCCGTCATGACTTCAGTGACGTGAAATTCGGGGCGGTAGAACCCGCGTCCCACGGCCGTCCAGCCTTCGTTGACGTTGCCGGTCTGCATGGCCCAGATCGCCGCGGGAATGTAGACCAGGTTGAACAGGCAGAAGAACAGCGTGAGCTTCTCGAAGGTCCAATACTTTCCCGTGACCACGATGGCGAACATCAGGAGCGTCACGCCAAAGAACGTCAGCCACTGGGGAACATTGAACAGCGACATGGCCTGCATCATGCCGATGTATTCGGTGATCAAGGTCAACCAATTGATCAACGCCAGGTCGAAAATGGAGAACCAGCCCCAGAACGAGCCAAAGGCGTCGAAAATGGCCTCCGCATGGCCACGCTTGGTGACCGCGCCCAACCGCACCGTCATTTCCTGGACGTAGTAGGCCATGGGCACGAGAATGATGAACGCCCAGAGCAGGTTGAAGCCCGTCTTGGCCCCCGTTTCCGCGTAGGTCGAGATCCCCCCGGCGTCGTTATCGGCCACCATGGTGATGATGCCCGGCCCGACGACCGCCAAGAGGATCAGCGTACGTCGGCGGAATCGACCCATCCAATGAATGCTTTTGCTGAGCCAATACATGGGAGTCGTCCGGAAGGTTCAGAATTCAAGGGCCAAGAACTTGGATCGCGGCCCTTGCAGCCAAACGGAGTAGGCGCGGTAGCAAGCGCTGCTGGGCAACACAGGCATCTCGCCTAGATCTTTGCCGACGAGGTGGCTGCGCGGGATTTGCGTAAAGAATAACGGGAAATCTCCTGAGAGACAAGGGGCTGGCTCACGCCGCCCGGCCGACCGACCGTCGCGATCTTGTCCGGTGGATATCCTTGACAACCAAGTCGACGAGTTGTTCGGTGGCATCGGCCAGGATCCGCTGCCGCAGCGACTCGCGCACGCGGCGGCGTTGCAGGACCAAGTCGACTTCCCGTTGGAGAAATTCCGGGGCAAACGCCCGAATGTACCCGCGAGCTTCGGCACGAGACATGCCACGGGCTTTTTCCGAAGTCGCTTCGCAGACAGCAGCGTGACATTCCCGCGCCAGTTCACCGGCTGCCTGTCGCACGAGCGAGAGATCTAACCAGGCGAAGAGTCGATCGAAGATGCCTTCCGTGGGCGAATTGGGCCTACGCGCAGGATGGGCAAGTTGCTTTGGCTTGACTGTTGTATTCATAAGTGGTGACCGACAGTGGTGGAAGGTATTTTAGAAACAACAGGCCTTACTGACCCCGAGGGTGGCAGGCGATATAAGAATCGGTGCGGAATTGGCGGATCTTGACCGATTTTCCGTTAAGGTGGGAATTCTGTCCGGATCGTGCGGTTTTCACCGCCGATTTGCTGACAGAAGCAAGCGCAAGCGGGCGTATCGCTTACCCCTTCCACGCAACCTGGATCTTTGATAAGATTCCTATTAACGTCACGAAACGGAATTGCCGATTTAGTTCTGGTGACAAACCAGTTGCGATCTTTCCGGAACCAGAAACGGCTTGCGGAGGGTTCGTGCAGCCAGCCAATTCGTTTGGCATGGTTTGTAAGTCGTTAGCTGGCAAAAAGATACGTCAACATGGCCCCGTAGCCAAGTGGCTAAGGCAGCGGATTGCAAATCCGCCATCATCAGTTCGACTCTGATCGGGGCCTCTTAGAGACAAAGCGTTGAGTGCGTCAAGAAGGCCGTGAAAACGGCCTTCTTGCGTATCTGGACCTGATGATTCGAGTGGCACTCGTGGCGTCATATATACACCAAACCAGTGATTTCAAATCTGGTCCCACGATTAGTCGCGAACTCGGAAAGATCGATTTAATGCAAATCCAACCCTACCTGTTCTTTGAAGGCCGCTGCGACGAGGCGGTCGAATTCTACCGCGCTGCGCTCGGAGCCGAGGTGATGATGCTGATGCGGTACAAGGAAAGCCCGGAACCCTGTTCACACGGCACCGAGGAACAGGTGATGCATGCCAGTCTCCGCATCGGGGACACGACCGTGCTGGTTTCCGACGGTCGATGCAGTGGGAAGCCGAACTTTCAGGGCTTCGCGCTGTCGCTCACCGTGCCGAGCGATGCCGAAGCCGAGCGACTGTTCGCGGCATTAGCCGACGGTGGGCAGGTTCAGATGCAATTGACCAAGACCTTTTTTACCACTCGCTTCGGCATGGTCGCCGACCGTTTCGGCGTGTCCTGGATGGTCTACGTGAGGCATTAGAAATACGAGAATTCAAGTCGCTCAATTACAGGGGGATGAGTCGTTTCGGCCGCAAGTCACTGCACGTCCGTCCCAGAAAGCCGCTACGGCCACCGTCCAGAAATGTGACTGGCAAGCCGGACGACACGCCCGCACGATCCACGTCAGCGGCCGATACTCCCCGCCCGGCACCGCAGCGCAGGCCCACAACTGCGCGACCAGTGCCAAGGCCCCGGAATCGCATTTGCTGCTAACCGCCAATCAGGCTTCGCCAAGTAAGCCTCAGCCGGTTCCTTACGCCTGGGGTTATTTCGGAGCTTTGGGAAGATGGTGAAAGACTATCCGGAAAAGTCGCACGACAATAATTTGGGCTAATTGAAGCCCGACGGAGCACCCGCTTGCGGGTCAGAGAGGAATCGGCTTTTCCCGCTCGCTTGCGCAAATTCCTCGCTTGCGCTTCGGGCTTCAATGTTGACTTGCGGGCGAGACTTTCCTGATAGTCTGTAAGACCGTGCTTAGTGTAGCGACGAGCGTGACCCATATTTCTCATTCTACCTGGCTGACATTATCGGTAAACTTCACTCAAGCCGCATTCTCATCGCGACGAAGATTGATTAGGGTAGCTTCCGGCCTAAGCGGCCATCCCTCCCCCACAAACGGGAGAGGGGGAACAACAAAGATACGGCCATGTCCCAAAACGCTTCCATCAGCACCGACAACACGCTCGGCGGCGGTCTAATCCAGGCCGCTGCCGACCGGGTCGCCGACGTGGGCGGCTGGGTGATCGCTCGGCTCGAGGGCCTGGGCCGCATCACCTTGTTCACGTTTCGCGTGTTCTTGTGGCTGACGACCCGCATGTGGCGTCGCGGAACGCTGATACCGGCCTGCGACCAGATTGGCGTTCGGAGCCTCGGCGTGGTGTGGATGACGGGGACCTTCATCGGCATCATCCTGGCGGTGCAAACCTTCGACGAGTTCCGCAGGATGCACATGGAATCGCGGATGGGGGCGGTCATCAACCTTTCGCTGCTCCGCGAGTTGGGGCCGGTGCTGGCCGCGACCATGTTGGCCGGGCGCGTGGGAGGCGCCATGGCCGCCGAACTGGGTACCATGCGCGTCACCGAGCAGATCGACGCCCTGGCGAGCATGGGCGTCAATCCAATCCACTATCTCGTCGTGCCGCGATTTCTCGCCTGCCTGATAATGATCCCAACTCTCACGATCATGGGCGACTTAATGGGCTTTCTCGGGGGAGCGTGGTACAGTGTTTGCTGCTTGCATGTCGATCGACAGTATTACTTAACCCACTCGCAGGAGGCCCTCATTAGTTTCGACCTTTTCGGGGGTGTTTTCAAGAGCCTGTTCTTTGGGGGCGCCATTGCCCTGATCAGTTGTTACCACGGTTTCCACTGCGATCCCGGCGCGGAAGGCGTCGGCCGCGCGACCACCACCGCCTTCGTCTGGTCGTTCGTGGTCATCCTCATGCTTGACGTCGTTCTGAGCATCGGAGTGAACGACGTTTACTTGATCTTCTGGCCGCAAGGTCCAAAGTTGATGTGAATCATGGTCAAGCCTAACCTCGACACCACGTCGCAAGAACCGCTGATTCGCATTGAAAAACTGAGCGTGGAGTTCGGCCGGCACGAAGTACTGCACGACATCGACCTGTCGATCGCCCGCGGACAAACGCTAGCCATCATCGGCGAGAGCGGCTGCGGCAAGACCGTGCTCCTGAAGACGGTGATCGGCCTGCTCCGCCCCACGCGGGGGACGGTGACGTTCGATGGGCGGGACATAGCCAAGTTGGGCGAACGGGCCTTGACGCGAGAGCGGATCCGTTTCGGGTTCGTGTTCCAGCAGGCGGCCTTGTTCGACAGCATGACGATCGACAAGAACGTGGCCTTTCCCTTACGGCACCACACGCGCAAAAGCCCGGCAGAGATCGAACAGATCGTCTTGGCACGGTTGACCGAGGTCGGCCTGCCCGAAAACGTGCGGTTCAAGAAACCGGCCGAGCTTTCCGGCGGCATGCGGAAACGGGTCGGTCTGGCCCGGGCCCTGGCCTTGGAACCGGAGATAATGCTCTACGACGAGCCAACCACGGGCCTGGACCCGATCATGAGCGCCATTATCAACGAATTGATCCTGGAGACCCGCCGCCGCCACCCCGTGACCAGCGTGGTCGTAACGCACGACATGAAATCGGCCCGGACGGTGGCCGATCGGATTGTCATGCTACGCCCTCTGTCCCGAGTGAAGGAAGGCGAGCCGCAGATCATCTTCGACGGCACGCCCGCAGAGTTGGAACGGAGCCCCGACCCGCGCGTGATCCAGTTCGTCGAAGGCCAGGCGGGCGAGCGCTGATGGAGGGGCGGTTCCCGTCTTCCGCCTGCCGAACCCGGCAAGATGGGAGAGGGTTAGGGTGACGGGCATTTTTGACAGAAAGGTACGCAAGCGATGGACGAACGCAACATGCCATTCCGCGTGGGGGTCGTGTTCCTGGCGACGGTCCTGATTGCCGTGATCCTCTTCGTATGGTTAAACACGGGATCGATATCGCTGTGGCACCGCACGCATACGTTCTACGTCAAATTCGACAAGGCCCCGCACGTGACCCCCGACACTCCGATCGTCAAGGACGGCATCACCATCGGCCGAGTGCGGAACGTAACATTTTCCGACGACGACACCAAGGTCCTCGTCACGGGCGAGATCGACCAGGCGTACCGACTTAATTCCAACGAACAATGCCGGGTGACGAATTCGTTTCCGATGGGTGATGCCGCGCTGGAGATAGTGCCGATCACCAATTCTCCGGGCAAACCGGCTGAAATCAAATATGGCAGTTATATGCCGGCGCTGGAATCGTCCGCCCCGGACTTGTCCGGCTCGATTGCCGGCCTGCAGAGCCAGGCCTCCCAGACAATGGCTACGCTCGACGCGGCCGGCAAAAAAATCGAAACACTGGCGACCCGCGTCGACGATTTGGTGAAAACAAACGAGGAGCAGATCAACCAGACGATCACCGAGGCCCGTGAGACGATACACCTCTTGAAGAGCGAAATGCCGGTCGTCCTCAAAGAAACTCGGAACACGATGGAGCGGATGGGCGATTCCTTCGCCTCGTTGGACCGGAACATGCAAAAGATAGGCAACAGCTTCGCCTCACTGGAATACAGCATCAGCGGCACCTTCACCTCGCTGAACCGGAGCATGCAGGACATCGAGCACTTGACCGGACCGCTCGGCGAGCACGGGGAGAAACTAGTCAACGATTTGGACGCGACTATGGGTAATGTCAAAGACGCGACCGGCAACCTGCTGCTATTCAGCCAGAAGTTGAACGACCCGCAAGGTTCGCTGGGGGCCTTGTTGCACGACAAGGACCTGTACCAGAACGTCAATCACGTGGCGAAGAACATCGACGATTTGACCCGTGAATTGAAGCCGCTCCTCAACGACGCGCGGGTCTTCACCGACAAGATCGCACGGCATCCCGAGTTGCTGGGCGTCCGTGGAGCGATCAAGAAGGACGTCGGGCTCAAGGATAGCTTTTCCAACGATGGCTCCGAAACGGACGCCCCCCCCGAGACCGGCCGCTGGCCGATCGGCGGCAGTGGACGGTGGAGTATCGGGCGGTAAACAGCCGGGCCGTAGGGTGGGCTTTAGCCCGCCTTGACTGGCCGAATCAGTACAGCAGTTCCTCCGTCGTGGGGCCGCCGGTGATCGGTCGGCGGGCGACTGCGGCGGGAACCGTGGGCGCGGACGCCGCGGTATTGGCTTCGGAATCTTCGCTGGCCGTTACGCGCCGATAACAGAGCGTGATCTCGGTACGGCCCAGCGTTAGAGACTCACCCGGCAGAACTTCGGTCTCGCGAACCCGCACGCCATGCATGAAGACGCCGTTCTTCGAATCGAGATCCCGCACGACGAGCACCCCCCCCTGCTGAAAAAGCTCGCAGTGCGAATGGCTGATCCATGGGTCGGCGAGACGCACATTGTCCTTTTCGTCCCGGCCGAGGATGACCGGCAGGGTCGACAGAAGACACCGCGATTGGCGGGCATAATGATCGAGAATGATCAGTTCCAAAGGAAATATGACCGAGGGCACTGCCGCGGCTGCCGGCCCTGCATCTACGGTCGGGTCTGGGGGATCGGTCATGGCTGTTCCCTTCATTCGTTTGCCATCCTGGGCGCGGCACACGGATTCTGTTAAGCCGCCGCCGACTCTCCACCTATGCAATTTTCGCGACCCGCGGCATTATTGTCAATCCTGTTCCGAATCGGCTACGGCGAAGGCAGCGTGTGGAGATAATGGGAATCTGTCAAAGGAGCGAATCGGGGTCCTGTGGGAACCGGACGGTACAATATGTTATGAGTCTGCTTGCCAAACTCCGATGCCCCTCTACATGGTGGGATAAACAAGAGGTGCAGTTACGATGGAAGCGATGAGGACATGTTACAATGGCAGTTGGCTCTTTCCGAGGAAGAGCGAAAACTGCACCGGGTGCGAGTCTTGCGTGCAGCCCTGCAATGTAACCGAAGTTAAGAGCAACCGGATGATTCAATCCGCCATCCAACGCGTGGAGTCCGGCCATGACCTGTCGATGGACGAGGTCGTGGAGACGTTCGACCAGATCATGGGCGGGCAATGCCCCGCGGACGATATCGCCCGCTGGCTGCTGGCGCTGAATCGCAAAGGCCCGAGCGTGAGCGAAGTGGCCGGTGCGGCCATGGCCCTGCGGCGAAAAATGACGCCCATTCGTTCCGCGCGGCCCGAGGTGCTGGATACCTGCGGCACCGGCGGCGATCGCTTGCACACTTTCAACATCAGCACGGCCGCAGCCCTGGTCACGGCCGCGGCCGGTGTGCCGGTTGCCAAACATGGCAATCGCGCGGCCAGCAGTCGTAGCGGATCGGCCGACGTGCTGGCCGTACTAGGCGTACACGTCGAGGCCGACGTGACCTGCGTCGAGCGCTGCCTGGACGAGTTGGGCATCTGCTTCTGTTTTGCTCCGCTTCTGCACGACGCCATGAAGCATGTCGCCCCCGTGCGAAAGAGACTGGGCGTGCCGACCATTTTCAACATCCTTGGTCCCCTGATCAATCCGGCCGGGGCATCGCGACAGTTGCTCGGCGTGGGCCGGGCGGAACTGCGACCGCTGCTGGCCGAGGCCCTCGTCCTGTTGGACACCACGCGGAGCATGGTCGTCCACGGCAGCGACGGCCTCGACGAGGTCACGCTTACCGGCCCCACCGAAGTTACGGAAGCCGCGAGCCAAGTCCGGCATTTCCAGTGGACTCCGGCCGACTTCGGGCTGGAAAGCATCGACCTTGCGAGCATCCAGGTGACCGGGTCCGACCATAGCGCCGCGACCATTCGCAGGGTGCTGGCTGGCCGGCCGGGTCCGGCCCGCGACATCGTGGTGGCCAACGCGGCCGCCGCGTTGTGGACGTTCGGCGCGGCCCCGTCGCTTGCCGCGGGCACCGTACTGGCGGCCGAGGCTATCGACACCGCCGCGGCGAGCGATCTTCTGGCGCGGCTTGTCACCCTCAGTCATAGGTAGGGTGTGGGCCATGTGATTATGGGGGCCGTGGGAAGTTGCCAGCCAATAGCCCTTCCCAGCGACGGGATAGAATGGTAAAGTGATAGGTTCTCCCCGCCCAATCAGCGCGGGTAAAGGGTTTTTTGCACCAAGCAACTGGCTGTAAAGCAAGAAAAGGTAATGAGTTATGGCAAAACCGCACCGCGTCGCCAAGAAGGCCAATCATGGCAAACGTCCGTCCAACAGCAAGGCGCGCAAGAGCAAGCGGCACCAGGTGAAAACCTGATAGCAGTTCTTGTTCGGGACTCCAAAGAATTCCAGGGAGCCAAACGTGCCCAAAAAACCGTTGATCATCGACTTTTGTGAATTCGACCTCAATCACGTCGTCAGCACGATCGACGAGATCCGTCGCTACAATCCGCAACGCTTCGAGATGGAGCAGTTGACGGCAATCGTCTTCGAGGATCCCGCCCGTTCGATCTGCGTCGGTTACAAGGACCTCAAGCCTGATGAATTCTGGGCCCGCGGCCACATGCCGGGCATGCCGCTAATGCCGGGCGTGATCATGTGCGAGGCGGCCGCCCAGTTGTCGAGCTATTATGCGGTGAAGAACAATCTGATGGAAGGCATGATGGGCTTCGGCGGCATGGAAGACATCCGCTTCCGCGGCCTCGTGCGGCCGGGCGATCGCTTCGTGGTCGTGACCCGCCTGCTGAAGGCGCGGCGCACGATCATCACCTGCGAGTTCCAGTCGTTCGTCGACCAAAATCTCGTCTGCGAAGGCATCATCAAGGGGATTCCCCTGCCGGTCAATCAGTTGGCCACCGGGGCGGCGGAAACTGAATAAGTCCGTGGAGGCGCTGACTCCCATGGGCCGCCGTGCATTACGAAAAATCAATCCGTCGCTCGATCTCTCGAAACACCTGCTGGAGTTCGAGCAGCTTCCCCGACCGTGGAGCGCCGAGGCGATCTTCGCCCGCGTTGCACCGCTGGAAATCGAGGTAGGCGCAGGCAAGGGACTGTTCTTGCGCAACGCGGCCCGCGCGCACCCCGAGGTCGATTTCCTCGGCATCGAGATCGCGCACAAGTACGCCCGTTTCGCCGCTGCCGGGCTGGCGAAGACCGGGCTGTCCAACTGCCGGGTCGTGTCGGGCAACGGCCTGCGGATCTTCGCCGAGCTGCTTCCCAACGATTCGCTGTCCGCCGTACATGTCTATTTCCCCGATCCTTGGTGGAAGAAGCGGCACCGTAAGCGCCGCGTGATGAACGAGACCTTCATCAAGCACGTCGAACGGGCGCTGTTGCCGGGCGGCGCGCTGCACTTCTGGACCGACGTTGAGGAATACTTTCAGGCGACGCTGGAATTGTTGGCCGCCCACACACGGCTCACCGGGCCGATCGCGGTGCCGGAAACGCCTGCTGAGCACGATCTGGCCTATCGAACGCATTTCGAGCGGCGAATGCGGCTCACGAACGAGCCGGTCTACCGGTCGGAGTTCAGGAAGGCGGCCGGTTTGGAGCCGGCGAGTTGACCGAAGTTCCCATGTCTTTCCGCGCCGGGATTGACAGATACATGGACATACGCTCATATATCAGGAAGTATTGAGCAAACTTACTCCTTTTTCCCGCCCGACAACAATACTCTGCGCAGTAGTTCCTCGACCTCGTGGACCCGCTCGATGGCCATGAAACCGTAGCGGCGGATGTTGCTGGTCGTGTGCCCGTCACTATCCGTTCCGAACGTGGTGAACTCCTCGAAGACCAGATCGCCGCAACCGTCGGGGTACTCGACGCGGCGAATCCGCGTCAACTGGCTGGGCTCGTAACTACGGACCTCCAGGCTGCCGAACCAGCCGGCATTCCAGACGATGGCCCGGCGGCCGGTCAAGGCATAGCAGGTTCGTTTGGCCTTCTGCCGCAACCAATAGGGCGAGGTGAGCAAGCCCAGTCCGACCACGACGAAGGGCAGGCCGAACAAAGGAAAGCAAGCGAACAACCCGCCCCCGGCAAAACCGCCCATCGACGCCATGCCCATCCAGAACAAGGCAAAGGCCGTAAAGGGTACTCCGAATAAGGCCATAACGCATCCCGCCCGCGCAAAACGCCCCGGCAGCGGTTGGCCGACCCAGAGCAATTGCTCGTCGGACTGCAACTCCGAACGAACACGGGCATCCAACTCCGGCGGAAGATTGTTATTGCCAAACAGTAAGGCGTCAGACATTGGCGAAGCTTCCCCTGGTTAGCTCTTCTCCGAAAAAAATGACCGGCAGCCCACACAATGGCCGGTTGCCGTTATTCTACCGCAATTTTTTCGGCGTGCGAGCCCTGCGGAACCGCCTCGTGCCTGGGCGTTCACGTCTATAGAGGGGAACGAGACTCCCGGATTCTCGAAGACCGTTGGCTGCGATCCGGTTCTTCGCGGGTTTCGCATGTACCTGGATAGGCCTGCTTACCGGCTTTAGATCCGATCCAGCATGTCGATCCAGCGCACCAGTTCGGCCACTTCGGGAGGCGTGAGATCGCGGGCGTCTTTGCCGAGGTCTTTCTCCGTGACGGGCACCTTCGCCGCCTTGAGCCGGGCGAGCGTGATCTTGATCAATTGGGCCTGCATCGAACTTTTCGCCGTGCCCAGATAAACGGCCAGGCGGTGCGCAGGATCGATCTCCGGCGGTGCGAGCAACGATCCGGCATCGAGCACTGCGGCGGCACGGATCAGTTCCCGACTGCGGAAGGCACTCAGCAGGGCCAGTGATGCGCCCGAATCGCGGCCGAAAACGACAACGCGCGTGGGATCGACCGTGTAGGCCGCTTTCACCTGGCCGACAAGTTTCTCAAGATAGTCGGCCTCGTCGGCCTGCCAGCCGTTGGACGCACTGGCGCGAGGCACGACCAACACCAGGTCCGCGGCATCGCAGAGTGGCTTCCATTGGGCCAGAAGGGCCGCCGAGTCCGGCACGCCGGACCCGTGCAACCAGAGGACCACGCCGTGTGGCACCGCCGGATCGTAATGCTCGGGCACATAGGCCCATGCCTCGTTCTTGAATTCGGGCACGCTGAGCGCAATCCGGCCGACCTTGTGCCGCTGTCCCTGACCGGGCTCGGACTTGGATCGCGCGGGAGGCAGGGTCTGCGGCGGCAGGTCGCCCGGCAAGTCGGCCATCTTGATACGCACCTTCCGCATCCGGTCCTTGTGGCGGACTTCCAGGTCCAAACTCATGCCGGGTTCCAAACCGGAAATCGCGCCCCGCAGTTCGCCCGGATCGACCACCGCGTCGCCGGCGGCGGACACGATCACGTCACCGACCTCGATCTTGGCTTCGGCCGCCGGACTGCCGGGATAAACGTAACGCACCGTTACGCCCGCATCGTCTCCGTTGCGCAAGGGAAGAATGCCGAGAAAGCCGTGCTGGAATGGTTCGAGCTTGGAAGTCAGCTCCAGATCGGCCTCGATGCGTTTGTCGCCCCGCATGACGACGAAGTGTACCTTGTCGCCGGCATAATGGCGGCTGATTTCCTGCTTGACCTCCGCCGAGCGTGCTACCTTGCGATCGCCGATCTCGACGATCCGGTCGCCACCCTTGAACTGGGCCTTGGCGGCGGGCGAGTTCGGCCGGCAGGAGGCGATCACGGTGTCGCCCGTGTAAAGGTTCTTCGATTGCATGAAGACGCCGGCCACGCCCGCGTACAGTTCCTCGCCCTTGCGGAGCCTGGGAAGGACCTTCTGGATCGCCTCCAGGGGCACGGCGAAACCGATGCCCGAATCGTACCATTCGACGCCCGCGATTTCCTCGGCCGACTGCGGGGAGAGCGGCACGAGCAAGCCCATCACGCGGCCGCGAATATCGACCAGCGGACCGCCGTAGTTGTTGGGCGAAACCGGGGCGTCGGTCTGCAATGCCTTGCCCCACACCCGGCCCAAGGCACTGAGAATGCCCACCGCCATGTTGGGCCGCGATTCTTCGAACGTCCGGCCCACGGCTACGCACCACTGCCCCACGCGCATTTCCGACTGGGGAGCCGTCTCGGGCACGGGTAGCGGATGGTCGGGCTCGATCTTCAGCAGCACCAACTGGCAGTTGTGATCGCGGGCGACCAGTTTGGCAGGCTTGCGCGTGCCATCGGGCAGCCGCACGAGGATCGAGGCCGGCCGGTTGACGAAGTTGAACGCGCTGGAAAGGACATACCCGCTGGAATCGACGATCAATCCCGTGGTCGGTCCCGCGCCGAAGAGCACTCGATCGACCCGTTCCAAGCCGCCGATCGTTTCAATGCGAACCACCGACGGGGCAACCCGATCGACCGCGCCGACGAGGGCCTTTTGCTCTAGCGTATCAAGGTCTTCCGTCCGCGCCGAACGACAGAAGACGAGAAAGAGAAAGAGGAGCAGCAACGTGGAAAAGCCCATGGCAGGCCACTCCACTTGGACTCGCGGCCATGCTCCGGTTATCTCAAATCTGAATCTGCTCATCCTTCATCCTTCATCATCTATCATCCGGCCCGGCCTGCAAGGTCACCTCCAACAACTCCTGCCCACGAAGGATCGTGATCTTCACGGCGTCGGCCCGATCGATCATCTCCAACTCTTTCTGCAATGCCTTGCACGACTGCGTGAGATGATTACCGACCAGCAGGATCAGGTCGTCGGGCTGGAGGCCGGCCCGAGCGGCCGCCGTGCCGGCGCGAACCTGGTCGACGTAGGCGGGCGTCCGCTCCAGGACGTTGGGCACGAGGACGATGCCCAACAGACCGGGATCCATGGGATGGGCAGGTTTCTTCTCGGGCTGCAATTCCTTCAACGAGATGAACTTCCCGGCCTTGATCTCGTCGATGGATTGGCGAAGCTGATCGATCGGCACGGCATAGCTCAACCAGGTATTGTTGAGCGAATTGCGGAGTTCCTTGCCCAGCAGGCCAGCCAGTTCGCCGCGAAAGGTCACCAAGGCACCGCCTGAGGCGCCGGGGTTATTGGTGGCCACGTCGAGCACGTAGATCGGGCCGTGATAGGGAGTCTCGAAAACGCCGCGGCGGCCTTCCAAACGCGTGAGCACCGAGACCGTGCCGCTTTGCACGCTGGCCGGTTCGTCGCCCATGGCCACGTTGAAGAGATTGCTCAAGGCCAGGATCCGCGTGCCCGCGGTCAACGGAACGGCTTTCGCAAGGTCGAAATGGGGCATATTCGTCGCCTCGATCTTCAGCACCGCGACCTCCAACCGCGGATCACCGCCCAGGAGCTTGGCGTCGAAACGGCGGCCATCGTTCAGGGTAACGGTAATGCGATCGGTGTCCAACACGTAGCTCAAGGCGGTGAGGACGTGTCCCTCGGCCGAGATCAAGAATCCGCTCTGATAGCCCTCCATGCCGCGGAAACCACCTGCACCGTAGATCTTCACCATCTTGGTCTGCGTCTGATCGATCACGCGAGCCAGGCCGAAACCGGCAGCGGAAGCTGTGTCGCCGTATAGAAGCAGTCCGGCCAGCAGCAAAGCGGCAAACCAAACGTAGCCGTAGGGTGGGACAAGCTCGCCCCCGGCGAGCGCCGGCCCGCCAATTCTTGCGGTTGGCGGGCCGGCGCTCGCTGCGCTCGCCGGTCCCACCCTCCACCTGCTGGCACACTTCAATCGATTCATAAAAACTACTTCCCCGCCTCGTCGGTAAAACGGAACTGGTCGCAATCAAAGTCGAACACGCTGCCATTACCGTAGACCACGACATGGCCCGGCAGTTTGCGACCGTCGACATCGTGATATTGCGAAAAGTGAATCTCCCAGGGATCGGCATGCTCGTCGGCATAGATCTCCACGGCAGTCAACCGGCCAAGTGGATCGAAATAGAACCAACTGTCGACACCGCGATACGGGGCGACGAGCACGTCGAACAACCCCTCCTGCGGCGGAAGTGGAAGCGTACCCAAGTAAGAGACTTCGCCGTTAAAGCCCTTGGGTCCGTCCACCGCCATCAGGCGGTAGAGGAACATCGCCGCCAGCAGCCCGTTGTGGCTTCCGAGTTGGAAGGCGTCGGCGAACTTGGGGCCCAAAGTCCACTTGGAATCGCCCGTCGGGGCCTTGAGCGCGACTTCGCTGTCGGCTATGCGGAAGCGAACTTCCTTGCCGCTCTGCAGCCTGCCCACGAAGGTCCAAGCAGCGCGGGCCCCCTTGGCATCGCCGGGCGATTTCCAAGACTTGAGCACCTGGTCTTGCTCCAACTTGTTGAAGAAGTAATTGGCATATCCATGTTTCTCTTGAAAGACCTTCTTCACGACCTCTGGCATGGGCGCCTTCTGCGGATCCATCCTTGGACCTTGCGGCGGCCTGGGCTGACCTTTGCGACCCTTCTCGCCCGGCTTAGGAAGGGGCATCGGCTCGGCGGGCCGGCCAAGCGTCTTTTCGAGCAGTTGCTCGCGGCCGTGTACGCCAGCGAGACGGACGTAAATCGGATAAGTCTTGTTCTCGCGGCGATAGGTCAACGGCACGCGCCAGCCCTTGGGGAAGATGCCCAAGGCGTTCTTGAAGCCGTTGGGCGTGGTGATCGGCCGGCCGGCGAAGTTGATAATTTCGTCGTCGATCCGCAGTCCGCGACGGTAGGCGTCGGACGATTCCAGGATGTCGGCGACCAGCACGCGGCCCTGCTCGTCGGCCGTCACCCGGGCGCCCAGCGTGGCATGATCGACGATCCGCCCGCTCCGCAAGACACCGAGAAAATTCTTGATCTGATTGATGGACACGGCATAACCCACGTCGACGCTCACGCGGCCCCGTTTGTCGAACGAGCAACGGCCGTTGATGCCCACGACCTGCGCCAGGCCGTTGAACAACGGGCCACCGGAGTTGCCGGGATTGATCGAGGCATCGGTCTGCAGGCAGTCGGCATATTCCAGCAGTGTGCCGTCGGGGAATTGATAGCGATGGACCCCGGAAATGATGCCGCTGGTGACCGTGGGCTGGAAGTCGGTGGCCAACAGGAACGGGTTACCCATAGCGAAAACCCAGTCGCCGGTCCGCAGTCGGTCGCTGTCGCCGAGTTCGGCATGGGGAAAGTCGCTGCGGCCCAGCAGCTTGATCAAGGCCACGTCGCCGGTCGGATCGAGTCCGACTACCACGGCGTCGTAGACCCGGCCGTCGGACATGCCGCACTTCATGGCATTGCCGCAGGGGCGTACGACGTGGAAGTTGCTCAAGGCATAACCGTCGGCCGAGATGACCACGCCGGAACCACCCCCCTGCCCTGCCGGATCGAAGATCGCCAGCACGCTGCTGCTGGCCTTGGCCATGACGGCGATCCGCTGCGACTCGGCCGTCAGGACTTCGGCGGGCGGTTGCACGGCGTGCGCTGCCGCGGCGACGATCAGGCCCAGCGACAGAAACACGGTTCCCTGTATCTTCATTTGATCAACCTCAGGTTCCCCAGGTCGAGGTGGTCGCCCGCGCCGAAATTGCCCTGCGATTCCACGATCAGCACCAAGCGCCGCACGTCGGAGACATCAAGGCTGAGCGGCACGGAATCCTTGTCGTTGCCGCTGACGGCCGTGTCCAGAAGCGTCTTGCCGTCGCCGAGGATCTGCAAGCGGACGTTGCCCAAGGGGCGAACGAAGTCGTCGATGCCAACCATCGCCTCAAGACGGCTGAACTTGCCGGGCAAGGTCCACGCCAGTTCGCTACGGCTGCGAAGGGCCAGTCCCTTGCGGTAGACCTGCCCATGCGTCCGTAGCGACTGCGATTCGAGATTCTGGTTGCGGCGGACCCGCGAGAACTCCAGGCGGCTGGCGAATTCTCTTTCGGTAACGGTAAAGGGATAGGGCGTGAAGGTCTCCGAGTCGGGTTTCAAGTCGCTCACATAGACGATCTTGCCGCAGGAGAGATCGATCTTGGCGATCTGGTCGAGCCCGCGCTGGGTCGTACGGCCTGCGGGCGAGGTGAAATCAATCTTGCCTTCGCTGAACTTCAGGGAGGCGGCCGCCCAGCGCGAGCCGGCCGAATCGACGATCGTATAGGGGCACTCCGGCGCGGAATCCGCCGTGGCGTGGAAATAAATCAGGCCGAAGATCTTCGCCCGCTTGACGCCCGAGGCTTCGGTCCGGCCGCTGAGGGTAAAGCGGACCTTGGTATCGCTGACATCTTCGAGCGCGCCCTCGTGATAGTCGATTCCGTTGGCATCGCCGGTCACCAACAAGTCGCCGCGAATCTTCTTGCCGCGGATTCGCGACCACTCCAGCGCCGTCGCCTCGGAGGCCGTCTGAAAGCGTACGGCGTCGATCTGGGCGGTCGGCACTTCCAAGACCTCGGTAGCAGAGAAAACGATCTTGGCCCGACCTTTCTCCACGATATATGCCGCGGCCACGAGTTGCGAGCCGTCCACCAGATCAACCCACACGGCCGGCTTCGCAACGGCGTTCGCCGGCGGGCTTTGCGGCATTACCGAGGCCAGCTTGCCCGTGTCCAGCGTGGTGCGGCCGGTCGAGTTCTCCACGACCAATTGCGCGGCATCCCAACGGACCAGGCTGCCGGAAACCCGAGAGCCGTCCAGAAGCTGGACGTTGAACTGCGACGCCGAGGCGAGGGCCGAAAGAACGATCAAGGGAAGAACGGCATACATTGTCAAGGTCCTGCAAATTGCACAAATGACTTTCGGATTTCAATGCCACGGGCTTGCCCGGTGGACACTTACGCTTATCAATGCCACCGGCTTGCCCGGTGGATACTTACGCTCGCTGCTACAAGGCGGCACGCCCACCCGCTTTTCCCCGTTTCCCACGACCGCGTTGCCGTCGCGGGGGAACGGGGAAAAGTGGTTTTCAATGCGTGGATCGCATGTAGCTTGAAACGTAAGAAACCACCGGGCAAGCCGGTGGCATCCAAAATTCAAGTCGTTGGTTTATTTGTCGTCGTCGTCACTGTTTTCTTCGGTAGCCAGTTTGCGGAAGTACTCTTCGATGGCGTCGCGATAGTGCGGGGGGAAATCACGGCCCATGTGCTGCAGGGCTTCTTCGCGATCCTTCGGCGGCATGTCGCCCCAGCCGCTCTTGTGCCCGATGTCTTTCTTGGTGACCTCGCCCGGGGCCTGACCGCCCGCGGGGGTGCTTTGTTCCGCGGGCCTAGTGGACTGCAACGAGTTGGATTGGCTCTGATTCTGCTTGTTCTGCTCGTCTTCCATCTTCTTGATCATCTTGTCGAGCGAGTCGATTACGCCGTTTTCGACTTTACGGACTTTGGGCCCGGCCCGGCCCAGCTTGAACCGCCGTTCGATGTCTTCCATCCGCCGCGCGATGTGATCGAGCGTTTCCTCTTCCAAAGAGTTCAGATCGGCCTGCATCAGGTAGGCCACGGCGATGTAGCGTCGCGGGCTGGTCTCGGCGCCGTCGAGCAACTGATTGATGACCTTGAGCCCATCGTCCTTATTGAGCATGCGATGATAAGTCACGCCCTGGTAGAACAGCAGTTCGGCGGGGGCCACGACTTCGGTCGGCCTCAAGCCGCCGAGTTGCTCGAGGGCCTCTTCGAACCACTGCCCCTGGACAAGCCAGCGGCCATAGTACAGCCGCATATTGGCGGCCACCAGCGGCGCCGTCTTGGCATCGGTCAAAAAGGCGAAGGTCGGCAGGACCAGGCTGTTGCGGGGATGCGAACAGATTTCCACGAGTTGCGCCACCTTGGGATCGACCACGGCAAAGGTCTCGGCCAGACGATCGAGCAGCTCGGAGCCGGTGGCCCGATCGCCGATGCTGCCGACAACCGCCAGCGCCTTTGTGCGCAGCGATGTATCGGGCGCGTTCTGTTGCAGCCAGGCGGCAACCTGGGCCTTGATCTCCGAAACGTGCGGCGGATGCCAGGTCGGGGCCTTGTGCATCACCGGATCGGACGGCGGAACCGACGATGCGGCCAGGGCAGAAGTACAAAGCAGCCCAACAAGGAGAATTGACAGTTGAATCTTCAAAACTGAATATTGAATATTCCGGGCGGGAATTTTACTCGATCGATCGCTCGTACTCACGCGTTTCTCCTTATCATCTAATCTGTAAACGCCACCACCGACTTCGTGCGACTGCTGAAAAAGCATAACGCTTTCACAACGCATAGCATTTAGCACTTCCTACTGAGTACTCGGTACTACATTTTTTCCGTTAATCCGGTGATGGCGTCTAAATCATTCGTTCTTTCCCAGTTCCAATTCGCGGGTAACCTTGCGGACCCGAGCCTCCTGCTCGCTCAGATGCCGCAATGCCTCCAAGACGTCTGCATTGTCGGCCTGCTCGTCCTTGATGAGTTTCGAATAACGCTCTTGGCGGCGGTTCACGCGCATCTGCAGAGTGCGGATCATCTTGATCTCGGCAAGCTGCTCAATCAAAGCCGGATCCTGCGGCTGGCCGTTGGGCGACGGTCCGGGCGGCTTCTTCTTGTTCTCCGCGTCTTTCTGCGCCTTCTTCAAGGCATCGACAATCTCCTCCAAGGCTTTGACCACGTCGGTCTCGATGTTCTGCGTCAACACTTCGGTCTTGCCTTGCGCCAACCGATGCACCAGTTGCTGCATGTCGTCGCGGACCTGCTGCACGGCCTCGGGCATGGCCACGGAATTCCCTTCCTGGCGAAGTAACGAAAGGGCCTTTTCGACCTCCGCCACGATTTCGGCCTCGCGGTTGCTCAAACGTCCCGTGTCGATCTCATAGGCATGCGCACGCTCCGCCACGGGAATTTTATCCAAGCGGACGGTGCCGGAGTAGATTTCACGCTGGATTTGCAAGACTTGCAGGAAGCGGGCTTCGAGCATGGCCAAGAGACGCTTCATTTCTTCTTCGCGAAGTTGGCGGAGGATATCCTCCAGTTCGGCCTTGGCGGTGTCGAGTTCGCGGAGGGCCTCCTTCTGCTCTTCCAAGGCCCCGTCCTTCTTGGCTTTCTCCAGCCGCTTCTTGGCTTCTTCCATGTGTTGTTTGGCCGCTTCCAGACGCTTGCGAACGGGGTTCTGCTCCTGTGGCGGATTGTTAGAACCCTGGGTCTGCTGCGGTGAATTGTCTTGATCCTCGCCCTGTCCTTGACCTTGGCCCTGTCCTTGACCCGGCTGGCTCTTGGCCTGACCCTTCCCCTGGCTATCGCTCGGCTCGCCTTTGCCTTGCGATTTCCCACTTTCACCTTCACCGGGCTTGTTCTTGCCTTCACCGGGCTTGTTCTCTGCCTTCACCGGGCTTGTTCTTGCCGTCACCGGGCTTGGTCTTGCCGTCACCGGGCTTGGTCTTGCCATCGCTCTTCTCGCCGGTCTTGCCATCGCTCTTCTCGCCGGCTTTACCGTCGCCTTTGCCGTCATTCTTCAAGTTGCCCTTGTCGTCGTCTTTGCTGCGGGCCTTTTCTTGGTCCTCGTGGATGTCCTTCGACAGATTGCCCGTACGCTCAGCTAGGCCACCCTGTTCGCCGGAGAGCGATTTGGGATCTTCGCCGCCGGCGGTACGGCCTTGCACGTCCTTCTGCTCGCGGATGATGCCGTTGAGGAGATTGAGGTACTTGCGGATGAGGGCCTTCTCGTCCAGAATCCCTTGGGAACGGTCTTCGCTGAGCAGTAATTTGAGAATGGCATCGAGATCCTCGTTGACTTTATCCTGCTTACGGGCCGCATCGCCGAACTTGTCGTGATGAAGCAAATCAACGATATCCTGGAAATCGGCTTCGACGTGCCGTTCGCCGCTTTCCTTGAGGGCCTTCTCGATAAGTACAGCCCGACTCGGATCGGTCTGCCGAACCTGGTCCCGCATCCTCATGAGGATGCCCTGGAGGTCTTTGAATTCGGCGGCCAACTGCTGCTGAGTGGTGAAAAGACTCTCTGGGGCGGAATTCGCCACGGCGGACGGCGGCGAAACCCCGCTTATTGGGGCAGGCGGCGAACCCTTGCCCATTTCCGCTGGCGGCTGCTTGGTTCCGTCCGCATGGGCCGCGGAGACAGCCAAGACGATCCACGCCGCCATCGACCATCGACATCGCTTTACCATCTGGGTCACTTTCCTTCGTAGGGTGGGCTTCAGCCCACCCCAGTTGTTTGCGACGGGTTAGAGCCCACCCTACTGGCCACTCCTATTCGCCAAGGCTGTCTTGTTCGCTCTTCTTGGTACGCTCGGTCAGTTCTTTTTGTGCTTTGATGATCTTCTTCAATCGCTGCACGACATTGACGTTGAAGTCTTCCACCTTGATCATGGCGTCGAGGACTTGGCGCATTTTCACCAGGATCTGATCGGCCTGCTTTTGGGCGGAATCCCGATGCTCCGGCCCGGCCGAGACATCATCGACCACCTTCTGCAGGGCTGCCAGACGCTTATCCAAATCGGGGAACATGCGATCCACGAGGTCGTGCAGCGGTTGCAAAATCTGGGCTTCAATGCGTTTCTTGCGTGCCACGTCATGACTCTTGCCCGTATCATCATTGACCGGCGCGGGGTTATTATCCAATTGTAACCGGATCTCCTCGATCGCGGCAGCGACATCCGCCGTTTCCGCACCGTTCTTGCGACAATTCTGTAACGCTTGCAAGGTCCGTTCCAAACGGCGTTTGTTCAGTTGGTCGGCCGAAAAATTCGGCGTTTCTTCAATACGCTCGCCCGGCTCGGCGCCAGCAGACTTGGCTTTTGGTGCAGCAGCGCCCACCTTCTCGGGAGGGGTAAAGTCCATTTTCAGGAGTAAATTCCGCGTCTCCGTCATTTCGTCAACGATCGCCTCGAACCGCTGCTTTATCAGCAATTCACGGGCCTCCAACCTCGTCACCAGCTCATCTTGGGTAACCACATCCAATTGCCATGTCTCGCCATTGCCGACGTTCGGACCGCCAGGGAAAGTACAAAGATCGGCAGCTCGCACTGTGAGGGTCAATTGCTGGCCCGTGGTCAGACTCAGGTCGGCGGCCTTCACATCTGCTTCTTTCACGACATATTCTGCCAGATGTTTAGGCAACCTGGCCAACGGCAGCTCGCCCGATCGCCGCGCAGGAACTGTTAGGGGGGTTCCCGGTGTCTGTGAAGGGTCGCCAGATGGCTTTGCCGGGACTGTCGCCGCCCGCTGCTCGACGGTGTAGGCCCACCAGACCCTGTCCAGCCCGTGGTCGTCGTTGATCGTGCCGGTCACCGGCAGACGACCGCGCGGGGTAACGACCGGCTCCCGGGTCCCGACCAGCCGGACTTTGACCTCGGGGGGTTCATCGGGAACGGGGACCAAGGTAAGAAAAAACGGATCGCGGGCCTTGAATCCGTCAGTATCGCGGAGGGTGAATTCAAGCGTAATCTCGTGCGGCAGCCTTGTCGATGGGTGGGTTTCCGCAGCCGTAGGAACGGGAAACGGTTCGAGCGTGTAAGCAAACTCCTTCCGCTCGGCACCCAATTCGCCGTCCAGAAACTGCCGATGCCAGCCCGCGCTGTCCTCCGACGCGGGGGAATCGATCCGCGCCGTCTCCAACGATTTGTCCGCCGTACCGCGAATCGTTACACGCGAGCCAATCGGCACGCGCACGGGGACGGCTGGACTGACCGAATCGATCGTCAACGGAATGCGTTCCATATACGGCGGGTACTCGCACACCAGCTTCACGCTCAGGTTTGGATTGGGCACGACCCTCAACTCCAGGTCGTCAAGATGGGCGTCGCCGCCGGAAATGTCGAGATGGTGCGAGTAGAGCACGCCCGTGAACGGGTAGCTGTATTCCTGGAGAACTTCACCCGCAGCGGCGGAAGTTGCCGGCTGGCCGATGTTCTTCATGGTCTTCCGGTCGCGGCCGCCGCCTTCGACGCGATCGCGGATTTCAACCTTGTCCGGAATAACGGGTATTTCGGTATCGCCGCGGAATGCCTGCACGCGGAGATCGAAATTCGCGCCGGCGGCAACCTTGGCGACAAGGTGGCCGCCATCGTCGGTAAAGCCCACCGCCTCCAGGCGGATCTTGCGCGGCCACGATCGATCGGCCAGGAGCAGATTTCGCTCCGCCCATAGGCCGAGCGTCTTAGGATCCATCACTGCGAGCAGACCGACGGCCATGACCAGCCCCAAGGCAACGACGACCTTCCGTACCATCGGCATGGGATTGAACACCTGGGAAAGCGGCAGGTTGAGCGAGTGCTGCCAGGCCTGATGGCTGGTGTAGGCAAGCATTTGCGGATTGAAGCCGTTCGGTCCGCTCGGGCGATCCAGCAACGACACCGACGTAAGCAAACTGTCGTTGAACTGCGGAAACTGCCGCTCCAGGATCGTGGCCATGCTGCGGTTGCTGAGGCGGACGAAGGCCCGGCGAAGAATGAAGAGGAAGAGTACCATGGCCAGCCCCGTGCCGGCGGCGGCCAACACAACCAAGCGCACCGGCCGCGGCGGCTCGAAGATCCAATCCAGCGCCATGCTTCCCCAAAAGGCCAAGCCCAGCCAGACAGCCATCGCCGCCAGCCCTTCCAGCCAGACGTAACGCCGGATTCCCGCGCAGGGCGGCAAGTTGCTCGCGAATGGCGGGAGGCAGGGGCGGCGCGGATTCGTGTTCTTGGGTTGCCATAGCCAATCAATCATCATGCCACCGACACGGGGTCGGTGGGGACGTTTTAGTCATTGTACTGCTCCATCAGGCCAGTTTCGCCAAACGCCGAACCAGCCACTCCAGACTCAAAACGCAACACAGGGCGACCAACATCCATTTCAGCCATTTTTCCTCTTCTTCCGGCTTGGGGGTCAGCGGAATCGACTCGGTGCGGCTGACGTCCTTCAGCCGGTCAACCAGCGAGGGCGATGCCGGGGCATCCGCTTGCGGGTCGCTCAGGGCCACCGACAGGTCATTATAGTATTCGCCCTGCGTCTTCCCGGCTATTTCCCGCAGCAAGGCCACGTTGCGTTGCGGATTCTCTTCTTCCAACTTGGGCACCACGCCGCGAAACGTCTGCGACATCCGCTCGTCGGCCGTCTCCGGCACGATCACCTCCAAACGATACTCGCCCGGTCGCACGACGGGCAATTCGACCACGAACCGTCCCAGTCGACTCGGATCGGCCGGCATCGACAACGCCTGCCGATCGATGCCGTCGCGAGTGACGTAAAGCGTTATGCTGGGAGAAGTCAACGGCTGCAAGCTGGAATTCTTCAGTTGCGCCCGCACTTCCACCGACGTGCCCACGTTGTAGCTGCCGCGATCAATCGAGAGCGAACCGCGCGACGACTGACGGCGGAGGTGCTCCTGGGCCACGAAGCGGATGCACTTCGTCCAGAACTGGTCGAAATACCCCGGATCGACCCGTCGCAGCCGCCAGGTCTCGGCACTGCCCAGGTACAAGACCGGCGACGCACTGTAGCGGTGTACGGCCATGTAGATCGGCTGCTGGCCGCCCTGGGCCGCGCGGGTATCGCCAAAGCGGGCCAGCACGGTGGCCCCAGCCTTCTTGTCACGGACCGGACAAAAGCTATAAACGCCGGAAAACTGCGACCAGATCGCCTGCGACGTGATGGCCGAGTCACCCAACCAGAGATAGGCCGCTTGCAGCCCTTCGCGCGTGAACTCCAACGGCGACGGTTCTTCCGAGCCGTACGTCACGTTGCTCCGCGTCTCCACGCCCTGGTTGAATTCCACCGGGTACAGCCTGCGAATCTTGGCCATTTCCGGGTCTTGGATCCAGCCATCGGCGCCACGGCCCGCATTCACCGGCCCGGCCACGACGATCATGCCGCCGTGGTCCTGGTCAACCCATTCGAATAACCAACCGACCTGCTCGGGCTTCAGCGCTTTCCAATCGGGATCGAAGGCCACGATACAATCATAGTCGGCCAACTCGTGCCGGGAGGCGGGGAAGTCGCCCAGGATGTTCGTGGCCTCCTGCGACATGCCCGCCTGGCCGGACTGTAACAGGACATCGACCTTCATCGATTTATCACGAAACAACAGCGTACGCAGATACTGGTAATCGCGCAACGGACCACCGGCCAACAGCAGCACGTGCGTCTGGTGATCGGAGACCTCGACGGTGCCTTCCCGGTATTTGTCGAAGGTGTTGGAACCGCCCTGCGGGACCTTGACGCGCAGACAGAGCACATGCTGGCCGAGGTCCGATGGCGGCAGTTCGAACTTCACGGGCACAGCCTCGCCGTCACCGAGAAGAATCTTGTCGGCGAAATCGACGACCCTCCCCTGGCCTCGACGGGAGAGATCCTTGGCTGCGGCGCCGTCGCGGGCAAGGAGTTCCACCCGCACCGTTCGACCCTTCATCCCAAAGCCCTGGATCGATCCTTCCACCGAGTAGCGATCGCCGGGAAAAACCCGCGACGGAACGCTGAATTCGGCCACGCGGACATCAACGGGTTTCTTCTCCGACCCGACGCCGATGGTGTAGATGGGAATGTGCGACTCGCGGGCGAGTTCCATGGCCGCGTCCGGCGATTCGCCGGCGTTCAGGCCGCCATCGCTCACCAGTACGATCCCGGAAACCGGCGTGCTTCGCTCCTCCTGCAAGAGTTGTTTCAGGGCCTCGCCCAGGCGGGTATCGACGCCGCCGGGCACGAGCCGCTTTCGCCAGACAACCGGCGCCGCACGGTCCCCCCCTACCCCTTCGGGATGGATAGGGTGAGGGGCAGCCGGTTCGCCATCGCCCGTTTCGCCGTCCGCTTTCGCCTCCATGGGCAAGACCACGCGACGGTTCTTTTCCAAGACGCTGTTGAAAGGCACGACCGTAACATGGTGCTTCTTTCGCAAGCGGACGAGGAATTCGGTGTCATCCAGCGCCGCGGCCACCTGTTGCAAGCGCGTCGGGCCGGTATGGCCACCGGCCGTGTCGAGACCCATGCTCAGGCTGGTATCGACCAGCATCAGCACGCGGCTGTCCAAATGCACTTCGCGTTCGCTCCGCCAGCGCGGCTGGAGATAGACGATCAGCAGTCCGATCAACACCAACGTCCGCAGCAGCGGCAGCCCGATACGGAGATACCAGGGCAACTCGCCGGTATCGCGGAGGTAGATCCAGACCAGCGGGACCAGGATCGCCAGCAATGCTCCGCCACAGATCCACCAATCGTAGTGGGACTGGATGCGTCCCCATTCGAATTTCGAAGTGATCGGCGCTTCCGCCAGCAGCCACCCTGCGGAGGGAATCATGCCGGGCCTCCTTTCGCGCTTATGTGCGACAGACCGTAGGGTGGGCCAAGTGAAGCGAGTCCCACCATCCTCCACGTTCCTAATAGTGGGACTCGTTTTGCTCGGCCCACCCTGCTTCTTCTACGAGCGCTCATCATGCCAGGCCTCCCTTCCCGCTGCTAAACGTCGGCGCGGCTACGTGGTAACCGCACGACCAGGCGAACCATTGCTCCACGATGAGCACGATCAAGAGCGTCAGCAGCAATGAATCGCCCAGATTGCGTCCCTGGGTTTCGTCGAACGTCCTGCCGTACGTCGCGGCGTACTCGAATTCGTAGTTCAACGGGGCAAGCCGGGACGCCAGGTCGGAACCGGTAAGCGCTCGCAGATCGCCTTCCCCCGCATCGACGTTGACGGCGAAATTGCGAACTTCCTTCTTGCCGGACGGCTGCGTCAACAGTGCCTTGTAGAAACCGGCGATCTCGGTCTTCGCATAGGTCACGCTCCGCCGGTCCTTCCCCGATACCTCACCTTGGCTCGTGGCTGTCGAAGCATCGCCCCCGGGACCGGAAAAATGGACGGCCGGATCGAACGGTGGAGCGCTGAACGAGAGCGTTTTCGGTTCGCCCACCAGCAGCGCTTCGCCCGCCCCGAACCGGTGCGAGAGATAGGGCACCATGTTGAGCACGAACGCCACGAAGGATCCGGGGTCCTTGCCGGGCTCGGGAACGGACCAGTTGTTCCATTTGCCCGAGGTGGTCGAAAGGAAGGCCAAGACCCGGCCGTGGCCGAAGTCCTTCTCCACCAACAGCGGCGCATGGTTGCGGAGTTGCATGATCACCCGCACGGCAGGATCGCGATTGACATTCCAGCCGCCCGCCACGGCGGAGTATTGCTGTACGGAAATCATCGACAAGTTTTCGACGCGATGCTCCATGTTGCCGAAGACGTAGTGCTCCTCGGACTGCACGTCGGGTGTATTGTCCAGCGAATCTTTCACCAAGGGTTCCGGGCCGGCCAAGGGCACGGGAAACAACCCCTTGCCGTTGCGATACAAGTCCTGGGTCACGTACTCGCCGCGGGTCGATGGTCCGGTGGCAAAGAACACGCCGCCGCCCGCCTTGACGTAGGTCTCCAGGGCATCCACGCCCGAGCGCTCGATCTTGCCGAAGTTGCTCACGCAGATCATGGCGAAGTCGGTCAGCGGCCGCTTCGGCGCGGAGAGGTAGTCGGCCAAGACGATTTCCGGCTGAATGCCCTTGCGGGCGGTCAGCACGTCGGCAATGCGTTTGGAATTCGACGCGCCGGGACGGCCATCGACGAGCAGTACGGGAGTTGCCACCGGCAGATCGACGACCGCATAGCGCTGATTGTCGATATTCACCGTATCGGCGTTGAGATGGGCCTCGATCAGGTGCTCGCCGGCGACGGCGAAACTGACGTAGAACGCCTTTCGTGCCGACTTGCCCGGCGGGATGGCGTCGATGGTCACGCTCCCGCCCGGTTTGCCGTCGGTCGACCAGTAGACCGGCACGTTGCGAACCGCCGCCGGGCCGTAGTTCTGCACGCTGACCTGCATCCGCCATTGCACGCCGGCGGCGCGAATGTCCTCATCGGGCTCCAGGGACGCGATCGCCAGGTTCGGCCGGCCGACCTCGTTCACGCAGCCGATCAGCCGGATCTCGACGTGGTTCTCGTCCAGTTGCGCGAGCCGCTTCTTCAGGTCGTCGGGCTTGTCCCATTGACGGGTGCGGAAGTCGGAAAACAGGTAGACGATTCTTCGCTCGCCGGCGTCTTCACCGAGCATCTGCCGGAGAGCCTCGAGGGCCGGCAGCGGTTCGGCGGCAGTCTGCGAGACGAGGATCGACTCTAGGGACTTGCCCAGGCGCTTGGCAAAGTCGGCCGTGACCGTCTCCTTCTGGAAATCAGGCCGGGTCTCGCCATAACGGCCGCCGCAGCGCGACAGCCGCAGAAGCGTGAAAGTCTGCGGCACGCGGGAGCGGACCGCCGACTCGCCCAGTCGCTGGATCGCGCTCTTGGCCTGATCGAAGGCCGTCAGTGGATCCAAATTCTCCGACATCGAGAAACTGTCGTCCAGAAGCACGATATGATGCGTCGGCTGCGCGCCGAGAAGGTTGCCCCAGCGGTCGGGCAAGAGCGGCTGGGCCAAGGCCAGCACCACCAGCGCAATCGCCGCCATCCGCAGCAAGAGCAAGAGCAGTTGCTTGAGAATGACCCAGGTCCGGTGCTTCTTCTGGCTCAGCAGCAGGAATTCCATGGCCGCCCACTCAACGCGCTGGTGGCGCAGCATGTTGATCAAATGGATCAACAGCGGAGCGGCGACGAACCACATTCCCCAGTAAAATGGATGAACCAGTGGAAACATTTAGTTGACAGGTCTCGGGTCTTGGGTCTTAGTGCTTAGCTCTTGGTGCTTCCTTCTAAGACCTAAGACCCAGACCTAAGACCCTCCCCGTGGTTCCGGTGGTGCATTCCCAAGCGGTTGCTCAAGAACGCGGCCAAGGCGGCGTCCAGCGGCTGGCTGGTCCGCAGCAGGGTGTAATCGACGTTGTTCCGCGTGCAGCCGCGGCGGACCTCCTCCAAGTAGGCCCGCATGGCCGCGAGGTAGCCCTCGCGCAAGGCGCGGGGATTGCAACGCAGATGTCGGGCAGCTCCAGCCCCTCGAACCGCGTCGGCCCGGTGAAGGGAAAATCCAGCTCGTCGTCGTCCAGCACGTGGAAGACCATCACGTCGTGCCCGCGGCTCGCGCAGCAGTTTCAGGCCGCGGAACAAGCCCGTCGCGTCGGCGCAAGCAGGTCGGAGACCAGGACCATCATTCCCCGCCGCGGATAGGTCTCGGCCACTTCGCGGAGGATCGGGTAGAGGTCGGTCTTGTCGCGGGGCGTGCTGACTTCCAGGGCCTGGATGATCGAGTCCAGGTGGTTCCGCTTCGCCCGCAAGGGCACGATCATCCGCACGTTCTCGTCGAAGGCCACGCAGCCCACGGCGTCCTGCTGCCGCAAGCAGCAGGTAGGCCAGGCTGCACGGCGATCGTGCAGCCGTATTCGTACTTGTTCATCGCCCCGCGGCCGTAGCGCATGCTGCCGGAGACGTCGACCAGCAGCGTGCAGCGGAGGTTGGTGTCCTCCTCGAACTGCTTGACGTAGTAGCGGTCCTGCTTGGCCCAGACCTTCCAGTCGACGTGGCGGAGATCGTCGCCGAAGGTGTACTCGCGGTGCTGGCGGAACTCGACCGACTGGCCGAAGTACGGACTGCGGTGCATGCCGGAGAGAAAACCCTCGACGACGTGCCGGGCGCGCAGTTCCAGCCGCGCGATCCGCTTGATCGCCTCAGGATGCAAAAATCTTTTGGAATCGTGCATCGCGGGTCAGTTCGTCTTCTCGGGTGGGGGTGATGGCCAGGATCCGGTCGATGACCTCGTCGGGCGTGACGCCTTCGCTCTCGGCGGTGAAGCTCAGCACCAGGCGGTGGCGCAGCACCGGCTTGGCCAGGGTCTGGATGTCCTCGCAGGTCACGTGGGTCCGGCCTTGCAGCAGGGCCCGGGCCTTGGCCGCCCAGGATCAGGAACTGCACGGCCCGCGGCCCGGCGCCCCAGACTCACCTGGTCGCTGACGAACTCGGGCACGCCCGGCTCGCGGACGCGGGTCTGCCGCACCAGCGCCAGGGCGTAGCGGATCACGTGGTCGGAGACCGGCACCTCGCGGACGATCCGCTGCAAGTCGAGGATCTCCTCGCGCCGTCAGCACCGGCTCGATCGTGTCGGCCATGCGTCGTCGTCGTCCGCCGGGCGACCTCGAACTCCTCCTCGAAGCTCGGATAGCGGACGAAGACCTTGAACATGAAGCGGTCCTGCTGGGCCTCGGGCAGCGGATAGGTGCCTTCCTGCTCGATGGGGTTCTGCGTGGCCAGCACGAAGAACGGATCGGCCAGCGTGTGCCGCACCCGGCCCACGGTCACCTGCCGCTCCTGCATGGCCTCCAGCAGGGCGGCCTGCGTCTTCGGCGGCGTGCGGTTGATTTCGTCGGCCAGGATCACGTTGGTGAACAGCGGGCCTTCGAGGAAGCGGAACTCGCGGTTGCCGGTCGCTGCGGTTCTCCTCGATCACGTCGGTGCCGGTGATGTCGGCCGGCATCAGGTCGGGCGTGAACTGGATGCGGCTGAAGCTCAGGTTCAGCGTGCGGCTCAAGCGTGCTGATCATCAGCGTCTTGGCCAGCCCCGGCACGCCTTCCAGCAGGCAGTGGCCGCGGCTGAACAGCGAGATCGAGCAACTCCTCGATCACCTCGGTCTGGCCGACGATGACCTGGGCCAATTGGTCGATGATCTTGCGGCGGGCGGCGTCGAGTTTCTCGATGGCGGCGGAATCGCTGGGAGTGATCTCGGATGTCATGCTTCGGAGGTCGTAGCAGATTCGTGAAGAAATGCTCGGGGCGATGTCAAGTCACTTAGCGTTGGTAAATGGGCAGCGTGCCGCGATCCAGTTGCAGGATGGTCAGGTTGATGGCCGTGGTGTAGACCGCGCCGATGTAGCCCTGGTTCCAGTAGCCGTCGTGCGTTGGCTTCGGCGACCAGGCGGGGATAGATTTCCTTGCGGTACGCGTCCCATTTCTTGCCGCCTTCGCGGTAGAGCACCTGGGAGTAGTAATAGTGGGCGTAGTGCCAATGGCCGAAGCTCAGGTTGGTGTTGCCGAAGAGTCCAGGTTCTGCTCGCAGTATCGCAGCATCTTGCGAACGGCCTCGACCTTGTCCTTGTCGCCTTCCTTGGCGTCGTATTCGCCGGCGTTGAACAGGCAGGCGATGGCCGCGGCGGTGATCGGCGGGCGGCCGCCGCCGCCGTGCGAGTTGTAGTGCACGCCGCCGTCCGGGCCCGTGCACTTGCGGATGTACTTGACGGCCTTGTCGATGATTTCCTTGGGCACGGGGATGCCGGCGTTGCGGCAGCCGCGCAGCCCCTGCACCTGGGTGATCGTGGTCGAGCCTTCGTCGAAGTCGCCGCCGTCCTTGGCGCTGACGTAGCCCCAGCCGCCGGCCGCGGTCTGGGCCTGGCCGGTGAACTTGACGGCCCTGGTCAGCACGTCGATCAGTTCCTTGCGCCGATCGGCGTCCTCTTCCTCGCCCAGCACCTGGGAGAGGAAGAGCATGGCGAAACCGTGGCCGTAGGTGTAGCGGTCGTCGTCGCGCGGATCGCCGATCAGGCCGTTGTCTTGTTGGCTGCGGCTGACCAGGTAATCCACCGCCCGTTGGATATTGCCCGAGTACTTGCCCTGCGTGGTGGTCGAGCCCTCGCAGAGCAAGGCCATGGCCGCCAGCGCCGTCATGGCGGTCGGATAGCTGCCCTCGGGGGCCGTCCAATGGCCCAGCCGCGACTGCCGCGCCGCCAGCCAGTCCAGACCCCGCGATATCACGCGATCGACGTCGCGATTGCCTGCTTTCTCCTCGCTCCAGGCCCGCGCGGGCACGGCCGCCACCATGATCGAGGCCAGGACGGCGACCCACTTGTAGGGTGTGGTCGAGCGCGGCGAAGACCCACCAATAAACATCGGAATATGGTGAGTCTTCGCTGCGCTCGACCCCACCCTTCGTGCTACTGACATGTTCATGAAACGTTCCTCCTTATTTTCGCTCGCGCGCGTGCCTTCCGCGGCGCCCTTGACGGCATCCAACAGGGCTTCGCCCAGCCTGCCGGGGGCTTTCTTCAAGCCTGTGCTGTGACGCACCGAGTTCTTGACCGGTTTGTCGGTAAAGGTCAGGCCGATGCTCTCGGTATTGGTGGCGATCCGCACCGTCTTTGCCGCCGGGTCGCCCTGGATTTCCACTGTATTCCAGCCCATGCGGCCGCGGCGGTCCGGGTCTTCATAAACGACGCGGCCGTCGCGACGGTCGACCGCCACTAGCGAGGTCCGCAAATTATTCAACGGCCCGCCACGATTGTCAAAATGGAAAGCGGCAAACAGCAGCACCGGCAGCCGCCCTGGTTGGCTGAGCAGAAACTGCTGGTGATCGACGTCGGCCGGGGCCGGCCAGGCAGGTTTCCCCTTGAGGTCCAGGGCATGAATGCGGGCTCGACGCACGGGATAGCAGAACAACCCCTGCGGCTGCTGCATCCCGTTGTCTTCGTTGATATTGACCTGCGTCCGGCTGTCGTGGGCCAGCACGATGTATTGGTCACCCATCCGCGTGACGACGAGGTCCGTCAGGGAAAACTGCGGTCGGACCTCCAGTTGCAAGTCAGCAACCGTACGGCCGTCGGCCAGGGCCAGCAGGACGAAATGTCCGCTCGGCTCCAGCACGCCCGCAACCTCGCTGTCGACGACCGAGACATGGGCCCCCGCGACAAAGATGCGCGACGGCCAGACCGCCTTTTGCAGCCAGGGATCGAACATGCCCAACACGCGGGTTTTCTCGTCACTTTTCTCCCAGGTGAGGACATTACGACCCCAAAAGTCGATTCCCGCGTTGGCCAGGGCCGAATTCGGCAAGGCCGAATTGCCCCACCGCCCGTCACTAAAACGGTCCGCGTCGGGCTTGGGCCGGGAAACTTTACGCGTCCCCAGCAGTTCGCCGTCGATCGCCCGATAGACCGAGGCCCGGTCGCTGCCGGACGGCAGCACGAACATGTACTGTTCGTCGCCAAAAAGCTCGCTCCCAGGAGGAATATCCTGCCGCACCCATAACAAATCGCCGCTCACCGGATCGGCGGCCACGATGTTCCGCCGCCGCTGGTAACAGACGTAACGGGCATTCACCGGACCGAACGGATTGGCCCGGGCATCTCGGTCCACGCCATTGTTGAACATCATCATGTTGAGGTTATCGGTCACGGCGTCGGAGCGGTCTTGGCACCACAGGACCGGCGAGGAGTTGCCCGAGGCCCGCCACGGATCCAGGGCACAAATCTTCGTCCCCGCGGAAATCACCAACAAATGGCCGCAACTTCGGGCCAGGGTTGAACTCGGGTTGTAAAAAACGCCGAACATGCGGCCGTTGTTCTCCACCAACTGCATCCTCTTCTGCAAATGTCCCATGCCGTCGCGAAGACCGACTTCCTGCTGGCCGCCTTCAAAACTCACGGTACAATCGTTGAAGAACGGCCCGCTGGGACCGCCAAAGAGCATGTCGAAACGAGGACCGCGATCGAATTGACGTTGATTGGCGTTCATGTCGGGCTTGCCCGCCTCGACCTCGCCGACTGGCCAGGCGGGGGCCTTTTGCTCGACCTCGCGGCGGAGCGCGTCCCGGCTGCGGGCATCGCCGTCGGGAAAGGCGGCAAGCCATTGGCCGGCAGTCATGCCGGCATGGCAGGGCACGTCAGCAAAATGTTGCTGGAGTTCCCGGAAACAAGCGGCGGCATCGCTCGTGCGGCCGGCACGAAAATTGAGCGCGGCCATGTCGGCCAGCAAGGCGGCCTGGGCCTTGCGGTCCGTGGAATCGACGGCCGCGGCCATTAGCAATTCGGCCTCCAGGATCCGCCCCGCTTGGGTCAGGCGTTGCAACAGTTCGGTCCGCGCCGCCGCCGCCTGCGGTTGATTGCCGAAGAAACCGAGGAAGCGATTCAGGCCGTCGAAGCCGCTGTCCATCTTGGCTTCTTCCAGACGTTGGGCCAAGACGCGATCGAGTTCGGCGGCTACCGCGGCGCCGCCTTCGCTGCGCAGCAGGCCCAACCGGGCCTGGACCCAGCGGTCGCGGCGCGCCAAATGCGAGCGGTCAACCATTTCCAGGGCTGGTTTCGACTCCTCCAGATCGACGAGCTTCAGGTAGTACTCGACGGCCTGTCGCCACTGGCCCGCGGCATGAAAGCCTGCCGCCATGCAACGGAAAAAGGCGGCGTGTTGCGCCGCGTCGTCCAGCAGTGGCTCGACTTCGCTCGCCATCCACCGATGCGCGGCGAAATCGTCGTGCAACCCCGCCAGCAAGGCATCGCGAAACAACTGGCGAGTGCGGCCACGCGACTCCGACTTCCTATCCAGGCTGAAGGCGCGGCGGAAATCGGCAACGGCCTCGGCCGCCTTGCCGCCGTCCAGCAGGATTTCGCCGCGCAGCGTGAGCCCTTCGGCGTCGTCGGCATTGGCGGCCAGGCGGCGTGCCGCTTCCTCCCGCGCCGCATCGGCCTGGTAATACAAATCCAAACCGTCCATTCCCTGCGAAATCACCCGGCCGCGATAACAGACCAGGTTGCCGGGCACCGCATTGTTGCCGCGGGACTTAGCCGTCGCCACCACCTTGCCCGACTCCAGATCGACAGTCACCACCTCACCGCTGCTGAGCGGCACGAAGTATTGCCCACCGGCATAACAGCCGTGGCCGCAAACACTAGCCCCCGCGGGCATAGTGACGGTTCGACCGCCCCAGGCCTTGCTGCCGTCTTCCAGGTTGAGCGCGTCGAGCGAGTTTCGGCCGACCAACACCACCACTCCCTTGTGTACGCAGGCGATGTAAAAGTGCTCGACCTGCTCGCCATGCTCGCCCTGCTCGATGCGCGGCTTGGGCCCCCACGCCGGCTTGCCGTCGGCCAGGTTCAGGCAATACAGCGCATCGGCCTCGGCCGGTGTAGGCGTAATCAGCACTCGGCCGTTGACGATCATGGCCGTGCCGTCCAGCCAGCGGGACATCGGACCGTTGGAACTGTTGAAGTTGTTCTGGAACGGGTTCCCCCGCGGGCGGCGTCCCATGCCTGGTTGTTCACCGGGACGGTTGTAAATATAGCCCCAGAGGAGCGACTTGGTTGCCAACTCGACGGCTACCACGCAGCCGGAACCGGTGGGACAAATCAACACGCCATCGGCGTAGGACGGCGAAACGCCCGCCAGGCGGCGAAGCGGATCTTGCGTGATGTTCGACTCGACCATGGCCAACTGCTGCGACCAAAGAATTCTCGGCATCAGCCCCCTGTCCACGGCCAAGAGTCGCAATTCGTCCTTGGTCGCCAGCCGGTCATGGTCACCCTGCGCAGCTTGTCGGATCCAGGGCCAGGAGTCGGATTTCGTCTTTGACCTCAGCCATCACGTAGAGCCGACCGTGGAGAGGCAGCGGTGGGCCGAGAAAGAAATGAGGCTCACTCTGCAACTGGCCGTCGAACTCCCACTGATGCCTGCCGGTACGGATGTCGTAGGCGACCAGCTTGTTAGCAACGCCTCGATTCGAGGCGTCGTTGCGACCGCCGCCCATCATGAACCCAAAGTTCGGCCCAGTCACTCCCAGGGGCAATTCCTCGACGACAAACACTAAGTTGCCGTCGCTGCTAAGGGTGCCATAGGCCGCATCGTCCCAGATCCGCTGGCCATACTGGGCCGCCTGGCTCATGTTGTACCGCCCCCACAGGCCCAAGCGGTGGGCACGCGTCGTATCCGCTTGGTCTTCTTCGGGCGTCTCATCCGTCTGCCAAATCCGCTTCCCGCTATTGAAATCGACCGCCAGCACGTTCGTCGTCGTGCGCATGAGGACCGTGTCGCCAATCGCCAGCGGATGGAGCCCGGAAAACAACGCGACTCCTTGCTCGCGATAGACGTTCTGCTGCTGGAACAAGGCCTTTTCCATGGCAGGATCGTCCGTCACCGGGACCCGCCAGCGAAGGTTCAGCAACGGGGCCCCGCCCACGGTCGCAGCATTTCGCGAGGCATCACCGCGAAACATGGCCCAGCGCTCGGTCTCGGCCGTTACGGCGCAATGTTGCAGGCCAGTCAATCTGGCTAGCCACGCCGGGGCGTCGTTGTCCTGCTCGAACCAAGACACGTCGCGGCCGGCCAGTTGCAAAGCCGGTTTTCCCCAGCGATGTTTCAGGTCGACCAAGACCTGCTTGCAATCGGCGGGCATGCCTGCCTGGTAATAGCAAGCTGCCTGGGTAAGCGACAAGCCCGGCTCGAACCCTTCGGCCGCCGCCTCGGCTTCGCGGAGTCGCTTGAGGGTCAAGGCTCCGGCCAGCGGCGCGCCGTGATCGAGGTGATACAAGGCAAGCAGGAAGGTCGCCTCGTACCCCGCCTGCGTATGAAACCACTGGGCAGAGACTTCCGACAGTCCCGCGGCCTCGCCCTTGGCAACGGCCCGATTCAGCTTATCACGAGCCTCGGCTCCGCAGCGGACTTCATACAGGTCTCGGCCCTCGCGCGGCATTTGTCCCAGGAGTTGTTGGGCCTCCGCTTTCAGACTCTTGTAGATGGGGAGCTTGCGGTCGGGCTGATAGAAATAGTCCTCGCCGCTGCGAAGGATCTGGCTGAGCCCCTCCAGGGCCTCGCCATAGCGATGCTCTTTCAGCACCTTCTGAGCCCTAACCAGCGCCTGCAAGATGTTGCGGTTGGGGGGGGCGAAGTTCCCCGGGCCGGCATCCTCATCGACCGTCGCATTGGCCGCCGCCGGATGCCGTCGCACGCGCTGTGCCTGAAGCACGGAGGGCCCGCACCATAACGCGGAGATCGAGATTGCAGCAACCAGCAGAATCTTCGGCACTGCCCATTTCTCCATCTTCCGTCTCCCGTTACGCGAAATGCTCGGCTCCCCCTGAGATTGCGAAGGGGAGACAACCCGTGCAGGCCCTGTGCCCCGTTCAGAACCTGTGACAAACCTGGCGATACGACTATCTTTAGATAGTTACCGCATGAACAAAGTTCCTTCAAAAGGCCCAAACTGCACACCTTCCTATCCTAGAAGGGATTTCCGACGATTACAAGCCTTACCCACCCCAAACGGTTAGATTACACCCCACCAGTTCCTTCCGGCGTGGGTGCTATACTGCGGTAATTTAGAGTGTGTAAATTGAAGCCATGCGCCAGGTTATCACACGAACAAGTCGAGCTGAAAAGCCCGACGTATGTGACATTTCGACAGACGTTTCATAAATAGCGCGCTCCACGGGCAGGCCAAAAACTTCCAAGCTAAGGAAAGCCGAGGCAGGGCGCTGGCGGCTGGCGGCAACCGGACATTTGGAGTATAAGATACTGGGGAGGTCGGCGGGAAAAGTAATCGACATAAAACTTGCCCAGTTTACCAAGAAAATGTAGTTCTTGCAGGGTAGGGCTGAAAAACTGTGCTGGGACAGGCCGAGACTTCACTTTCTCGCAGAAATTTGGCCTTCTTCCGCCGAAGGTGGCTTGCATTTCTTGCAAAAGATTCGTAAAACCTACGCGAGAAACGGAGAACTTCAATTCTTCCGACTACCCACTCAAAACACTCTTAGAGGGTAATTCCCAATGGCAAAAGCTGCCCCAAAAGCTCCCAAAGCTCCCACGAAGACCGAGGTTTTGAAGAATATCGCCGAGGCCTCCGGTCTGAACAAGCAGGACGTAGCCAAGGTGATTGATGCCTTGGCAGATGAAATCAAGAAGACCCTTAGCCCCCAAGGCCCGGGGGTCTTTGCCATTCCCGGCCTCGTGAAGATCGAGCGGAAAATCGTCCCCGCCAAGCCCGAACAGAAGGGCGTACCGAATCCCTTCAAACCCGGCGAACTCAGGGACATCGCGGCCAAGCCGGCGTCGGTGAAGATCAAGGTCCGCGCGTTGAAAAACCTCAAGGACATGGTGGCGTAAGTAATAACGAAATGAGATGACGAATGGGTCTTAGGTCTTCCGTCTTGGGTCTTGGATGAGCGCCACAAAGGCCCAAGACCTAAGACCTAAGACCTTATTCGTCCTTCTCTTCCTTCTCGAGCATTTCCCCCAGTAATTCCATCGGCAGTCCGACAATGTTCGTCTCGCTGCCTTCCACGACGTGGACCCAGCCCAAACGGTCCTGGTAACCAAAGGCCCCGGCCTTGCCCTCCCAAAGCCCGCTGGCCAGATAGTCGTCGATTTCCACGGTCGAAAGCCTGTCCATCCGCAAGCGAGTGACGGCCACGCGGACCAGGGGGCTTCCGCCGGGCACGTTCCATAAACACAGACCGCTCAGCACGCGATGTTCGTGTCCGGCGAGCAATTGCAACATTTGCCGGGCATGCGCTTCGTCGGCCGGTTTGCCGAGGATTTGCCCCGCGCATTCGGCCACTGTATCGCAAGCGAGGACCAATCCTCGGGAGATTTTCGACACGACGTTGGCCGCCTTTTGCCGGGCGAGACGGGCGACGAGCTTTTCGGGTGTTTCCCGGCTGCAAACACCGCACTCGGCCGCTTCGTCGGGCACGACGACATCGAAGTCATAGCCGGCCGCGGTCAATAGTTCGCAACGTCTCGGCGAGCGGCTGGCGAGGACAAATTTGAGATGTTTTCGGCTCATGGAAGAAGGAGAGCGGGTTCTCACGCACGACGTTGCACCTTACAATTCGTGGTCGGTTCCTAAAGTATACGCAGTCGCGGCGGCCCCACAACGTCCCTCATCCGGTCATCCTTCATCCCTCAAACTTCATCCTTTCGATGTCCTCCCCTGCCCTAGACGTCCTCTATGAAGACAACCACCTGCTGGTGCTGAACAAGCCGGCCGGTTTGGCCACGATGGGTACGCCGGGGGGAACGCCGACCCTGCTGAGCGTGGCCAAGGATTATATCAAGCAGAAGTATCAGAAGCCGGGGAACGTCTACCTGGGCGTAATGAGCCGACTGGACGCCCCAGTGACGGGCGTCGTCCTTCTGGCCCGCACCTCCAAAGCAGCGGCCCGACTGACCGAACAGTTTCGCACGCACGTGGTGCAAAAGATTTACTGGACGCTCGTGGTAGGAACCCCACGTCCGGCCAGCGGCATCTACACTGACTGGCTCACTCAGGACGAACGGCACCGCCGCATGCATATGGTCGACTGGACGTATTCGGGGGCGAAGGAGGCACGGCTCGCCTACCGCCTGATTTCCAGCGACGGCCGGCTGTCGCTCTTGGAAGTCGAGTTGGAAACGGGACGAAAACACCAGATCCGGCTGCAAATGGCCGATCATGGGCACCCCGTTGTCGGCGACCGAAAGTACGGGAGCGAGTTGAAGTTCGCTTGCGGCATCGCGCTTCACGCACGGCGGTTGGTTGTCGCTCATCCGGTCCGCGGCGAGGCCCTGGTGTTCGAAGCGCCGCTGCCAAAGTCGTGGCCACCGGGGTTTTCATAAGGATGAAGGCGGAAGGACGAATGATGAAAGCGTAACCGGCGCAAGTCCACGTCGCAAGCGCTGGACGGCGTAGACAAGCTCGCTTCTGGCGCGCGCCGGCCCACTTTCATCTCTTATCTCTTATCCCTCATCCTTCCGCCTTCATCCCTCCTCCCTCCGCTGTTCCACCGCTTGCGACTTTGGCCCCCGCGGGTTACCGTTATAGTTGTGTTGCACGAAATTTCTTTCCCAGCCGCTCAATTCCGGTGAACGATTCCCGCCGTTCGAATTTCGAGAAATGCGCCCTCACCAGCGGGTTGCTGTCTGCCCAGCAACTTGAAGAGGCCCGTCTGGCCTTGAACGGCGGCGGCCATGGCCAGGCGGTGGCCGCCCCTACCGACCAGGCGCTCTCGGAAAAGATCGTCACGCTGGGGCTCTTGAACGCCTGGCAGGCCAAACAATTGCTCGATGGCCGGACCAAGTTCACCCTCGGCCCCTACCGTATCATCGACTCGCTCGGCCAGGGAGGAATGGGACACGTCTTCAAGGCAGAAGACCCGATCCTCAAGCGCGTGGTCGCCATCAAGGTCCTTCCCCGCGACAAGTCGACGCCCGAGGCGATTGCCAATTTCACCCGCGAGATCCAGGCCCTCAGCAGCCTGAACCATCCGAAGTTGGTGCGGGCCGTCGACGCCGGCAACGACGGCAACGTGAATTTTCTCGTCACCGAATACGTGCCGGGCAGCGATCTGCGAAAACTGGTCCGCCGCGCCGGTCCCCTGAGCATGGAGGCGGCCGCCAACATTATCTCGCAGGTTGCCGAGGGACTCCATCATGCCCACCAGCAGGGCATCGTGCATCGCGACGTAAAGCCGGGCAACGTGCTGGTCACGCCGGAAGGCGATGCCAAGTTGTCGGACCTCGGTTTGGCCGGCCCCATGTATTCGTCCAACGCCGACCAAGACCCTCGCTACGGCAAGATCGTCGGGACGGCCGACTACCTTTCGCCCGACCATATCCTTTCGCCTTGGAACCCCATACCGGCCTGGGACATTTACTCGCTGGGCTGCACGCTCTACTATGCGGTGACGGGCAAGGTGCCGTTCCCCGGCGGCACGACGTCGGACAAGGCCCGCGCCCACTGCAGCTTGAAACCCTTGGACCCGCGGCGATTGAACCACCAGCTAAGCGACGCATTCGTCGACGTGGTGGCCGACATGATGGCCAAGGATCCGGCCCAACGGGTACCGTCGGCTTTGGCAGTGATCGATCGCTTGGCGCCGTGGGCCCGAGAATTCCAGAACCAGCGGCAAGCGATCGGCTCGGGCGGCCCGCCGGCGCCGCCGATTGCCGAAAGGCCGGTCCCGGCGTCGGCCATGGCGGTCACGCCGACGGAGCCGCTGAGCCCGCCGGCACTGCCGGTGGCACCTCCGCCGCTGCCGCTGCCACCGCCGCCATCCGAGGACCAACGATTCTCGATACCGGTCGTTCCTCCGCCGGTCGTCGCCCAGCCAATTACGGGCTGGGACTGGGACAACTCCTCGGGCAACGACTCTCCGCCGCTGACCGCCGAGTCGCTGTTGCGTGACACGTTACCCGACTTGCCCGCCGGTCTCGAAGGTCCTTCGGACAGCGAGGTCAGCATGAGTCTGATCGTCGATCCGCCCCGACGGATACCGATCGGGCTGCTCGTGGCGTTGGTCCTGGCGCCGATCGTACTGGCGGGCTTAGGGTTGCTGTTGGCCTGGATTATCGCGCCGTAGAGACTGCAGGGACGTGCCACCCACTACTGGCCCTTCTCCCCCTCCCCGAACTCCCGCAGCCAATAGCGCACGTCTTCCTCCAACAACGGGCCGCTGGGCCGCTCGGGCCCGTCGGCCGCGGCTTGCTGGCGCTGCTGCCGGGCACGAAGGACCTCGCCATACCAGAACGTCGCTATCAACCGCCCGGGCACGTCGCCGCTTGGCCGCCCGCTGAATACGATGATCGCTGGAGACGACCGTCAGCCGCCGCGGCGACGTATCCTCGCGGATCAGCTCTTCGATAAGCGTGTCGGCATCTTCCTCGCGCGCGGCGAAACGGACGATCAGTCCCTTGTGACGCGTTTCCCGCGGCAACCCGGGCGGCGGATCGTGGGCGTCGAACACGACCAGCGTTTGCGGGACTTCCTCCGTGGCGAGCGATTCGGCCAGGAAGTTCAACAGCGCCAACCGGGCCTTCTCCAGGTTCGCCCGCCCTCGGACCGGCACCGGAACGCCTGCCACGTTCAACAGATTGTAGCCGTCGATGAGATAGAGCATGACAGAGTGTTTCCTGGAAAAGAAAATGCGGGAAAGAAGATGGGCCACGGATGAAACATGGATTGAACACGGATTTCGTTCCCTGTTTGATCGGTGTTCCCTCCCCGGCCAAGTTCTCATCTTCCTCGATGTCTGGCTGTTTCTATCTATTCCTCCTCAGTTTCACCTTCCCGCCCACGACTACGACCTCCGCCCTGCCCTGCAATTCCCAGCCGGCAAAGGGCGTGTTGGTGCTCTTGGAGCGGAACTTCGCCGGATCAACGCGCCAACGGACCTCGGGATCGATGACCGTGATATCCGCGTCGGCCCCGATTTGGAGAGTTCCTTTCTTGAGATGCAGAATCCGCGCGGGATTGATCGTCATCTTGGCCAGGGCCGTGGGCCAGTCGAGGTGGCCGGGCTGGATCAGCCGCGTCACCACCAGGCCCAAAGAAGTTTCCAGGCCCACGACGCCGAATGGGGCCTGATCGATCTCCTGCATCTTCTTCTCCTTGGGGTGCGGGGCGTGGTCGCTGGCAATGCAATCGATCGTACCGTCTTTCAGCCCGGCGATGATCGTCTCGACGTGCTCCGCGCCGCGCAACGGCGGGTTCATCTTGTAGTTGGAGTCGAAGCTCCGCAGGCAGTCGTCGGTGAGCGTGAAGTGGTGCGGCGTGACTTCGGCGGTAACGCGGACGCCGCGGAGTTTGGCGCGGCGCAGGGCCTCGACGCCGTTGACCGTCGAGACGTGCATCACGTGCAGGCGGCCGCCGGTGGCCTCGGCCAGGGAGATGTCGCGGCTGATCATCACGTCTTCGGAGGCGGCGGGAATGGCCGGCAGACCGAGCACCAGCGAAACGAGCCCCTCGTGCATCACGCCTTTCTGGCTCAGTTCGCGGACCTCGGCGTGGTTCATCACCGGCTTGTCGAACATCTTGCAATACTCGAAGGCCCGCCGCATGAGTTCGGCGTCGTAGACCGGCGATCCGTCGTCGCTGAAGCCGACCGCGCCGGCCTCGACCAACTGGCCGATTTCGGCCAATTGCTTGCCCTCGCGGTTCTGGCTGACGCAAGCCACCACGAAGACGTTGCAGTGCCCCTTTTCCGCAGCCGTCTGGCGGATCAATTCGACGGTGCCCTGGCGTGTCGATGGGCGGATCGGTATTGGGCATGCAGGCCACGGAAGTGAATCCGCCATTGACGGCCGCGGCGGTGCCCGTCTCGATCGTTTCGGCATCCTCGAACCCCGGCTCGCGGAGATGCACGTGGATGTCGATCAGCCCCGGCGCGACGATCCGCCCGGCGGCATCGATCACTTCCGCGGTATCGTCCGTGCCAGCGTCGTATGCGGCAATGCGGCCGTCGACCACGAGCAGGTTGGTCGCGCGGTCCATGTTTTGGCTGGGATCGATGACGCGGCCGTTGGTGATGAGAAGCTTGTTCATAAAGGGAGTATCCTCAAGGGAATGTCGAATGACGAAGAGGCAGCAGAGATTTCGTCATTCGTCATTTGGATTTCGTCATTTTCTGTTTGCAGAGCAACCACAACACGGCCATCCGCACGGCGACCCCGTTCGTCACTTGGTCGAGAATTGCCGACTGCGGGCCGTCGGCTACGTCGGGCGTCACTTCCACGCCGCGATTGATCGGTCCGGGGGCCAAGATCAGCACGTCCGGCTTCGTGCGTGAAAGCCGCTCGCTGTCCATCGTATACAGGTGGGCATACTCGCGGACCGAAGGGAAGGGCCGCGTCGCCTGCCGCTCGAACTGGATCCGCAGCAGGTTGAGCACGTCGACCCGCGGCAGGATGTCGTCGAGGCTGTAACAGTATTCCACCCCCAACTCGGCCCAGCGCGGCGAAACGAGCGTCGACGGCCCGCAGACGATCACGTGGGCCCCCAGCTTCTTCAGGCCCCAGATATTCGAGCGGGCCGTGCGGCTGAAGAGGATGTCGCCCACCAAGGCCACAGTCAGGCCTTTCAGGCCGCCGCGCCGCTGGCGGATGGTCATTATATCCAGCAGCCCTTGCGTGGGGTGCTCGTGGGCGCCGTCACCGGCGTTGATCACCGAGCACCGCAGATTCTGCGAAAGCAAATGGGGGCTGCCCGGCGTCTGATGCCGCACGATCATCACGTCCACGCCCATGGCTTCGATGTTCTTGGCCGTGTCGATGAAGGTCTCGCCCTTGGAAAGACTGCTGCTGGAAGCGGAGAAGTCGAGCGTGTCGGCGCCCAGTCGGCGCGCCGCCAAGGCGAAACTTGTCTTCGTGCGGGTGGAGTTCTCGAAAAACAGGTTGCAGCAGGTCTTGCCGGCCAAGGTCACGATCTTGCGGCCGCAGGAATCGAGAACCCGGCGAAAAATGGCCGCCTTGTCGAGGATGAGCGTAATTTCCTCGGCCGAGAGGTCTTCCAGTCCCAAGAGGTGCCGCCGCGTCCAAAACGCCGGCACCTCGCCCAATTCTTCCAAAACGGCCGCTTCGGTTGTCATGACAACCTACCCCAGGAGGTGAGTGATGTGAAAATTCGCTGGCCGGTAATTATAATCGATTCCATGAACGATACCAGAGTCACCACCGTCCTGATCCTTGCCGAGCCCGCCGTTAGCCAGAAATGGCTGGAGATGCTGTGCGGGCCGGAAATGCGGGTTTGGCTGGGACGCTCGGCGATCCCCCCCGGGGAACACCCGGAAATCATTTTGACCAATTTCCATACTCCGCTGGTCTCCTCGCGGGACGAAGTGGGCGTGATCCAAATGGGCGGTGACGGCCCGGCCGACGTGCGATTGTCCGCCCAGTCGACGGCCGAGGAATTGCAGATTGCCTGCTGCCTGTTGGGCGAGGTCGTCCGGCTCCGGCGCCTTCAGCGGCAGGCCGGCGAAACGTACCGCGAGTTGTCGCGCGCCGCGCTGACCGATCCGCTCACCGGGCTGGCCAATCGCCGGGCCTGGGACCAGGAACTGACGCAGCGGCTAACCGAGGCAACCGGCGGTCGGCGACTCTGCTTGGCCGTACTGGATCTCGATCAGTTCAAGGAGATCAACGATACGCAGGGGCACGCGGCGGGCGATCGGGTCTTGCAAGCCGTGAGCCACGCGCTCCAGAAGAACTTGCGGCACGACGATTTCGTCGCGCGATTAGGCGGCGACGAATTCGGTCTCTTGCTTTGGGCCCCCGGCAAGGCGGAGGCGGCCGCGATCGTCGAGCGCGTGAGGAACCGCGTTGCCGAAACGGGCGGCGCTGACAGCAATGCGAAAATCACCGCCAGCGCGGGCTTCGCTCTGAGCGGCGAAGCCTCCGAAACGGACACTTGCGAGTCGCTCTTCCTGGCCGCCGATGCGGCGCTCATCGCGGCGAAACGCGGGGGAAGGGATACACTACGACCACACTCGCCACCTCCGATGAAACAGCCATAACATCGCGCCCAGCAAGAACGTGTCGAGCAAGACGTAAAACGCGATAAACGCCGAGGCCGCGTGCTGCCACCAGAACCCCGCGCCGGGGCCTGGTTCTGCACGTCGCCCAGCGTCAAGGGCAGACTGAATGCGGCAGCCATGGGACTGGTTGCCGTAGACCATTGCAGCCACGTGAAGGGACTGTTCCAACCGGTAGCAATCCGGCCCGAGACCAGCGCCTGACGCATCGACGGCGAAAACTCCTGCGCAAAATCCAGGCCGCTACGGGAACCGCATACAGCAGCATGAGCAACACGTAAGTCGTCATCATGCTCACGCTCGTCCGCGAAAAGATCACCGAACAGAACATGGCCAGCGTGGTCGTCGTCAGCGCCGTCAGGGCCACGATCACCAGGTAGCGAAGGATCGTCAGCGTGTCCCACCAGTACGTCCACGGCGGCAAGAGCCAGGCCAACAACAACGGCCAGATGATGAAAGCCGTCAGCACGCAGGATACGCGCAGCCCGGAAAGCAGCTTGCCGCTGAGAATGTGCCACGGCGAAACGGTCGTCGTGAGCAGCAGTTCCAGCGTCTGCCGCTCGCGCTCGCTGGTCACGCTGCCGGCGGAAAAGACGGGGCCCACCAGCACGTTGAACAACACGATGTAGCAGGTGTACCACGGCGCCCAGGCGGGCTTGATGTACAGGCAGACCGCCATCAATGGCAGGGCCAGCAACATGCTCAACTGGATCACCAACCGCAGCATGAGCGTGCCCTGGCCGAACAATTCGCTGCGCATCTCCTTGTCGAAAATCGGATTGACCCCGTCGGCCATCAGATCGCTGCGCTTGGCCGGGGCAAACAGCTTGTCGGGGAACTGGTCGCTACGGATGACCATGCCCACGGCCATCTTCTGCTCGAAGTCGGGATCGAGCACGTCCTTGGCCTCCGCGCCGACGTCGGGCGGGTGCAGCAGCCGGCGGCTGGTCATGCTCAGCAACGCCGCCGCGCCCGTCAGGCAGCCGAGGGGCAACACGCCGCCGATCAGCACCAATCGCCCGAAACCGGCGGTCTGTGCATAGAACAGAATTCCCACCAAGGTCAGCGGCAGGATCACCAGGTAGGAGACGACCAAGGCGGCGATGGTGCGGCTGAAGTAGCTGCTGGCCGCCACGCAGATCATGCCGAAGAGCGTCACCGAGGCCGCCATGCCGCAGTAGGTCGCCAGCACTTCATAAGGCGACACGCCTCCCAGCGGCAGGCAGAGCATGACGATCGGCAGCGAGCAGAACACCAGCACGGCCAGGTGGCAAAGCGCCGCCAGCAACTTGCCCAACACCACGGCACCCGGCCGCATCGGGCTGGCCAGCAGCATCTCGTAGGTCTGCCGTTCCTTTTCGCCCGTGATCGTGCCGGCGGCGAAGCTGGGAACCATGAGCGACAACAGAGCATATTGACCCAAGAAGAACAGATCGACCAGCCGCGAGGCTTCCTCGGGGCGGCGCGTCAGATCCAATCGCGTCTGGCTCGGCCACGCCACGTAAACCACCACGCCCAGCAGGCCGATGTAGACCAACAACAGGACGAACGCCCGCGTCATGCGGAGATTGACCAGCAGTTCGCGCTGCAAGACGGGGTTCTCGACCAGGTACATGGGATTACGCCACCGCCCCTTTCGTCACCATCATGAACACGTCCTCCAACGTCGGCTCCTTCTCGGCGAACGAACTCATCCGCACGCCCGCGGCCACGAGCTTCTCCATCAGCCCGGCCACCTGGTTGTCGTCGGCCGCCAACTCCACGGTCACGTGGTGGTCCTCGATCTGCACGTCGCGGGTCTCGGGCATGCTGCGGACGATCGCCAGGCCGGCTTCCATGTTTTCCAGGAAGCGGATCCGCACCGTGCGATTGCCGCGGATGCGGCGATAGACCTCGTCGATCGGGCCGGACATCAAGAGCTTGCCCCGCTCGATGATGCCGATCGAGCTGCAACAGTCGGCCAGTTCGGTGAGGATATGGCTGGCGATCAGGATCGTCTTGCCCATGCGGCGCAGCTCCTTGAAGAGGGCCTTGACCTCGATCCGCGCCGGGGGTCCAGGCCGCTGGTCGGCTCGTCGAGGATCAACACCGGCGGGTCGTGGACCAGCGTCTTCGCCAGGCACAGCCGCTGCTTCATGCCCCGCGACAGCCCGTTGACGAAGGCGTCGCGCTTGCCGGTCAGGTCCAAGAGTTCCATCACGTCGTTCAAGACCTGCCGCCGCCGGGCGCGGGGAAGCTGATAGGCCACGGCGAAGAAGTCGAGGAACTCCCAGACCTTCATGCCGTCGTAGACGCCGAAGCCGTCGGGCATGTAGCCCACGCTGCGGCGCACGGCCAGCGGATCCTTGCTCACGCGATGGCCGTTGATGATCCCTTCGCCGCTGGTGGCCTTGAGCAATGTGGCCAGGAAGCGGATGCTCGTGCTCTTGCCGGCGCCGTTGGGGCCGATGAAGCCGAACATCTCGCCCGCCTCGATCTTGAGGTTCAGGTGATCGACGGCCAAAAGGTCGTGGTAGCGTTTCGTGAAGTTGACGAGTTCGATCATGGTGGCTTGAGGAGTGAAGCGCGGAGGCTCGATTTCGTCAGGTTCGTGTCCCTCTCAGGTTCCGGGAGCAGCCCCGCGTCAAGACGGGCGACCAACAGCGCGGCCTGCCGCGTCTGCCGCGCTGCGGGCGTGACCGTCAGGCCCGGCACTTCGTCGGCAACTCGGGCCACCAGGCAGATTTCGCCAGAGCGCCACTCTTGGCGCGTGAGAGCCAATTTCACGATCCCTTCGACACTCAATTCGCCGGTCGGTTCCGAGCCTTGACCTCCGGGTCCGTCCTTGGCATGGTCCGCCGCAGCCGTTTCCCGGCTGTCAAACGGCCCGAACTCTAAGGCCGCGGTCGCGCCGGGCTCGAGCCGGCCAATCTGCGCTCGCTCGGCGCCGGCGCGAACGGCCTGGCAATCGTCCAGCGGGTGCTTCGTGGCGTTGGTCACCCGTAATCCTCCGTCGCTGTCATGGTGCAGCGTGACCGTGCCGCTAAAGTCGGCCATCTCCTCGCTATGCATGAAATCGACGACATTCGATCCCACGCTAAACCCGGTCAGTTGCGTATCGTCTCCCCGCTGGCAAACCAACTCGCCGCGGGTCTGCCATACTGGCATTTGAAAGTGCTCGGGGGAAGAGACCCGCGGGAACGGCAAGATCTGTGCATTCGGATCGTCGAGGCGGAACTCGTAACGCGTCGCCAGCGAAGTATACAGCGCCGTATAACGCGCCACGTGTACCCGCGAATAGCCGGGCTGCATCTCGATCACGGCGATCTCGTTCCGCGATCGGGCAAAGCCGATGTTCAGTTGGGCCTGCTGGATCACCACGACCGTGCAGGCAATCGCGATCAGCGGCGCCGCGATCCACGCCCATTCCACGCGGCCCAGCATCCGGAAAACTATCCAGTTGCCCGGCACCAGCACGCACAAGTAGCCGACCACCACCCAGATGATGAAGCTCCGCTCCGGAACGCTGATGCCGGCTGCATCGGCCAGCGCCTTTCGCGCGGCCTGGGCCACGGGGCTGTAGTCGTTCCACGCGCCCAGCCCGGGAGCAACCTCGTGCTCATAGGGAATGGGAGCGTCGTCGTCGCCAGGGAACTGCCAGAGCTCGTCGGCGTTGGGCAACTTGCCGCTCCCATCGAACGAAATCGCATCAACTTGCTGACGACCAGCCCGCGCCGCCATCACGTCGGCCGCGTAGTTCTTGAATGCCTCCCCGGAATCGCGGGCGAAATAGCGTACGGCCGTGTTCCGCGCGGCATCCGCGGACGACGGATTGTCTTGCGAGTTGCCCCATCGGAAATGCAACCGATCCGAGTCCGCGTCGCTCCAGAACTCCCGTGGCGGCCGCCGCAGCAGGCAGGCGTTGAACAAACAATCGCAGCCCTTCCAGCCGGTCAACTCCGACCCCGTCAGCCGGAAGGCCGAGGCCACGATCCGCCCGCGGCCGACTTGCCGCTCGACCAGCAGGTCGCCCGTGTAAGGGAGGTACTTGGCGTGCGCGTCTATCTTCAGTTCCGCGCCCGGCCAGGGTTTCACCGAACTCGGGGGAAGACCATATTCCCCCGCCCAGTATCTCAGTTCGTCAAGGTCCTTAGCCGCAAAACTTCGCGACTTCACCACCGTGGCCGGCAGGTAGGGCCGCAGGAAGCTGTTGTGGAGCTGCTCCAAGGCATCGGGGCCGCTGACGATGATCTGCCCGCCCCAATGCAGCCAATCGATCAGGGCCTGCTGCTGATCGACGTCCCATTGTGCCGGGTCGAAGTCGTCCCAGAGCAGATAGGCGATGCTCGTCCAGTACAGCGCGTTGGTCGGCAGGCTCGGCCGCCGCAACGCCGACATCGACACGACCTCGTAGTACTTCGGCCCCAGGTCGGCATCGGGCCCGGTACGATGCAGGCGGATCGAGTCGAGTTTCTTCTCCAGATACTCGTAACGTCCGGCCGCTGGCGAGAGGACGATGAAGTAGTATTGATACGATGGCATGCACGTCAGCACCATGCTCTTCTCGATCGCCGCCGGGCCGCCACCGCCGGCCGCCAGCTTGAAATTCACCGCGCGGACATCCTTCTGCGGCGGAATCCAGGTCAACGATTCCAGCGACTTCGGCTGCTCCTTGGCCAGGACGGCGGGCCGTTGGCTGGTCATTTCGTAAGGGACCCCAACCAGCGGCACCTTGTGGTCCGTTTTATCGACGATCTCCGTTTGCAACTCGCCCTGAAAGTCGCCGCGGTTGGCCTTCACCTCCGGCCAAACCTGGCTGATCCAGTGGCCCGGTTTGCACGATCCGGCACGGTCCTTGCCCGAGGGCACCGCCGCCGGCTGGCGAGCCTCGAACGGCTCTTTTTCCTTTTCCTTCTGCTTGGCCTTCTCTTCCGCCTGTCGCTTTTCCTGCTCCAGCTTTTCCTGTTCTTCGGCCTCCGGTGTTTTGTGGCATCCTCGGCAGCCGGGCAGGCAGAGCAGCAGCAAGCAAAGCAGCAAGCGCGCACCCGCGTAGCGAGGTTCTGCACGCTCCCTGAAGATTGCCATCACTCCGTCCTCCGTTGGTCTAAATGACCTTGCACGATTCTGGGACGCATAGAAGCCCAACGCGCAAGCGAGGAATGTGTTGTCCAAGAGCTTCGACCCACATTCCTCGCTTGCGCGTCGGGCTTGTATAACCAGTTTTACTCCCAAAATCGTGCAATGTCATTTAGTTTAGCGGATCGAGTCGGCCGCAAGCAACACCTCCAAATTCACATCCCCGCCTTCTGGACCGTGAACTTCTCCAGCAGCGCGGCATCGGGCACCGCCCCAAGCCCCGGTTCCGCGGACAGTGCGATCCTTGCGGCGCCATCGCTCGCATCGCGGAGCGGCTGCAGCGGCTCGGCCAGGTCCTCGGCCAACTCGCCTGCGGAGGGAAAGAAATCGGCCGGATATTCGGAATTCGCGCAGGCGGCCAAGGCCAGGTCGGCCCGGGCGCCGATCGCGCTTCGTGCCGCGGCCCCGCCCCAGCAATTCACCTCCGCCGCCCGGCAGGCATCCAGGATCGTCAGCGCCGCGGTGAGCCCCCCTACCCTGCCCGCCTTGAGGTTCACGTGCCGGCAACTTTTCAGATCCAGGGCCATCTCGGCTTGCAGCGGCGAGGCAATGCTCTCGTCCAGGCAGATCGGCGTTCGCAGCGATTCCTGGAGCATGGCGTGGGCCACGAGATCCTCGGGCGGCAACGGCTGCTCGACCATCTGCAGGGCGAAATCATCGAGGCGATAAAGCACTTCCATATTACCGAGACTCAACGCCCCTTCGCAGTCGATATGGAACGTCTGGCCGGGGAACTCCTGCCGCACGCCGCGAAGCATTTCCAGGGCCCAACCGGGACGGAACTTGAGCTTGACCCGCCGAAAGCCGGCCTCGAAGGCCGCGCCGATCGCCGCCATGAAGGCGTCCGGAGACTCCATTTGATCCAGGCACGGCCCGACTTCAACCCTACAGCTCCCCTCTCCCGCCTGCCGTACTCGGCAGGATGGGAGAGGGGCCGGGGGTGAGGGGAGATTAGCGCCGAGCAGCTCATACAGCGGCCGACCTTGCATTCGCGCCGAGAGGTCCCACCAGGCGATATCCAGCGCGGCCTTGGCGTGTTGGTTGCCGCGGAACGGCGCGAGTTGCTCGGCCAGCGTCTTGCCCGAGTCGATCTCCGTCTTGACCACGGCTGGCGCCAGCCAGTCGCGGAGCACGGCGAACGCACCAGCCGCCCATTCGCTGCTGCCCGTTGGCGCATTCCCCGGCGCCGCCTCGCCCCAGCCGACCGCGCCGCCGCTGGTGAACTTCACGAGGACGGTTTCCAGCGTCTCGCACGACCGGCCGGCAATGACTTGCGGCTTCTTGCGCGGCAAAGCGACGTGAAACAGGGAAAGGGAGTCGATATGCATGGAAAACCGCCGTCAGCCGAATTAGGCCGTCGCCTCCGATATGGACAGGCTCGTCACCATCACCGGATCGATGATTTCACAGCCGCCTTGGAGCTGCGCGACGACGAAGCTCCGTTCGCTCCGGCTGATGAGCAAGAAATCGACGTGCTCGATGGGAAACTCGCGACCATCGGCCCGATGAATGGTGAAAGGACGAAAAGGCTGCTGCCGCAGCATGTCACGGATCTCGCTGATTCTCATGAGTTCACTTCCGATTCAACCCCCGGGCCGGAAAACATCCCTAAACAACGCAGCGCTATAGGAATTCGATGTGGTTGCGCATGTCTTTGCCGTCCAACACGCCATGCAGTAGCAACAACGCTTGGATCAACTCGCCGATGCCATACTTTCGTTCGGGGCACCAGGCGATCCCCGCGTGCTCGACCCCGGACTGGTGCAAGGCGGGAAAATCGGGGTCGAAGGTGACCACAACCTTGTCTTCCGCTGTCGCAAAGGCCAGTTGCTCCGAGTCCGGCATGCCGCAACGATCGGCTTCCTGCGCGGTCAACACGTCGACTCCGTGACGCACCAGCGCCCGACTCACGGGACCAGGAAAATTCTGATCCATGTAAAATCGGAGCCGTTCAGCCACAAGACTTCCTTTCCCGCAGTTCGGCGGGGATTTTCGACGGCACGTTGGTTTTCACCCAATCGGCCCACTCGTCCTCCTTGCGAAACTCGTCTTCGATTTCCTGGCGGTGATCGAAGTAGTAAGCCAGTGCCGCGTAAACATCGGCGAGGGTGATGCCGGGAAACAGGTCGATGATCTGATCAGGACTGTAGCCGCGCATCTCGTGCCAGACCACAATGTCGATTACCCGGATACGGTGGCCGGCGATGCATGCTCGTCCCCCGCACACGCCGGGGGTCTTCGTAATATGTTGGGTCATGACATCCTCCATAACAGCCTCCCTTGGTCGCCAGTTCAATGCTTCTTCCTATTATATCTCGTTCACAGAACTTGAATTCCGCCAAGACGAGTCGAAATCGGGACGCAGAGTGTCTCGCCAGTTGTTCCTCAAGTTTCACGACAAGTCGCCCTTCGCCATTTCACCGTCGCCGTTGGCTCCGGGTTAAACATCACTTCCGCTCCGCCAGCTCGATCGCCTTCAGCAGCCCGCGGGCCTTGTTCAGCGTCTCCTGCCATTCGTTGGCCGGCACGCTGTCGGCCACGATGCCGGCGCCGGCCTGCACGTAGGCCTTGTCGCCCTGCACGACGAGCGTCCGCAGGGCGATGCAGGTGTCCATGTTGCCGCTGAAATCGACGTAGCCGACCGCCCCGGCGTAGGGCCCGCGGCGGTGCGGCTCCAACTCGTCGATGATCTCCATCGCCCGCACCTTCGGCGCACCGGAGACGGTGCCGGCGGGCAGGCAGGCCTGCAAGGCGTCGAAGGCGCCTTTGCCCGGGGCCAGCTGGCCGCTGACGTTCGACGTGATGTGCATCACGTGGCTGTAGCGCTCGATGGTCATCACGTCGGTCACCTCCACGCTGCGATAGCGGCAGACCCGGCCCACGTCGTTGCGGCCCAGGTCGACCAGCATCACGTGCTCGGCCCGCTCCTTGGGATCGGCCAGCAGTTCCTCGGCCAGGCGGCGGTCCTCCTCTTCGGTCTGGCCGCGGCGGCGGGTGCCGGCCAAGGGGCGAACCGTCACCTGGCCGTCCACCACGCGGACCATCACCTCCGGCGAACTGCCCACCAGCGTCACGCTGGGCGTGCGGACGTAGAACATGAACGGGCTGGGATTGACCACCCGCAGCGTGCGGTAGATCTCGAACGGATGCGCCGTGCAGCGGCACCTCCAGCCGCTGGCTGAGCACGACCTGGAAGATGTCGCCGGCGCGGATGTACTCCACGCACTTCGCGCACCGCCGCCTCGAACTGCTGCTGGCGTGAAGTTCGAGCGGTAGTCCAGGTTCACTTCGCCTTCCGGCCGGATGTCGACCAGGTCCAAGTCGCGCCGCCCGCGCGGCCAGTTGCTCGACCAGGGCATCGACCCGCCGCCAGGCGTCGTCGTAGGCCGATTCGACCGTCGCGCCGGGCTGATCGAGCCGGGCCATCGCCACCACCACGATCGTCTTGGCCACGTTGTCGAAAACCACCATCCGGTCGTAGAAGGCGAAGGCCAGGTCGGGCACCTGCCGGTCGTCGGGCGGGGCGTTGGGCAGCCGCTCGAAATAGCGGACCGTGTCGTAGCCGGCGTAGCCCACGGCCCCGCTGCAGAACGGCGGCAGCTCCGGCAGGTGGACGGCGCGGAGGGCCTCGACGTGGCGGCGCAGCTCGGCCATGCGGATCGGCCGCATTCGTAGTGACGGGTCACCAGCAGCGGCCCGCCGGAGGCCGAAACGCCGGAATAGGAATTCGTCGTCACGCGGCGGCCGTAGGCCTCGATCTCGAAGAACGGGTCGGCCGCCAGAAAGCTGTAGCGGCCCACCTTCTCGCCGCCCACCACGCTCTCGAACAGGCAGGCGCAGCGGCCCGCGTCGATCTTGTGGAAGGCGCTGACCGGGGTCAGCGAGTCGCAGACCAGGCGGCGGTAGACGGGCACCAGCATGCCGTCCTTGGCCAGCTTGCGAAAGGACTCGAAATCGGGACAATGGACCGCCGCCGGCAGCTGTCGCCGGAGCGTCGCTCGGTCCCGGCCTGGTTTGCGTTGCACTGCATGAACGGAAGACTCCCGCTGGGGTCGGCATACTACAAGCTTAACCGGCTGCTCGTAACAGCGATCGCAACGGCGGCCGCGCCGGCAAAGTCGATTGACTCATGATACCCCCATCGCTAGAATCTGTGTGACGGTAGGGCGGAAAGCGAGTATCATGCCATGAAATGCCAACAGTGCGAGCGTCCGGCGACATTCCACATCACGGAACTGACCGGCGGAAAGCCGCAGGAACTGCACCTTTGCGAGGACCACGCCCGGGCGTACCTCACTTCCTCGTCCGGCGGCGAACCCGCCGGAGCGGGGGGTATGGCCGCGGCCCTGGCCCAGCAGGTCCAGCAGATGGCCATCGGGCAGACGGCCGAAGAACTGGCCCACCTCGACAAGCAGGCCTGTCCGGTCTGCGGGATCACGTTTTACGAGTTCCGCAGCCAGGGCCGCCTCGGCTGTCCACACGATTACGTCGCCTTCCAGACCCAACTGGAACCGCTGATCATGAACGTTCATGGCGAGTCGGAACACGTCGGCAAGCGGCCCCGCCGCGCCCCGGGCAGCAGCGAAAAGCGGACCCAATTGATCCGCTTGCGGCGGGAAATGAAGGAAGCGGTCGAAAACGAGGACTACGAGCGGGCCTCCGAACTCCGCGACCAAATTCGGCGCATCGAAACCGAGCAGGCATCGTAGCGGGGATTTGCCGTGGAACTCAAAGAACTGATCCAAACCAGCGGCGAGTGGCTGCGGGGCAACGGCCCCGAGGCCGACATCGTCATCAGCAGCCGCGTCCGCCTGGCCCGGAACCTGGCCGAATTTCCTTTCATCAGCCGGGCCACGCCCCAGGACCGCGTGCAAATCGAGCGGATCCTCCGCGACGCCATCATCACCTCTCAGGTTTCGGCCGATCTGCTCTATATCGCCGTCGACGAGCTGGAAGGCGTCGACCGCCAACTGCTCGTCGAGCGGCACCTCATCAGCCGCGAGCATGCCGAAGGCCAAGGCCGCCGGGCCGTGGCCATCGACAAGGCGCGAAAAATTCAGCCTCATGATCAACGAGGAGGACCATCTGCGGATCCAGGTCATGCAGAGCGGCTTCAACCTGCAGCAGCGTCTGGGAGCAGATCAACGCCATCGACAACGCCATCGAGGACAAGGTCACTTACGCCTTCCACGAGCGGCTGGGCTACCTGACCGCCTGCCCCACCAACGTCGGCACCGGCATGCGGGTCAGCGTGATGATGCACCTGCCGGCCCTGGTCATTACCCGGCAGATCGAAAAGGTCTTCCGCAGCCTGCAGAAGATCAGCCTCGCCGTCCGCGGCCTGTTCGGCGAAGGTTCGCAGGCGATGGGCGATTTCTACCAGATCAGCAACCAGATCACCCTCGGCCGCAGCGAGGACGAGCTGGTCCAGCAGGTCAACGAGATCGTGCCCGTGATCATCGACTACGAACGCCAGGCCCGGCAGTTCCTGATCAAGGAAAGCCACGAGAACCTGCACGACCGCGTGAGCCGGGCCTACGGCATCCTGCGGACCGCGCAAACCATCAGTTCCGAAGAGACGATGCACCTGCTCTCCAGCGTCCGCATGGGCGTGAACCTGGGCCTGATCCCCGACCTGCACATCGCCGACATCAACGAGCTGTTCATCCACACCCAGCCGGCCCATCTGCAGAAGCGGTCCGGCAACGAGCTCGGCAGTGCCGACCGCAACATCGAACGGGCTCGCTACCTGAGGCAGTATCTGAATCGCGAAGAGGGCGGCAACCGGGCGGAAAAAAACTGACCTCTTGTCCGCCGAGTTCATCGATCGACCACCCGAAGAGGTGGTATTCTTGCCCGTATTTGCCCGGAACGAGTTGTTTTTCAGTTTTTTTGGCGATTTTCCACCACGACAAGTATGCATAGATATGGCCACAGGAAGTTGCTCGGAAGCGAAAAACTGGGGAGAAACGAGGGCTTGACACTCTTTCGACATTTGTACACCATACGGAGGAGTGATACCAAACTGGCCCATTTTCGGGCCTGGTTCAATTCAAGGTAACAGTTTTCTGGCTAGTTTGAGCGAGGGTAGCAAGGTCATGCTAGCATCGGCCCCACTTATTGGGAATTGAAGAAGTGTCTGTTTCCCCCTAACTGGTTTATAGAGCATCAACCACCAGTTTTTACGGAGGAAACAGACATGGTATGTTATTGTAACGCCTCGACGGTTCATCCGCAGTCGGGAACCAATTGTTTTTGCGCGGCCAAAGCGATGGAGCCGCGACAGCGGCAGGACCTGGCCCTTCAGGCCCTCGCGGGAGCCGAAAGTATCCGCGGGCTGGCCACAGAACACGCGGTCAGCCGCAAGTTCATCTATCAGCAGGTTGACACAGCGAAGGAGGCCCTCCAAGAGGCATTTGCCCCCGAACAAGACGACGCCACGAAGGTCCTCTTCTACCTGCCCGTGACCAAGCAATGGTTGGAGCAGGCGTTCCTGGGGCTGACGTTGATATGCCACAGCTCCATTCGTGGCATCAGTGAGTTCTGCCGCGATCTGCTGGATTATCCCGTCTCGGTCGGGAAGGTCCACAACGTCCTGCAAGCGGCGGTTGGGCAAGCCCGCGCCTACAACCGTCAGCAAGATCTTTCTGGCGTGCGGATCGGCGCCCATGACGAGATTTTTCAGAGCGGATGGCCCGTGCTGGTGGGGGCCAACGTCCGCTCCAGCTTTTGCTATCTGCTGAGCCGGGAAGAACAACGTGATGCCGAGACATGGGCCATCCGCATGTTGGAACTTCAGGATCGAGGCTTCCGCCCCGAGGCAACCATCGCCGACGCCGGCAGCGGTTTGCGAGCCGGACAAGCCCTGGCCATGCCGGGAACTCCCTGCCGCGGTGATGTTTTTCATGCCCTGCAACTCGTGCAACCGCTGGTCACATTCCTGGAAAACCGGGCGTACGAGGCCATCGCCCACGAAGCCACGCTGGCTCACAAAAGCCAGAAGGCCCAGAAGGCCCGCACGACACGGCGGCGACCACGCCGGCACCCCCTGCCGAGCAAAGAGAGCTTTGCCGAACAACTTCGCCTTGCCACCCAGACCAAAGCCCAGGCCATCGATCTGGCCGCGGACGTGGCCACGTTGTTCGATTGGCTGCGTCGCGACATTCTCTCGCTGGCCGGTGCCGATTACGCCACACGCCGCGAACTGTACGACTTTGTGGTGGCCGAACTGCGGGCTCGTCATCCGCTTTGCCCACACCGCATTGCTCCGGTCGTCAGCGCCTTGACCAACCAGGGTGACGATCTGCTGGCCTTCGTAGCCCAATTGGATCGGGACCTGGCGGTCCTGGCTACCCAGTTTCAACTTCCCGTTGCCACCTTGCGGGAGGTGTTTAACAATGAGGTTCTCGATGTGGACCATCCCCGTCGCTGGCCGCGAGACGCCGCGTTACGAGAGCGGCTGGGATGCCGCTATTTTGCGGTCAGCGTCGCTGTGGCCGAACTGGCAGAACATACGGTCCGTGCCAGTTCCGTGATCGAGAACCTCAACAGTCGGCTACGAAACTACTTTTTTCTCCGACGGCATTTGGGTCCAGACTACTTGGTCTTGCTCCAATTCTTTCTCAACCATCGACGATTTTTGCGCAGCGCGCGGCCCGAGCGAGTCGGGAAGAGCCCTGCCGAACTACTGACTGGCCAGTCACATCCCCACTGGCTGGAAATGCTCGGCTACACGCGGTTCTCACGGAATTGACTGGCCCGTTTGGCCCAAGATCTTCATCACTCCCTTGCGGATCGCGCTGAGAGTCCGCACTTGTTACCCAAAAACAGATGAAAATGAACCACGCCCATTTTCGGCCCACTTTCGTCCCACTTTCGTGGTTTTCGGCCCACTTCGGCCCATTTTGTCCCTTTTTGGTAAGTTAGGTAAGTTGGTTTCTCTGCTCCCGACAAGACGGGAAACGCCGGGTCAATAAATTCCATTTTTATTAAGTCCTCGATACGGTGGGATCGGGTGCGCAGCGCAGGGTGAAAAAACTCCTGGAACGCTAATCTTCGCTCATGAACGCTAATTACAGTTATCAGCAACAACGGATAAATCTGCAAAAGTCGCTACCTAATAATACGTTTGAGCCCGCGCTTTGGGGCACCGACTGCTGGCGGATTTCTGCAAACCGCTCACCCGCCGCCCGGCCGGGCCCGCTTTTCCCGCGGGATACACGTATTTCCTCGCGGCGAAGAGAATTTTGCCGGAGTCGCAAAGAGGGGAAGCCTTTTCGGCGTTCCATGGCCTCGTGCGCACACTTCTTCGTGACGGGGAAAGACCCCGCCCTGCTCGCCAGGGCGGTGAATCAGGCTGAACAGCTAAGACCCGCGCCCGCAACCACCCAAGACCCCGCCCTGCTCGCCAGGGCGGTGAATCAGCGATTTTCTGGGCCTTGTTGATTGGACTCGGCCGGCGGTGTATCGGCGGCTATCATTTGAACCGAAAATCGAGTTGAAATCCATAGAGCCAGGGAATTCGAGGGTCTACGTTTTCGGCCCTCAGCTTTTCAGGCAATCCCTCATAATGGTTGCATAGCAGAGCTTTGTTCGGGGCGTTGTAGTACGTGACCACGATTGTGTCCCGGACAACGCGAATGTCCCCTTCCAGCCCTCGAAAAACAGTGCTTGCCAGGTGTTGCGCGTCGGAGTGCTGGTAGGGCTCGCCCAACCGATTACGAAGACGCTGGATGACCGCTTGGGCCAACATCGCCATGCTCATTTGGCCGTAACGGACGTTAAGGTTCAACGTGCCTGCATGCCGCCAACCCAATGCCTGATTGAAATTGAAGAACTCCTCCAGGTGCCAACGCTTGGGATAGTCGCAGGTGAGGGCGTCGAGCGGGTCGCGATCCGTGGTACAAAGGAACGAATTGAAATGCCACTGGTCAGGTCGTTCTCCCTGGCGTTGCACCAATTCGTAATAGGGACCGCTTTGGCTGTTGAGCGGCTGGTACGGCAGGACCGCCGTAGCGTAACCGGCCCACCGCGGCGTGAACTGCTCGCAAGGAATTGCACCGAGGCGTTCTTGCGTGCTGCTTTGCGCGGAAATCGGCGTGATGATATCAAACGGCGTATGGAGATGCACGTAGTCGACGAGTTCGGCGCTGAAGTGCTCGGTGTCTGCGGCGACCAATGCGTTCTGAGGAACGGGGTGGAGAATCTGGGCCGCCAACTCCAACAGTTCCGGGGTGGCCTGAGTCACGGTGCGTGCCGAGGTGCCGATCATGCAACACAGGGGTTGTTCCGTATCGCCGTCCAAACAAAAAAACATCTGCGCCGTTTTTTTCGGCTTGGAAGCGGAATCCTTCCGGCGCCGGCGCATGTGTCGGCGGCTGTAGCTGCACGGCCGGTGGGGATCGATCAGGAGCAACTTTCCCGCAAAATCCCCGGAGACGCGGCGGATCTTTCCGAGCGCAACTTGAAGTTGCTGGGCTTGGGCTACGGTATGGTTGTCCAGCAGATGATGCACCGCCGTATCGGTCGCCAAGAACGGGAGCCCGTTGAGGATCTCGAAACCGCGCAACGCTACACAGCGACGCTCGCGAACTCCCTTGAGACACAACGCCGCCTCATGCACCAACTGGAGTGCCAGGCGTGGTTCGATCCGCACCGTGGGCTGTTGCGTCCAGCCACAGAGCAAGTCCCATGTGCCCAGGCGAAGATGTTCTGGGACCAGCAGCCACAAGCCCGCCATGGTGTCGCTGATCTTGTCCGCCAGTCGTTGCCGAACGCCGCGCTCGATGCTGAGCGGATCACCGTCGGTGTTGCGGACCACTTCACTGGTGATTTGGGCCGCGACCTTTTCGGGCACCACGCCTGGGCGGAATTTGTGGAGTTTTTTTTTGAAGCCCGTACTCCGCGATGATCCGTTCCACGGTGCGGTTGCTGATGGTGCTGCCGGTTTGTCGCAGTTTCTGTGCGATGACTTCCGCGGACGCATCGCCGTCGAGGAAGCGATGTCGGATCACCTGGCGAACCATCTCGGCAGTTTGCCGGTACTTGGTCTTCGGGCCGCGTTTCTGGTTCTGCAGAGCCAGCGCGCCTGATTCGTTGAAGGCTGTGCGGAGTTGAAAGTAACGCTGCTTACTGAACCCGAATTTGATTGCCGCCTGGAGCGGTCCCGATTCTTCGCACTCACCTTCCATAAGCATCAAGAGCTTGCGAGTGACCTCGTCGTCCTCGCGCACGCTCAAGCTGCCACTCGGTCCGACCAGCGCATGCTTGTCCACGTCGAATTGTGCCATTGCTGCATCCTCCGTAAAAGCAGTTCCTTTGCTCGGCCAAAGGGGCGCGAGCGTCCGAATGCCCATCCTAGCACAAACGGCGACTAAAGTCTAATTAAATATGGCGAAATACATCCGCTGCCAACGCGTGATACCTCGCTGAGTACGCAACTAATTAAGCAGCAACGACTTAGGATGTCGCCATATTTTATTAGACTTATCTAGGACGCCGGGCAACGTATTGCAGCATGAGGCGGTCGGGTTCCCGAAACGAGGGAAAATCAACAAGGCCCAGAAAATCGCTGGTGAATCAGGCTGAACAGCTAAAGACCCGCGCCCGCAACCACCCAAGACCCCGCCCTGCTCGCGGTTTGTCGATTTAGTCCCGCCCCCGCTGGGCTCGCCCCAGCGGAGCGGAGGTTTGGCCACTAGAAACGCCGCCGCACCCACCCCTTTCGGCGTTTTTCTGTGTTTCCGGTGCCCGGCCCGCGGGCCGGGCAGCGGAAACACAGAAAAACGGCGAACAACGACTGGAGGCTGGCCAGTAGTGGTCAGTCCTTCGCTCCGCTGGGGCGAGCCCAGCGGGGGCGGGAGGGCAGTCTTCGACTAAATCGACAGACCGCAAGCAGGGCGGGGTCCACCCGATTTGGGAGGAAGCCGTGCTGGCTGTCCAGCCTTCTTCACCGCCTGGGCAAGCCAGACGGGGTCGGACAACACGATCGCCTGCCCGGCCGCTGGTTTTCCAAATGTTCTCAGGTCTGAGTGCCGCCACCCAGCGACCCGTAAAAGTCATTGAGCCCCGTCAGCGTCAATTCCCCGCCGCCGCTGTTTTCGATGACGGACCCGGCCGACCCGCTGATCGCGTTATTGATCGTCGTGGCCGCGTTCTGCATGTAGGCCAGGATGGCCTGGTCCGCCGCGTCGGCCGAACTGCCCACCGTCGTACCGACGTTGCCAACCGGCAGCGTGCCGACGTTGCTCGCCATGTCGGCGGGCTGACCAAGCCCCGCCACGGCGACCTGCTCCTGACCTGTGTAATCGGTCAGCGTACCGTCGCCGTCCAGCGTACCGACGTTGATCCACTGGCAGCCGCTCTCGAGGATGACCGTGCCGTTGTTAGTCAGTTCGACCGCGTTGATGAGCGTGCCGTAGTTGTCGACCAGGCCGGACGGATCCACGGTCAGCGTGCCGTAGTCCCACAGCGCACCGCCGTTGTCGGTCGTCAGCGTGCCCGCAATGGTCATCGTGCCACTAATGTAGAGCGTGCCGCCGTTGTCGATCGTCAGCGTGCCCGTGGTTGTCATCGTGCCGTAGTTACAGAGCCAGCAGCCGTTGCCGGTCGTCAGCGTGCCCGTGTTGGTCATCGTGCTGTTGTTATACAGCGCGCTGCCGTTGTCGATCATCAGCGTGCCATTGTTGTTCAACGTACTCCAGTTGTTGAGCCAGCAGCCGTTGTCGATCGTCAGCGTGCCCGTGTTGTTCAACGTGCCGAAGTTATACACGTGGCCGCCGTTGTCGATCGTCAGCGTACCCATAGTTGTCATCGTATTGTAGTTGCCGAGCGCACCGTAAACGACGAGGGCGGCGTTCGCATCAAACGCCCCGCCCAGGTCCAGTCCGCTGCCGCCGCCGACGGTGATGTTGCCGCCAAGACTACAAGTGCCGCCCAGCGCGAGCGTCCCGCTGCCGAGCGTGGCCAGGCCCAGCGTGCTCTGGCCGTCTTGCAACGTACCGCCGAAGTACATCCAGTCGCTGTTCGGATCATTGACGGTCAAGGTGGCCGGGGAGTTGCTGCCGTTGTTGGTGATCGTGCCGCCCGTGCCGTTGAGTGCCGCAACGGTGATGCTGTAGCCGTCGAGATCCAGCGTGCCGCCGTTGACGGTCAGGCCGCCCGTCCCCAACGCGGATTGATTTCCCACCACCAGCGTGCCGCCTTCGAGTTCGGCGCCGCCGCTGTAGGTGTCGTTTCCCGTCAGGACGACCGTCCCGCTCCATTGTGTCCCGACCTGAACACTGCCCGTGCCGCTGATGGCGCCGCTGACGGTAAGACTTCCCGAGAGGATCAAGGTGCCGTTGTCGACCACGTTGCCGCCCAGCGTGGCGGGATAGCCACCCCATCCGACCCACAGCGTATTGCCCGCGTCGATGGTCGTGCCGCCCGACGCATCCAAGGTGCCCAGCGAAAGGTCGTAGCCCGTTCCAGCGACGACGAAAGCCAGGTTGCCGACAACCGAAAAAGACTGTTCGAGCCAGCCACCCGGGCAATAGGCCGTCAGCGTGGGCGTGTAGCCCGAAGAGCTCAAGTTGGTGATTGTGCCGTATTCGAATTGGAGCGTGATCGTCAGGTTATAGCCGTTCAGATCCAAAGTCCCACCGCCGTACAGCCAACTTCCGGGCCCTCCCAAGGCGGTGGCGCTGCCCATGCGGAGATTGCCGCTGTACATGAATACTTCGCCCGTAAAGCCGCTGTTGTCGCCCGCGAGGGTGAGATACGCGTTCGGCGCCCAGGCCACAGTGATCAATTCGCCGCTGCCGGAGATATCCCCGGCGTAGGTATCGCTATAGGCGGTCTCGTACCACAGCGTGCCGTCGACGACCACGCCGTTATTGCCTTCGAGCAGGCCCCCATAGCCGTTGAACGCCGTTCCGCCGGCCGCAACGGTAAACGTGCCGTTGTTGTCCAAGGTACCGCCGTTGCCGCTGTATAACGAGAGGTAGTCCGTAAGGCTGCCCGTGTTTTCCAGGTACCCGTAGTTGGTCAGCGTACCATGGTTTTCCACGCAGCCTGAGTTGTACAACGAACCCCGCGTATTGATGAACAGGGTGCCCGAGTTGTCCAGCACGCCGGAAGGCTCGACGGTCAAGGTGCCGTTGCCGGTCAATGCGCCGGTAATGTTCAACTGGCCGCCCACGGTGATGTTGCCGCTAAAACTGTCCGTGCCGCCCAGCGTCAGCGACCCGCCGCCGGACAGGTTGAGGCCCAGGAGGCCGGCCCCGTCCTCGAGGTCGCCGCTATAGGTCGTGCTAGTCGCTTGGTTGACGGTCAGCGTGCTTGGGGACGAGGCGTTGCTGTTGGTGATCGTCCCGCTGCCGCTGAGCGAGCCTGCCAGGATGCTGTTGCCGTCGAGATCGACCGTGCCGGCGACGATGGTCAGGCTGGCGCATGCCAGCGAGTTCGCCGCGAGTTGTCCCGCGATGGTCACCGTGCCCGTGCCGGCCGGGAGGATCGCGTCGGCCCCGTTGATCCAGGTGGTCAGCGGCCCCGTCGCGGCCCCTACCGCCCAGTAGGCGCCGCCGGCCCAGTCGCCGCTGCCGCCGGCCGCCGAGCCCGGTTCCCAATACAAGGAACTGCTCAGGGCGTACGCCTGGCCGGTGAAGTTGCCGTTGCCCGTTCCGAAGCCGCCCAGCGGCGTGCCGAACGCGTCGACAATGCTGTCGTCGTCCACCAGATTCAGCCCCAGCAGACCGTTGCCGGAGACGTCGCCCACCGTCACGACGTAGCTCGACCCGCTGCCCGTCACGCCGGTCACGGTTCCCGTGGCGCCGTTTCCCGCGACCACGAAATCGCCCGGGACGAGGCCCGTCACGTTCTCGTTGAAATTCAGCGCGAATTGCAGGCTGCTGGCCCCGGCCGCGATGGCCGACCCGATCGGGCCGAGCGACGTGACCGCCGGGGCCGTGTCGGAGACCGTGAAGTCGTTGACGCTGGCCCCCGTGCTCGCGCCGTGCGCATCGTTGACCTGGACGCTGAACGTGGCCCCGCTCAGGGCCTGCTGGTAGGTGTGCGAGCCGCAGACCACCCACGTCCCGCCGGCCGCTATTTGCAGGCAGTCGCCACTGCTGGAAGTGGTCGCGATCGACGTTGTGCCGTCGCCCCATGCGATGGTGGCCGTGAGGTCGCTGCCAGTCTCCAGGGCATTGCCGTCGCTGAACGTGAACAGCGGCACGTTGCTGAACGAGACGTTGCCGACGGGCCCCGGCGGCGTCAACGCTCCGGCGGTCAACGGCGCGTCGGCCACGTTCAAATGATAGGTACTCGCGCCGCAACTGTCGTTGAGCAGATCGCGTATGCTGACGCTGAAATACGCTCGGCTGATGGCGACCGCGTATTCGTACGATCCGAGCACGTCGAAGCCGCCGGCCGCATCGGCGACGACCTGGCCCGCGGCGCTGGGAGTGCCCGTCACGGTCGAATTCGTGCCGTCGCCCCAGGTGATTCTCGCCGTGAAATCGCCGGCGACGATGTCGGGATTGCTGTCGCTGAAGTGATAGAGCAGGACGTTGGTGAACGGCGTCCCCTCGACGGCCACCGGCGGCGCGAAGGCGCCGCCGACCAGGGGGTTGGCCACGACGATGCCGCTCTGGCTGGCGTCGACGCTCGTCCGCCCTGTACCATCGATTTCCACGCTCAGGGTGACAGTCGCCCTCGCCAGGTAGGTGTGCGATGCGTCTACCTCGAACACGCCGCCGACGACGGGGATGATCTGGCCGGCGGCGCTGGCCGTGCTGGTCACGGTGGAAGTCGTGCCGTCGCCCCAGGTGATCGTGGCCGAATAGATGGCCGCCGCGCCCGGATCCGTGTCGGTAAAGGTGGCCACGGTCCCGCTGACGGGCGTATCCTTCGCCGGGGTAATGTCGGCTAGCGAAATCGACAGCGTGGTGGCCGTGCTTGCCGCCGTGACCGTGCTGCCGGCGTTGTCGACGATCGAAACGCCGATCTGGTCGCCCGTGGCGTCGGGGAAGGTGAAGCTGCCGGCGACGTTCGAACTGCTGCGTGGCGGCCTCGTAGGTCACCGTACCGGCCGAGGTCGCCACGCCCTGGGTGGTCGTCCAGGTGATCGTGGCCGTGTAGTCGTTGGGATCCACCGAGCCGCCGACATGGGTAAACGTGGCCACGGTGCCGTTGAACGGCGTGTTCGGGGTGTAGACGACCTGCCGTCCGCTGGCCGCCAAGGGCGCGTCGGCCACCGTCATCAAGCTTGTGGCGTCCGCCCACGAGCCGCCCGGATCGTTGATCGCGACGTTGACCGCATACGAGCCAAAATCGGCGTAGACGTGCGAACCGGCCACCTGGTACTGCTGCGTCGCGGTGTTGAACGTCACCGTGCCGACCGAGGTCTGGCCGTCGCCCCAGGCGATCGTGGCCCAGTACTCTCTCGGGCTGGGCAAGGGGACCGGGTCGCTGAAAGTGGCCACCGTGCCCGAAAAAGCCGCGCCTTCCGTTGCCGCCAGGCTGCCGGCGCCCATTGCGGTCAAGGGCAGGTCGGCGATCGTGGCGGTCCCGGTGCTGACGGCCATCAGGCCGGTCGGATCGGAAATAAAGACCTGGATGCCGTAGTTGCCGGCGTAGGCGTAGGTGTAGCTTCCACTGACCTCGAACTGCCCTGTTGTGCTGTTGTAGCTCACCGTGCCGGTGGATTCGCCGCCGTCGCCCCAGTCGATTTCCGCGCTATAGTCCCCGGGCGAATACAAACCGCGATCATCGGTAAACGTGGCCACGACGCCGCTGATCGCGGCCTGGCCTTCGGTCCCCGCGAAGTTCATACCGGCCGTCGTCCAGGGGAGCGTGGTGACGACGTTGAATGCCTGCCCGGTGAAGTTGCCGTTGCCCGCCCCCGGGCCGCCCAGCGGATTGCCGCCGGCATCGACGATCGAGTCGTCGTCGACGAGGTTCAGTCCCAGCGTGCCGGTGCCGGACACGCCGCTCACATCGACAACGTAGCTTGTCCCCCCGCCGGTCACCGAATCAATCGTTCCCGTCACTCCGGCGCCCGCCAGCACGAAATCGGCCGGGGTCACGCCGTAGACGGGCTTATCGAACGTGACGTCCCACTGCAGGCTGTCGCTGTCGGTGGTCGCGGGACCGACGCCAGCGATCGACGAGACCACCGGCGCGGTGGTGTCGATCAAGAGGACCTCGTAAGTCGAAAGGGAACCCTCCGTTCCGGGGGCCGGCAGGACAGGGACGACCGGGTTTCCGGAATCGTCGTCGATCGACCCGCCGTTCAAAACCAGGGCGTTGGGGCCCGTATAATCCAAGGCCAGGCTCTCGTCTCCGGGTTGCACGGTGTAGCAGAAGGTCAAGGTCGAGGTTCCGCTCCCGCCGATGTATTGCGCGTAGACCGGCGTTGCGCCCGTGGCAAGCTCCAATAATGGGGTGCCCGTGACGACGACGTCTTCACCCATGGGCACGTCGATGTCGATCTGGCTGTCGACGCCGTACACGCCCGCAGGTTGTTGCGCGGAAACGGACTTCGAGACCGGCGCCCCCGTGAGTACGAGAATGGTGCCCGAGCCGATGATTAAAGCATAACCGTCCGAGGTGCTGGAAGCATATACGTACGCGACAGGCGTTCCGAAAGTGGTTGAGCCCGCGTACCTATTCGTACCGGACATCCCGAAAGGCTGGGACCCCTGCGCCGTAAAATCGACGTTTCCGCTAATATCCCCGGACCAGGCTTCGACGTTGACCACGCCGTCAAACGTGCTGAAGTCTGACGCATTGCTCGTGTTGAAAATCAAGTCCGACTCCGCGCCGCTGGTAGGAAATGCGATCGTGCAATTCGGCAGCTTGCTGCCGGTCGGCGCATTGTTGGTGCCGGACGGTTGAATGCCGCCAAACTGCAGCGTTCCTCCCGCCGGGCTAACGGTGGTACTAACGAGGACGTTCGTAATACCCGAGTCATCGCCGTCGAGGATGAGGGTTGTACCTGGGGGGATCGAAACTGTCAAACCGGTGCCGCTGATCGTGGAGCCGATCGTCCCGGTGGCGTCGTGGGAGAGGCTGATCGCGCCGCCGGACGAGGGGAACGATAGCTCGCTGCCGTTGACCGTCGTGCTGCCGGCTTGAAACGTAACCGAGGCTGGTTCCGGGCTGTATCCGGTCGCAATGGTTACCGTCCCTGCGGCATTGAACACAGCGTTGGAGCCGGACGACCAGGTTTGCAGGGGTCCGGAACTTCCCAATCGCCAGTTGCTCAAACTCAAGCTCCAAGACCCGGTTCCGGCATAATACAATGTCTCCACGATGGTCACGGAGTTGTCGGTCGACGTGGACGCGAGGTTGAACTCTCCGATGGCATTCTCCGTCACGCCAGCGGGGATCGATGCCACGATCGTCCCGCTGCCCGTGGCCTGTGCGTAGACTTCCCAGGTCGTTCCGCTGCCCGTGACGGAAGTGACCGACGCGTTTGGCGCGGTTCCGCTGACATGTACGCACGCCTTGGTGAAGAAAGTGACCGGCTCGCTAAACTGGACCTGGAACGCGATATTCGTTGGCGTGCCTGTAGGGTCGGTTTGGCCCGGCGCCTGATTGATCGTCACGGCCGGCGCCGCAAGATCCGGGATGATAAGATTGCCCACCGGCGTTCCGATGCCTGTCGCCAGGTCGTATCCCGCTGCCGGGCTATACAAGGGACTTGGGCCGATGCTCGGGCCCGGCAGGGTGTTCCCGGGGGTCAAGGCTGCGGAAACAGGGGGGGTGGCGTAGGTGATGTCATGGATCGCAGCGGGCGGCATTTGGTAGAGCAGCGGTAGAGTCTGGCTGAGACCGTTCAGCGATCCCTGGCCATCGATCGCTCGGCCTTCGTCGGCGATCGTGACCATGCCCGCCCACAACGGCGTGGCAAGGCTGGTTCCACCTATCGGCCCCGGTGACCAGGGGGTCAGATTGCCGCGCGGAACGTTGAAGTCCCAGGAATCGTAGACAGGCACACCGGTGGAGGGGTTGGCGTCGGCGGAGACGTTCCGGGTAAGCGCGGTCCGTGGTAGTTATGGAAGCACTGGCCGCGCCGTTTTGATAGGACGGTTGATTTTCGTAAGTACTGATGCCGCCGCCGCCGCCGCCGCCGCCATTGGCGACCGTCTTCCAACTGTTGGCGCCGTTGCCCCAGGCGATTTCGCCGCCGTATGTGTAGTTTGGACTGCTTCCGTTAACGGCTAGAGTCGTCCCACCGACGGCCACGACGTTGGGCGACGAGGCGGGGTATTGCGGCGTTATGGGCGGGAGGGTTGTCTGGTTTGCCGGATAGGCACCATTGTCCCCGGCAGCCGCGAGGAAAGTGACACCGAGTTGACCTGGCGGTGTGACGAAGTAGGAGTCGTCGGCAGTCTCGCCACCGAACTGCGACATTTCCCAACTCATCGAGACGGTCACGACCCCCGGCCATCCCGCAGCGGTATGCACGGCCGTAAGGAGGTCATTCAAATCGGGACCGCTCGCCTCAAAAAGGATTATATTTGCCAACGGGGCCGTGGCATGTGCCCACTCGATATCCAACGACTCTTCCTGTTCCCAGTCGCTTTTAGCAGTCGTAACGTAAGGGCCAATCGGATCCGTCCCAGGCAAGGTTGCGCCGCCGGACTCGTTGAGCTTGCTGAACGTCGGGCTTTCGGGCCCGCCGAACGTCGGGATACCGTAATAGCTTGAGAAGGCATTAAGGTCACTCGCCGCATTGGGATCGTCGTACGCGTCAACGATAGCGATCGTCTGACCCCGACCATCGCCTTGGATCCCGCCAAACGTTATCCCATTCGACAGGACGCCGGACGTGTAGCTACCCAGGCCATAGGCCCCACGGATTTGGTTCGGTGTTAGTCCACTGGCACCCGGCGCCCCCGGGTAGTTGGCCGCTGTATAGGGAGCCGGAAAACCGGTGTTACCAGGCGTCGTGATATAATCAGAGCTCAAAGCCGGCACCGCCTGCAAACCGACAGGAGGGGCGACACTCAGCAAGGCCCACGCTTCGAGCGGTTCATAAATAAGCACTCGCGCTAGTTGAGTTGAGCCGGCAGTCCGCTTGCGGGCGGTCCTCTTTCGTGATCCAAATCCACGACAACAAGGGGTGAAGAACCTCACAAACGTACCAGGCTTTCGCACGATTTATCTCCTTGGATAGAGGCCGGTGGATGTCCCGCGCTTTTGAGGAAAGGCACGGAAAACAGGGGTCAAGATAACAACCAACGCTCGCTAGGCGGCGTAACCAATCGGATCCATCGCCGTCCCAAATAAACCACCCCAACTCCAAGTACTGCCGCGAAAAAAAGTACGAGGGAAGCGGGTTCGGGGACCGTGGCGATGACCCAACTAGAACTTGCCGCTATCGAGCCTGGATCAGTGAGCAAGGGTGTTTGGTTGAAGAGGTAAAAGAGACCATCGCCGACGCCAACGAAGCCGTAATATAAAGCGTCGCCTGGATTGTTGCCGTATACAGCCTCTGCCCCAGTCGGGTAAGTGTTGGTGCTGACCGAGAAACTCGAATCGGCCCCAGGATTTAGGATCAAATCGGTGGGTGTTGCTTGCAGGCCAGTTGGAGAGCCGAACGATGCGGGTCCGCTCAAATTGCCACCCGGGAACGTGAACGAAAAAGTCCCCCCAACGATATTCGCCGCGGAAAGAGGCCCTATTGTTCCGTCGGTGATGATGGTCCCGGAAATCGTGTCCGTTCCAGAGCCCGACTCCGTGATTTCGTTGGCGGGGTAGTCTACGATGTAGTAAGTAATTTCGTCCGCCCCTGCGTTTCTGGATAGGGATACCAGAAGGACAGCCGAAACCATCAGGTTTGCGGCTACCAGGAGGGAACGGCGGGCGAAGAGAAATATGGACATCATATACTCCTTTGCGAATCGAGAAAGGCTTTCTACTACGACAAAACGAGGAAGTAGGAAGCTCGCCAACGTACTACGCCATCGCATAAGTAACCTTCTTGAAAACGGGCCGGCTGGTGTCCCGCGGTTTTGAGGACTGGCAGAAGAATCATTGTGATCTGGACAGTCTGTCGCCATGGCACATCGCCTCCGTTCTGCAACATTCAAGGTTGGTCGGGCGCGGCCCCTTGCTGCGGAGGGGCCATGAATCGACGTTCAGGTCGCCCGACACGGTGTCTTCTTCTTCATCGACCGGCAAGGCTTCCGGCGCGGCGATGGCGGGCATGCCGGCCAAGTTCACGGTCCTGTCGGACCGCAAATCGAGCCTACCCGTTGCGATCGTGATAAGGTCGCCGAAGTCGGCCGGGCTGTCAAGAACGAGCGTTCTGCCACCTTCTTTCCACAACAGGCCCTCGGCATCAGACGCGACGATGGAACACATCACGACTTCCAGCCGGTCTGGCTCACACTGCTCTTCGTCGTACATCTCTTTAACGGTTCACTCCTCGCTCCCACCCGCAGCATGCGGGGATGGCGCCCGGTGAGAGCGAGCTGTTATCGATCGTCATCCTTTTGAGAACCGGGACATGAGCTGCCCGTCGATCAGCCTGTCCTCCCCGCTTCTTCCCAATAACAAATGCGTCAAGCCGAATCGCGCGGCTCGGGATCGTCGACCTTTTCTGCTTCCTGCGAGACGCCGTCGCCGCCGGGCGCGGCCTCGCCCTTGGGCCCGCGCGGGCGCGGTCCGAACCGAGGTTCATGGCACCCCTGAAGATCACCGTCGGTCCGACATATTCGTTGTTGGTATCGGCGCCCCAAAAATCATCGGGAAGGTATTTCGCCATGGCCCACCGCTTCCTTTCTTACAGTGTTCGCAACACTTCACGGGAACGAAGTAAACCGCGGATTTCGCGGAGAACGCGGATGTCTCGGATGAAACTCCAATGGTAGTATTCGCATCGTTTTGTCCGCGATTTCTGCGTAATCCGCGGTTCATTACGTGAGACGGCTGAACAGTCGCGTCTTCCACCGATCCTCCCTCAGTCTAGTCCTTCCGGAAAGCGCGTTAACATGCGCATGTACGGAAATAAGTACGGAATTAACAACTCAAATAAGTACGTAAATATGCAAACACTTAGTGCCTCTCCAAGCTACCCTCACCTCCTGCCTGGATTGCCAAAAATCCGAAGCGGTTTCTATCGCGGAATGGTTCCCACCGACGAAGGTTTCTGGACTACAGATTCGTGGAGAATGCTCGCGCAAGAGGAACAAATCTCGGATGAGTCTGCGGAGGC
>CAWAAL010000013.1:0-157237 GCA_963779975.1 uncultured Planctomycetia bacterium | reverse complement strand
AAATGCTCGGCTACACGCGGTTCTCACGGAATTGACTGGCCCGTTTGGCCCAAGATCTTCATCACTCCCTTGCGGATCGCGCTGAGAGTCCGCACTTGTTACCCAAAAACAGATGAAAATGAACCACGCCGAAATTCTCGACTAAGTCGTCCATGACTATCCCTCAGAAGGGGTGTAATCGTAGGCGCAATCCTTTCGCCTGCAATTCCATTTCGACCAATATTCCGAAAATAGTTAGACGATAATGAAAACTGCCATTGTATTCTGAATGACATTCGTTATACTTGAATATGATTGAACCACGGAGGTCCACATGCGACTGAGCAAAGCGAGAAAAGCGTGCGTCACGACAATGATGAGGGATACGATCTTCGAGGCCGCGAGTTCCCTGCTTGCGGAGCACGGAAGCGACCGTTGACGATGAACCAAGTGGCAACGAAAGTGGGGTTTGCAACCGCGAGTTTATACAACTACTTCCAGGACAAAGACGACCTGCTGCATTTTTGCTATTCCCGCTTGGTCGAACCGTGTTTGCAAGCGATCGAGGAGGCGGCTGGCGCGGGTTGTCCGCGCCACGAAAGCTGGAGAGGATTCTTCGCACGGCCTTGGAATATGCGGTCAAGCACAGAGGACTCATCAAACTCATGGCGGGGATGGATTATGACTCCAAGATAAGAAAGGATACCCGTCCGCGCATCTTGCAGACTCTTACGACGATTTTCGAGCGGGGAATCGAGGAGGGCTCTTTTCGTCCCCACGACCCGACACATACGGCCCGCATGATTCTCGGGTGCTTATCGGAGTTATTCGATTTGCAGGCTGGCGGCGCGTCGCATGAGGATGTCAACCGCTTCGCCGGCACGCTGATCGACGCAGTACTCAATGGGTTTTCCATTCACGTGGAGAAGAGTCCCGGCACGGCGAGGCAAGCCCGAATTCGTCAAGTTCACGACAATCAACCTGAAGAAGTGCCATGTTAGTTCTTTCGCGCAAAGTCGGTCAGTCGATCGTCATCGGAAAGGAGATAATCGTCCGTGTTGTCAGGCTCTCCGGCAACCGGGCTTTGCTGGCCATCGAGGCGCCGAAAGGCGTTCGGGTTGACCGCAAGGAAATCCGGTTGGCCAAGATCGGAAACCTCGCAGAGCGGGTTTCCGTGGAGCAATAGGGCCGCAAGCGGGGTCGGGAGAGACGAGGCAAAGCTGATACGACCGTAACGCGCGAGGCCGTCGAGCGTTCATTGATCTTTTTGTTAGGAGGACAATCCCAGTGGAAGATCGGATTTCAGGCATGGGAGAACGAGAGGAAGACCCTATGGAAGGCCACAAGCGTCATCACGTTTGCCAGCAAGGTAGGTGGCCTGCGCAGCCAGGTGCGATCAATATTGCAGCGGCCGTTGACCATCTTATTGCGGATAGTCAAACAGACGGTGGCCCAGAAATCGAGTTCTATGACGACATTCCTATCGACGCACTCCCGCCGAAGTTGCAGACGGCCGTATTTTCCGTGGTCCAGGAATTGTTGCGCAACGCCTGTCGCCACAGCAATAGCAGGAATGTCTTGGTGGGGCTCGTACAAGACGACGAGCGAATCTCGATTCAGGTCCAAGATTGGGGCATCGGCTTTGACGTTGAGAAGATGCAACCGCACACACGAGGTTTGAAGGGAGTTCAACAAGCGGCTCGATGGCTGGGCGGAACCGTTGACGTTGACAGTCGGCCAGGAGTGGGAACCTGTATCGTCGTCGAGATTCCGCTCTCGCAGGACAATGCTCCAAGCGACCCGACGTGCGAACACAGGCCAAGATAACAAGATGTAGGCTGGACGTGCTTGTGCTTTTGAAAAGAAGGAGACGTGCGATATGGATTCGGGAATTGCTATCAAGACGAGAAAGAACGGCAACGGGGCTTCCGTGGGAATCCCCAACGACCACGCCGTCCATCGCGTGAAACCGGATAACGCCCAGGAGCACCGACCGTCCGACTTGGAGCCCGGTCATCCGGCCAAGCCAGGCCGCCGCCCCTGGGCGTGGGCTTTGCTCGGCGCTGCCGCCGTGGTGGGAATCGGGGTCGGCGTGTATTACTATTTCTACTTGCTCTCCTACGAGAGCACGGACGACGCCTTTATTGACGGACACGTAGTTCCGGTCAGCGCCCGAACGGCTGGGCACGTGGCGAAGGTCTACGTGACGGACAATCAGTGGGTCAACCAGGGTGATTTGCTCGCCGAATTAGACCCCAGCGACTACGACGCCCGCTTGGCAGCGTCCGAGGCGGCATTGGCGGCGGCCCGGGCCGGCCAGAAGTCTCGCTCCATCGGGACCGATGTCACCGAAATCACTTCGACGGCTGGAGTGGACGAGGCTTCCGCCGCCGTGGAGGGCGCCGGCGCAGCCGTGGAGACGGCCCGCGCAGCCGTGGCGACGGCCAAGAGCCAGCAGGCGCAAGCCCAGGCGCAGTTGGCAGCGGTCCACGCGGGTGAGAAGCAGGCGGAAGCCGACCTCTTGGCCGCGGAAGCGCGACAACAGCGGGCCGACACCTTCTTGAAACGCATTCAGGCGTTGGTTCCCGAGCGGGCTGCTTCCCAGGACAGCCTGGACGAAGCAGTGGCCGCGGAACGGGTCGCCAACGCGGATGTTTCGGCGGTGCGGGAACGCATCACGGCACAAAAGGCGGCCGTCCGCCAGGCCGAAGCCGCCGTAGCGGCAGCCGAAAGCGGCGTTCGTCAGGCCGAGTCGGGTGTTGCCGGGCAACAGGCTGCGTTGGGACGGGCCGAGGCCCAGCGCGCGGCGCCGATTCCGCGCCCAAACAGGTTGCGCAGAGCCGATCGCAAACGAATGCGGCCGAAGCCGACGTCGCCCGCGCTGAAGCCGAGACCAAACAGGCCAGGTTGAACCTCTCCTACACGAAAATCTACGCCCCGATTTCCGGGCACGTCACCCGCAAGAGCGTCGAGACCGGCACGCACGTGCAGGTCGGTCAACCGCTGCTGGCCCTGGTCGATCCCGACGTTTGGGTGATCGCCAACTTCAAGGAGACGCAACTGGCCAAGATGCAGCCCGGACAGCCGGTGACCGTGACCGTCGATACGCACCCCGGCGTCAAGCTCGCGGCCCACGTCGATAGCCTCCAACGCGGCAGCGGCGCCCGATTCAGCCTCCTGCCGCCGGAAAACGCCACGGGCAATTACGTGAAGGTCGTGCAACGTGTTCCCGTGAAGGTCGTCTTCGACGATCTCGAAGCAGATCGAGCAATACGGCTTGGGACCGGGGATGTCGGTAGTCCCTACGGTCAAGGTCAATGAACCCGGCAGGCCAAGCGTCGCGGCCGCAAGGGTTCCCACATCTCGCTGAGAGTTCATTTGCCAGTCCGCCGGCCAAGAGGGAGTCGCCGGCATGCTGTCAATCGGCCTTCGTCATGTTCACGGAACGAACCATTCATGTCGCAAACCGCCTCTCCAACCGCCGAAACGGCCGCCTGGACGCCCAGCGTCAATCCGTGGCTGATCGCCATGGCGGTCATGCTGGCGGCGATTCTGGAAGTTCTCGATACCTCGATCGCCAACGTCGCATTGCCGAACATGGCGGGCAGCATGGCGTCGAGCCTGGATGAAGCCACCTGGGTGCTGACCAGCTATCTGGTGGCCAACGCCATCGTGCTGCCGATGACCGGCTGGCTGAGCAGTTTTTTCGGCCGCAAGCGATTTCTGATAACCTGCACGATACTCTTCAGCTTGTCCTCGGCGGTCTGCGGCATCGCCAACAGCATGGGAGTGCTGATTCTCGCCCGCATTTTCCAAGGGGCCGCCGGCGGGGCCCTGCTGCCGATCTCGCAGGCCATTCTCATGGAGAGTTTTCCCCCGGCCAAACGCGGCGTGGCGATGGCCGTCTACGGCATGGGCGTGGTGGTCGCTCCGATTTTCGGCCCCGTGCTGGGCGGCTGGCTCACCGACAATTATTCCTGGCGATGGATTTTTTACATTAACGTCCCTTTCGGCATCCTGGCGGTCCTGATGCTGCAGGCCTTCGTGGAAGACCCGCCCTACCTCCGCGATGCCCGGAAAAGACCAGCGGCACGATCGACTACATCGGCTTCGCGGCCATGGCCATTTGGCTGGCCTCGCTTCAGATCATCCTCGACCGCGGCCAGGACGACGATTGGTTCAACGCGGCGTGGATTTGCTGGGGTTCCGGCATATCCTTCGTCTCGATGGTGTTCTTCATCTTCTGGGAAACGCGAGTGCCGCACCCCTTGGTCGATCTTCGCGTCTTCCGCAACCGCAGTTTTGCCGTCGGCACGTCCCTGATGGTCATTGCGGGCGTCATGATCTATAGCACCACGTCGCTCTTGCCCATGTTTCTGCAGGGGCTGATGGGGTATCCGTCGCTCAACAGCGGAATGGCCATGAGCCTGCGCGGCGTCGGGGCGATCGTCGCCATGGTGGCCGTGGGAAAACTATCCGAAAAAGTCGATGCACGCATACTGATCAACGTCGGTTGGCTACTCCTCATCTACTCTTGTTGGCAGTTGGGCAACATCACCATGGACGTTTCCCCAGGCAACCTGAACTGGCCGAACATCCTCACGGGACTGGGAATGGGGTTCCTGATGGTACCGCTGATGACGGCCAGTTTGGCCGACGTGCCGAACGAGCAAATGGGCAACGCCTCGGGCGTGAACAACCTTGCGCGAAGCATCGGCGGCAGCATGGGAATCTCCTTGACGACCGCCCTGGTAGTCCGCGGCACCCAAACCCATTCCGCATTGTTGGTCGGCCATCTCAGCCCGTACCGGCCGGAGTTTCAGCAATACCTTCAATCGGCGACCGAGATGCTCAGCCAGTATAGCGATCCCGCGACCGCGCAGCAGCAAGCCTACGGGATGCTTTACGGCACGGTGCAACAACAGGCCAACCTCTTCGCCTACGTCGATACGTTTCGTCTCTTGGCGGCTCTCTGTGCCTGCTTTGCGTTCCCGTGGTGTTCTTGCTCAAGAAGGCAAAATCCCGCGGCGGCTCCGTCGCCATGCACTAAATTCATGGAGGAATGAAGAATGCGCGAGCAGTCGTCCAGTAGTGCGATTGTGTCGTCGATTCGACAGCAACTGGAGCAACACCCGCACTTTCGCGGTCGGACCTCCCTGCTCAAAATCGAATCCGTTGGCGGGTCAATCGTCCTGTCGGGACGCCTTCCCTCGTATTACCTGAAGCAACTCTTGCAGGAGGCCGTCAAGGGGAGTGTCAACGTCATGAAGATTGATAACCACGTGGAGGTTGTTTGGCCAACGTCCTAGTGGCTTATGCAGCCTCGTTTTATGGCCCGAGTCACCCTTTAGCGATTGTGAAAACCGATTTCCAACGCAGCGTATGGATTGATAAGGACAAGGTGGCAGTACATGGCTTGGCTGTGCTGTACGACGCCCAGGACGTTCCTTCCGCGAGAGAAGCTGAGGCCGTTCTGGGCCTGGCCGACAAGCAGATCATTTTATCCTATAGAAACGGTGCGCAGATTAACCTGCTGCTGTACCGTCCGTTGCACTTTTTGAGGAAACCGGAGGCCGCGGTGTCGGTGGCGGTCGAGAAGTGTACCAATTGAATGGAGCTTGAAATGCCTGAACTTGTCGTGAAGCCGGTTTCCACGCGCTGGGAGCGCAAGGCGTTTCTGGAGTTTCCTTGGACGCTCTACCGTAATGATCCGAACTGGATTCCACCGCTTCGCAGCGATCAGAAGGAGATGGTCGGCTATGCCCGCCATCCGTTCTACGAACTCAACCGATCGCAGACATTCTTGGCGTATCGTGGCCGCGAGCTATGTGGTCGCATCGCCGCCATTGTCAACGTCGGGCACATCAAGCGGTACAACGATCCACGCGGCTTCTTCGGCTTCTTTGAGTGCCGCGACGACCAGGAGGCGGCCAGCGCACTGTTCGACGCCTGCCGCGAATGGTTGCTCGCCCAGGGTATTTCCAAGCTTCGCGGTCCTGCCAATCCCTCCCTCAACTACATGCTTGGCCTGCTGCTCGACGGCTTCGATTCGCCGCCAACCTTCATGATGACGTACAACCCGCCCTATTACGAGCGGCTGCTTGAGCATTACGGCTTCCGCAAGGCACAAGACCTCTACGCCTTCTGGGGTCACATCTCGATGCTGCCAGAAGTTGCCGAGAGACTTAAGCCAGTCTGCGACAAGATCATCGAGCGATACAACGCTCGCATCCGGTCGTTGGACAGGTCCCGCTTCCGCGAAGACGTGAAGATGTTCCTGTCGCTTTACAACCGTTCACTGACAAACACGTGGGGCTTCGTGCCCATGTCCGATCCGGAGATGGAGCACCTCGCCAACGGACTTCAACACCTGATCGTACCGGAATTGGCCGTCGCCGTGGAGGTTGACGGCCGCGTGGTCGGCGCGACGTTTTGCCTACCCGACTACAACCCTCGCATCCGCGATATCAACGGCCGGCTGTTTCCCTTCGGCTTCATCCATGTGCTCCGCAAGAAGCGGGACATCAAGAGGATTCGCGTAATCTCCACGAACGTGCTCCCTGAATTTCAGTTGCACGGGTTGGGATTAGTGCTGATGCATGGCCTGGTTCCCAAGGCTATCGAGTGGGGAATAGAAGATGCCGAGTTCTCTTGGGTGCTCGAATCGAATCCGGCGCCTCCGGCACAGCCCGCGACACAACTCGTTGAGATCGAAAGTCACCCGGTTGAAGGCTCGGTTGCAGCGGGCGATCCCCGCGACCGACGCATGGTTGTGCCGCGAAACGTGCTCGTGCTTTCCGGCGGCGGAATGAACGGCGCGTATTCCGCGGGCGTGCTCAACGGGTGGACGCGATCCGGGAGACGGCCGCAATTCGACGTGGTGACGGGCATCAGCACCGGCGCGCTGATTGCCCCCTTCGCTTTCCTGGGGCCGGAATATGACGCGGAGTTGGAGCGGCTCTATACGTCGATGCGGCGCGAGGACGTCTACCGTCCCCGGCTGTGGTTCGACTCCGTCGCTTCCTCGGAACCTCTTGAACGGCGAATCGCCGCCGGCGCTACGCCTGAAATCCTGCACAAGATCGCCGAGGCGCATCGGCAGGGCCGACGGCTCTTCGTGGGAACCACGAATCTCGACACGAAGAGGCTGGTGGTCTGGGACTTGGGGGCGATTGCCGCGCACGATTCGCCGGAAAGCGGTAACTACGCCGTGCGACGTGAAGATGGCAGCACTGCAGCCAGCCGCTTCTACGGCGGCACGCCGCGCGACCTTTTCGGCTGGCTCCTGAAACGCCTGTCATTGCCAGCCCGGCCGCGGATTGCCCAGCGAAATGCCTAATATCCCCACTGGTGGGGAAGCTCCTGTCGCTTCCACGCTGCCTGATAATCTGCGCCGATGGCCCTCTCTAACTTGTCTCGATTCATTAGGCAACCTTGCTAGCCACCCAAACAATGAAAGCAGTGCTAGCAGTTGGCAAGGTTGTGATCAAGGCCCAAAATGCGATGCGGAAGTCGCTGCCCCATAACAAGTTAGCAACCACCAGCAGGGTCCAAACCATTGCCAGTCCTAAGAGAACGGCAAAAGTTCGATTCAACCACCGGATGCGAATGCGCTGTTTTGTTTCCATGCCCGCAGATCATATCGGCATCATGAACGATAGTCAATAACAATTTCATGTTTATCGTGATATTCTCTTGCTGGGGGGCGGGGACTGCCAAATCGGATAGTCGAGCTTTGACGCATGCCAGGGAGGCGGTGACGTTGCCGAAGTCCGCCGTGATTATCGGGGAACGTGATTATCGGGGAATCTGTCGCCCGACCTGCTGCACGAACTTCTCGAACGCGGCGATGTCGCTGCCGGCGCTACCAATGTCGAGCCCGACCCTGCCAGTTCGCATCCGGAATCGTGCGAAACGAATCCGACGATTAGGGTACGTCAGGACCGTCAAGATGGCGCCGCAAATCGCGACGCTCAAGGCCACATAGCCCACTGCTTGCAGTGCGATGCCCCGGGCATAGTAGTAGCAGGCGGCGTATGCCAGGGCGCCGATGGCCAGGACCCAGCCCGCATAACGATGCAGGCGGTAGCGGATTGTGATTTCCTGGAACTCACGCGTGAGCGTATCCAACTTCACGACATGCTCGAACCGGCGATTGGGAAACCAACGTGCCTGAACGACAACCCGGTCCTTGTACAACGTGAAATCGCGGCGGACTTCCAGCAGACGCTCCGAATAGGTTGCGAGAGGTTGCGTGCTCACGGCTTCTGATCGTTGGCGAGATTGTGCGTCCGGATCGAGGTTGACCGGACGGACCAGAATTCTATCCGCTCCACTTCTGGCGTACAATGGTCGGTGTCCGCCGCGGAAAAGCCGTCTTACGTTTGCGGTCGAGATGGCCTTCAATCTCGATTCGGGCAAAGCGGTATTACCCCGGCATGAAGTATTCTCATAGTAACCCGAAGCGTAAGCGAGGAGTTTGGCCCGGCTCATTCGGAACGATCGCCAGATCAAAGCCTCTCAGTACGCGGGGTCGGCAACGGTCGCCGGAAGCGAGGGAAGCACGACACGCCCGCAAATCAAGTCCAGAGGCACGGGGCCGAATGCACGCGAATCGGTGCTGTGCGCCGCATTGTCGCCCAACACCCAGAATTGTCCGGGCGGCAACGGGCGTGCGCCTTCAGGTGCTCGGGCAACGCGCTTCACGCAACGCCGCCCGCCCTGCGGCGCACGAAATACGACGACATCGCCCACCTCAGGAGTGGCCCATTGCCAAAGTGGCTGGCGGAAGCCGGGAATATGGAGCGCGTAGGCCAGCCGGTTGCAGCCAATCAGGTTGCCGCTGTGCAAGGTTGGGACCATCGAACTCCCGGTCACCCGATACCAGTCGAAGACAGTACTCCGCAACAGCAGTACCACGATCGCCAGCGCGATCCCCAGCGCGAGGCGAACAGCCAGCTTTCTTGCCAGACGCATGGAACTATTTTCCGGTTCCGGATGCCCCTCCGCTCCTTTCCTGCGGGGCGTGTTCACCACGCTTAGATCTTGATACACGTCCCGAGATTGCTTCCGAAGGCGGTTGGTGAACAAGCGTATCCATTGGGGCAGTTATTACTGTCTACGAGGCATGGCCCGTTAGGCTGCCCAGCGGCGGGGTTGCTGCTGCTCGCCGCCGCCGAGGGGGCACGAAGGCTCGTCACGATCGGGATGGCGATGGCGGCCACGGTGGCTGCGGTGGCAAGCTGCTGAAGGACCTTGCGGCGCGAAATGAGGCGGTTCCCGCGGGCCGGCGGTACCGACTCTTCCAGCAGGTGTTGACGGCTAAAGCGATCCAGGGCAAGATCGACGATCGCTGCCGCCTCGTCGGATGCGACGTTCTTGCTTGGCCGAGACCTCCTCCGCCAGCATCTCGCTAGTTCGCGTTCCGTCGCAAAGGTTGAACACGAAGGCCGCGCTGGCGTTCAGCGTCGACGCTTTGTACGACGCGTGGTCGAAAATGACCAACTCGTCACCTAGTTGTTGAACGAACAATCCCTCTTCTCGTCGTCGAGGTTTCATGGGTCGATACTCCTTCCTTGGTTTTCCGCCCAGTTGCAGGCGGCTAAAATCCGCTCCGCGGTCCGGGGCGCCTCGCCCCGCGTCCCCCGTACGCACACCGACGCGGCCACGACTTGGCGGATGGCCGACAAACATTGCTCTGGTGTACGCGAGGCGGCCACGGCGTTGTCGAACAACCCCAGGGTGGCCCTGCCCGGCGACACCGCTCGCGGACGCCACGCGGCGCCCTCGCGATACCTGGCAATCACCACCATGCCCACGGGCAGCGGCCCCGGCGCATTGCGGCTCTGCAGGTCCTCGGCGGTCAATCGCGTGCGCATCGCTCCGTCCGGGTTTCGCAGCGAGAGCCGGCGGGGATAGGCGTGTACGCAGCCGCCGTCGTCCAGGACGGCGTATTCATCGGACAAGTACGTCGCCCCGGCCCGCAACAGCGCCGCCACGAGCGTACTCTTGCCCACGAAACTCCGCCCTGGGAGGATGATCGCGCGGCCCCGCCAGCCCACGGCGCCGGCGTGGATGAAGACACGCTCTTTGGCATGCAGGGCGACGCTCAACTGGGCCCACGATTCCACGGCGTGCAGGGCCTCTTCCCGGTTCTCGGTCCGCGCGACCTGAAGGGAGTCGGCGTGGACCAGGTGGAAGAGTCGCATGCCGCGCCTCGGCCCGGCGCCGCCCACCTGGTAGGAGACCAGCTCCTCGACCTCCGCCGATTCGGTGGGGCGCCACCCCGGGGGCAGCAGGCGCCGTATGTCTTCCGTCGCGCCGGGCTGGCTCACCCGCACGCCAATTCGCGCGCCGTAGGCCTCGAAACTGATGCCGTCCGCCCACGGCAGGCGGTCGAGTTTCTGTACGCATTTCGATGGGTTGCGGAGGTAGGGCAGCACCTTATTCTCCCTTATTCGCAGATTTTTTCGGGGGGCATACCGAAATTAACGATCGTATCGGGTATAACGATTTTATCGGCATGTTCAGGCGGGGACTTAAGAACTACCTAATTGAGGCATCACCGCCGCCACACCTCTCGTGGTTCGACCACTTTACGAGAAGGGGCCGGGGGCCAAGGACCGACCGAAGAATAACTTCCCGATTTTCCGCCTGGGGTGGCTGGTGGCTGAGCTTGCGAAGCCCCAGCCGATGCCGGAAGAGCTGGGGCTTCGCAAGCTCAGCCGCTAGCCACCCCCGCTTGATTGCGGAAGTTATTCTCCGGGCCGGGGGCCAAGTCGATTCGCCGGTAGACGCCGAAGTCTTGTTGCATGGTCGGCGTCGTCACGAGGAACGATCATCGCAGCAGCGGATCAGCGGCTTGGCCGACTCGTACGCGCGGCTCGAAATCGCTGCGGCGATAAACCCGGAAACGGCCGACCCGCTCGTAGGGTAGTGAGGAAAGGTCGTAATAGTTCAACGCCGTACGCAAATGACGCTCGGGGATGACGATCCATTCCTTCGCGCCCAACGAGGGCAAGGGCAACGGGTCGTCGATATGCTGGGACGTAAACTGGCCGAGTCGCAACTGGCTCCGTAAGTCGCGATCGAGATAGAAAACGACCGAACCGACTATCTCCTGAGCCAAGCGCATCCGGGACGGCAATTGCCGGGTGCGATTGAAGTAATCGGCCAAATCGCGGCCGGAAAGTCCCGCGGCAACCTGGGGAAGGGCACAAAACAGCAGAACGGTCATTTGGCCGCAGATGGTCGTTGCCGCGAGCGCCACCGTCAGGCGGTCCCGGCCGCGCAACCAAGTCCAGAGCGGCGCCAAGGTGGTCGACCCCACCGCGACCGCCAGCGTCCATGCCAGCGTCGAGAACCGTACCGGCATCGCAATCTGCGTGATCGCGAACGTGGCTGGCAGGCCGAACGCTCCCATCAGGCAGGTACCCCAGACCGTCCGGCTCATCCAGCGCTTGGCGCCGTCGGAAAGCACGCCGTCGATCTTCCTCGTCCAGACGACCGCCGCCAGGATCGCGGTCGCGGGAAGAACCGGCCAGATATACGTGATGAACTTCGAACGTGCAACCATGAGAAAGAACGTGCAACCGACAAACCAGCAACCCAGCAACAACAGGTACCGGTTGCCGCGGGCGTCGGTCGCCGCCGGCGTTCTGTTTCGCCGCCGGCTGACGGCATCTTGAACCAGCACCGGCAGATAGGCGATCCAGGGAAGCCCGCCGACGATGAGGGCGGGAAGGTAATACCACCACGGCTCCAGGCCGTGCGGCTGGGAATCGGTGAGGAAACCAAGCACGTGGCGATCGATGAAATAATAGCGCAAGTAACCGGGATTGGCGTGCTCCATGGCAAGATACCACCATGAGCCGATGGCTGTCGCCACGGTCAAGGCCACTACGGCACGGATGCAGTGAATGAACCGCAACCGTCGTGAAACGACGAGATATCCGCCGTAGGCAATTCCCACCAGCGCCACGCCCGCCAGCCCCTTGGTCAAGATGGCCAAGCCCAGTACCACGCCGGCCGCCCCGGTCCACGCCCAGTCCCGCCATTGCGATCGTCCGCGGTCCGATTCCCAAAAACACAACAGGGCCAGGTTCACCCAGGGCACTAGCGCCACGTCGTGGGTTGGCAGTTGAACGAGGGCCGCCGGCAGGACCATCGAGGCATAGAACACGCCCGCCATCAGGCCGGTGCGCCGGCCGGCCATTCGCCAGGCGATGGCCGCGGTGGTCAACGTGCCCAGCATGCCAAACAGCAGTCCCGGCAGGCGGACGGCCGCTTCCGACATGCCGAAGACTTTCAGCGAGGCAGCGACTGCCCAAAAGTAGAGGATCGGCTTGTCCGGGAACAGTTGGCCCTGCAGCCGCGGCACAATCCAATCGCCCTTCTCGACCATCTCTTGCGCGACGGCGGCGTGTAGTCCTTCGTCGGGATCGGTCAGGGGGATATACCGCGCCGCCAACAGGGAAGCAACGACGCCCAGGCCGGCCAAAAGGACCAGGCCCAGCGGGACTTTCCAACTGTCGTTCGTCATGATGCCGCCTCCATGCCGCGAGTCGTAACCCAGGTGCCCGCCGAGGTTGATCGGTACGCTACGAGTCTACATGAAACCCGGTAATCCAAGAAAGGCCAACTTGGCCATTTGTGGCAGTTTCCGGCGACGGCTTGACGTTCGTCTGCGGGCCGCTCATCTCTACGGTTCAATGCGAATCGTATACGTCACGGGCGTCATCGCGCCGCGGACTTTTGCGGCCAGCGCCGCCCGCTCGGCCTCGCTCTTCTCAAGGGCTGCCTCCAGGCCGCCGTTCTTGCCGTGCAAGACGCCTTTCATCTCTTGCGTCTCGAACGCCTGCTTGGCCGCCACGGCTTCGTCGACCTGCTTGAACGCCGCCGAGAACGGATTCTCGGCGAAATCGTCAGCCAGGTTCACGCCGTGGGCAAGCTGCTCCGCCGCGTAGGTCTTCGTGGTCTTGCCCCAGGTCACGCGATACTCCTTCGCCGTGCCGCCGCGGACAACGAGGCGAAAACGGTTCAAGTCGGCGTTGAACGGCACAAGGGTCATGCCCGAGCGCAGGGAACTGTCCTTGTTCGACTCGCCGGCGGCACAGAACGGATAGCGGCAACTGGTCACCGCGAGCACTCCGCCTTGGAACGAATCGATCTTGTGTCCGCCGGTGGCCGTGGCCGAGCCTTTGCCAAGATCGACGTTGAGCGTGCCCAGGTCGCCGTCGAGTCCCAGGGCCTTGAGGAATGCGTAGGCCATGACCAGATGGCCGGCCCAGCCGGGATGGACGCCATCGTGACCGGGCAAGGCATAGTCCGGGCCGTACTTCTGCCGCGCGGCGAAGCCTTGGGTGAACATCGGCCAGAACACGTCGGCGAACCGCACGTTCTCCTTGGCGGCGATGTCGATGTCGGCATCGCGCAGGCGGCAGAGGTGCAGGTTGTGCTCTTCGAGCGTGCCGAGGGGCGGCTTGACCCAGCTCGCCACCTTGCCCACGCAGCCCGGCGAACCGAGGACGACGCGAACGCCGGCGGCTTTGAAGGTCCGCGCCACGGCGGTGTATTTTTCGCAGTACCAACGGTCGATCGCCTCTTCGTAGGGCCGGTAGCGATAGTCGTTCATGCCGTAGCAGGTGGTGGCGACGGTGGGCGCGAATCGCAGGCAGTCGGCCTTCATCCGGCGCAGAAAGCCGTCGGCCGTTTCACCGCTCCAGCCGTGCTGCCGAACGGTGATCTTCAACTCCGGCACGCAGGCGGTCAGATAGGTTTCCATGATGCGGCTGTACATCTTTTGTTCGGTGATCGAGTCGCCGCAGATGGCCAGCCGATCGCCGACCTTCAGCAGGCATTCTTTGGCGGCCGCGGGGGCCTTGTGCGGATGGAACTTCGCAAAGAAAGCGTCGGCCGGCTTGGCCTCCTCGGGGAGCGTTTCGGCCCCCACGCCCCGCGTGATCAACAGCAGACAGCTCGACAGAAGAATGAATGTCCAACAAGGCCAAGCGCGACGTTGCGATTTCATGAAGCGATTCTCCAGATGCAAGGGAAGTAGTGATTTGGGTGGGAAGGGAGCCGGGGGTTCCGTTATGCGGGATCGAGGCTCCGTGCGGCCACAGTTTTCCCATGTTAACAGAGCCGTTCGCGATCTTCCAGTCGGCGTGCCGATTGCAGCCCGCCCTGGAAGCCGGTCCTCTCGTACTCCGCGCTGTACACGCGCAGCTCGTCGTCGGGAAGCCACCTGCAAGCGGCGATCTCGGCGGCGGACGGCATCACCGGAGCCACGGTCTCCGCCATTCCCTTGCCCAACTCCATGATATAGTAGGTGGGCATCTTGGCCAGCTCTGCCGCGGTCCACGAATTCAGCCGGAAGGGCTTATTCTTATCGATTGCGGACGAACAGGGCGATCTTGGCGCCGGGGAGGCCCTCGTCGAACCCGCAGGAACGCAGGACTTCTTCGCGGGCAGTGATGGCCATGGTCTCGGCAATCTGGAGTTGACGGGCGCGATCCACGCACAGCGTTACCAGGCGCCGGCCGATTCCTTGGCCGCGGTAGGCCTCCTCGACGGAGACGCATTGCACCTCGGCCAGCTTCTCGGAATAGATCTCCAGCGCGGTAAAGCCGACGATGCGCTCCTCGGCTTCGGCCACAAAGCCGTGGTACAGGAGCGTGACGAGTTCTTCCGCGGTGCGCGGCAGAAGCTCGCCGCGGGCCACGAACGGCGTGAGGAACCGGGCCACGCTCGTGGCATCGCCGATGCAGGCCGGCCGAACGACGACGTCGCGCAGCAGAGCCCGCGCGGTTGAGTTATCCCTGACGGTCGAGCCGCGGCCGGTGCGGATGAACATCGCCTTTTTTTGGCCCGGCAGGATGACGTGGAAGCCGCACGCGGTAAACGTCGATTCCAAGCGGGGCGGCACCACGGCCATCACCTCGACGATACGGTGTTCGCGCGCCTGCCCCAGGCATACCTGCAACAGGGCCGCGATGATCTCCGCAGCGAGCGCCGATTCCTCGTAGGAAAGACCCTGGATCTCGGAAAGCTTCTGGGAGTAGATCTCCAAGGCAGCGAATCCCACGGCCCGGCCCTGCACCTCAGCCAGGAACGACTGCGGCAAGAGGTCCCACATTTCTCCCTCGGTCCGCGCCAGCAGTTCGCCCTGGGCGACCAGCGGCGCCATCAGGCGGCAGATGGCCGGCAAATCGCCCAGATGGGCCGAACGAACCGTAATCGAACCAAACGAACAAGGCAGCATCCGTAGCGACTCCGGGGGGGTGTTGACTTGACATTATTGTACGTTGGGGAGAAGGAAGCACAAAGACAGAAGAGCGAATCAGTGAGCGAGTTGATCATGCTCCTCAGAGATTATGTCCGCTTCGTAGTTGCAATTTGAGGGTAGTGCGTTATCAAAGAAGGACGCGTCCCGTGTTGTACCATGCCTGCTTTGCAGAGACGGATTGCACGATATAATGTTTATGTGGGCATCAAGATGGCGTTGTGAATATCTTGCTGGCGGCACGAATTGGGTCGGAAAACAAGGATTTCAATAAAAATGGCGACAATCCCCCTGGAACTGCCGAGCGAGCTGCAAGATTTCGTGGACGCCAAGATCCAAACAGGGCAATTTGCCAGCGCAAGCGAATATATTGCGGCCCTGGTCGATGCGGCGCGCCGCGGCCGCTCAGCAATTGAAACGGCACTTATTGAGGGTCTTGAGAGTGGACCTGCCGAGGAATGGGCGGAGATTCGACAGCGAGTGATCCAACGCCATCGAGAAGGCTAGGCCGTGGCAATGAAAGTATTGCGGCGAATCAAAGCGGCCACGGACGCTGAAACGATTGCCGACTATATCGGCAAGCAGAGCCTTGAGGCGGCAGTCCGTTTCCTGCTGCGAACGGAAGCGACATTAGAATACTTGGCGGAATTCCCTGGTATGGGTGGCAGGTAGCCGCTTCATCTCGAACAGTTTCACGGCCGCCAACATTCGCAATTCGTCGGCAGCTTGTTCCATCGGCACGTGCAAGGCCAAGAGCGACTCTTCGCTGATCGACAGCGTGATTTCAGGCATAATCAAGCCTCCTCCGGTAATTATACCAGTTCGGCCCTCACTTCCCCGGCTCGCTCAAGAACAAGAATGTACCTTTCTTGTTCCCCACGATGATATCGGGTACGCCGTCGCCGTTGAGATCCTTGGCGATGACCTGCGTGCCGACGCCGGAGTTGTCGTCGATCTTGTGCGGAATGAACTCCGCGCCGGCCTTCTGGTCTCGTCGCAGCTCGAACCAGTAGAGCACCGCCGGGGCGTCAGGCTCTTTGTCGCCGTGGGGACCATGGGCCCAATAGCGCTTGCCGGTGACGATGTCCTTCAGACCGTCGCCGTTGACGTCGGCCAAGTCGAGGGCATGCATCTGGCTGAACCGCAAGGCGTCGGATTTCAGATCCGGCTTGGGCGGTAGGATCACGTGCTGCTTCCAGGTGATCTCGCCGCCGGCGCTGCGCTGCTGCTGATACCAGACCAGGCCGTATTCGTGGCAGTGCCAGGAAGTGATCACGTCGGCCAGGCCGTCGCCGTCAACGTCGTAGACGAGCATCTGCGCGCGGCCTCGGCGAACTTGAAGGGATGCTTGATCCACGGCTGGCCCGGCTCGAGCTTGGCCGGTTGCTCCCACCAGCCGCTGGCTTCGATGATGTCCAAGCGGCCGTCGCCGTTGATGTCGCCCACGCCCACGCCGTGCGTGTAGCGAAAGTAGCGGCTCTCCTTGGGCGAGATCGGATGGAAGACCCACAGGTCGTCCGGCCTGGCCGGGTCCCAGGTGGCATAGCCCAACTGCCCGCCCGACTTGCTCTCGGTGTTGTAAACCAGTTCCGGGCGGCCGTCGCCGTTGATATCGACCCAGGCCGGCGACTCGTTGCCGCAGTTGTGCAGGGCCAAGTGCTTCTTCCACGGCTTGCCGGACTTGCCGGGGTTTTCGTACCAATAGGCGTCGGTGCCGGGCATCGGCACGTAAAGCACGTCCAGCCAGCCGTCGCCGTTGAAGTCGCCGGTAAAGGTCAGGAAGTTGTTCGAGTAGCCGTGGGGATCGATCGCCACGGGCGGATAGATTTCATGCTTGGTCTTGAAATCGGGACCTTCGTACCAATAGGGCCCGGCCACCACGTCGAGCTTGCCGTCATTGTTGAAATCGCCGCAGTTGGCCCCTTCGCAGAGGAACTTGTCGCTGAGCGTGATTTTCTTGAACGTAGGCAGGCGTTTTTCATTATCGGCCCGGCAAACCAGCGGCAGGGCGACGACGATCAGGCAAACGGCGAGCAATCGATTCATGGCGGGTACTCCTTCGAGGCGAGAGGTCCAGGTGGGCGGGAAAACGTAACTACTATAATCCGCCGCTGGGCCGAGTGCCACTGGCCAACCAAATATTGCGGAAAAGCTCCCGTTAGTGGTATGATAGAGGCTGAACTTATTTCGTTCGGAGAAAAAACCCATGCGTAACCTGTGCTGGGTCATCATCGCAAGCTGCCTGCTCGTCGGCCATGCTGCCGCCCGCAATATCTTCGTCGACAACGTGGGCGGCGACGACAGGCACAACGGCCTGCACGCGGAAAATCGCGGCGACGTGACCAGCCCCGTGCGGACGATCGCCAAGGCCCTGCGGTTGGCCCAAGCGGGCGACCGCATCGTGCTGGCCAAGTCGAGGCAGCCTTATCGCGAGTGTGTTTCCCTGGTCGGAACGCGGCACAGCGGAACGGCCCGCCTGACGCCGTTCGTTTTCGACGGCAACGGGGCCACGCTGGACGGCTCGGCGGCGATTCCCGCCGACGGCTGGACCCATTTCCGCGACAATATCTTCCGTTTCCGGCCCAAGACGTTGATCCAGCCCGTCTTGTTCCGGGGCGGCCGTTCCCTCGCGCCGCGGCCGCTGCCGCGGGAGACCGCTTACCCGCCGAAGCTGCAACCGCTCGAATGGTGCGCGATCGAAGGGACCATCTACTTCGCCATCGAACCCACTCGGCTCCCGCCCGACTATAAGCTGAGCTACGCCGCACTGCCTACCGGCATCACGCTGTACCAGGTCGAGCAGGTCGTCATTCGCAACCTGACGGTCCGGGGCTTTCAGGCCGACGGGGTAGCGGCCGCCGTGGGGGCCCGCAACATCATCTTGGACCACGTCACCTGTACGGCCAACGGCCAAAGCGGTGTTTCCGTGCGCGGCGGGGCCCAGGTGGACATCGAATCGTGCAAACTTGCGGGCAACGGCCAGTCGCAACTGCTGACGCTGGCCGATTCCGAGACCCATCTGGTGGCCAGCGAGTTGGCCAACGACACGGCGCGGGGATGGGTCGATCAGGGCGGCCGCGTCTACTTGGGACCCGAACGGATTGAAGGCGGCAAGAAGTCGATCCGGCCCGACGACGCGCCGAAGTCGCCGGAAGCGAAGAAGGCGATCGCGAAAGAGGAGGACGACGGGCAGGAACGCCCACCCTCCGCCCCGAATTCGCCGAAAGTGAAGAAAACGCTCCAGAAAGGAGAAGGTCATGACTGACGACAAGCTGGTCGGCCGGCCGATGGAAGTCCTCTTGGTCGAAGACGACATGGAAGACGCCGGTCTGACGATCGAAACCTTGCGGGAGGGCCAGGTGCCTTGCCGGGTGAGCCTGGTGTGCGACGGCGAAGAGGCCTTGGCCTTCTTGCGGCGGGAGGGCCATTTCGCCCGCGTGCCGCGGCCCGACATGATCCTGCTGGACATGCAGATGCCGAAGAAGGACGGCCGCACTGTGCTGGCCGAGATCCGCGGCGATCCGCAACTCTGCCGCATCCCCGTCGTCGTGCTGACGGCCTCGCGGACCCATGGCCAGATCCTCAAGGACGAGAACCTCCGCGCCGAGGACTTCCTCACCAAACCGGTCGATCGCAAGCATTTCCACGGCGTGGTGAAGTCGCTCCGCAAGTTCATGCTTGCCGACGTGATCCTGCCCACATGATCACGAGCCTGCACAATCCGCGGGTCAAGCAGGCGGCCGGCTTGCGCGACCATCGGCAGCGGCGGAAAGAGCAGCTCATCTTGATCGACGGGGTGCGGGAACTGGCCCGCGCCATCTCCGCCGGCGTGGCCTTGCGCGAGGTCTTCGTCTGTCCGGAATTGTGCCGCAGCGAGGAGGCCCGGCGGCTGCTGGAGATTCTGCCCCAGCAGTGGCGGCCAGCGGTTCGACGTGAGCGAGGCGGTCTTCGCCAGGCTGGCGTTCGGCCAGCGGGCCGAGGGCGTGGTGGGCGTGGCCGCGGTCGGGGCACCCGGTACTCTGGGTCGGCCGCTGGAAGACCTTGTCTTGCCGGCCAATCCGCTGGTGGCCGTGTTGGAGGGCGTGGAGAAGCCGGGCAACCTCGGCGCCGTGCTGCGCAGTGCGGATGGGGCGGGTGTTTCGGCCCTCGTGGTGGCCGATCCGCGGACCGATCTCTTCAATCCCAACGTGATTCGCGCCAGTCTGGGCACGGTCTTTTCGCTGCCCGTCGCCGCGGCCGCGCCCGACGAGGTGCTGTGCCTGGCTGCAAGGCCGCGGTCTTCAGATCCTGGCCGCTCGGGTGGAAGGGTCCGTTTCCTACACCGAGGTCGATTACCGGCCGCCGACGGCCATCATCTTAGGCAGCGAGGCCCAGGGGCTGACTTCGCTCTGGAGCGGCGAGCGAAGTACGTGCCATTCGCTTGCCGATGCTGGGCGTGGCCGATAGCTTGAACGTCTCCGCCGCCGCCGCCGTGTTGTTTTACGAAGCGTTGCGGCAACGGAAGTAGGGTCGCGCAGTGAGTGCCGGCCCGCCATTGATCGGTCGAATTGCGGTGGAACTGCGCTCGTCGCTGTGATTCAGACGTAAGCCATAGTTGCAGGGGCACCGCGGGGTAGCTGGGGCATAGCGGGGGTGGCTGGTGGCAAAGCGCAGCGGCCCCAGCACCCCGCTATGCCCCTGCCACCCCGCCGGTGCTTGCTGCGCTCCCTTGTCCCAACTACGGCTGGGTTATTTGCCTATCTCGCCCAGCTTCACGCCTCGGCCGGATGCGCTGCCAAGAGGCTGGCGCTTACCGCCGAGATGCCGGCACAACCGTAGAGTTCGCCCTCTTCTTCGGCGATGGCGATGGCCGCTTCCGGGGTCCAGGCGGCAATGACCGCCACTTCGCCGTTGGCGTAAGTCACTTCATACTCATTCATGGCATGGTTCTCCAAGGGGTGGCCGTTCCTCACCAATACTCATCGGATCTTTGGCGGTCTGCTCTGCCGGGGAAGAACGGCTTACGGAATCCGTGCCGGCCCCGCGCCGCGCTTTAATCCAAATGACCGTCGCGGGATGCAAAGGCCGCAAACCTTCGCACCACGGCTGGTGAATTACAATCAAAGTAGTGAAAAACTACGCGACGGCCGGTGCCTTTACTGTGAGAACGTTCGGAGGAAATGAGCGGAAGCCCTGGAAGAACGCGGGACTCACACCAATTTCTTCCGAACGTTCTAGAGCCGAGGCGGGAGAGGAGCGGATGGCAGGCGTCAGTTCAGAAACCCTGAAGCGGCTCCTGGACGCGTATTCCGCAGCCTTGGTGCTCTACGCACGGCAGTGGTGCGACACACCGGAGGATATCGTCCAGGACGTGTTTCTGCTCCTCATGCAGGAGGCGGCTGCCCCGGAAAATGCCGTGGGATGGCTGTACCGTGCGGTGAGAAACAAGGCCCTGAACGCCGCCCGTTCGAGTCGCCGCCGCGCACACCATGAAACCCAAGCGGCACAGCGCGGCGAGCCGTGGCTGGCAGCCTCGCCGGCCGACCGACTAGCGGCCGCGGACGCCGCCCAGGCCCTGGCGGAATTGCCCCTGGAACAGCGCGAAGCCATCGTGGCCCGACTGTGGGGCGGACGATCGCTGGAGGAAACGGCGCAGTTGATGGGCACCTCGCTCAGCACGGCTTATCGCCGCTACCAGCAGGGAATTGCCGCCCTGCGAGAAAGGTTGGAAGGAAAATGTCTGGAGACGAAGACCCGACAGCAGACCAATTCCCCGAGTTGACCGCCTTTGAGACCGCGTTGTCGGCGCTGACGCCGCGAGCGGCGGGGTTCGATCGCGAAGCGCTCTTCTTTCGAGCCGGTCAAGCCGCGGCCCTTCGCGACTTGGGCGATCGACGATCGCCGTGGACGCGTTGGGCATGGCCCGCGGCGTTCTCCGCCATGACGGCCCTTGCCGCCATGTTGCTGGCGATGTTGTGCCTGCGCGGAACCAAGTGCGAGCCGTCCCGCGGTCGGCCAGACGCCCGAGATTGCCGCGGCGCCGGCGCCCGCCGTAGTGCCGGACCATGAGCCGCCGCAAGCGGATCTCGTCGCCGGTGTTGGCGCGTATTTCCGTCTGCGCGAGAGAGTATTGCGGCAAGGCTTCGACGCCTATCCGTTGGAAAAGGTCGTCGCAACCGAGGCAACGGTCGTTGCCGCCGGTCCGCTGACCTGCCGCGAGTTACGCGATCGGATTTTGCGAGAGGAGTAGGGTGGGCCGAGTGAAACGAGTCCCACCAATCGTTGAATTACGTTGACGTTGGTGGGACTCGTTTCACTCGGCCCACCCTACCCAAACCCAATACCAAACCATGAAACGCTTTCCAGGAACGCTCGTCGCACTCAGCTTGTTGCTCACCCCCGTGATTCTCTTGGCGGCCGCCCCTAAATCGCAACCGCCGAAAGAGCAGGAGGTCGTCAAGATCACGCTTCATCCTATGGCCGAGACGCGTCCGGCCTTGAAGTACCCGTTGCTGCCGCCGTTTCTGGACCGCAGGCCAGGCAACGCGGCCGTGCATTGGAATCGGCTCTCGGTCGAGCGGACGAGTTTCTTCAACGGACTCTACAAGGCGGGCGGAACGTGGGAAAAAGCCGAGAAGTGGATGGCGATCCCCATCGGCGATCCCCACGAGAAGGAGTTCCGGACCAAGGAACCCGCCATCGATCAACTCCTGCGAAGCGGCCCCTATTCCGATATGGATTACGCGGCCCGCTTCGAGTCGTGCGATTGGGAACTGCCGCTACACCAGGGACATGTTTTCGAGATGCTGGTTCCCGAGGCGCAGGTGAACCGCAACTGGGGTCGCCTGCTGGCCGCAAAGGCCCACGGAGAAATCATCGACAAGAAGTACGGCGACGCGGTCCGGACTTTCCAGACCGGCCTGGCCCTGGCACGACACACTGCCCAGGGGCAGACGCTGGTCCATGGGCTCGTCGGCACGGCCGTCGCCGCGCAGACCACCAGCCAGATCGAGTTGTTCATCCAGCAACCCGACGCCCCCAACCTCTATTGGTCTTTGGCCATGCTGCCGCGGGCGCTGATCGACTATCGCCCCGGCTATGAGTGCGAGATGAACAACGTGGTGCTCAGTTTCACCTATCTCCAAGACCTGGAAAAGAAGAACCTCGGCAAAGAACAGTGGGACGAGTTGTTGGGCAAGCTCATTCGCGACTACGAATATTTGGGCGGGATCGGGATCACAGGAGGCAGCGGCAACGCCAGTCGCATGCTGATCGCGTTGAACATGGTTCAGGGCTATTCCCGGGCGCAGCAGTACCTGATCGACCACGGCCGCAAGAAGGCCGAGGTCGAGGCGATGCCTCAAGCCCAGGTGGTCCTTCTCTATACGATGAGTCTCTATGAGGAGTTGCGTGACGATCAGTTCAAGGCCATATTCCTGCCCTACCCTGAAAGCAAGTCGCAACTTGAACGACTCGACGCAACACTGCGTGACCGCGGTCGCCAGGAGCTCATTCCCCTGGCGTCGCTGGTGCTGCCGGCCTTGAAAAGCGTGAAAGAAGCTGAAACGCGGATGCCGTGGATCATCGCCCGGCTGCGGATCTTCGAGGCCCTGCGGATCTACGCCGCCGCGCACGACGGCCAACTGCCCGCGCGGCTGGACGACATTCGCGAAGTGCCGATTCCCCTGAATCCGTTCGAAGACAAGCCGTTCACCTATCAGCGCGACGGCGCCCGCGCGATGCTCAGTAGCGAAAGCGGGCCCCGCAACATGCCGTGGCGTTATGAAATCACGATGGCCGTGAAGGCCAAGTAACTTCTTTTCCACACCCCAAGTGATCTTGTCGCCGGCCGCAATTTTCACTATCCTCCCCCGCGCCTGCCAAGAACAATAAAGTCCGGGCGGGCGCAGACCTGCGTAGCACGGAATGCACTCCGTTTTACGAAGGGAAGGATCAGCGGAAATGCCGGCCCTTTTTACGATAGATCGCGGGACCATCCGCTTCGCAACCGTAACCACCGGCAGTCCGCCGGCGCCGCGCCGCGGCGGTGCGGACTGGCACGCCCGTTGGATCGTGGTCTTCCTGGCGGTCGGCGTCGCGGTCCGGTTGGTGCGTTACCTCTTGCGGTTTCCGCTGTCCGGCGACGAGGCCATGCTGGCCATGAACTTGCTCGATCGCGATTACGCCGGCCTTGTTCAGCCGCTGGACTTCCATCAGATCGCTCCGCCGCTGTTCTTATGGATGGAGTTGACGGCCGTCAAGCTGCTGGGATTCCACGAGTGGTCGCTGCGGCTCTTTCCCCTGCTGTGCGGCGTTGCCAGTTTGTTCGTTTTTCACCGCCTAGCCCGGCTGCTGCTGCGCGGCACGGCGTTGGTCTTGGCGGTGGGAATTTTCGCGGCGACCTATTCCGGCCTCCGCTATGCCGCGGAAGTGAAGCCCTACGGCGTCGATCTGCTGGTCTCGACGCTCTTACTCTTGTTAGCCGTGCGTTGGTGGCGGCAGCCCGACGATACCCGCTGGCTCTGGGCGCTGACGGCCGCGGCGCCGCTGGCCCTCGGCTTGTCGTACCCGGCGGTGTTCGTCGCCGGCGGCGTGAGCCTGGCCGTGGCGGCCGTGTTGTCGGGCACGCGGTCGCGCCGCGGATGGTGGGTCTGGGCGGCATATAACCTGGTCCTGGCCGGCAGTTTTCTCGCCTGGTATCGGCTTGCCGTCGGGGGCCAAGCGGGGGCCGAGTTGGAAGTGATGACCCATGATTGGGCCGGCGCATTCCCGCCCCGCGATTCGCTCCTCGGGTTGCTCGCCTGGCTGGTATCGGTCCACGCCGGGCCGCTCCTGGCCGTGCCGGTCGGTGGCAATGATTTTGGCAGCATCGGAACGACGCTGCTTTGCCTCGTGGCCGTGGGAGTACTGATCCGCCGGGCCCGCTACCGGCTGCTCGTGCTTTGCTCGGCCCCGTTCGTCTTGAACCTGGTCGCCGCCGCCATGCGCCGTTTTCCTTACGGCGGTCACATGCGGCTGGCCATGCATCTAATACCGCTGGTCTCGATCCTGGCCGCCATCGGGGCCGCAGCCGTTCTCGCCAAGGGTCGGACGTCCCTGCGGTCGCCATGCCTGCCTGGTCGGCGAAGGGCCTGGTTTCCAGGCTTCCACGCCCTTCGCAAGCTCAGGGACGTGCCACCCCGAGCAAAAGCTCCCACTCGCGAACCGTTGACCCGGCGCGTCGCTGCGGCGATCGTCCTGCTGCTGGCGCTGGCGGTGGCATCGATGGCCCGCGATTTCTACCTGCCGGGCAAAGCGCAGCAGGATATCCGCAAACGGGAGTTCGCCGCCTGGTTCTGGGGCAGCATGGAACGGGACCATGAAGTGGTCTGCCTCCGTACCGACCTGAAACGGAGTTTCATGCCATCGGGCGGGGCCTGGCAGCACGGCGTCTCGCCGCAGTTCCTCTGCAACGAGCGGATCTACTCGCCGCGGCTCGCCCGCGGCCAGACCTGCGATTTCAGCCGCGTATCGCGGCAGCGACCGCTGGCCCTGGTGCAATACTGGTCGCACGCGGCACCCTACGATCAGGCGGCCTTCGACCGCTGGCTCGACGAACAGAAACAACGCTACGACCTGATTGCCGCCCAGCGCTATCCGCTGCTTCAGGACAACGATGACGACCGCGTGCCGGAACCTGCCGACCGCGTCGAGGTCTACGAGTTCGTGCCCCGCGGAGAAACGCGGACCGCTTTATAGCACGGAATTCGCTCGAAAGATTCGACCCAAACCATCGACATTTTTCTAGACTCATGTTATGATCCCGGTAGTCGGCCTGTCACGAGGGTGCGACGGGCCAAGAATCAAACTCTTACTGCGGTTGATTCAGCCATGGGACACCGGAAACGGAGCGCGAACCGCCCCCCTTCCGTTCGGGAACCGCACCCGAACCCCTCTTCCCTACCGCCCCCCTCTTCCGTATCACAACCTCCTGCCGGCTCAGCTCAACAGCCACGCAAAAACGGCAAGTGGAAATGGCCGGCCCGACTCGCACTGATCGTCTTGGCCCCCCTAGTGGCGTTATGCCTGATCGAGGGCATCCTCTGGGCCGTGGGCTTCGGTTTCCCTACCGCATTTCTCGTCAAGACCGAGTCGGGCGACGCCTACGTGCCCAACCCTAAATTCGCCTGGAGATTCCAGTGCACGGAAACCCCCGATCCGTTCATCATTCCGGTTGCCAAGCCTCCAGGCACGGTGCGGATCTTCATCTTCGGCGAGTCGGCTGCCTTCGGCACGCCCGACCCGGCCTACAGCTTCAGCCGGGTCCTGGAATTGATGCTCAAGGCCCGATATCCCCAGACGCGATTCGAATTCGACCGCACGGCAATCATGGGAATCAACTCGCATGCCGTCAGGCCGATCGTGGCGGAATGCGCCGCGCGCGATCCAGACCTCTTCATTCTCTACATGGGGAACAACGAGGCGGTCGGCTTCTCGGCCCCGGGACCGAAATCGCTGGGGCTGACGGCGAATCTCTCGCTGATCCGCGCCAGCCTTTGCCTGAACACCACCCGCACCGGGCAACTGCTGAGCAGGCTCCTGCGCGGCGAGGCGGCTGGAGTGGCGAAGACGCCGCAGGATGCCGAGTTCTTTCGGCGGCACTTCATCCCCGCCGACGACCCCCGCCGCATCGCCACGAGCGACAATTTCGCCGCCAACCTCCGCGACATTCTGCGGATCGCGCGGCGGACGGGCGTCCGGACGATTCTCTCGACCGTGGCCGTGAACCTCAAGGACCAGCCTCCCTTGGGGTCGTTGCACCGAAAAGGCTTGACGGAAACGGAAACAACCGCCTGGGAAGCGGCCTACGCCGCGGGCACGGCCGACGAAGAGCGGGCAGCGTTCAACGGGGCGATCGACCACTACGGGGCGGCGCTGGCGATCGACGATCACTTCGCCGATCTCCATTTTCGGCTGGCACGCTGCCATTTCGCCGCCGGGCAATTCGACAAGGCCCGCGAGCATTACCAACTGGCCTGCGACTGGGATGCGATGCCCTTTCGCGCGGACCGACGACTGAACCGCGCGATTCACGAGGTGGCCCGCGATTCAGCCGCGGACGTGCGTCTGGTGGACGCCGAGCAGGCGCTGCTGGACGGTCCGGCCAGCGATCATGGGATTCCGGGCGAAGCGCTGTTCTTCGAGCACGTACACTTTCGTTTTGCGGGCAATTACGAGGTCGCCAAGGCGATGTTTCCGGCCGTTTCGGCCGCCGTGGCGGAGGTCCTGAAATGTCCGGCACCTGCAGTCGCCACGGCCTTGATCACAACCTTGCCAACTGCTAGCACTGCTTTCATTGTTTGGGTGGCTAGCAAGGTTGCCTAATGAATCGAGACAAGTTAGAGAGGGCCATCGGCGCAGATTATCAGGCAGCGTGGAAGCGACAGGAGCTTCCCCACCAGTGGGGATATTAGGCATTTCGCTGGGCAATCCGCGGCCGGGCTGGCAATGACAGGCGTTTCAGGAGCCAGCCGAAAAGGTCGCGCGGCGTGCCGCCGTAGAAGCGGCTGGCTGCAGTGCTGCCATCTTCACGTCGCACGGCGTAGTTATGCAAGACCGTTAATGCTTGCAACTTCCGCGCGGTCAAGTGGTGCAAGGCATGATGCCTCAGCGATAATTGCCCGTTGCGTCCTTCCACGCAGGAACTGCTCCGCTGAAAGAAATCGGCACACTGCCGGGCCTTGGTTTCCAGATCGGCCTGGAGATCGCAAGGCAGCGTCCCCCATAGGCCGTCCGGGGAACGAGCGCGCCAGCACCTCTGCGGCAAGTATCCGCAAGCGTTGCTTCTCGGCGGCAGTGTGAGCTTTCTCGGCGACGCGGCATAAGTAGTAGGCTGGAATCAAGTCTTGTTGCATCCACTGCTGGACCGCGGGACTGTATCCCCATTCCCTCTGTCGCGAGGCAACCATGGCCCAAAAGAAGGCGATGGTCGCCTGCATGGAATCCAAAACGCGACGCGCTTTGGCGAGCTTATCGCAGGCATGTGACGAAAGGCCCGCTTCGGCCGCCACTTGGTCGAGCGTGTCGAAGTGCCCCGCCAGTCGTCGGCCCACCTCCTCGGCGGCGAGTGATTGGCCCGTTTGTAGATCCACGGGATGATAGTCGCGTCCCAATCCTTGCCGTGCCGCTTGGGCACGCTGTTGCCTTGCTTGGCAAGTGTCGACTCCTTCTTGCGCCGCGGTCTCTGCCCGCTGGGCACGCTCCAGCAGCACATCGACCAGGGGATCGGGCGAGCCCTTTTCTCGGCGGGAATCACTTTTCGCCCGCAATTCAGCGGTTTTCTCCTGTCGCTCCTCCAGTTCCCGGATGGCGGCCCGCGTCTGGCTCGCCAAGGCTCCGCTGGTCGCCTTGACCGTATCGTACTGCACGTGAAACAGGTCCGGCGAGTGATGGGCCCCCAGGGAGGTTTCGGTGTGTGCGATAATGGCTTTGGCCGCATCACTGGTCACTTGGAAGACGGTGACCGGCAGCGCAGCGAGCTTGGCAGAGGTACACTGCTCCCAGGTCGCCGCATCTCGTTGCGGTTGGTACTGTTCCACGAGGATGAAGTTCGATACCGGCTCGATGGCTACCAAACAGATTTGAGGATGAAAGGTCTCATCCTCGCAGAGCGAGATCTCGCGGGGCGGCATTTGCTTGCCCAGTCGCGCGTCCTCTCCTTGACCGAAACGGATTAAGAGCGACTCCAACTCCTCCGCCGCTGCTTGTTGCGCTCCGTAAGACGCGGCGACGAACTCGCTTAGACGGCTGAGGTCAAGAAACCAGCACAAATTGCGCAGCCCGCAATCGTTGGCTTCGACAAAGACCAAACGAGCAGCCGCCATCAGTTGATGGAGAAATTCGCTTCCTTCAGGACTTTCGAAAAACCGCACTGTGCGTTCCGGCCACGAACTACGGCTGACTAGCGTTTGTTCTCGGTTGATCCAGTAGTTCAAGGTTCTCGCCGGGACACTCAATTGGCCTGCGATCCGGCGAGGCGAGGCCCAGGGCGAGTGCAAGCTCTTGAACTGGGCCATGGTGTTGGCCACCCCCCGCCGGGAGCGAACAGACCGTTCTTGTGGGCAGCACGGCGCGGTACAATTCGACGTGGCATCCATGGTTTGGGCTCCTTCAATGTGGGTTCTAAAACATTGAATACCCAACCTGGGTGCCAATCAAGAAGCTAGCTTTGCTAGCAGTTGGCAAAGTTATGATCAAGGCCGTCGCCACCGTTCTCTCGCGGGAGGAGTGCGCGGCCCAGTTGGCGCTGACGCCGATGGACGAGTACCTACTGCTGCTGCCGATGGTGGAACTGACTTCGCACCCCCCGTTCACCAACGAACTGGAACATGCCCAGCGGCAGCAAAGGGCTCGAGCGCTTGCTGGCCGACGTGCGGGCCCGCTTGGACCCGGACGTTGCCCAACAGGCCGTGGCTACGTATCGGCAGGCGATCCAGCGGCGGCCGGAGGACTGGCACCTGCACTTGCGTTTCGGGTATCTGATGGAGAACGTGGGCGACCACGCCGCCGCGGCCGCCGAGTATCGCACGGTGCTCGAGAAAGTACCCTGGCACCCGGATGCGCAAATCGGTTTGCAGCGGTCGCTGGCGGTCGCGTCGCCTGCCTCGGGCGGAGCCGGCCAGCCCGCCGCCACGGTTTCCAATCTGCAAATCGAACTCGACCCGCGGGCCATGGCGCATTACCGCACCGGCGTGGAAATGGCCTTGCAGCGGAAACCGGTGGAGGCCATTGCCGAATACCGCCGGGCAATCGCCATCAGCCCGAACGTGAGCAGCTTTCACAACAATCTCGGCGCGGCCCTGTTAGCGGCCGGCGAACTCGACGAAGCAATCGTCGAGCTGACGAAGGCCGTGGAGTTGCGTCCCGATCACGGCGGGGCGCACAACAATCTGGGGCAGGCCCTGTTGCGGCGGCAGAACATGTCCGGCGCGATCGAGCACCTCCGCCGTGCGGCAGAGCTGAAGAAATGTTCGCCGCGGACCCTCGGACAATTGGCCTGGCTCTTGGCGACCTTGCCGGATGACCGTTTGCGCAACGGCGCGGAAGCTGCCGGCCATGCGGAAGAAGCCTGCCGGCAGACCGGCCGCAAGTCGCCCGAGTTGCTCGACATCCTGGCGGCTGCGGAAGCGGAAGCGGGCCGCTACCAAGACGCCGTGCGGACGGCGAGCGAGGCGATCGAGGTGGCCCTGGCCTCGAACCGGGCGGAGGTCGTGGGAAAGATCCGCCAGCACCTGGACCTTTACCAGCGGCATCAAACGCTCCGCGCGGGGAAGTAAATGACCCGTCGATGTTGTGTATTCCAATTGAAACACGATGCCGCGTCCGGGTATAATTGCAAGTATGAGCACAGCCTTTGATGTTATGGATCGCGTACTCGACCCGTTCCTGGACTGTTTCACACCCGAGGTGGCCCGGAACGTGGCCAATCTCCGTGCCGACGCCGAGACTCAGGCCCGCCTCGAGAACCTGGCCCAAAAGGCCAATGAAGGGCAGTTGTCACCGGAAGAACGGGTAATCTACGATCGCTTTCTCGAAGCCTTTCACTTCGTGACGATTTTGCAAGCGAAAGCCCGTGAATTCTTGCGAAGACAGACTCCTTCGTGATGGACGTCGGTACACGCGAATTCGTTCGACAACGCGCAGCCCATCGATGTGAGTATTGTCGGCTTCCACAAGCCGCGGCACCTTTCTTTACGTTTCATGTCGAGCATGTGCGAGCCAAACAACATCATGGCAGCGATGAAGCTGAGAATCTCGCACTCGCCTGCCCTTACTGCAATCGCTTCAAGGGACCGAACCTCTCCGCCATCGACCCGGAAACTGGTACGCTTGTGATAGTTTTCAATCCCAGGACGCAACCATGGCAAGAGCATTTTGCTTTTGTAGGTGCCGAGATCGTCGGTCGCACGTCGGTCGGCCGCGCGACTGCTGCTCTGCTCAACATGAATGAAGAACCGCGACTGGAAATGCGATTCGAGTTGCTGCGAAACGGTGAATTGTAAGAGATTGCGGAGGAAATGTCCAATGTTGCCGCATATTCAGATCGTCACCACCACCGCCCTGCGCGAGGAAGCCGAACGGATCGCCCGCGAACTCGTCGAGGCCCGCCTGGCGGCCTGCGTGCAAATCGTGGGACCGATCACCAGCACTTACCGCTGGCAGGGCAAGGTCGAGACGAGCGAAGAATGGCAATGCTGGGCCAAGACGCGCGGCGACTTGTTCGCCCGCGTGGAAGAGGCCATTCGCCGCATCCATCCCTACGAAGTGCCGGAGATTCTTGCCGTGCCGGTGGTCGCCGGCAGTGCGAGTTACCTGGCCTGGCTCGACGCCGAAACGGCCGGTTGAGGATCACTCCTCGATGGTTTCTTTGACGAGCTGGACAAAATGGGGCGTCTTCTGCGACTCGCTCAATTCGGCCGCCTTCTTGTCGGCCTCGGCCCGCTGGCTGTACTCGAACAGCGAGATCCGCCGCAACGTCTGGTTGAAGACGCCCCAAAAGGCCTTCAGGCGGACTTCCTTGGCAGCCTTGGCGCGGCTCTTGCGCTTGGCCGGGGCCTTCTTCTCTTTGGCTTTGGGGGCGGCGCCTTCACCGCCCTCTTCGTGTTCCTGGGCCTCGGCACGTTCTGCCGAATCGGACGCCTCACGTAACTCCTTGCGGTTGAGAATCTTGCGAGCCATTTGTTCCCTCTAGTCAGGCCGAAAACCAAATCATCGCTGCTGAATGCATACGGTTAGCCCCCATTTTACCGAAAATTTCAAGAGCAGACCAGAGGGGCCAGACGGTGCGAGATGAGGGATAAGGGATGGGGGATATTCGACCACCCAGGAGGCTGGGAAAAGAAATAATGAAGACAAAAACCTGACCCTCTGCCAATCCAGGACACCGTAATCACCTTCATCCCTTATCCCTCATCCTTCGTCCTCCCCCTCACCCCGTGGCCAGTTTTCGAGCAATTTCACACGCCCGGTGGAATTCCCCGCAATCAAGCCGCTCGGCCGGCGTATGGGGGTTCTCCTGCCCGCAACCGAGGCTCACCGTGGGAATCCCGTGCGCGGTGAGCCAGTTGGCGTCCAGACCGCCGTTGGAGATTGCTCGAACCGGATTGCCGCCCAGCGAGCGAATCGCCTCTTCGGCCGCAAGGATCGAAGGGCTGTCGTCCGGCAAGCGAAACGACTCGTAGTCCAGGCAGCCGTCGATTTCCACGCCGCCGCACTTGCCGTCGATGTTCATGACGCTCCGCGCGGCATTCGTGAAAGCCGCTTCGATGGCCTTGATGATCTGCCCGCGGAAAGCCGGGTCGTGGCTGCGGGCCTCGGCGCGGAAGATGAACTTCCGGAGTGATGACGTTCGTGGCCTCGCCGCCCTGGATGACGCCGACATTTGCCGTGCCGCTGCCCGATGGCTTTTCGATTTTCCCCAGCCAGCCCTCGCGGTACAGGTCGGCGATGGCCAGGGCGGCGACGGTGATTGCGCTGACGCCCTTTTCGGGCACGACGCCGGCGTGGCTGGCGGTGCCGGAGACGGCAATCTCGAAGCGATAGCCGCCGGTGGCCCCGATCGTCACTTTGTCGGTGGGACCGCCGTCGAAATTGAAGGCCAGCTTTGGCCGGCCGAGCATGCCGATGCGCGCCATAACGGGCACCGTACAGACCGACCTCCTCTTGCACGGTCCAGAGGAACGTCAGCGGCCCATGCTCGGGTTTTTCAGCCAGGACGTACAAAGCGGCCGCCAAGATCGCGGCCGTACCGGTGCGGTCGTCCGCGCCGAGGGCCGTGTGCTTGTCGGCCGGAACGATGTATTTTCCCTTCTTCACCGGCCGGGCGCCACGGCAAATCGGCACTGTATCGACGTGGGCCATCAGCAGTCGTCGCGGTCCGGGCCGCGTGCCGGGAAGTTTGAGGACGAGATTGCCGCTCTGGCCGCCTTGCGGGATTTTTCGCGGGCCTGGTCGAAGCCCAGCACCTCGTCGGTCGCCCCCGCCGCGCGGAGTTGATCGACGAGGAACGTCATAATCTCGCCTTCTTCGCCGCTCAGACCGGGAATGGAGAGCGCCTGAAGAAGTAACTGGTCGGCGTGTTGCAAGTAGGTTTTGGGCATGGGAACGAGGGGCCTGGGTTTAGAAGAAAGTTCTTGACAGAAAGATTGGAGACAGAAAAATGGGGAAAGGAAGATGTGGGAAAAGAAAATGAATTCGGAATTCTCATCGTCTGCCTCCATTTTCTCTTCCCTAGCCTTATTTTTCTGTCCCCCATTTTTCTGTCAACGTCTGGATGGAACGCTTCTCAAATCTCGAATTTCAGATCTTGGATTTGCAAGTCGGACTTGCCGCTTGCATTTCCGTAGTGGCAATGCGTATGCTGACTGATTATCAACCATTGTTACCCGCTTTTCAATTCCCCGACCCTTCCCATGCGTTTTTTCATCGCCGGCATCATGCAAGGTTCGCACACGGTGAACCACATGCATGACCAGGATTATCGTCAGCGGATCACGCAACTGCTCGAGGAACATTTCCCCGGCGCTGAAATCTACGATCCGTTGGCCAAGCACAAGACGTCGTTGGACTACGATCAATTGACCGGCCGAGAGGTGTTCTTTCGCCACAACCTTATGTGCCGCGAGGTGGACGTGCTGTTGGCCTTCATTCCCGAGGCGTCGATGGGCACGGCCATCGAAATGTGGGAAGCACACCAGCACGGGGCGGCGATCCTTACGATCAGTCCCATGAAACACAATTGGACCGTCAAGTTCCTCAGCCACGGCCTGTATGCCGATGAAGCCGAGTTCATCGCGGCGCTTCGCACTGGCGAAGTTGCACGCAAGATCGAGGCGGTACGGGGAGCTTCGTAGCCTACGGTTTCTGCGCAGCTCCACCAGCCGCAACATGCTTGGCGGCGGCAGCGGCGGCGGACGGGAACGGTCGCGGTTGGCCCCCAATGTTTCCCAGCGCAAGACATAGCGCACGCCGGGACGGTCGCTTTGGCCCAGGTCCGCCGCGGTCCGCAGTTCCATGCCGAGCCACGTCGATTCGACGCGGCCAAGCCCCTTGGAAACTTTCTTCGGGGCCGCAGCCGTGCCGATCGGCTTGAGCGTGGCCGGATCGAGCCGCCAAACGCCGGAGCCGTAGCGGACGTGATGATAGGATTGCGTGAGCGAGCCGTCGCTGCCGACAACCACCGGCCCCGCGCTGACCTCCACGCGGATCGTGCCGCCGCCGCGAGGATCCCAACGGTAGTCCCAATCGCTGGTCTGGTAGATCTTCCAGCCGGCCGACTCGCGGCGGGCGTTGTAAATCTGGGTGTTGCCCTGGGCGTCGAACTTGTGGTAGGCGATCATGGGGCGGTCCTGCGGATCGAAGCCCAGGAGCGTGTGCCCGTTGAGGATGCCGCCGCCGATCGGCACGGGATCGACGATTTCGGCGGTTTCCAGCGTGATCGGCAGCTTCTGGGCCCGGCCGTCGCTGGTTTCCCAATGCACGAGGTCGCGGCTGCGGGCGTAGCCGAGGTGGTGGTTGGTCGAGCAATCCGCGCTTTCCCGCCAGACCCAGCAGACGTGGAAGACGCCTTGATGATCTTGCACCGGCCCGACGAAATAGGCGTTCCGCTTGCCCGCGCCGGAGAAGAGCGGACCATCGATGAGCCGCCGCCAGGTCTGCTTCCGGGGGTCGTAGACGTTGAAGTACTGATCGCCGTTGCCGCTACGGCCGTCGCGATAGGTGAAGATCAGCTCGTCCTGCATCCAGCGGAGGAAGTGCGGATAGGTGCAGCTCTTCTCGTTGCGGCCGACCATGGCGGGAATTTTCTCGAAGCTGGCGATGTCCATGGGCCGCGCCGTGCGGAAGTAGGTAAGCGGCACGCAGTGCATGTTGCCGCAGACGTGGACCTGCCCGGCCGAATCGACGGCCATGGTCACGAAGTTATGGCTGTCCCAGCCGACCGTCGAGGGCAGCCGGGCGAACTGCCAGTGGTCTTCGTCCAACGACCGGCAGCCGATCGTCATCCGCCGCTCGTGGTCGTAAAAGGCCACGAGTTGCTGTTTGCCGCGGGTCAGCAGCGCAAAGCCGACCGGATGGGCCGACCAGACCGGGGCCACGTCCAGGGCGCTCGCGATGCGCGGGGCGGCGCTGGCGCAAGCGGCGAGGAAGACCGCGAGCGTAGCGGCAACGACCTTTGGGATGATCAAGATACGCAATTGCTCGTCCACCGTCCTAATTCCCGACTGTCAGTTGCAGGTGCAACACCCGCGCAAGCTTGTCGGCCGTGGCCATGCGGATGTCTCGTTCTCCGGAAAGAAACCGCGTGATCACGATCTGCGAGATGCCGGATTCTTTGGCAATCTGGTAGACGGACCGGTCGCTGGCGCTGATTGCCTGTTTCAATGACTCGGCAATCGACTGCGTTACTGGTTCCATAGCGCGAGGAGCGGGCGGGAACTCCTCCTGCACCTTGCGGCGAATTTCCTGGTCCTTGGCGACTTCTTCGGAAGTCAAAGGACGCTTCCGGGTCATACGCTGTAGTCTCCGTTTTTCCATTTTCAGACGCTCCTAAAGGCTCAGACACTTCATAGGCCGTGATCACCCGAATCGTATCCTCGTCGATCTGCTGGTATACCACGATAATGTATTTGTCGTCGGGCGTATAACCCCAAACCACCGGTGTGCGTGACGAACGGCTTTTCCCTTCAGAATCAGGTTCCGCCAAGACGGCTTCGACATCTTCTACGCTCAACCCATGCTCGGCAATATGCGCGACGTTTCCCTCCGGATCGTCGTCGGAATCCCAAAGGATACAAAAGAAACGCATTCCTGCACGTCCTCTGCAATACTAGCCGATTGACTAGCTCGGGTCAAGTCGGATTACGCAAGTTTTCCGACGCCGCCTCGGACCAAATGTGACCCACTCGGCATGCAAAAAGCAAACAAACCTCTCGCCTCTCCTCAGAAGCTGTTCTAAAAGCGCCCCATGCAAGCGAGGTGCCTGCTCGTCACTCCTCGATCGCGACGAACTCGACGTTGGCCGCTTGCAGGGCCTCCGTCAACGCATGCTCGGTTACGTAACGGGAAGTTCGCCGCAAGAGGACCCGCACGCGCGGCAGGGGCACTTCCTTGGGCACGGCGGCTGCCATCCTCACCAGTTCATCGACACTTCCGACTTCGACGCCCTTGACCAGATACTTGTTGTCGTCAATCGTGATTTCCAGCGGCTCCGGTTTCGGCGGCGGGGGTGGAGGCGGGGGTTCGACCACGCCCGAGACGACAGCGGAACCCTTGCCGCCGTCGCCGCCATTGCCGCCCGGCCCGCCGCCTGCGCCGATATGCGGCCAGAGGCTCATGATTCCTTGCATCAGGCCGCCGACAAGCAGTACGCCGCCGACTAAGCCGGCTCCGATCCCAACCTTGGTCCATTTCTTCATCATCTTGTCCTTCCCCTCGGGCTTCGCTTGCCGTTTGCCTCGCAGTACGGCTTCCCTCACGGCGGCGGCGCCGCGGAGAAACGCGGTATCGCGATCTCGAAGCGCTTGCCCGGCCACTGCGCTTTCAGCAGGTCCGCGGCAATCTTCAATCCCTTTTTCACGTTGTTGCGCGTTGCCAGTTGGGCATTGCCGAAGGTCTCCAAGACCAGCACGAGGCTCTTGGGCTCGCCGGTCTCCTTGGACTTGTCGTAAACCTGCTGGGCGAAATCGTCGGCGTTTTTCGGTCGAAAAGTCCACGGCGCATCGCCGAACCGCAACCGCACGGTGCCGTCTTCGTTGACGTGGACCTCCCAGATGCTGCACAACTTCTGCATCTCGGCCGTCTTCCGCAGGTGTTGCACGATGGCGCCGGGCGACGCTTCCTCCAATTCCTCCCACTGCCTTTTCAACGCTCCGATGTCTTTTTGCGGAGCGTTCTTGAGGGCCGGTCCGATGTCGACGCCGAGCATGCCTTGAACGATCTTGGCCAGGTCCTGTCGCTCCGCGTCGGCACGCTTCTCCTCCTCGATGATCCGCTTGTCGGCGTCTTGGGTCTTCTCCCGGAGTTCCGCAAGCTGCTTGTTGAGCGCCTTGATTTCGTCGTTGAGCCGCTGGTTGTTGTCCCGCAGGCGGACCAACTTGTCCACCTGGGCCATGGCCGTTTCCTTGACCGCCAGGGCGCTTTTCTCTTTTTCCTCGGCGCTCTTGGCGGCCTGCTCCGCCCGCGTGCGCAGTTCCCGCTCGCCGACCGCCTGAAGTTGCGATGCGACCGCCTGGCGTTGCGACGCGACGCGGAGCTGCATGTACTGCAGGAAGAGGATCACGAACAAGAGATCCACCAGCGACGCCAACTGGACCACCATGCGGCGGCGGGACAACTGCAGTGTCGTGTTCGCGATCATGACAACCCTAGGGGACTGACGCTCGGCGGCGACGCACCGCCGAGACGGCACTTGGCGGCGGTAATGATCCCCCGCACGCTGGCCTGATGCTCCAGCAAGCGTTGAAAACTCGGCTCGAACCAGGCGTTCATGAGCATCCAAAAAACCGCGCAAGCCAGGCCGATGCCCGTCGCCCAGATCGATTGGCTGAAGTTCTGCACCACGGCATCCACGGCGGCCCCGGACTCCGGCGGGGCATTGGCGGACGACGACAGGCCGCAGCCGATCGCCAACACGGTGCCAATGATCCCCAGCAGCGGGTAGATCTCGATGAGGGCCCGGGAAACACTGCAGAAACGTTCGAACAGCGTGGTCTGCAGATAAGGCCGGGTCTCGTCCTTGACGACCAACCGCGTGCGGAGGGCCTCCAATTCGCCGTAGCGTGCCGGGTTCTGGACCACGTCCTGGAGGTCAAGCAAGAACATGTTGATTTGATTGTCCACGGAGCGGTCCGTGTCACTGTGGCTGGAAAACCCGCGCACCAGGTCCCCGAGGTGGTAAACCAGCTTCTTGGTTTTTCGGCCGCGGACCCAGAGGAGCCCCGCGAAGATCAGGGTGTGAACAGCGGCACAACCGCCGATAATCCAGAGAAAATGACTGCTTAACCAGTTCATGGCAGGTCCTAATACTCCCGCGTCCGCAGCCGTCCTTGCACGCGGCCGGGCAGCCCTTGAATCCGCAAGAACCCCTCGGCGTCGGTCTGGTTGTAGGAGCCGCCGCCTTCCATCGTGGCGATGCCTTCGTCGTACAGGTTGTTGGGGCTGCTGCGGCCGGCGACGTCGATGTTGCCCTTGTAGAGATTCAGAGCACACCTCGCCGGTGACCGGCTTCTGGGCCTGGCGGATGAAGGCCATCAGGGCGTCCAGCTTGGCGTGATACCAGAAGCCGTAGTAAACCATCTCGGCCACTTCCGGGGCCAGCCGGTCGCGGAGGTGCATCAGGTCGCGGTCCATCGTCAACTGCTCGACCAGCCGATGGGCCGCGTAGAGGATCGTCATGCCGGGGGCCTCGTAGACGCCGCGGCTCTTCATGCCCACGAAGCGGTTCTCGACCATGTCGATCCGGCCCGACGCCGTTGCGGCCGCCGATCTGGTTCAGTTGCGAAACGATCTGGAACGCGCCGAGCCGCTTGCCGTTGACGCTCACCGGCACGCCCGACTCGAAGCCGATCGTCGACCTGCTCGCTCTTGTCGGGGGCCTTCTGCGGCGAGACGGTCATGCCGAAATCGACCAGTTCCACGCCGTTGACGTTCAGGTCTTCCAGCTTGCCGGCCTCGTAGCTGATGTGCAGGCAGTTCTCGTCGGAGCTGTAGGGCTTGGTCGAGGTCGCCTTGACGGGGATCTTCCGCTCGTTGCAATAGGCGATCATCTCGCTGCGGCCGGGGAAGAGCTGGCGGAACTTCTCGATCCGCCACGGGGCGATGATGCGGATGGCCGGGTCGGAGGGCCTCGGCCGCCAACTGGAAGCGGCACTGGTCGTTGCCCTTGCCCGTGGCGCCGTGGGCGTAGGCGTCGGCCCCCACCTCGCGGGCGACCTGCAGGCAGACCTTCGAGATCAGCGGCCGGGCGATCGACGTGCCCAGCAGATAGACGCCTTCGTACTTCGCCTGCCACTGCAGGACGGGAAAGGCGAAATCGCGGCACAGTTCCTCCTGGGCGTCGACGATCCGGGCCGAGCGGGCCCCGATGTTCCGGGCCTTTTGCAGAATCGCCTCGCGATCTTCGCAGGGCTGCCCCAGATCGACGTAGACGGCGTGAACGTCGTAGCCCTCTTCCATCAGCCAGCCGAGAATGACCGAGGTATCCAATCCGCCCGAATAAGCCAAAACACAAGTAGGCATGAGAATCTCTTCGTTGTTCGTAAAACGGAGTTCATTCCGTTGCTGGCTGAAAGTGACCGGCAAAACCCCTATTTTGAACCGAGTCAGGGCGAATAGCAAGGGGAACGGCCTACGGTATCGTCGGTTCATCCATCGCGCCGATGATTTGGGTCTATTGGGCCAGCGTCATTCTCTCTTTTCGGCGCCGAGTTCGGCGCGGCCCGCTCGATCGCAGAGGCCAAAGCACAAAGCCGGCGAAGGCATAGCGCCGCATTCTCTAAAACTCTTTTTTCAAGAACGCGACCTCTTTACCGCCGTCCATGAGTTCTTTTCGAGCCACCAATCTCAATCGCTCTCTCACCCAGGCAGATACGTCGAGGCCAGCAAGATCGGCGGCGGCGTCAAATGCCGCTTTTTCTGGCTCCGTCACCCTGACCTGCAAGTAACGAGTCTTGGCTGCACCCTTCTGTTTAGGGGGTCTTCCCCGTGGTGTCGTCATCATGGTGTTATTGTACCGACGAAAAATCATTCGCCAAGAGGCATTCCTCCCATTGACTTGTATTGCTGCTGTCAGTACAATAACGGCGTCAAGAGTGATGAACCATATGTAGCCAGAACGCCAGTTCCGGCTAGCTGTCGATCACCAGCCGCAGTGGTGGCGGGTTAGCGAGACATTTACGAGCTAAGAAGGGTTGTTTGTGATGAGGAACGGGCAGGCAATGGCTGGCCCAAGCCCCACTGGACACAAGATGATTCGAGCGGTCAAATTACTCTAGGAGATCACTACTGTCCGGTTGAGCGATGAGTAGGTGGTTGAAACTATCGTGATTTCTAGGGTTGTTCCGCGATTTCCGCTTGTACTCGATTTCAGTGCCCCCTGGCGTTTTCGCCCCCTCCTTTGCACTATTAAGTGGAAAGGAGATTGCGATGCACGAGGGCAGGCTGGTTTTTGCTCAACTGATGGATTTCATTCCCAAGCGGGATTTCGACGAATGTGTGAAACGCTATCGCGGCAACTACCGGGTCCGCGATTTCTCTTGTCGGGACCAGTTCCTCACCATGGCCTTCGCTCAGTTGACTTATCGCGAAAGCCTGCGGGACATCGAAACCTGCTTGAATGCGGTGCCGTCGAAATTGTACCACGCCGGGCTTCGCGGCCGGGTTTCCAGGAGCACGCTCAGCGATGCCAACAAGCGTCGCGACTGGCGGATCTACGCCGACTTCGCTCAAGTGCTCATTCGTCGCGCCCGAGCCCTGTACGCCAAGGACAACTTCGCAGTATCGCTCAAGCAGGCCGCCTATGCCTTGGATTCCACAACTATCGATCTTTGTCTTGCCCTGTTTCCTTGGGCGCGATTTCGTCGTCACAAAGGTGCCGTGAAGCTTCACACGCTGATCGACTTGCGGGGCAACATCCCCTGTTTTATCCGCATAACTCACGGGAAAACGCACGATGTGACCGTCCTCGATCACCTGCCAATCGAACCGGGCGCCTTCTACATGATGGATCGAGGATACGTCGATTTTGCTCGCTTGCATCGCTTTACTTCACAGTTGGCGTTCTTCGTCACGCGTGCCAAGAAGAACATCGACTGTTACCGCCGCGAGTCCCGTGTGGTGGACAAGTCCACGGGCCTGCGAAGCGACCAGACGATTGTTCTGCGAGGCGTCAAGACCTCAAAGCTTTATCCGGATGCCCTGCGTCGCGTTGCCTATTACGATGCCGAGCACGACCGGCGATTGTGTTTTCTTACCAACAACTTCGAACTACCCGCCCTGACCATTGCGCAACTCTATCGCTGCCGTTGGCAGGTCGAGTTGTTCTTCAAATGGATCAAGCAGAACCTGCGGATCAAGGCATTTTATGGCAACACGGACAACGCGGTGCGGACTCAAGTCTGGATCGCGGTGTGCGTCTACGTCCTGGTGGCCATCATCCGGAAGGAACTGAGGGTGGACCGCAGCCTTTCCGAAATTTTGCAAATTCTGAGTGTGACTCCTTTCGAGAAAACCCCTATTTTTCAGGCACTTTCCACGATTTCTGTCCCAAATCCGGAAAGTGCTTGTCGTAACCAATTGAAACTATTCGACTTATAACCGGACAGTAGTGCTAGGAGATATCGAAAATGCGAAGGAAGACAACGGCCAATACGCAGCGCGCGCTACCCATCGCCATTCCGGAACGAGAAAACGGAGAGGCGACTAGCACATACGACCCGTTGCCCTCAGTCTGGTTTGGCGAGGATTCCGAGTTGCTTGACAGGATGCTGAATTTCTACCCGCGAAGCAAGCCGAAGCAAATTCTTGACGCGACTGTGAATACGGGGCGATTTTGGAGGGGGTTATCATGGAAGGTGGTCGGCCTCGACATCGACCCGGCACACAATCCGACCGTGGTGGGCGATAATACGAACATGCCTTTTGAGGACGCCAGCTTCGATGTCGTCGTTTACGACCCGCCGCATATCCCCAATCAGGGCAAGGACCGCTCCAAGGACTTCAATACTCGATTCGGCTTGACCTTGAAGTCCCCGGCAACAGAGGGCTACAACTTCTCCTTCATGTTTCCGCCCTTCGCTCTCGAGGCATTCCGAGTTTTACGACCAGAAGGGATACTGCTGGCGAAGATCGCCGATTACGTTCACGGACACCGCTACCAGTGGGCACATATCGAGTTCACGCAGGCGGCTTGCAAGGTGGGTTTTTGTGCGTGCGACTGCATCGTCAAGGTGCGCAAGGGCCCAATCGTTGACCCGCGATGGAAGAACGCGCACCACGCCCGGCGACAACATTGTTACTGGCTGATCTTCCGCAAGTCGAAGAAATGCGAGTAGCGCTAGGTCGGGATCGACTGCCGCCACTCACGCAGTATCCGGCAGCGGTCAACAATCAGCCCGTGAATCTGGCATTTACCGTCGGCGCCGTCGAAGTGTACGCGAAAAATCTTCTCTTCCCCATCGAGAACATCCGCGGCCAGGCTGCGTCTTCCCGGCCGCTTTCCAACGCCAGAAAACTGGGCATCCTTCATTCGTCCCAACAACTCAAGCGGTATATCGAGAAGCTGGTAGGCAAAGTCTTTATCGTGCCAGATCTGCGCGGATCATCAGCATCCGATCGTGGCGGGCGATATGGGCAAGCGTATGTTTTACAAGGGCCTCAGGTGTCCACTCACCCGTCTCCGTGGTACAGAGTTTCGTTATACTGATCGTAGAAGTGCGCGTAGACTTGCCCGTTTCGCTCTTGATAGACAGCTTGATGCCGCCGACGAGCAGGTCATGCCAAGGGCTGTTTGGAACCGATGGAACCAATTCAGCCACAAGACGGCCGGCCATGCGAAAAGCCTGCTCCACAAGTGCCTCAAAAAAGAGACCTTGCGGAGGCAGTCGTGGACAGATTGTGTGATGCCTCTCGACCAATGACTGAACTGCGGCCAGGAACGCCGGCGTGAAAAACTCAAGCGTCACCGATTACCCTCCGTGGCAAGGTACGATTCTCTATTGTGGCGGAACTTTACCCACCAAAGGGGGTGAGAAGCAAGGCCAGGTCTGGTTTTCCCTTCGTTCAGAAGAATTTCCGGCCAAATGTGCCGCTTGCGATTCCCGCCCCGGTTGACAAAACCTGCGGCGGAGCTTAACATGCTCTATTTCCCCCTGCTTGGTGAGCAGTCGCCTGGGGAAGGGTAGAGCGCGGGGATGTTCCCCCTCCACCAGCAACCGCCCGTAGGGAAGATGGAGCCTCGATCATGGCCGTTCCAAAACGCCGACATTCCAACTCGCGTACTAATAGCCGCCGTGCCAACCACGACAAGAAAGAGCCGCGGCACCTGACTTATTGCGCCCAGTGCAGCTCGGCGGTGCCTCCGCACACCGTCTGCCCGAAGTGCGGGCATTACATGGGTCGCAAGGTCGTCGAAATCGAGTCGTAGGCTGAGAGTCTTGGACCGAACCGTCGTAAGCCGCACAATCGGAAGCTGCACCGTCTTGAATCGGAACAAGGCAATTCACGAAGGGTCCCGCGTTGGGTAAGATCGCCTTTTTGTTTCCCGGCCAAGGGGCCCAGACCGTAGGCATGGGCCGGCGGCTGGCCGAATCGCTCCCTGCCGCGCGGCGGTTGTATGACCGTGCCCATGAACTGCTGGGCTACGACCTGGCCAAGCTCTGCTTCGAGGGGCCGGCCGACGTGCTCGATTCCACGATCTATAGTCAGCCGGCGTTGTTCGTCACCAGCCTGGCCGCCCTGGAATCGCTGCGGGACGCAGTCGCCCGAGGTGGTGCTTTCCTGCGAAGCCGCGGCCGGATTGAGCCTGGGCGAATATACGGCCATGGTCTTTGCCGGCATCATGGACTTCGACGAAGGCCTGATGGTGGTGCAGAAGCGGGGGGCCGCCATGCAAGAGGCCGCCGACGCCACGCCCAGCGGCATGGTCACGATCCTCGGCCTGGAGCGCGTTCAGGTCGAGGCCCTTTGCGAGCAGGCCCGGCAGGGCGAAATCCTGCGAGATCGCCAATCTGCTCGGTCCGGACATGCTCGTGGTTTCCGGCACCAACGGCGCCTGTTTGCGGGCGGCCGAGTTGGCCCCGAAGATGGGCGCGATGAAGGCCATGCCCCTGGCCGTGGCCGGCGCATTTCATACGGAAATCATGCGTCCGGCCGACCAGCGCTGTGCCGAGGCCCTGGCCGAAGTCCACATGCAAGCCCCGAAAATCCCCGTGATTTTCAATGTCGACGCCCAGCCGCACGACGATCCGGAAGAAATCCGCCGCCTGATGGTCCGGCAGATCATCAACCCGGTCCGCTGGGAGGAGTCGATGCGTTACCTGCTGGCCCAGGGCTTCGACCAGTTCTACGAGGTCGGTCCGGGCCGCGTGCTGCGGGGCCTGCTCCGCCGCATCGCCCGCAAAGTCGAATGCCAGAGTTTGGACGTGTAGAAAGCGGTCTTGGGCCTTAGGTCTTAGAATGAGTACCTAAGATCCAAGACCCAAGACCCAAGTGTCCGGAGTCGAAGAAATGCCCGAAACGAAGAAACGAATCCAAGTCGACCTGACCGGCCGCATTGCCCTGGTCACCGGCGCCGCTCGCGGGCTGGGCCGCTCGTTTGCCGTCGACCTGGCCGCGGCGGGGGCCAAGGTCGCGTGCGTCGACATCAATACGGAAACCCTCGCCGAGACGATTTCGGCGATCCAGGCCGCCGGCGGCACCGCCGACCCGATTGCCGCCGACGTGACCAATTCCCAGCGCGTCGACGAAGTCGGTCGACGAAGTCGTCAAACTCTGGGGCGGACTGGACATCCTCGTCAACAATGCCGGCATCACCCGCGACAACCTGATCATGCGGATGAAAGACGACCAGTGGGACGCCGTGCTGAACATCAACCTCAAGGGCACATTCCTCTTCACGCGGGCGGCCGCGCGGCCGCTGTGCAAGTCGAAATATGGCCGGATCATCAATATCGCCAGCGTTTCGGGCCTGATGGGCAATCCCGGCCAGGCCAACTATTCGGCCTCCAAGGCGGGCGTGATCGGCCTGACGCGGACCGTTGCCTGCGAACTGGCCGGCCGGAGCGTGACGGTCAACGCCGTCGCCCCCGGCTTCATCGCCACGGACATGACCGCCAAACTGGGGGAGGAGATGTTAGAAAAGATTAAGAAAGAAATCCCCCTGAAGCGGCTGGGTTTGCCTCAGGACATTTCCGACGCCGTGCTTTTCCTGGCCAGCGATGCGGCGGAGTTCATCACCGGTCAGGTGCTTACCATCGATGGTGGGCTGACCGTATAATCTGTTTTGGAAGAAAACACTGGCGAGAGATATGGACACAGGACGAAAAAGTCGCTATATCTGTCCAGGATAGTTGAAAAGAAGAGGCAGTTCAGCGGGACTGTACGCCTCGCCCCCCTATTAGAGCCGGGTGAGATTTTCGGATCGGTTCTGAAAATCCTCTCGCCCGTAAAACCTGCGTTTACCAGGAGGAGCCTCAGGTGGCCTCAGTTGAAGAGCGTGTGATTGATATCGTTGCCGAGCAGCTTGGCGTCAGCAAGGACCAGATCACCCGCGATACGTCGTTCGTGAACGATCTGGGGGCGGACTGCCTCGATACGGTCGAACTGGTGATGGAACTCGAAGAAGAGTTCGACATCAACATCCCCGACGATGCGGCGGAAAAGATCCAGACGGTCGGGCAGGCCATCGATCACATCAAGAATGCCGTGGCCAGCAGCGAAGCCTCGCTCGAGTTGAAATTAACACATCCATGAAGCGGCGCGTCGTCGTAACGGGTATGGGTGCGGTCACCTCGCTTGGCCGCCAGGTCGCGGAAGTCTGGACTCGCGTCTGCAACGGCGAGAGCGGGGTTGGCCCGCTCGCGCTGTTTCGACGCCGCCGAGCTACCGCGTCCGCTTCGGCGGCGAAGTCCCCGATTGGTCGCCGGCCGGCTATATCGAGCCCCGCGACGAAAAGAAACTCGATCGTTTCACGCAGTTCGCCATCGTGGCCGCGGTCGACGCGGTCAAGGACTCGGGCATCGACTTCTCCAAGTACGACCCCTTCCGCTGCGGCGTGATGATCGGCTCGGGCATCGGCGGACTGTGGGAGATCGAGACCCAGCACGAGCGGCTGCTGGACAAGGGGCCGGACAAGGTCTCGGCCTTCACCATTCCCAAGCTGATCGCCAACGCGGCCAGCGGCCAGGTGTCGATCCAGTGGGGACTGCGCGGTCCCAACGAGTGCATCGTCACGGCCTGCGCCAGCGCGGCCAATGCCATCGGCGACGCCTTTCGCACCATCCAGTACGACGATGCCGACGTGATGATCACCGGCGGCAGCGAAGCCGCCGTGACGCGCATGGGCCTGGCCGGTTTTGCCGCGATGCGGGCCCTGTCGGAGCGCAACGACGACCCGGCGCATGCCAGCCGGCCCTTCGACCGCGACCGCGACGGCTTCGTCTTGGCCGAAGGGGCCGGCGTGCTGGTGCTGGAGGAATTGGAGCATGCCAAGGCCCGCGGGGCCAATATCTACGGCGAGATGCTCGGCTACGGCATGAGCGCCGACGGCGGCCACATCACCGCGCCCGACAAGGACGGCATCGGCGCCGCCCATGCCATGAAGCTGGCGGTCCGCGACGCCCGCATCGACCCCGCCGAGGTCGACTACATCAACGCCCACGGCACCAGCACCCCGCTGGGCGACCAGGCCGAGACCACGGCCATCAAGTCGGTCTTCGGGGAGCACGCCTACAAGCTCAGCGTCTCCAGCACGAAGAGCCAGTTGGGCCACCTCCTGGGCGCCAGCGGCGGCGTCGAGTTGATCTTCTCGATCCTGGCCATTCGCGACGGCCTGATCCCGCCGACGATCAACTACACCACGCCCGATCCCGCCTGCGATCTGGACTACACGCCCAACCAGGCCCGGCAGCGGCAGATCCGCGTCGCCATGTCGAACAGTTTCGGCTTCGGCGGGCACAACGGCTCGCTGATCGTCGGCGCGCTGCGGAACGGAGTAATAGGGTAGTCGCATGGACCTTGAGTTGACGTACATCTTCCAAAAAGTGCCGGAAGGTTACATCGGCTTCGTCGAGGAGCTTCCTGGCGCCAATACCCAAGGCGACACGCTTGAGGAGGCCCGCGAGAATCTCAAGGAAGCGATTTCTCTGGTTTTGGAGGCCAATCGCCAACTTGCCGAGGAAGGCTTGGCGAATCAGACGGTCATCCGCGAAACTCTTTCCCTGTCGGGCAAATGAAGCGGCAAGCGTTGCTTCGCCACTTGACGGCGCATGGCTGTGAGCTCTTGCGAGAAGGCAGCAGGCATTCCGCGTGGGTGAATCGCCGCGTACAAACGGCTACAGCCGTGCCGCGACATCGGAAAATCAACGAATTCCTGGCGAAAAAGATTTGCCGCGACCTCCAAATCTCGGAACCGTGATGTAAGCAGCATCGCGTTCCCTCTTGCCCTCGTTCCGTCAGCTTTGTATAGTGCCCGCGCGCAAAAGGCTGTTCCCAGGTAGGATAGGTTTTCAATCTGTCTGATAGGTTCTGACGTAGCATATAGGTTTTCAACCTGTCTGCCCGACAAATGACAGGTTAAAAACCTATCCTACCATGGTCAAGCAAGGAGGCTTCGAGCATGTGGGCGCGATCGATTTTCACGGCGTTCATTCTCTCCGTCACCACGGCCCAGGTATGGGCCCAAACCGTGCCGGCCACGTCTGGTCCCATGTCCGGTCCGACCTGGCGCCCGGCGGCGTACGGCACCGACAACGGGGTCGTGCCGGCAGCCGCCACTGATCCGGCGCCGGTTTCCGCTGCCCCCGCCTTTGCGACGCCCGCAGTCCCCGGCGCGGCGCCGAGCGTCAACCCGTTTCTCGCACCGCCGCCCGCCGTGACGCGCCGGGCCTTGCACGTGACCGCCGGCAGCGGCACCCTGCCCAACGAGCAAGGACAGGTCTGGCGGGAATATGACATCAGCCCCTACACGGCGCGGGTGACCACCACGAAGCGTCCGGAACAGGCCATTGTCGACTGGATTCTGCGCGAAACGGGCTATGAAGTCTGGCACACCGAGCCGTTTGGCATCCTCAGCGCCTCGCCGCGAACCTTGCGGGTCTATCACACGCCGCAGATGCAGGCCGTGGTGGCCGACATCGTCGATCGTTTCGTCACCAGCGAGGCGGAAACCCGCACCTTCAGCCTGCGCATCGTGACGATCGACAACCCCAACTGGCGGGCCACGGCCCACCGCGCGCTGCGTCCCATCCCCGCCCAGACGCCGGGCGTCAGCGCCTGGCTGTTGCCCAAGGAAGACTCGGCGGTGCTGCTCGGCGCTTTGCAGCGCCGAAACGACTATCGCGAACACAGCTCGCCGCACCTGCTGGTGAACAACGGTCAGGCCACCGTGGTTTCGGCCCTCCGCGGGCGGTCTTTCATCCGCGACGTGAATCCGCGGCCCGACGCCTGGCAGGGCTACGACAATCTGCCGGGCCAACTCGACGAAGGTTTCTCGCTGGAGTTCAGTCCTTTGCTCTCCACCGACCGCCGCGTGGTCGATGCGATGATCAAGTGTCAGATCGATCAGGTCGAGAAGCTCGTGCCCGTGATGCTGGAAGTGCCCACGCAAACCTCACCGCGGCAACGCGCCCGGGTCGAGGTGCCGCAGATGTCGACTTTCCGTTTTGCCGAGCGATTTCGCTGGCCGACGGACCAGGTCTTGCTGCTGGGCCTGGGGGTCGTCGCCCTGCCGGTTCCCGTCGATTCGACACCCACCGTGGCCGGTTTGCCGCTGCCGCTTCCCAGTTCACCGCCGCGGGCCGATTTGTTGGTGATCATCGAGAGCAAAGGTCCCGTGGCCGAAACGCCCGGCGCTGCCAGCGCCGGCATTCCTCCGGCGGGAGCGGTCCAGTTGCCGCGGCAGTAGCCGGTCTACCTCCAAACGATCCGCGTGATCGAATAGGCCGGGAGGCGGATCTCGCCGCCGGCCTCGACAGACTGGCTCTGGGTCGCAATGGCGGCCGAGGTCGCCGTCAGATCGGGCGCGGCCAGGCTCTCGATCTGCGACGCGGCCTTCTCGGGAACCGGCTTCGGCAGCCGCAGGATCCGGCTTTCGGGCGAACAGTTCTGAACGATGAGCGTCGCCGCGGTCGGCTTGCGAAACAGGCCTGCCTCGATCTCGAAATAACTCTCGCCCAGGGCGCCACCACCCGCTATCCGCTCGGCCCCAGACTGGAGGAACCGCTGGTAGGTCGCACGAAGGCCAGTTGCATTGCGTCGAGGGCGGCCACCTTGCGGGGATTGTCGACAAGGTGTTCGATGAGCGATTCCGCCGATGCGCCCAGCAACTGCGGGGGCAACTGCCGTTCCGGGCCGGATTTCTCCAAGACGAGGGTCTTCGTCGCGCCATCGGCCAAGGCAGTGAAACAACACGCGGAAAAGGCGGACATCATCCAAATGAAAAACAGACAGGCCCGTTTCATGACTCGCTCCGCGTGACGATTGCGGAATAAATGCTATCCGTCGCCAAGACCGCTGGCAATCCGCGATGGCTGGATAGAAGTTGTTCGTATGATTTGCTTGCAGCCATTCCTGGGCGGGGGTAGAATCGGGACTTCAGCGTGCATTCCGCGATCAGGGAGTCGGGATTGACCGGCTACTACGCGGTATTTGACTCGAGACGGCGATTGTGTATCTGTTATACGTCGATGAATCAGGCGATCCTGGCCCAAAAGGCGAGGGTAGTTGCTTTGTTCTGTCAGGTTTGATCGTGCATGAAACTCAGTGGTCGGAGTGTTTTCGGCTCCTGAAGGAACTCCGCGTAACTTTGCGCAGCGAGTTCAGCATCCGCCGCAACCAAGAGCTTCACGCCAACAAGACTATTGCGGGAAGAGGCGCTTTGTGGGGGAGGCGGTGGACCGTGCGTGAGCGGATTCGGCTTTTCCAATTGATCATGGAAGCCATCTCACAGATGCCCAGCTTGCGAAATGTAAACGTCTGCGTCAACAAGACAGCTTCGCAGTTTACCGGCAAACGCGGATACTCTGTGATGGAAACCGCTTGGAAGTTCCTGCTGCAGCGGTTTCAGAACTACATGGCGCGACAGAAGAGCAGCACCCATGAATGTGGCATCGTACTTCACGATTCCGGCCATGAAGTGGAAGTCCGAAGACTGATGAGAAGAGTTCGTACTTACAATCCGATTCCCAGCCGGTTTGGGAGCGGGAGTCGCAATCTACCAATGACGAACCTGATCGAAGACCCTGTTCCCCGCGATTCGTTCCACGCGCAATTTATTCAACTGTGCGATTACGTCGCTTACAGCGTTCTTCGGCAAGAGGAGCCTGCGAAAAAGTATCCCGGCCTTGAAAAGGTCTTCGAGATTTTACAACCGGTATGGCTCGCAGAAGGAGCGAAAGGCGATCCGCAGGGGATCGTGCGCTATCCAAAGGCATGAAATAAAAGCGTGGCCGACCGGAAAAACCGGCCCAAGCGTAAGGCTTGGTTCGGTCACGCTAGTAAAAGTATATCGGACAAAGGAAGCCCCGTCAACAGAATGGACGGCCGAATTATGCATTTTAACAGTATTACGATGATCTATGCGCTCCTCGTCGCGGCCGCCCCTCCGGCCGCTCTTGAATCCCGGGAATTGACTTCCCCAAGTATCACAGTCGCCGTTCGAAAAGCCGCGCCGGGCGATACGATCCGCCTGCCGACGGGCACGTTCACGCTCACCGAGTCGGTCCGGCCCAAGTCGGGGACCAAATTCCTCGGCGCCGGACAGGAAAAGACTCGGCTGGTTTACAAGGGCGACAAGGCCGGCGTCCTGATCAGTCTCAACGGTTGCCAGGACGTGGAGATTGCCCACATGACGCTCGACGGTCAGAACAACCCGCTGGTCCAGCAGGGCGTCGGCGGTAGCAACTCGCGGCGGCTGTGGCTGCATCACTTGACGATCTGCAACCTGAAGGCCGAGACCTGGGGCCCGCATGGCATTCTCTTTTCGGGTCGCAACCCGACCATGGAGGGCGGCGTGACCGACAGTCGCATCACCGACTGCCGGATCGAGAACGTCGGCCTGGAAGCCGAGTACGGCGGCGGGATCCGCCTCGCCTGGGGCTGCGTGCGGAACCAGGTCGTCGGCAACGTGATCCGCAATACGGGCCGGGGCGGCATCTTCGGCGACCACTCCGCCGAGTTGATCATCCGCGGCAACCAGGTGAGCGGCTCCCGCGGCGAGGGACTGGGCATCGAGATCTGGGGCGGCTGCCGCCGTTCGCTCATCGAGGACAACGTCGTGGACCACTGGCTGAGCGTGGATCAGGGCACGCAATCGGCCGTGCGGCGAAACGTGGTCGGCCCCGACGACGGCACGCTCAAGGGCTACGGAATCGAAATCATCGCCCGGGACGTCGTGGTCACCGACAACCGCGTCAAACGCGGCGCGATGATCGGCCTCTCGGTCTCGAACACGCCGGTCAAGAACAACGTCTATTGGGGCTACAATACCGTCGGCGACTGTACGCAGTGGGGAGCCCAACTCCAGGGCGACAGCGGCGGCATCGCCGGCCACTACTTCTACCGCTGCGTCTTCGAGAACACCGTCCGCGGGCACGCCAAGGCCCGCTATCCCGGCGACAGCGGCCATGGCTTTCGCACCAACGGCTCCTGCCGGGGACTGGTCTTCGAGGATTGCCTCTTTCGCAACAACGGCGGCTACGGCGTGCAGCTCGGCGGACAGAACATCGATTCCCTGGACTTCTTCCGCTCGACCATCGCCGGCAACGGACTGGCCGCTGTCGCCGGGCCCTCGCAGTATACGGCCCTGGAGTTCCGCAACTGCAAGGTCGAGGGCAACAAGGTCGACCGACTGCCGGCCGCCAAGCCCTTCTCCGGCCCGCCGCCGGTTGCCGACTTCCGCATGCCGGCGCCAATCCGGGCGGGGGAGCAGGTGGAGTTCCAATGCAACTCGCGCCCGGCGGACCAGATTGCCGAGCGGCTGTGGGACTTGGGTGACGGCATCCCGGAAGTGACGGCCCGGCCGCAACACGCGTTCGCCCAGCCCGGAAAGTACCGGGTGACGCTGATCGTCTGGGACAAGCGCGGGCGCGGCGGGCGTGCCGAGAAAACCATCCAAGTGCTGCCGGCAAAATGAAGGAAGCAGTCTCATGAAGATCCATTACCTCTATTTCCCGCTCCTGGTGTTGATCACGGCCACAGTGGTATATGCCCGCGATTATCGTTTCGATGGAAAGATTTCGCCCGAGGTCCTCGGGAACTACCTGTCCCGTTCCATCACGTTCCTGGATCTGCTGACGGAGAAGGGAAATCTGAGCGACAACATCCGCATGCTCACGAGCAGCGGCGCGAAGTTCATCGGCCGAAGCGTTTACGTTTGGGGGCACGAGACGCAACTGCCATCGAGAGTGGAACTGGCAAGGAAAAACGCTCCCAAGGTCCATCAGGCCGACCCGGACATCATCCTCCAGGCGTGCGTCTTCGAGATCGTGACCCGCGAGGTCGAACAGCTTGCCGTGCCCGCTTGGGCCTTCCAGGCGTTGGGCCAACCGGTCCAGCGGAGGAACTTCCGTTATGAGGACATGCTCTACCCGAGCGGCCGGGGACGGAATCAATGGGGCCGGCTCAAGGACGGCTCCGTGCCGGACATCAGTCGACCGGAAACCAAGCTCTGGTTCTACTACGCGGCGGTTTCCTACATCGACGCGGGCATCGAGGCCATCCATTTCGGCCAAGCCGAGATCATGAACGGCAACGATCCGCACTCCGAGCATTGGTGGCAGGTGCTGAGCCTGGTCCGCCAGTATGCGGCCCGGCACGCACGGCGGCACTTCCTGCTTTGCGATGCCCACGTGCCCCATGGCGGCCTGTTGTACAAGGACCGTCTGCTCTTCGATTTCCATTCGTTTCCGCTGCGGATCGCCGAAGAACCCGACCGCTCCCAGGAAGGCGTGCTGCGAGTGGGCTTCGTCGACAGCATCTACGGTCGCAGCCGGGGCGGAGTGGCGCCCAGCGGCTGGCGCTGCGAGCATCTGCCCTACCTGGTCGAGTTGGACAACTGGGGCGTGAGCCACCGGCCGGGACAGCCCGGCGCCGGCGGCTGCTGGGTCTGGGGATACGACGAGATTTGTTGGTTTGCCCATCAAGACGCGGCTTATCGCAACCACTGGCTGCATTACGCCTGGAACTGGGTGCGCGAGCATGACGCGGCCGGTTTTCTGGAAATGCCCGGCAGCCGCTGCTTGGACAGCGCGGTGGCCGGCAAGCGATGGTACTTTGCCAACACGCCGAGCGAGGCCACTCCCGATGGTTTCGGACAGGAGGAGACCATTCGGCAGATCTGGGCCGCCGATCGATGAACGATTCCTTCCGCAAGCTGCTGCCCGGTTTCGTCATCTCAACGGGCACGCAAGTCGTGCTCAAGGTGGCCAAGATCTTGCCGGGCGGCCAACAGTTCAAGCCGCCGGGCAGCGTGGGCTTGGTCCTGGAAAGCCCGGCCGGCAATCATCAGCCGTACATGGTCCATTTCGCCGATGGCGTGACCGTGCCGGCGTATTTCCATGAATTGGCCTTGCGGCGGCGGGAGGTCGAAGACGCGTTGGGCGAGGTCCGCGAAGACATGCGGCCCGTGGATCATCTATCGCTGCCAGGTCGGCTCGAAGGCCTTCGGGCTGGCTGCTGAAGATTCCGACGACGACCTGCGGGGAATCTACCTGCCCCCGGCCCGGCTGCACTGGTCGCTGCGGCGGCTGCCGGAACAGTTGGAAGTCAAGGAAGCCCAGCGCGACGAAGTCTATTGGGAAATCGAGAAGTTTCTGCGGCTGGCACTGAAGGCCAACCCCAACGTGCTGGAGACGCTCTGGACGCCCATGGTCCTGCTGGCCGACGAGACGGCCCAGGAACTGCGGGCCATGCGGCAGGCTTTCCTCTCCAAGCACGTCTACAAGACCTACTCGGGCTACGTCCTCAGCCAGTTCCGGCGGATGGCCAACGCCTACCGGGAGAAGGGCGCTTACAAGCCCAAACATGCCATGCACCTGATCCGCTTGCTGCACTCCGGCATCGCGGCCCTGGAGACGGGCGAGATCCGTATCGACGTGGCCGAACACCGCGCGGAGTTGTTGCACGTCCGCAACGACGGGCTGCCGTTCGACGCGGTGAAGCGGCGGGCGCTGGAACTGGACGAGCGGTTCCAGCAGGCGTTCGAGCGAACCACGTTGCCCGAACAGCCGGACTACCGCCGCGTGGACGATTTTCTGATCCGTGCCCGCAGGAGAATGGTCGATGCTTGAAGTGGATCTGGCCGCCATGCGGCGGGTTGTGGAACAACTGGACTACCGCCCGCTGTTCGTCACCGTCAGCGGCGCGCACCTGTACGGCTTCCCGTCGTCGGACAGCGACGTGGACCTGCGGGGGAGCCACCTGCTGCCGCTCGCCGACGTGGTGGGTCTGAACCTGCCGAACCAGACGATCGAGCACAAGACCGTCTGCGACGGCGTCGAGGTGGAACTGGTCAGCCACGATGCGGGCAAGTATTTGAACCTGCTGGTACGCAACAACGGTTACGTCCTGGAGCAGATTTTCTCGCCGATCGTAGTCATGGGCCGGGAGTTTCTCGACGAGCTTCGTCCGCTGGCTCAGCGCTGCATCACCCGCCATCACTACCATCACTACCGGGGGTTTTACGCCACGCAGCAAAAACTGATCGCCAAGGAGGAGCCGAAGCGGGTCAAGCCGGTGCTCTACGCCTATCGCGTGCTGATGACCGGCATCCACCTCTTGCGGACAGGGGAAGTGGAGGCCAATCTGCTGCGGCTCAACGAGCATTTTGGCTTCGGGTTCCTCGACGAATTGATCATGCGGAAGGTCATTGGCGAGGACATTTCGATCGATGATTTCGATTGGCGGTTTCACGAGGCGCGGCTGGTGGAATTGGAAGCCCAACTCGATCGGGCCTTCCAGGAATCGACACTGCCCGAGGACCGGGAACGAAAGCCGGTCAACGATTTGCTGGTACGGTTGCGACTCGGGTAGTTGCACGCACTCCGATAACTGTGCTGGCTGCGCTTGGAAGGCATCACATTTTGTGATACCGGCGATTCAACTCAACAGCAGTTCCAGATCTTCGCTCGTCAGCCGGCTGAGGACATTGCCGTCGGCCGAAATGACGGCGTCGGCCAGGTCGCGTTTCGTTCTTTGCAACTCGACGATCTTCTCCTCGACCGTGTCCCGCGCGATCAGGCGATAGGCGAACACGTGCCGCTCCTGCCCGATGCGATGGGCCCGATCGATGGCCTGGGCCTCGACGGCCGGGTTCCACCAGGGGTCGAGAATGAACACGTAGTCGGCGGCCGTGAGGTTCAGGCCGTGCCCGCCCGCCTTGAGGCTGATGAGGAACAAGGGGCAGTCCGGATCGTTCTGAAAACGCTCGACGTGCTGCTGCCGCTGCCGCGTGCGGCCGTCGAGATACTCGTAGACCAGCTTCTCCTGGTCGAGCCGGTTGCGGACGATCGCCAGGAACGAAGTGAACTGCGAGAAGACCAGCGCCTTGTGCCCTTCGTCGATGATCTCGCGAAGCTGCTCCATGAGCACGTCGAGCTTGGCGCTCGATTCGTCCACGGCGTCCTTGTCGATCAGGCCGGGGTGGATGGCCGCTTGCCGCAGGCGGAGGAGGGCCTCCAGGACGTGGATCTTGGCCTTCGCCATGCCGGTCTTGGCGATCCGCTCGGTGAGCACGGCGCGGTAGTAGGTCCGCAGCTCGTCGTAACGCTTGCGCTGCTTGCCTTCCAGATCGCAGTGCAGCGTCTGCTCGGTCTTTTGCGGCAGTTCGGTCAATACCTGCTGCTTGGTGCGGCGGAGAATGAACGGCCCCAGCGCGCGGCGGAGCAGCGACAGCCCCTCGTCGTCCTCGGAAACCTTCTTCGAGATGTCCTGAAACACCGACGCCGTGCCGAGCATGCCCGGATTGAGAAACTCCAGCAGCGACCAGAGCTCGCCCAGGTGGTTCTCCACCGGGCGTGCCGGTCATGGCCAGGCGGTGATCGGCCTTCAGCAGGCGGCAGGCCTTGGCCCGCTGCGAGTGGGAGTTCTTGATCGCCTGCGACTCGTCCAGGATCGCGTAATCGAAGCGGAGGTCCTTGAGCTTGACGATGTCGCGCTGCATCGTGCCGTAGGTGGTGATCACCAGGTCGTTCTGGTCGAAGTTGTCGGTCAAGGGGCCGCGCTGCAGGCCGGTGTAGTCCAGCACCCGCAGTTCGGGCGTGAACCGCTTGGCCTCCTCGATCCAGTTGAACACGAGGCTCTTGGGCACCACGGCCAGCGACGGTGGACGGCGGCCCTGGCCGTCTGGCCGGCCGCGTGCGCCGCTCTTGCAGCATGGCCAGCACCTGGACGGTCTTGCCCAGGCCCATGTCGTCGGCCAGGCAACCGCCGAGGCGGAAGTCCTGCAGGAAGTGCAGCCAGCCCAGGCCGGTCTTCTGATAGGGCCGCAACTCGCCGATGAATCCCGCCGGCTCGTCGATCGGGCCGACGCCGTTGAACGAGCGCAGGTTCTCGCGGAGCCGTGCGAAAGGGGCGTCGACGGTGACCTGCTCCTGGGCCGCCAGCAAGGCGTCCAAGAGCAGCGCCTGCGACGAGCGAAAGCGGATGGCCTCGCCTTCCGCCTCGCCCAGTTCGGCCATCGAGGCGAAGCGCTTCGAGCCAGTCTTGCGGCAAGAGGCCCCGCGAGCCGTCCTTCAGCCGCACGTAGTTCTGGCCGTGACGGAGGGCTTCGAGGATCTCGGGCAGATGGACCTGCATGCCGTCGAAGTCGAACGTGCCGGCCAGATCGAACCAATCGACGCCCGAGGTGACGTTCATCCGCCACGTGCCCGCACGGCGGACGAAATACCCTTGGGCCTCGACGATCCAGCCTTCGGCGACGAGCGCTTCGACCGCCTCCGGGAGCTTCTGGCTGGGGATCCATATACTGTACTTCTCGGCCTGCCAGCCCTCCATGGGCCGAATGCCCCGCGGGGCCAGCGAGGCGGCCAGCTCGCGTTCGCGCTGCCGGTCGCGGACCAGGATCCGCCCCTTCTCGTCGTCGACGATCCCCCGCATCGTCTCCTGCGTGGAGACCGGTTTGCCGTCGTACAGGAACTCGACGCGGCCGGGCAGGCGATAGGGATCGTAGCGCTCCGGCTTGTCGATCATCAGGCGTCCTTGCGGCGGCAACCGCACTTCCTCGGCGCGGAGACCGTCCGGCACGTTCATCTCCGGGCTCGCTGGGGCAATTGCCAGAGCCGCCGCAGCAACTCCCAGCGGTCCTTGTACGGCACTTCCACCTTGGGGGTCTTCCGCAAGGCCTCCATCATCCATGCCGCTCCGCTCGCCTCCAGCGGCGCAAGGCGATCGTCGAAGAGTACGAGGCCCTGTTTGAAGATCTTCCGCGGCGCTTGCACGGGCACGATTTCATCGCTCTGCGGACGATACAACTGGCCGCTCAGGATCCAGCACTGCCGCGGGTCGTCGGCCTGGATGTCGAGACGGAATCGCCACGGCGGCCCGTCATCCCAAGCCAGCGGCCGCAGTTGATGGAACTCCGGCTGATAAGGCGTGTCATTCTCCGCCCTTGCCAGCCGTCGCGTGGCCGCAAGCTTGGGCAGGAGGAACTGCTGCATGGTCTTGGGCAATTCGGCCTCCGAGACGCGCGACGGACGAGTAACTGTAGTAGGACGGCTGACTTTCCACGTCGTGGTAGCCGAGCAGGAGATTGAGAATCTCGGCGTCTTCCGGACCGACGAGTCGGCTCACTTCGTAGGGCCTGATATTCAGTTGCTTGAGCTTGCCGAACTGGCCGTTGGTCTTGCTTTCGCGCTGCAGGAGCAGCAACACCGGCTTGCCGGCTTCGATACCTATCCCCTCGACGAGGACATACCAGATCTCCCGCATCTTCGCTCGCGGAGTGGCGATCGCCCGGACGGGGTTTGCCGGCTCGACCTCCGGCTGGGCCCAGGTGAGTTGCTGTTGCCAGCGGGGCTTCGGCGGCGGTTCGCGGCGGCTGCCGGCCTTGCCGCGCGGCACAATCGGCGGATTGACATCGTCATCGTCGTCATCCTCATCGTAGACATCGATCCACGAATCGTCGTCGTCGGCCTCGTAGTCCTCCGGGTCCATCGGCAAGATGCCGAGCCGGCCCTTGCCGCGGGGACCGGCGTTGGCCGCATCGGCGGCCAGGATGGTCGCCCAAATATGCTTGCAGATCGCATGCTCGTCATAGTAGGGGCAAGTGCAGCAGACGGACAATTGCTCGCGGCTGAACCCCCAGTCCAGGACTACTTTGTACTCCGACTCGCCCTGGACGCTTGCCCGGTATTCGCTCGATCCCCGCGAGCGCATCGACACCCGGCCCAGGAGATAGTATTGTTCTCCGCGGCTGCGGACCCCGCTATCGAAGTCGTGGATACAACGATCGGCCAACGACATGGACTATCCTCCGTGCAGTTTCCGGTTCCGAAATTCCGAACAGATCATTTTAACGCAAAAAGGACGCGATGCCCACTCCATTCCGGCTTGTTTTCCGAAAGCGAGAATTGGTGGGCCTGCGCTCGCCGACCCGCAAGCGGGTGCCCCGGATCTGGTCCCACCCTACCAGCGGCTGGTTTTCCAGCAAATTGCAGTTTGGACAATTCCTGTCTATAATAGCCTTTCCTGAAAAATGCTTGCCGGGGCGGCGCAGATGCAAATCTGGACACCATGCCAGGTCGGGCCGAATTGCTTCCCCGCGGCCGGCAAGCCCCCACCTCTATCCACCTGCTTCCCACCTTCCCTTCCCGACCGAGGAGACCATTGATGAGATCGATGTTCGTGCCCGCCGCCTTCCTTCTCTTGCTGATCCAGACCGGATTGGCCTTTGCCGACGACAAGCCGTCGAACGCAACGCAGACGGCCGAAAACTGCCCGTCGCCGCCGGACCGTTTCAGCCCACGATGGATTCGCTCAAGCAGTACAAGTGTCCGGACTGGTTCCGCGACGCCAAGTTCGGCATCTGGGCCCACTGGGGCCCGCAGGCCGTGCCCATGGACGGCGACTGGTACGCCCGCGGCATTTACGAGCAGGGCAGCGGCCACTACAAGTACCACCTCGAGCATTACGGCCACCCGTCGCAGTTCGGCTACAAGGACATCATCCCGCTGTGGAAGGCCGAGAAGTGGGATCCCGATCGCCTGATGCAGCTTTACAAGAAGGCCGGGGCCAAGTATTTCGTCAGCATGGGCTCGCACCACGACGACTTCTTCCTCTGGAACTCCAAGCTGCACAAGTGGAACGCCGTGAACATGGGCCCCCACCGCGACGTGGTCGGCGACTGGCAGAAGGCGGCCAAGAAGTACGGCCTGCAGTTCGGCGTCTCGGAGCACCTGGGCGCCAGCTTCTGCTGGTTCCAGGTCAGCCACGGGTCCGACAAGACGGGCCCCAAGGCCGGCGTGCCTTACGACGGGGCCAACCCCGCATACCAGGACCTCTACCATTTCCCCGCCAAGCCCGGCGACAGCGGGCTGGTACAGCAACGATCCCCGCTGGCAGCGGCAGTGGTACGCCGAGATCCAGGAACTGGTCGACAACTATCATCCCGACCTGCTCTATAGCGACGGCGGCGTGGCCTTCGGCAACGAAGTCGGCCTGAGCATGATCGCCCACCTCTACAACTCCAACGCGGCCCTGCACGGCGGCCAGACCGAAGCCATCTACAACTGCAAGCAGAAGTCGGAAGGCCGTTGGGTCGAGGACCTCGAACGCGGCATCATGCCCAAGATCGATCCGAATCCCTGGCAGACCGACACCTCGATCGGCGACTGGTTCTACAACCGCAACTGGAAGTTCCGGCCCGTGAGCTGGGTCATCCACATGCTTGTGGACAACGTGAGCAAGAACGGCAACCTGCTGTTGAACGTCGTGCAGCGGCCCGACGGTTCGCTCGATCCCGAAGTGGAACAGATGCTCAGCGCAGTTGGCCGATTGGACCGCCGTCCACGGCGAGGCGATCTACGGCAGCCGGCCCTGGCTGGTCTACGGCGAAAGCGCCGTGCGGGTCAAGGGCGGCAGCTTCGGCGAGGACTTCAAGTACAACGCCAAGGAGATCCGCTTCACCACCAAGGGCCCGGTGCTCTATGCCATCGCCCTGGGCTGGCCGGAAGACGGTCAGATCGTCGTCCGCTCGCTGGCCAAGCCGGCCGGCGAGAACGTCAACAACATCACCGCCGTGAGCCTGCTGGGCTATGACGGGAAAATCGCCTGGAAGCAGACCGCCGAGGGCCTGATCGTGACCCTGCCCGAGAAGAAGGTCTCCGAGTACACGACGGGCTTGAAGATCATCGGCACGGAGTTGAAGCCCGTGGCGTTTGTCTTGCCGGCTTCCACGATCAAGCCCGATCGCCGCGGGAACGTGTTGCTCGATGCCGATGCGGCCGATCTGCATGGCGACGGCATCAAGGTCGAGCAGCACGGCAAGGTTTCGAACCTGGGCTTTTGGGACAAGTCCAGCGACTGGGCCTCGTGGAAAGTCGACTTCACCGGGCCGGGCGTCTACCAGGTGACGGCCCAGTGCGCCTTGGCTGGCGGCGAAACCGAGGTCGCCTTGGAAGTTGCCGGGAAGCAGCTTGTCGGCAAGGTGGCGCAGACCGGCGACTGGGGCAAGTTTGCCGGCGTTGATTTCGGCACGGTCGAAATCGCCCAGGCCGGCGTGCAGGAAGTCAAGGTTCGTCCCCGCGACGCCCATGCCTGGAAGGCGGTCAACCTCAGCGTGGTGAAGTTCACGCGGGGAAAGTAGAGTCGAAACGAGAATAGAGCGGAAGAGGTAAGTGTTCCTCCGGACGCAAGTACTGTACGAAACCGGGAAGCGCGAGTGGCACTGAGCGGCGTCTTTGCCCCGGAGGGGCACTTGAGAATAGCCCAGCGATTTATCGCTGGGAGACGATTTCCAAAAGCCTCATCCAGTCCCGGAGGGACGGCTGAAATGCTCTGCGTCGTGATAATTCAGTCGTCCCTCCGGGACTACCGATTTATTCGCCTTTCCAACCCAGCGATAAATCGCTGGGCTATTATCAATCGTCCCTCCGGGGCGGACGCACGTTGCTAGCTCCGCAGATGGAATTGAAAGTGAAATGCGCATCACTCGTTGGTCAAGACTGCTTCCGCTGTTCTTCTTCGTTCCCTCGCTCTCATTCGCCCAAGGCACGAAGGCCGATTACGCCCGCGCGGCCGAACTGCCGAACGTGACCCGCGGCAAGGTCTTCCGCGACCGCGTCGAGCCGCACTGGTTCGATGGCAACCGCCAGTTCTGGTACAAGGTCCGCACCGGACCGGCAAGCCATGAGTTCGTCCTCGTCGAGGCGGAGAAAGGCCGGCAGCGGCCGGGCTTCAATCACCAGAAGTTGGCCGCGGCCCTCGCCAAGCAGAAAATCGTTGCCGCCCCGAGCGATCGCTTGCCGATCGAGCAGCTCGATTTCGATCCGGCCGGCACATTCGTCGACCTCCGGCTTGCCGACCGCTGGTGGCGCTGCAGTCTGACAACCTACGAGCTTTCCCCCCGCCCGCCGCTGCGCACGTCAACGACGCGCCGCGGCAAACCTTGCAGCCTTTCGAAGGCGGTCCGCGGGTCAGCCGGGATACCGGCGACGATACGACCGTGACGTTCATCAACCGCACGGCCGGCACGGTGGAACTGTTCTGGCTCGATCCGGACGGCAAGCGGCAGAGCTACGGCCGGCTCCGCCCGGGCCAGGAGCACGAACAACACACCTTTGCCGGACACGTCTGGCTGGTGGTCGATGACAAAGGACGTCCCCTGGGGCTGAAAGTCGCCGAAGAGAAGGAATTAACCGTGGAAATTCGGGCGCCGGAAAAGCAGCCGGCGCAGAAGCCCTCGGCGGCCACGCGCACGCAAAACAAGGCAAATCGGCAACCGCAACCTCAACCGCGGGCCATATCGCCCGACGGCCGCTGGGACGCCTTCATCGAGGATAATAACGTCTGGATCCGCGCTGCCCGCGGCGAGGAGTTCGCCCTGACCGAGGATGGTGCCAACGAGCTTGGCAAGGAAACCTATGCCGGCCCGCTGTTGTGGTCTCCGGATTCAAAGAAGCTCTTGGCTTTTCGTGGACCAAGTGGCTTTTTCGAGCGGGAGTTGTACCTGATCGAATCATCTCCTCGGGACCAAGTGCAACCAAAGCTGCTCCGCTACCCGTATCCGAAGCCGGGCGACCCTTTGCCGATCGCTGGACCGCAGTTATTCGACGTACCGGGCCGAAAACACATTTCCGTAACTCAAAGACTGTTCGACAACCCTTGGAGCTTTAGCGACTTCCATTGGGCCGCCGATTCCAGCCGTTTTACCTTCGTCTACAACCAGCGCGGGCACCAGGTCCTGAGACTCCTGGCGATCGATGTCGCCAGCGGCGCGGTCAAGCCGCTCATCGAGGAACGGAGCCCGACCTTCATCGACTACTCCGGAAAGTATTTCCTGCACTACCTTGACGGTTCCGGAGAGCTGATCTGGATGTCGGAGCGCGACGGCTGGAACCACCTCTTTCTTTACGACGGCAACACCGGGCAGGTGAAGAACCAGATCACGAAAGGGCCTTGGGTCGTCCGCGGCGTGGAACGGGTTGACGAGGCCAATCGCCAGGTCTGGTTCCGCGCCGGCGGCATCCGTCCCGGCCAGGACCCGTACTACATCCATTATTGCCGCGTCAACTTCGACGGTTCGGGCCTGACCGTGCTGACGGCAGGAGACGGCACGCACAACATCGACTTCTCGCCGGACGGACGCTTTTTGCTCGACACCTGCTCGCGGGTCGATCTGCCGCCGGTAACCGAACTCCGCCGCAGCGACGACGGCAAACTCGTCTGCGGGCTGGAACGGGCCGATTGGAACGCGCTGCTGCGGTCCGGCTGGCAGGTCCCCGAACGCTTCACGGCCAAGGGGCGCGACGGCGTCACCGATATTTACGGCGTGATCTTCCGCCCCACGAACTTCGATGCGGCGAAGAAGTATCCGATCATCGAGGACATTTACGCCGGCCCGCACGGCTCGTTCGTGCCCAAGCGGTTCGCCAGTTTCCATCGCGCGCAGGCGCTGGCCGAACTGGGGTTCATCGTCGTGCAGATCGACGGCATGGGGACGTCGAACCGCTCGAAGAAGTTCCACGACGTGTGCTGGAAGAACCTGGCCGACTCCGGCCTGCCCGACCGCATCTTGTGGATCCGCGCGGCGGCCGCCAAGTATCCGTATCTCGACCTGGGCCGCGTGGGCATTTACGGCGGTTCGGCCGGCGGGCAGAGCGCGGCCGCGGCAGTGATGACGCACGGCGATTTCTACAAGGCGGCCGTCGCCGATTGCGGCTGTCACGACAACCGCATGGACAAGATCTGGTGGAACGAGCAGTGGATGGGCTGGCCGGTGGGGCCGCATTACGCGGCGAACTCCAACGTGACCTTGGCCCCGGGCTTGAAAGGCAAGCTGCTGCTGATCGTGGGCGAGCTGGACACGAACGTCGATCCGGCCTCGACGATGCAGGTGGTGGACGCCTTGATCCGGGCCGATAAGGATTTCGAGCTGCTGGTGATACCCGGCTCGAACCACGGCGCCGCCGAATCGCCGTACGGCAGTCGCCGCCGTGCCGATTTCTTCGTGCGGAACCTGTTGGGGGTGGAGCCGCGGAGGTAGCCCGTTACGTTTATTCCGAAGGTAACCTGCCATATTCATCCCAGAGGGATGCCAGCCATTAGCCGGTGGTAAGCGCAGCGCCACCACCGGATCCGAAGGTCAACACGCCTTCCGAGCGGGTAAGGGAGAGGCCAGGAGTTGCTGGCCTCCCCCTCCCCATCGTCGCAATGGGGTCAATTCCCCATATTTACCGGCGTGAGGATCTCTCACCGGGCGACCCCAACAGTAGTTGCCCCGTGACGGGGAATCACACGGCATGCTTTGCCATGAGTGTCGCGGTAGGTACAGAATTCCTCCAAGGTTAACAGGCCGAGTTTGCGCCGAAAATAGCCCACCCGTAACTTCCCGTTGTCGTTGTAGTTCTTCCGCTTCCGCTTCATACAACGAAGCCGCATGCGGGTCCAGGAGTCGAGCTTCTGGAAGGCCCAACGACAGGTCGAGAAGGCCGTGGCGAAGTAATTCGCGGTGCCCCGTATGACTCGGTTCAGCTTCACGATCACGGCTCCGTCCAGGTTGTGATGCCGTGGGGTGAGTTCTCGAATCTTGCTTTTGAACTTCTGCACGGATTTGTCCCGCATGCGCCGGGAGAGAGCCGAGAGACGAAACCCCAGGAAGTCATATCCCTTTCCATAGGTCGTAATCTTCGTTTTCTCGGGACTCAAGCGAAGCCCGAGTTCCCCCTCCAGGACATGCCGGACCAGGCTCAACGCCTCTTGCGCCTGCGAGTCCGTCTGGCAGAGCACCACAAAGTCGTCGGCGTATCGCACAAAGCGGTAGCCGGCGGCGTGCAGTTGCCAGTCCAAATGATTCAGCACGATGTTCGCCAACAGCGGCGAAACCACGCCTCCTTGCGGTGTGCCGATCGTGGTGGGCTTGAACACCCCGTCTTCCATGACCCCCGCAGTGAGAAATCTTTCCAGCAAGGTGAGAATCTTCCCGTCCGACACCTCCGCGGCCACCGCTGCCATGATGACCGACTGCGGGAGGTTATCGAAAAATCCTTGGATGTCGGCGTCGAGCACCACACGGTACCCCTCGCGATGACATTCCAAGACCCTCTCCACCGCTTGGTGACAATTGCGTCCGGGAATAAACCCATAGGAATGCTCGTGAAACCGAGGCTCGAAAATCGGAGCAAGAAGCCTTCGAACCACCTCTTGCGCTACCCGATCACGAACCACCGGAATCCCTAACGGTCGCTTCTTGGTTGTGCCGGGACCTTTGTCGATGTAGACGCGACGCAGCGGCAAAGGCCGGAAACTACCGTCCTTCATCTCCCGCATCAGCGCCGTGAGGTTGTCCTCCAGGTTCGCCGCGAACATTTTGATGCTAACCCGGTCTACACCTGCGGCCCCGCGATTTCGTTTGACCGCTTGGAAGGCTTGTCGCATCAGTCGGGCAGTAATTCTCCCGGTGAGCGAGTGTACCTTGATTTTGCTCATGGTGAGCCTTTCATGCTTTGCAATCAGGGAGTTCAGGCTTGCAGGCTTTGGGGGACGTTTCTTAGCGTCCCCGCTCCTCGGCGGGGTTCCTCGGGTTTCCCGGCAAGAGCGCGGGCGGGCCATTTGGGGCTTCAATCGAGGAGGCTAACTTTCCTCATGGACTCGCGAGCCGTTCTCCTTCTTCTGTCGGTTTCCCCTTTCACGCGCATCTGACGCGCTACTCCGGGTCTGCTGCTGCCCTCAACGAGGAGGCTGCCAAGGCTGCCTTCTCCTCTCCGCCGCGTCGTCCTTGCCTTTTCGCCAGAGGTTTATAGGCGGGACTTACCGACCATCGGACGGCGTAGGGCTTCACCGGTCATGGTTCAGGACCATTTTCTCTAGGCGGCGACACGCACCACCGTGATGGTTCGAGACCGACACTCCGCACGTTCGATCCCAAGGTGGGGGATTCGGGTCCCCGTCAACGCTTCCTCCAGGGGCGGTGTTTGGCGTACCATCCCGGCCGAAATGCCGTCTCCCAAAGTCTCCCTGCCTGGCCCCTTCGTCCTAGCGCTTTCTCCGGTCCTCCCGGTGTTGCTAAGCTGGCTGCGTACCTCTGCGGATGGGTGCAGAGTTCGAGCAGAGAGTTCTGTACGGGCGCGGACCCGCACAGGTAGGCTTTGGCTTGTTTCTATCCTCCTTTCATTGCCTCACCCTTTCTCCTTGTAATGGACTTAGTCCCGAGCCACTGCGGCTCACGCACCCCTCCGGGGTGCGCAAATGATCGGGACGCTTGCCACCATGACCAGATCGATGCTGCTCTCCCGATCAAACGGCTGTGCCGCGTAGCCGCCGAAGAACCGGACCTCCGCCGCGCCGGCCTGCCGCGCCACGGCCTCCAGTTCACCAGCTTCCAGGCCGAGAAACTGCGGTGATTCGTGGGCCAGGAGCGGGCCGCCGTTGGGATCGGCAACGACGAGCTCGACGTAGCCTCGGCGATCGCAACGGTGTACACCTTTGAGAATCAACACATCGCCTTGCGGCAGCCGCGTGCGGAGGCATTTCTGCCATATACACGGACCGTCCGGCAGCCGCCAAAGATTGAGAACCTGCACGAGCAAGATACCGCCCGGCCGCAAGGCTTCCGTCATCCGCGCGACGGCCGTTCGCACCATCGCCAGGTCGGACGCCAAGGCCAAGGAGTTTCCCGCGCAGACGACCGCATCCCACGACCCGGCCTCGGGAATCGGCTCATCAAAACCGCGCACTGCCCAGCGCAGCCCCGGCGGATCGCCGAAGCCGGCCCGCGCCTGCTCGATCATTGCCGGGCTGAGATCGGCCCCTTCGACTCCGAGTCCCCAGCGGTGGAACATGGCCGCGTGGCGTCCCGTGCCGCAGGCCACGTCGACGACACGCTTGACCCGAATCTGTTCGAACCACTGGCGATAGAACGGCTCTTCGGCCGCCAAACGCTTCGGCCAATCGATCATTGCTTCGTAGATGTGGGCCAACTGGTCGAACATATACCGACTTTTTCCCGCCGCGACGAGGCGGGCCGGGTGATTGAACATGTTGCTATGCATCGAACCTCAAAGCAGAGCGCTGTGATCGCGAGCTCCATGCAGAATTCGGGCAATCAGGATTCCACCAGGCGCAGGCCGAAAGTAGATCACGTAGTTACCGACGGAGAAGCTGCGATAATGGCCCGTGGCAAATTCAACGCGAAGCTCTCCCATTTCCGGTTGCGTGGCAAGCGTCTCGCAGGTCCGATAAACCAAGTCCAAGAAGGCATCGGAACTTTGCCAACTACCACTTTGGCGCGCGATCCAGACCCCGACGCCATGCAGGTCTTGGCTTGCTTCGGGAGAGAACGTGAGTTGGTCCATTCGAGCCGCCTGAGCTTACGATGCTTCGAACTCCCGTCGCACGGCCGCTTTGACCTTCTCAATGTCCAGCAGCCTTCCCTCGCCGCGTTCGAGTTGTTCGATCCCTTTATTTACGTCACGGATCAATTGCTCGCGGCGGCGCAAGAGTTCGACGGCCGAGTCGAGGGCCTCGCCGCGGTCGTGGTACATACCGGTCGCTACCGTATATTCAAGGTAGCGCTCATTATCCGGAGAAAGATTGGTGCTCATGGATTCTCTCCAAAAGTGCAAGTTGGTCAGTCACCACATTATATCGTTGTTTCCCCGCCGCGACGAGGCGGGCTACGAGCGCTCGGTCGGTCCCTTCCTCCCCGGTCTCTTCTCCGCCGTGGCAGTATACGGATCTTCCGGCCAGGCGTGTTTGGGATAGCGGCGGCGCAAATCCTTGCGGACCTGATGATAGGTCGTCCGCCAGAAGCTGGCCAGGTCGTCGGTCACCTGCTGTGGTCGATGGTTGGGCGCCAGCAGATGCAAGAGCACGGGCACGCGGCGACCGGCCACCCGCGGCGTTTCCAACATGCCGAAGATCTCCTGGATCCGCACCGCCAACACCGGTGGCTTGCCCGGCTCATAGTGCAGCTTGATGCGGCTGCCGCTGGGGACCTCGATCCGCTCCGGGGCCTCACGGGCCACAGCCTGTTGCTGCTGCGGAGTCAACACGGCTTGCAAGTGCGCCAGCCAGGAAGCCTTGCGCAGTTCGTCCAGCGACCGGCAGCCATGGCATACCTGGGGCAAAACGGCTTGCAGCCCGACGGCATCGAAGGCCGGCAGTGCCAACTCCGGCATCCATTGCGCCAGGCAGCGCACGCGATTGACATACTCGGCCGTCTCGGCGTCGTCCCACGGAAAGACCTCGTCGAACGACTGCGCGGCTGCGACGGCCAGGATCGCGGCGACTTCATCGCTGTCGGGCAACGCCGCCGGACTCTCTTCCAAGAGCAGGTCTTCCCAGTAGACGCGGCGGCGGGCGATCACGCGCCGGCTCGCCGCGTCGAACTCGACCTCGGTCCGCAAGGCGAGCCGGTCGGCGGGAAGCCAGTCGCGCTCGACGGCCGAGGCCTGGCGGACCAAGGCCTCCGACCCGCCGCGATCGACGTCCACCGCCAGAAACAGCGGTGCATTGCGGACGGCGCTCGACTCGACCACGCGCACGCCCCGGCCGCCGACCATCCGCCCAAAGCGGCTGCCGGGGCTGCTCCGCCGCACCAGCCGATCGGGAAACGCGGCCAGCAGCCCGCGGCGCACGGCCTCGCTGGATGAAGTGGGGGAATTGACGCGGAGATGCGGAGACGCGGAGACGCGGGGATTTCGAGTCTCCGCATCTCCGTGTCTCCGCGTCTCCGCGTCATTGTGTTTGTCTTTTCCTACCGCCTGCCGCAGCTCGCGGAGCAGTTGATCGCGGACGTGCAGCACGAATTGGGCCGTCGCGCGATGGATTCGCCCCAGGGGCGAATCCGCCTGCCGGGACTCCTCGAAATCCTCCAGCGCCGCCACGCGATCGTACACGTCCGAGTCGGAATCGGCCGCCGCCGGACGCTGGTACGGCCCCGCATTCTCGCCCCGCCCGAACGGATCGCGCTCGCTGAGCAACGCCGCAGCCAGCGCCACGGCCTCTGCCTGGCCGAGCCGCTCTCCTTCGAGCAACATGCGGGCCAGCCGCGGACTGACCGGCAGGCGGGCCATGGCTTTTCCCAGCGACGTGACGTTTCCCGCCGCATCGAGCGCCCCCAGCCGCTTCAGCAGCGCGTCGGCCTGTTCGAGCGCGGCAGCCGGCGGGGCCTCGAACCAGGGAAAGGCCTGCAAATCGGCCTCGCCCCACACGCGGAGTTCCAGCATCGGCCCGGAGAGGTCGAGACGGCGAATCTCCGGCTCGTCGCCCGCGGGCCGCTGGCGATGGGTCCGCTCGGCCCACAGCCGCAGACAAACGCCCGGCTGCGTGCGGCCGGCGCGGCCTGCCCGCTGATCGGCCGAGGCCACCGAGATCGGCGTCAATTGCAGCCGGTCCATGCCGACGTGCGGATCGAACGACAGCGAACGGGCCAGGCCGGTATCGACTACCGCGGTGATGCCTTCGATGGTCAGCGACGTTTCTGCGACGTTCGTCGACAAGACGACCTTGCGACGGCCGATCGGGCCAAGGACTTCATCCTGTTTTTCGGCCGGCAGGTCGCCGTAAAGCGGCAGCACGGCCAGGTCCCGCGCGGCAGCCAGCGGTTCCAGCCGCCGTGCCGCCTGGTGGATCTCTCCCACGCCCGGCAGAAAAACGAGCACGTCGCCAGGCGTGCGATCGAGGGTTTGCTCCACGGCGTCGGCCGTCCGCTCGGCAACCGTACGGCGCCGCACGTCTTCCAGGTAACGAATCTCCACCGGATGCAGCCGCCCTCGACTTTCCACCACGGGGCAATCGCCCAGCCAGTGGGCGATCGGTTCCGCGGCCAGCGTGGCCGACATCACCACCAGTTTCAGCTCCGGCCGGACGGTTGCCTGTACGCGGCGGACCATGGCCAGGGACAGGTCGCTGTTGAGGCTCCGCTCGTGGAACTCATCGAACACGACCACGGCGACCGATTCCAGGAAAGGGTCGTCCTGAAGCATGCGGAGGAAGACGCCTTCGGTGACGACCTGGATCCGCGTTTTCGGCCCCATGCGGCGATCGAAACGGACCTGGTAGCCGACCTCGTCGCCCAGCGCCGCGCCGCGCTCGAAAGCGATCCGCCGCGCGCAGGCCCTGGCGGTCAAGCGGCGGGGCTGCAAAACCACGACCGACCCGCCGCGGGCCAGGCCCGCATCGAGCACCGCCGGCGGCACGCGGGTCGTCTTGCCGGCGCCGGTCGGCGCCCGCAGGACGACCGCCGAGGAAGTGCGCAAGGCGGCCAGGATCTGCGGCAGGACTTCGTCGATCGGCAAGGGGTCAAGCATGACAGTTGCAGAGTGGGCTTTAGCCCGCCATAGCATTTCTCTCGAAACGGCGGGCTAAAGCCCACCCTACGGCTCCCTCACGAAAACCAGCAATTCGTCCTGCCCGGCCGGCAGCTCCTTTTGATCGACCCGGCGATATCGGCAGGCGGTGATGCGCCGCTCGATTTCCGCCAGGTAATCATGGGCAAGATTCTCATTGTTCCAAAGCACGACGACCGCGGCCTTTTGCTCGGTCAGCGCCGCCGGCAGGGGGACCTCCAGGCAGTCGCGGAGCCAAAAGGTGTCGACCACGCGGGCATGGGCGTAGAAAGTCTCCAAGGTCAAAGGATCGACGTAGCCGGCGATGACAGGCTCGGGGCCGGCATGCTGGTAGATCCAACGTCCCAGGGCCGCCTGCTTCCGCATCATGGCGGCGGCCGGCAGCCGCCCGTCGCAAAGGCTGCACGTTGCGGCGACGGCGATCAGGCTGCCGGCAAGGATTCGCAGTGCTCGCGGCGAGAGTTCCCCGCGCCGCTGGAATAACCGCCGCGCGCCGGCGACGAGGTATTGCAGGCCCAAGGCCATCCAAGGCGTGCCAACGATCACCAGCGGCATGAAGTAACGGAAATCCAGGCCGGCCCTCGCGTAATGAATCCACGCGATGACCAACAAGAGCAGGTTCATGCACAACAACGTCAGATGCTCGGGCCGCAGGAAAATTCGCCACCCCCAGGCCATCCCGACCAGCAGCAAGAAACTGCCCACCCAGGTCGCACCTTTGACCAACCGTTCCAGGAGTTTGAACGTCAATCGCCAACGTGGCATGGACTGTTCGGGCGGTACATAGGCAGGCAGAAGAATGGAAGAAAAAGGCGGCAGCGGGGTTTTGACCGCGGGCTTCTCCGCAGGCGAAGTCGCGGCGACCGAGGAAGTCGCGGCGGCCGGCGAAGCCGTTTCCGGGAGCGGGTTCCGTGCCGGCAGCACGCGCTCCGGCGCGAAACGGGCAGATGCAGCCCGGTCACCGAATTCACCCACTCGACGACAAATCCGATATGGGTCGTGGGCGCGAATTCCCAGCGGGGATGCCCACGGAGCCAGGTCAGGTTCACCAAGGTCACGGTGGCCGGGATCACGGCGACGCAGAGCAGGACGCCGACTGCCAGACGCAGGCGATTGCCAACGGACCCAGCGGCAGGTCGCCCAGCCCAGCAGCGGGATCAGCAGCAGCCAACCCTCGGTCCGCGTGTGGACGGCGAGCGTCAGCGCCACGCCGGCGGCCAGGAAGAGCCCGATGCGCAACTCGCCCACCGCTCGCCAGACATAATAGAGCGTGAGCGCCAGCAGAAGCCAGAATGTCGAGTCGCGGATGATCAGCGGCGAAATGGCGATCAATTTCCCGTGCAACGCATACACCAGGCAGGCCATCATGGCCAGGCGGTCGTCGAACATCCGCCGCAGCCAGCCCCAGAGCGGCACGACCGTCAACGAGGCCACGAGCACGCCGAAGTACTTTCCGGCGATCTGCCAGTCGATTCCCAGATGCCGGAGCGGAATCAGGATGAGGGGGTAGACATTCAGGCCGAACTCGGCCAAGCCTTGCTCGAAGATCACCCTGTTCCAGCGCATATACTGGCGTACCGATAGTGCAAGGCTATCGCCCCAGAGAACATCCCAGTTCCAGGCCGCCACCAACCGCGGGACCAGGCACGCCGCCAGCAACAGCACGATGATCCAAGGCCGCCTCCGCAAGCCGGGATTCGGGGCCGGACCGCGCGGAAAATCGCCTCTCGGACCCGCCAACACTGATTCCCAAGCGCCCATCCAGCGTTCTTTCCATGGCTGCAAGTCGGCCACCTCCGGTCCTTCGCTCCATGCGTCTGAACTCTTGCCAAGCAATATCGTATCACAAGCCGGGGCACCTCCACAAGATGAGAATCCTTGGCAACTTGGAGAGGAATCAACTCGTCTGGACCCTGTTAGACAGTTTTGATACGATCCGCCTCCGTGGCGAGGCTGCTGAAAAAGTGCAAGCAAAGATAGTACTGAGTACTTTGTACTGAGCACCTGCTGTGCGATGTGAAAGCGTGCTTTTTCAGCGGTCTCGCGGTACTGGAATCTCGCGGGCAGTCATGGTTTGGATGGAGGGCGTGTCATGAGCCGAAGGAACCGGCGCGGGGCGGATCAATCTTGGAACGACGATGACAGCGACTCGACGGCCCCCGAGCGCTCGTCGCCGCAGCCTTCTCAACCCGCGGCAGCGCCGCCCGCCGCCCCCAAGCCGTCCGACGGGTTCACGCCGCTCGACCCGTTTCCCGCTGCCGCGCGGATCTTTGGGACCGACCGTCTGAACCAAACGGTCTGCGCCTTGCTCGTGCTGGGAATCGTGATTCGCACGATCCGTTACCTCTTGAACTTCCCGCTCTGGCCCGACGAGGCCTACCTGGCCCACAACTACCTCGACCGCAGTTTCCTGGAGCTGACGCAGCCGCTGGATTACATTCAGATCGCGCCGATCCTGTACCTCTGGCTGCAGCATGCGATCCTCAAGTTGCTGGGATTCTCCGAGCTGACGTTGCGACTGTCGGTGTTCGCATGCAGCATCGGCAGCCTGTTCCTCTTCCGCCACCTGGCCGGCCGCCTGCTCCAGGGCAGCGCCTATCTACTCGCCTTCGGGACCTTTGCGGTCGCCTATCCGCTCACGCGCTACTCGGCCGAGGCGAAGCCTTATGGGTTCGACATGTTCGTCTCCCTCGCGCTGCTCACCTTGACGGTCGAGTGGTACCTGGCGCCGGACAGTCGCCGCTGGTGGTGGGCGCTGACGTTGGCCCTGCCGCTGGCGCTGCCGCTGTCCTATCCGGCGGCGTTCGTGGCGGGCGGAATCGTCGCGACCATGGCCGTCGTGCTCTGCGCCGCGGCGCCAGGCTGCGCGACTGGTTGGCGTGGGGCGTCACCTGCGCGGCGATCGGCGCCGGATTCGCCGCCGTCTATTTTGGTTCTGCCCAAGCGCAGATGGCCAAGTCGGGCGCGGAGCAGCAGAGGGCCTTTGCCACGGCCTTTCCGCCGCTCGATTCCGTGAAGAACTTCGCGCTGTTCGTCGTTACCAGCAATACGAGCGAGTCGATGGCCTATCCGATCGGCGGCGACCATGGGGCCAGTACGGTCACCACCCTGTTGTGTCTGACCGGACTGGTGGTCCTGCTCCGCAACCGTCGGTTTTCGCTTGCCCTGCTCTGCGCGGCGCCGCTGGCCCTGAGCTTCGCGGCCGCCGTCTTGCACCGCTATCCCTACGGCAACCATGCGCGGTTCGCGCTCTTCATGGCGCCGATCTTCTGCATCCTTGCCGGGCTGGGTGCCGCCGCCTTCCTGTCGCTGCTGAAGAATCGCCGCTGGTCGGCGGCCGGTCCCCTCAAGGCGGCGCTGGTCTTCCTGACGCTCGTCGCCGTCGGCACCGCGGTCCGCGATTTCCTCAAGCCTTACAAGGAGCCCTGCTGGGGACGCAACCGCGATTTCGCCCGCTGGTTCTGGTGCGACAAAGCCCAGGACGCGGAACTCGCCTGCTACGTACACGACATGCACGGTAAAAAGACCGGCGGCGACCTTGCTTCGGTCTATTACTGCAACCAGCGAATCTACCTGGACCGGCTGGCGAAGCGGCAGTCGCCGCGGCTCGACCAGGTCTCGAAGAATCATCCGCTGCGCGTGGCCCGCTTTCATCCCGCGGCGACCACGGAGGCCGACGAGGCTGAATTCCGCCGCTGGCTGGAGTCGCAGGAGGCGAAATACCGACTCGTCGCCCGCGAGAGTTTCCCCATGACCTTCTGGGTCAAGCAGGAACGGAAGTGCGTCGACCAGGTGGAAGTCTATGAATTCGTGCCGGTCGAGCAGCAAGTAGCGGACCGTCCGCAGTTGATCCGCTAAGGACCGGCCGAAGAATACTCTCCCGATTTTCCGCCGGGGGTGGCTGGTGGCTGAGCTTGCGAAGCCCCAGCTCCAACTCTTCCGGCATTGGCTGGGGCTTCGCAAGCTCAGCCACCAGCCACCCCGCTTAATTGCGGAAGTTATTCTTCGGCCGGTCCTAAATAAGGTTGCGCCATTCTGGTAGGGCGGGCTTTAGCCCGCATTCACGCGGCGGTCGGGCTAAAGCCCTCCCTACCACCTGGATTTTGCTTGACAATCTCTTCGCCGCTTTGCTAAAATGCCGGTTTGAGTCGGTTCCCGCCTTCCGTCGACCGATGGACAATGTATTTCGCAGGCCACGCGCCTACCCTCCTACCGCAAAGGACAATTCGATGGCCGATGTCAACGTAAATCGTCGTGATTTCATCCGCGGCGGCGCCGCAGTCGCCGTGGGAGCAGCCCTGGGACTCACGCCCACGTATACCGTGCGGGCCGGCAATCCCGACAAGGCCGACACCCGGCCGATCCTCAATTACAACTCGCAGATGGAATACCGCCGTTGCGGCAAGACCGGGCTGATGATCTCGGCGGTTTGCATGGGAGGGCATTGGAAGCGGATCGACAAGGTCGTCGGCCATAAGGAGAAAGGCAAGGGTTGGATCGGCCTCGGGGCGGGCAGCGCCGAATTCGAGAAGAATCGCCACGACGTCGTCAGCCGCTGCATCGAACGCGGCATCAACTACATCGACGCCTGCGTGAGCCAGGAGGTGCTGGCCTACAGCAAGGCCCTCAAGGGCCGCCGCGACAAGATGTACCTGGGCTACTCCTGGTACGAGGCCGAGATGCGGAGCTTGGGAAGCCAATTTGCCGCCGCCGCCAAGGCGGGCAAGCCGCAACCGGCAGGTTGGATCACGCAAAAACTCAAAGACAGTCTCGATCACGGCCTGAAACAGGCCGGGCTGGAGTACGTCGACATCTGGCGGATCACCTGCCACGAGGGAAGCAGCGAGCATAGCGACCGGGAAATCGAAGAGATGGTCGCCGCCTTGGAATGGGCGAAAAAGAGCGGCCGCGCCCGCTTCACCGGCATTTCCTCGCACGACCGCCCGCACATCAAGCGGCTGATCGAGACCTACCCCCAGCAACTCGAGGTCATTTGCACGCCCTATACGGCGAAGACCAAAGTGGTGACCGATGAGTCGGGACTGTGGGCGGCAATGAAGAAGCTCGACGCCGGCTGGTTCGGCATCAAGCCTTTCGCCAGCAACTCGCTCTTCAAGGGCGACAGCGCTCCCGACAGCCCTCATGCCGACGAGGACAACCGCATCGCCCGGTTGGCGCTGCGGGCGATCCTCTGCAATCCGGCCATCACCGCGCCCATTCCCGGCTTGATCAGCGAGCAACAGGTCGACAACGCGGCCTTGGCCGTGGCGGAACGGCGTGAATTGGATCACGCCGAGCGGGCCGAGCTGGAGCACGCCATGGACCGGGCCTGGGCCGCCTTGCCCAGCCACTATCAATGGCTGAAGGACTGGGAATACGTCTGAATGACATTGCACGATTCTGGGAGTGAAGCTGGTTATAGAAGCCCGACGCGCAAGCGAGGATTGTGGGTCGAAGCTCTTGGAAAACACAATCCTCGCTGACCCGCAAGCGGGTGCCCCGTCGGGCTTTAATGCGCCCCCAGAATCGTGTAAGGTCATTTACAAATGAAGCATCTTGCGTGGATTGCCGTTGCGGGCATGGTTGCGATGGCCGGTTGGCTCGCATTGGCCGCGGACAAATCGGAAGGAACTGCCAAAAGCCTGGCGCCACTGCAGGTCGATAAGGCCGCGCCGCTGCTGTTGGACGAGCCGCCCGCCAAGGCCCCGGCGGCGGCCGATCCCAAGAAGCCGGTGGCCGACAACAGCGCGTGTTTCGTGTGTCACGGCAACTTCCAGGAGGAAGTCGATGGTCGCGGTCCATGCGAAGGAGAACATCGGCTGCGCGAAGTGCCACGGCGCCTCGCGAGCCCATCGCAACGACGAAGACAACGTGACCGCTCCGGACAAGATGTATGCCTCGGCCCGGATCGACAACGCCTGCCGCCTCTGCCACGAAGAGCACAACGCCTCCGCACGGAAGGTGATTGCCATGTTTCAGGCCCGCTTCCCCCCGAACACCGACCCCAAGAAGGTCGTCTGCACCGATTGTCACGGCGAGCATCGCTTGAAGGTCCGCAGCGTCTGGTGGGACAAGAATACGGGCAAACTGCTGGGGCGCAATCCCGACGCTGCGGAGAAGTCGGGGGTAGCCAAGAAAAAGCCCGCGGAGAAGAAGCCGTAAGGACCGGCCGAAGAATAACTTCCGCAATTAAGCGGGGGTGGCTGGCGGCTGAGCTTGCGAAGCCCCAGCCGATGCCGGAAAAGCTGGGGCTTCGCAAGCTCAGCCACCAGCCACCCCAGGAAAACCGGGAAATTATTCTTCGGCCGATCCTAAGTTCGTCTATTTGGAGTGCGGCGGCTTGCCGTCGCTTTTTGAAACGCGCAGGCATTCGTCAGAGAAAAGACCGGCCGTATTGAAAAGAGTGGCAAGCCACCGCACTCCAAAGGACGTTACGCGATCCGCATCGTCAAACCGCCGTCGATCACCAGCGTTTCGCCGGTGATGTAGTCGTTGACGACCAACTCGGCGATCAATCGAGCGACCTGCTCGGGCGTTCCTTCACGATGCAGCGGAATGCGATGGTCCAGGTTGTGCTGCCTGACCTCGGGCGTCATGTTGACATGGAAACGGGTGCGAATCACGCCGGGGGCCACCGCATTCACGCGAATGTTGTCGTCGGCGAACTCGCGGGCCATCGCCCGAGCGAACTGCGGCAAGGCGCCCTTGACGACCTGATAGGCCGGGGCGAAGTGTACGCCGCGAAGCCCGGCGACCGAGGAGATCAGCACGATGGCCCCTTCCTTCTTCTGCCGCATGGCCGGGACCGCCGCCCGGCAGAGGTAAAAGATCGCGTGGACGTGGAGATCAAAGGCCGCGTGCCAGGCCTCCGGCGAAATCTCCAAGAGACTTCCCGGCACCGGCCCGCCGGCCGAATGCACCAGCACGTCGGGCGGTCCGAGTTGCCGGGTCGTTTCTTCCACCGCACGGGCGGCGTCCTCCGGCCGGGACACGTCGGCCAGAATCAATGCCGAGCGCCGGCCCGGCCTCTCGATCCGGGCCAAGATCTGCCGGGCTTCGTCATCGTCGTGGCGGCCAACCAGGGCCACGTTTGCTCCACGCTCGGCCAGGACCAAGGCCGTGGCCGCGCCAATGCCACGCGTGCCGCCGGTGATCAAAGCCACTTTGCCTTCCAGTTCCATCGCATGCTCCTCTCGGGCGTGTTTTCCAGCATTTTAGCACAGTTTCCAGTCGTAGGGTGGGCCGAGTGAAACGAGTCCCACCATTGCCCCACGTTATCATGGTGGGACTCGCTTCACTCGGCCCACCCTACGCTGCCACTTGCCTTGTGTTCAGGTGTTCAGTAAAATAGTATTAGCGGCCCGATCTTCCGCTGTGCTCCGCCAAGAACACCTGGACCCATGGAACTGCTCATCCTCCAGCGAAAGTCGCATCTCCTGGCGCCCGCCCGGCTGCCCTGCCTGGGTGCGTTGCCGACGCTCCGGCTGGCGTCGGGCTGCGTCCACGGTTGTCTGAACTGTTATGCGCAAGGTTCCTGCGGCCGGTCACGTTCGGAAGAAGTGGTGCTTGCCGACGACTGCCTGAACAAGCTCCGCGAGGAATTGAGTCACTGGCGTCCACGGTCGCCGGCCATCGTCTTCGATTTCTCCAGCGATCCGTTCCAGCCCGTGCCTGAATTGCTCGATCGGACCTATCAAGTCCTCGAGTACCTGCTAGGCGAAGGGATCGGCATGGTATTTCAAACCAAGGCGAAGATCCCCCAGCGGCACAGGGAACTTCTTCTGGCCCATGCGCCGCTGGTACGGGCGATTATCCCCTTGGTGACGATCGACCGCCGTTTGCTGCGGATTTTCGAGCCGCGCACGGCGACGCCGCGGAACCGGCTGTCACAGATGCGGACACTTGTCGCCGGCGGCGTGGCAACGCTGGCCCGAGTCGATCCGATCCTGCCGGGCCTGACCGATGATCCCGACGCCATGCACGGCCTCTGCGCGGCGCTGGCCGCGGCCGGCATCCGCGAGATCGCCGCCGGCACGCTGATATTGCGGCCGGCCCTGGTCAACGCCTTGCGGAACCGCCTGGCCCGGCCGCAGATCTTCCGCCGACTGACGCAGGCCTTTGCCCAAGACCGCAGTCGACGGTTCCGCGAGGGCCGTCAGTGTTTCCGCGAGGGCGGTCCCGGGGTCCGCGTTCTGCCGGCAGCCAGGCGGCGAAAGATCTTCCAGTGGTTGACGGCCATCGCCGGTCAATACGGCATCCAGGTACACGTTTGTGCCTGCAAGAACCCGGATCTGACCGGCGAGTCGTGCAAGCTTGCCGGTCCCTGGTCGCCGCCCGCGATCGTCGAGCGGCAATTGGCGTTGTTTTCTTAAAGGCTATCCGGAAAGTTCGCCCGGTTAGAACCGGCCGAAGTATAACTTCCGCAATCAAGCGGGGGTGGCTGGCGGCTGAGCTTGCGAAGCCCCAGCCGATGCCGGATAAGCTGGGGCTTCGCAAGCTCAGCCACCAGCCACCCCGGGCGGAAAATCGGGAAATTATTCTTCGGCCGGCACTTACTTGGGCATTGAAGCCCGACGGGGCACCCGTCGGGCTTTGATACCGATGTGCCGTAAAGGTCTTTTCGGATAGCTTCGTAAAGGCTGTCCGCGGGGAACGCCCTCCGTGGCGTTCCGTTGGAAAGGCATTCCGTCCGGAAGGAAAAGAAGAAAAGCCTTGACGACCACGCCAGCGTGGTACCCGCACCGCGCTTTGAATTAGCCGGAGCGGGGTTTGGACCTGGCCGGACAAAGCGCCCGCGCGATCGGGTGCAGGAGCAGGCACGGCTGGCCGTCCGGCGACGGCGCCCGCTGGTGAGCGGCGAGCCATGCCACGGCTTCGGCCAACGACAGCCGAGTCGCGCCAAGGCGAACCAGCCTGGAATCGGAACCAACAAACGCTACAGCGTACTTCCTGGGGTGAGACATGAATAGTAAACTCCGCAAGCTACGGAGCCCCCGGTACAGCCGGGGCCTGGCGGGCAACCGCCCGAGCCACTGACTGCGACGAAGTATACACTAGTTCAGTATTTGTGCAAGGGGGTCGCGGGACGATTTCTTGATTTTTTCGGGAAGCCGTGGCCGGAGCGTGGGACAAGCTTGGCGTTGATTCGTGTTAATGCATATGGAAAAGCAAACCACGAAACACTCGAATGACACGAAAAAAGACGGGGGATCGGACAGAAACATGGATGACAGAAAAATAGCCTGTCGGCCTCCGGCAGCCCTTCGCTATTTTTCTGTCAATCATTTTTCTGTCATCTTCTCATCTGTTTTTCCATCTTTCAGCAAGAGCTTCGATCTTTACACTTAGTTTCCCAGCGATTCGAACAACCGCGCCCACTGCCGGCCGATCCGCTCGGGACAGGCAAGTTCGCGAACCTGCTCGCTGGCGTTCTGAATGATCTGGCAACGGAGTGATTCGTCGTAGGCAAGCTGGGCGAGGCGAAAAGCCATTTCCTCATCGCTATTAGTGAGGAACCCCGTCTGACCGTCGAGCAGCATTTCCTTCCAACCCCACTGGTTCTGGCAGACCAGCGGCACGCCGGCGGCCATCGCCTCCAGGCCGATCCGCGGCCAGTTTTCCCGCGCGCCGCCGTTGAGCCCCAGCATGGCGTGGCAGCGGCCGAGAAAGCTGTCGGCCGGGATTTGCTGGGGGGCGAACGTCTCAGCCCATGGTGGCCGTGGGCCGCATTTGCGGTCTAGGCCGGTGTGCCAGCCCATCGCCACCGCCCGTCGCTGGGCGTACGGCACGCGGCTCAGGATCGGCCAGTGATTCGCGCTCCACTTGTCGAGGTCGGGACGGGCAAGTCGGCCGATCCAGAAGTCTTCGTTCGCTTCGTGGGGTTTTGGGTTGAAAGGGATTTCGTCGAATGCCAGCGCGCCACGGATCAGGTGACCCATGGCGTGATTGTAGCCGAGCGGCATGAGTTGCCTTTCGAGTTCGTCTTTCTGGAATTCGGATTGGAAGACGTAGGCGTCGGCGGGTCCGTTGGCGCGGAATGCGGCGCGTTCCTGGTCGAAAAGGAAGGTCATGCAGTTGATCCAGACAAAGCGGCAGTGCAGCTCGCGGAGGATCGGCAGGGCGGTCAGGGCCGGCTGGCAACACATGGCGACGACAATCGAGCCAGTGATTCCTGGTACGGTTCTCAGGCCCTGGGCGTTGCCTGGGTGCAGTGTCGGGCATCCGATGGCGGCCAGTCTGGCCTGCATCGTTCTGTCGGCGGACCATGCTGGCAGGAACGTCACGTCGATGCCGTGGGCCCGCCAGACTTTCGTCGTGTGCCAGGCCTCGGTGTTGGCGCCGCCCATCGTGCCGGGGTAGCCCAGGAAGAAAACGTGCATGGTTGCCCTCGTCAGGCGAGTTTGAGGATGGTGAGCGTGCCGCTGCCGGCGGTGACGTTGAAACCGGTAAAGCGGAGCACGACGGGGCTGGTTTTCGTAGCGGCAGTAATCGTGAAAATCCCAAACCTAACAACTTCGGCGTTTACGGTGTCGGTGTCATTCGGGTCGAGTGTCGTTGCGACGGGACCGATCGTGTACGGGGCGGCTGGAATGCCTGTCAGTCCGTCCGGCATGACGCCAAATGCCCCGGCCGGGATTGTAAATTTGATGTTGCTGACTGGATTGAATTGCTGGCTCCAGGAATAACCCGTGAAGTTGTCGGCGGCGATGCTGCCCGATTGCACCGCAATGCCGACGCCGAACTGTTGATTCAAAACGATATAGGGATTTGAGCTGGCAAAGTCGCTGAAGGACTCTGGCGTGGTTGATGCCGTACAGACGCGGACCATGCCGAGGTACGTGCCCGGCCGGTAAATCGCCAGATCCGTGCCCGATGTTTCAAAAGTGGTCGCGTCACCCGCGTTGATGCCGACCGACATTGTTTGGCTGGATTCGGGCGGCAGGCCGCCTCCGCCCAGGCTGGCGGAACAAAAGCGGATTGGATTGCGGTTCAGAACTGTCCAAACGCCCGCCGTCTCGTCAAAGAAGCACCATAGTCGGCTGCCGGTGTATTCGATCGGCATTGACTGTGAACCGAAACTGCCGCCACCACCACCCGTAGGCAAAGGTTGATAGCTTGCTGGAGCCCAAACGTAGACAGTTTCTGCCACGGTGTCGGTATCGTTTTGTTCTGAAGGCGTGTTCCAATTTTCGACCGGCGTTGTCGTGGTCGTGGCAGGGTAATACTCGACCCGCGTCGCTGGCGCAGACCCAACTGCTGTTCGGCTGGGGGTGATAAGCGTAGGGGGCGGCCGCCGGCCCGGGCCCAAACGGGCCGGTCAGTTCGAACAGCGCGATCGAGACTTGCGGGGGCGGCGCCGTGGCCGTTCCCTCGCGGGCGAACGTGCCGCTGGGCGGCATGTCGTCGCGGTTGGCGGCGGCCGCGATTTGCGCGAGGAGCGGGCTGAGACCGACGAGCGGGGAGCCGGGCGGCGGGATGCTGGCGGGCCTGGTCATGAGAACATTCCTCCGAAGGTCTCGGTATCGTAAGGCGGGTCTCCGCTGGTGAGCGTGAGTGCTTCCCATTGCTGGGTGGCCGGGTTGTACCAGTCGTTCCAGCCATAGGTTCCGCTGCTGTCGGTAATCGACTTTTGTTTGAGAGTCACGACGGCCGTCCAGGCGCAGGGGCTGCCGGGAATGAGGACGAAGGACGGCGTGAGCGATGCCCCGGCGCAGAGCAGTTGGCCGGCGGGCACGCTCAGGAAGTCGTCGCTGTTGACGGCGCCGATGAGTTCGCTGAAGTCAAGGCTGCCTAGATCGGTGACCCGGCCCCACTCGACGTGAAACTCGTTGAGGGCGACATAGACGGAAAACTGCGTGTTGGGGCCGGCGTTCGGTCCGAGGGCGGGCTTGATCGCCCTCGGGGCAAGCGGCTGAAGCTGTCCGCCGTAGGTGGCGTGGAGTTTCAACGTCGTGCCGGCGGCGAAGCTGGGCTGCGTGACGGCGTCCGGCCAGGGCACGTCGAGGTAGACGATGGCGAAGCGGACGGTCACGCGGCGGGACTGGGAGAGACCGGTGTCGGCCGCCACGACGTCGCCGTCCATCCAGGGCTCGTCGAGGATCTCGACGACGGCCATGTGGGTTGAGGCGGCGTACTCGTCGAGGTAGTTGCTGGCGATGAACGCGGCCACCTCCGACGACGGCAGGCAATAGACCATTTCGGCATGCCACCCGTTGTATCCGTAGGTCGCCTTGTTTTTCGCGATTCCGTAGGGTGTAGTCAATGGTCTACTCGATCGGCTGGATGGTGATTTGGCCGTTGGCGATCGTCACGGCGCACGGCGGGGGTGTTGGCACGGCTGCCTTGCCGAGACCCTGCCCGCAGAAAACGACGGTCACGGTGCCGTCCGGGTTCGGCGTCTGGGAGAGGATCTCGATTTTCTGTTTGCGGAGCGCGGCGTGTCCGGTGACAAGCTGGCTGTGGACGGCGGCCGGCACGGTCGTTTTGGCCTGGAAACGTCTGGTGATTGCCATGTTAGTAGGTCGGGTGGGACATGGGGGGATGTTCTTTTTCGACGGCCGCGGCGATGCGCTCCAGGAGTGAGTTGGTGCGATCGATCGCGGCAGCCAGCGCGGTGAAGTCGGCTGGCTCGGGAGCGGGTGGGCTGGCGGCGGCGAGGCGGATCTCGCCGGAATGGGCTGGGGTGGCGATTTCCGGGGCGTTGTTTCGTTCGGTTGGTCGTTCGGCGAGGGGCTGCGCGATCCATTGGGCAAGCGACGGGGCCGGCGCCGCGGCAGGCAACGAGTGTTGTGGTTGCTCGGGGGCTTTATTGTCGGTTAGTGACGGAATCGCGAAAGTTTGCTGGGGCGACTTTGCGTCGTTCGGTGGCGGCTCGGGTGGCGTTGGCAAGGCAGGAACCGGGCCGCGCGCGCCGATCGCATCAAGCACCTGGCGTACGGTTGCGGCCGGGTCGGGCTGGACGGGCTGCGGGGCGAGCGAGGCAGCATTCGTCGAAGGCGCCGGCGTTTGCGATTGGTCAGCGTCGTTGCTGACGGCGGCCGTCTTCGCCCCGATCGCGTCCAAGGTTTGCTGGACAGCTTCGGCACCGACAACGTCGAGTTGGATTTCGGCGGTTTCCAGGACTTCGGCCATATCACGTTCCGCTGCTGCTGGTGGCCTCGTTATTAAAGCTGCCGAGGACGGCGAAGGCCCCGATGGCGTTGTAGGGACCGTTGGCTTTGAAATTGATCGTGATGCCGATGGCCTTGTCGGAGATCAGCTCGATCTTGGTGGGAGAGGACTCGAAAACGGCCGGGATGTTCGTGTAGCCGTGGGCCTTGGCCGCGTCCGCGTAGAGGTTGACGATCGTCGTGGCGGCGGCGACGATGGGCGTCGTATAGCCGGTTTTGGGGACGACGATGCGGATCGACCCCTTGCCGCCCATCGCGCCCATGATTTGTCCCTCGAAGCCGCCGGTGGCGTTGGTCACCACGCCGCCGAGTTTTTGCGTGGGAGTGAACTCCCATTGGTCGATTTCGAGAACGGAATTTCCGCCGACGTGGACGTCGCCGTTCTGCTGGCCCATGCCTTGGGTTGGTCCGGGCGTTGCCATTGCTGTTGTCCTTTCTTAGGGGTTATTTCCAAATCGGGCATGTAGCGTAGGCTTCCAGCCTGCGTGCCCGATTTTGAAATAGGCTTTTAGTCCTGGCGCTGGTGCCAGGTGGTGAGGGTGAAACTGACTGTGGTTTGCCAGGCCTTGATTTCCGGGTCGGATGTCTGGCGGCTGATCGGCGGGCCGTCGCATTTCATGTCCAGGACGGCGCCGCTGGTCCAGTTGAAGGCCATGCTGGCGAAGGCGGCGCGGATCAGCGGGTGTATCTGGCGGCCAACGTCGAAACCGTCCGACCAGACGTGGAAGCGGACTTTTTCGGTCTGGTAAAGGCTGGCGTTGGTGCGAGCCTCGTCGCTGCCCCCGTCCGGTTCGAGGCGGACGTAGGGCATTTGCTCACTGGGCGGGACCCGGCCGGTGATGAGCCGATCGACCGGCACGACGGCGGTCAAGGCCGCGTTGGCCGCCCAGATCGCGTTGATTGCTGATTCGAGGCCGGTCGCGCCGGCGATCGTGCCAAGGTCGCTCATTCGCTTGCTCCCAAGACCAGGTTGACAGTGACTTCGCGCGTGAGTCTGGCCATGCTATGCCCCGCTGCTCGATCCGGTTACGCGGTCGATCGCGTTGCCTTCCGAGCCTTCGATGATCAATACGCAAACCGCGAGCGGCAAAGCGTCGATCCTCTCCGCTCGTCGATACCGCACGATGCGATAATGCCGGCCGGCCGAATCGACCAGGCGGTAGTCGGCCGATGCCGGCTCGACGGGAATCTCCGCGGCGAAGATGTCCACGCCGAGGCAGACGTGATATACCGTTTTGGGCCAGTCGGCGTCTTCCAGGATCCGAGCGGTCTGGTCGCTCGGCTGAAAGCGGGCCGCGATGCCGCCGAGAACCTGCGTCCACGTCGGCAGGGCCTCGCCGCCGGGCGACTTCGTATAAGTGGCCTTCAGCACGGCAGCCGTGTCGTCCAATCGGTTGACGATCGCCAGCGCCGCGCGCGGCAATCCCAGGTCTTCACGCCGCCCTTGGCGTCCACTGCCAGGATCGTCCAGGCCTCGTTATTGCCGTCGATGATCCTTGCTCCCAGCGGGGGCCGCGGGCTCGCCTGCTGCGGCCAGGCGAAGAGCTTGTCGCCTTCGACGACGCTGCCGCCGCTGGGATCCGCTTCAACATACTTGGCCGGCATCGAAACGGCCGCCGGGATCGCCACGTCGGGCAGGCCGGCAATCTGCAGCGTCACGGGCTCCAGGTTGTCCTGAAGGTAGAAGTCGGCGGTGAAGTCGAATGGATAACTCATGATTCTTGGCCACGGATGGAACACCGATCAAACACGGATTCTGAACTTTGAAAATCCGTGTTCATTCCGTGTTTCATCCGTGGCTTACAATTTCGAAAGGGTTCGCCTGGGCAACGAGCTTCGTCACCTGTTCGATCTGCCGGCCGAGCATTTCCTGGTACTCGCTCCACGAATACCTCCGCCCGTAGGCCGCGTAGGTCGGCTTGGGATTCAGCGTGATTTGCACCAGCAGGGCCGTCAGTTGGTTGAGGACCGTGGTCAAGCCGCCGGGGTACGTCGCCGCGGCCGGGGTAACGTCCGGCACGGCCGTGATCTCGAAGCGGTAGGTCTCGCCCGCGTAGACCACCGCGACCCAGGCCGTGTAGGTCGTGCCGCCGTCCACGGACAGCGTATATTCATAAACGCCCGTGGCAACCGGCGTCAGGGGCGTGCCGGCGGGCACGATTTCCGTCCCAGTGTCGTCGCGTTGAATGCCGTAGCTGGCGGTCGGATCGCACAAGACGATCGAGTCCGGGTCGGTGAGGATGCCGTTGACGGTCCAGGTTTTGCGGATGGTAAGTTGAGACATGTTTGGCCTTGGGTCTTGGGTCTTGGGTCTTAGTCTAAGTCCTAAGACCTAAGACCTAAGACCTCCTAAACCCTATACATTACGAGTTACTACGGATAATTGTGTTTTCGGTAGTGATATTCACGGGACTGCCGACCTTCTCGTAGATTTCGTAGCCCGGCTTGTCGACCAGCCAGTAGTAGATCGCGCAGAACCACTGCGGGCCGCCGCCCAGCGGGCCGTTGGGGTCGGAATCGGACGCCTGCCAAAAGACGTGGATCTCGCCATGGTCGCCCAGCGCCCAATTCTGCGTCGGATCGGCGGCATTTGTGAAACTCAGGTCGAGGGAGAAGTTGCCGACGTTCTTGCGCGTGATGTTGATGACGCCGTTCCACAACGCGCCGTTGCGGTAGACCAGCGCCATGGGCGGCTGGAGCGGATCGCCGAGGTTGCCGGCGTAGTCCGTGGTCAGCACGCCGATGCCGCCCAGGCCGCCGTCGATCGCCACGTCGGTCCAGGCCTGGACGAAGAGCGTCGTGAACTGGTCGGGCGGATAGTCCAAGTACTGCCGGATGCTCCAGGTCATCGGGGCGGTTTCGTAGAATCGCGCCAATCGCTGGCTGAGCGGCGCCGTCGCCGGCGGAATGACCGCCGCGTCGTGCGACTCCTGCAACGGGCTGGCCGAGGTGGGTACGGCCGCGGGCCGGGCCGCGACCAGCGCCTTGCGATCGTCGATCTTGGCCTTCCGCCGGGCCGGCTCGACCGTGCTCCGCAGGTCCTCCAGGAAGACCGCGGAACAATGCGTCTTGTTGGCCGGGTCCAGCCCCGCGGCCTGCAGTTCGCCGGCGATCGATTCCTGGAGATCGCGGGCGGCCTTCTCGGCCGTGAGCGTCGCCAACTCCTCCTGGAGGGCCTTCAGTTCGTCGCTTTTCTCCAGCGATTCCTGGAGCGCGACGACGAGGTCGGGCCGGTCTTTCTTCAGTTGCTCAAGGGTCAAATCCTTGATTTCCATTGCGGTGGACTCCTGGGTAGTGTCGCCCGCCGGCGGCGACAAAGCGTGGTGAGGATCCTGCCAGCCGGCAAAGGCAGGGAGCAGGGGGCGGGGAGCGGGGAACTCGGAGCGAGGAGTGTAGGACGGATTGGCAATCCGTCTTACTCCCTGCTCCCCGCTCCCCGCTTCGTCTTCGAACAGCCCCGTGGTCGTCGCCGGGTTGGCCACGAGGTCCACGGAAAGCACCTGGTCGATCGACTCGACGACGACCTTGCCGCCGCGGTTGACCGAGGCCCCGCGGGTATCGTGCGAGAAGCCGAGATTCTGCGGGGCGTTCTCCGCGTCCCAGGCGATCTGCTCGGCCAGGGCATGTTTCGGGTTGAAGTGAAAATCGCCATACAGGCCGTCTTCCTTGAGCGTGACGTTCTTGACCAGCCCGATGCGGTCGCGCAGGCTGCGGCGCTGGCCGGGGTCGACGTGATCGACGTTGACCCGCATGCCTTCGTACAACGGCAAGGCGCGGGCCATGACTTCCTGGGGATACTCGCGGCCTTTGCGGCTCACGGTCCCCAGGAGCTTGACGCCCGCGATGATGCCTTTCGCGCGGTCGACGCGCAGGACGAGGCCGCGATTGTCGGCATACTCTTGCAAAACGGTAGGGTCAGGGTTGGACATGGTTACGTTAGTCATGGTTCACGTTCTCAGGTAAAAATCCGAAATCCGACTATCGAAATCCGAAACGAATCCAAAATTCGAAGAAGAAAGGTCCGAAACGGTTTTGGTCATTCCTTATTTGTATTTCCGATTTGTTTCGGATTTCGATACTTGGATTTCGCGCTTCAGGGATTGGTTTCGTCATTTCTGCGCCCTGGTTGCCCCCTCCGTCTTGTCGCGCACCGCGGCGTAAACGAGGCCATGCCGCACGGCCATGGTCTCCCTGCTCATCGCGCCGGCCAGCACGTTGGGGGGAAAGTGGGAAAAGCGTTGATTCTCTACTCCCATTTTCTGCTCGGCCCTAACGGTAGATACCGCAGTTCGGCAAGGCCTGCTGAAGTCTCTTCACGCCCGCATCCGTCACAGGGGTGTTTTCGAGCCCCAAGTACTGTAGTTCGGATAGCCCCTGAAGGCGTTCTAGCCCCGCATCCGTCACATGGGTGTTTTCGAGCCCCAAGTACTGCAGTTTGGATAGTCCCTTGAGGTCCGCTAGCCCCGCATCCGTGACCGCGGTGCCGCCAATCCGCAAGCGTTCCAACTGGGCCAGCCCTTTGAGGTGCTCTAACCCGGCATCGGTAACATGAGTGGCTCCAAGGGTCAAGTCTTTCAATTGGCGCATTCCTTCGAGATGTACCAGGCCGACATCGGTGACCTTGGTTCGACCCAAGTCCAGACTGCGAAGTGCCGTCAATCCGGCGAGGTGCTTTAGTCCGGCATCAGTCACCTCCGCCCAGCCGAGATTCAATGATTGCAGTTCGGTGAGCCCGCTGAGGCTTGGCAGGCCGGCATCGCTCACGCTCGCAAAATTCAGATTCAGCGACCTGAGTTTCGTGAACCCTTTACAGTATTGCAGCCCCCCGCTGCTCATTTGCGTGCCAGCCAGGTTCAGCGACCGAAGTTCGACCAGGCCTTGGAGTCGCTCCAACCCGGCATTGGTTACATGCGTCGTATCCAGGTTAAGCGACTGGAGTCTTGTCAGCCCTGCGAGGCGGTCCATCCCGGCATCGGTTACCTTCGTCCGGCCCAGGTCTAGTAATTGGAGGCGCGTCAACCGTTTGAGATTCTCCAACCCGGCATCGCTCACCTTCGTGCCGTTCAAGTCCAATGACCGAAGCTCGGCGAGCCCTTGGATGTGCTCCATGCCGGCGTCGGTCATTTTGGTATAGGCCAGATCCAGCGACTGGAGTTTGTGCAGCCCCTTAAGGCTTTCCAGCCCGGCATCGGTTAACGGCGTCCGGGCTAGATTCAGCGATTGAAGTTCCCTGAACCTCCCGAGGCGTTCCAGCCCGGCGTCGGTAACCTGCGTGCCGCACAGGTTCAGCGACTGGAGCTCGACCAGCCCTTGGATCTGCCCCAGCCCGGCATCGGTTACATGTGTATTGAGCAAGTCCAGCGACCGGAGTCTTCTCAGCCCTCGGAGGTGCTTCATGCCGGCGTCGGTCACCTTCGTATCAAACAGGGTCAGCGATTGGAGTCCGGTGAACCGTTCGACACGCTGCAGCCCGGCATCGGTTACCTGCGTCCCGCGCAGGTCCAGCGATTGGAGCCCAGTGAACCCTCGAAGATATTCCAGTCCAGCGTCGGTCACCCTGTCTCCGCACAGGCCAACGCCGATCACCGGCGTGCCTGGGGTCTTTTCATCGACAGTGACCTTGCCGCCGAGCTTTTCGATCTCGGCAATCGCCTTTGCCCGGTTCGCATTCGGCTCTGCCGCAAAGCAGAAAACGGGGCCAATCGACAAGCTCAGTACAAGAAGCGAGAATTTGGAATGGAACATGGATCTGCCTTTCGGTTACGGTTTGGGATCAGGTCAATTGTTGGTGATCACGAGCAAAAGAGATACAACATCATTCTCTGGCTTCTTCCCACGGCACGTGAATTGTGAACGTCTGCTTGATGTTTCCGCCGACGTGAATACCTGGATCGCCCCGGTGGCGGTCGGGGATGATTCCCAGATTTCCTTTTCGGAACCGCGTGCCGGAGTCCAACCCAGTTGTGTTTGTAAGAATGATCTCAAGCTGGCCCCTGGAATAGTGAGCATCAAGATCGTAGGAACCGAGGAATGCAAAGGCTTTGTCCATCTTCTGGATCGTCTTGAAAAAATCGGGGACGCGAAACGTGACGCCGCGCTTGATCTGGACCGCCCACCGGTAGTCCCAGTCACCCCTGGCCTTGCGTTTAGCATATTCCGCCCTTGCATCCTTGATTATCTGCTGGACTCCCTCTAGCTTCAATACGTCCTGCGAGATTTTGGCGTCGTCGCCGAAGACGAATTCCGGGACACGGTCCTTGGGATCTTTGGCATTCGCATCCACCACCCCCCCCAATTCAAAGAACCAAGCATAGGTAAGATCCAACCAGCTCATCGTCTTCGGATCAATGTCAATCAGACCCCACTTAACCAGATTTTCGGCCGTGGCATGCGCGGCATCGGCCAAGACATTCGCTTCGCCAATTTCTCTTTCGCTAAGCTCATTGCGTTGGAGGAACTCGAAGATTTTTTCCGCGATCGTCGTGACAAGGTCGGTTAGTAGTTTCTTTTGAGCATCTGTAGGCGCGGAGACATTATGCACCAGCACATCCGCATTCCCGGTGCCGTTCCGGACAAGGTAGGTGAGCAGGTCCGCTGCCCGGATATTATCGGTTTGGGGAACTCCCCCCGGAACCGCCCGGCCGCTGCCGCCCACCGTCCACCTTCCATGATCGTCGCGCGGTTGGTCGCCGCTGTATTCTTGCAATCCTTGCAGCAGAGGCTGTGGGCTAGAGGCCGGGCATTGGGTACCGGAGTCGGGCGCATCTTCCAAAATCCCTAGCCCGCCGTCCCTAGCCCCTGCCTTTGCCGGCGCATGTCCGTCGTTGCTGTCGTTCTCGGTCCCCATCTTGTCGCGTTCGTCGGCGTAGACCAGTCCATGCCGCGCGGCCATGCGTCTCCTTGCTCATCACGCCGGCCAGCAGGAGGATCTGGTCGGCCTGGGCCTCCTGCAGGCGGTTCTCGCTCTTGATGATCGGCGGCTCGGCCTCGACCTTCACGCGGTCCAGGATGTCGGCCTCGGTCGCCCCGGGGATCAATCCGGCCTGGGCGGCGATCGCGAGTTGCCGCTCCATGATCTCGATGTCGGCCTCGATCAGGTCGGCCTGCAACTCCTCGAAGGTCTTCACGGCCGGGCCTTCGGCCACCATCGTGCTGGAGAAATTCGCGTTCGAGGCGTCGCCGGAGAGCATGTACTCCGGCATGGCCAGGGCCGCCGCGCCGGCCCGCAACTCGGCCTGGATGGCGGCCACGTTCTTGTCGACCGGGGCCGTCCGCCGATGGGAACTGGTAGTCGGTGGCGTCGCTGGTGTCGATGATCGCGGCGTAGGGATACTGTCCGGCCGTCTTGATCGGCCGCCGGCGTCGGCCTGTCGCTCGGCGGCCTTGCAGCTCGTGCTGGCGACGTTCTGCACGGTCTCTTTCGTGGCGTTGATGTGCCGGCGGATCATGCCGATCCGCGCGCGGAACTCGACGATCTTGCCCGTGGCCTTCAGCGTCTTCACGGCGTCGTTCAAGTGGCCTTGCAAGGCGTACCACGTCGGCAGGCCGCGGGGCCAGGTCATGTCGACGTTGGCCTTCAGGTGCTGCATCTCGCGCGGCCGGCACCGTCTCCCGCAGGCCGATCGACTCGCCCAGCGTGCCGATGTTGACCAGGAAATAGCTCACCGGCGTCTCGATGTCGACCGCCGCGCCGATCTTGGCGAATTGAATGCCGAAATAGACGCCGTCGGCCGCCGTCTTGCCCGGGCGGGTTCTGGACCTCCAGCGGCTCGACGAAGCGGACGTTCAGCTCGCCCCTGGCCTCGTCGACGAACAGCCGCAGGAACCGCTCGCCGTCGCGGTCCAGGCGGCGGACGGTCTCCTTCTGCCGCTTGCTCCACTTGTTCCGCTTGCGGAAATCCTCGAGCACCTTGCGGCAGTCGGCGAGCATCGCTTCGTCGGCGTCGTCCGCGTCGCGCGGCAGCACGTTGTAGGTGTGCCCGCTGCCCACGGCGTAGGCCATGCGGTTGCGGGCGGCGCCGATCGCGTAGGGGTTCGTCTGGGCGAAGACCCGCGAGCGGGCCCGGATCTGCCGCAGCTCGATTTCATTGATGTAGGCGAAGGCCGTCGCGCCCGGATAGATCAGCGCCCGGCTGTAGGCCGTGGCCGCGTCCACCATGCCGGGCAGTGGCACTCGCGGGCCTTCGTCGCCGAATTGGGCGATGTCGCTCATGTCGACCAGGCGGTCGAACATGTCGCAATAGTCCTCGGCCAGCTTCAGGCGGTTCAAGGAATTGCGCAGGGCAAGCGTAAGTTCGGGGTCGGATTCGTGCATGATGGAAAAAGGTGTTAGGTCTTAGTGCTTAGGTCTTAGTGCTTAGGTCTTAGTGCTTAGGTTTTGGGTTTTGGGTTTTCGGTTTTCGGTCTTGGTCTAAGACCTAAGTCCTAAGTCCTAAGACCTAAGTCCTAAGTTCTTTCAAAGCTGCACACCACCCTGCCGCGGGACGACGCTCTGATCTCCCCGCCGGTGAACGATGTCTTCCGTCGCCCCGGTGGACGGCATACCCGTTCTTCTTGACGGCGATGCACTTCCAGTTCGCGTCGTTCTTCAAGACCGCGATCATGGCCGGATGCCCGGTGGTGATGCTCATCTGCGGATACATGGCGGCGACGGCGTTCAGCACGGCCCGGCCCACGCCGACGCCCTGAAAATCGGGCCGCACCACGATCCGCGTGATCCGCCGCCGGCCGGCGTATCCGATCACCGGCAGCACCGCGCAGAACGCCGCCGGCTGCTCGTCGATCATTGCCAAGTAGCACTGTGCCGTGCGGTTCAGGCTGCCGCTCAAATAGTGATACTTCGCAAACAGGGGCCACCACGAGGCGTCCGATCGATAAAGGTCCAGGTGGATGGCCGGTCGCTGAAGCCGCCTCCGGTGCAGCGTCCGGCTCTGCATGTCCAGCACCCAATCCGGTTCGAGCCAGGCGGCGATGTCGTAATGGCAGGAAACCGCCACGAACCGCCGCCCCATGCGGCGGATCGCCTTGGCCACCGCCGCCGAGCCGATGCGGGCGGCCGTCCGGTCCACGACGCTCGTGAACTCGTCGAAGACCACCAGCGGCCGCCCTCCAAGATCGCCCGTGCCAGATCGCAGCGGAACCGCTCGCCGATCGAGAGGACGTGGTACGGCTTGATCCAGTGGGGCGGGGAACTGAACCCCACCGCCGTCAGCGCGCCGGTGATCTCCCGGATCGAGCCGGGCCGAAAACGCATCGACCACCGCGCGGTCTTCCGGCCAGCTCGCGGGCGACGGCGTATTCCGCGGGCCATTGCCGCCGGGCGATCGTGCTCTTGCCGCTGCCGGACGGCCCGACAATCAGGCCGATCTCCCAGGCCTCGTCGAGACCGGGGAGTTCGGCGGTGAACCGTTCCGTCTGCTCGGCGGCCAAGGGCACGTCGAACATGCCGGCCACCTGCTGCACGCGAAACGAGTCGTGTACTTGGCAACGGACTATAACGTCAATACTCGGCATGAATAGCCCTCCTGTCGCAGGCGTTCGAAGAGATCTTGTTGTTGGTCTTCGCTCCGGCACTCGACGACGATCTGCAAGAGCGAAGGGATGGGCAGCGAGGGTTTGTCCGTCCGCTTCCCCCCTCGCCCTTTCGGAGAGGGGGGCGAAGCGTGCGGACTGCCGGTACGAACGCGAGGCGGATTCTTGATCCGCTCGCCTTCGTCTTTCGGCGTCTTGCTGCTCTGCCTGTTCTTGCTCATGGCGTTGTCTCCAAGGTCGATCGGGTGTCGTTGCGTCACAGAACAAGTACGTTTGAGCGACCCGAAAGATGCAGTAGAGGATGGCAGAACGGGCCTGGGCGCAGGGCGGCCGGTGTCCTAAGGCATTGATTGCCAGCAGGTTAGAGCAACGTGAGAAAAAAGCCGATTTCGCGAAAACGAGGGAAGCAAAAATAGGCCAAAAACCCCGGTTGCGCACAGTTTTTGGAAAGGCCGATGTACTTCATCACGCTCTGCCGTGATGAATGACATCACGGCGGAGCGTAGGAGTGACGACTGCCGCGCCCCGAGCGTTTTCCGACCCCGCCTGGCTTGTCCAGGCGGTGAAGAAGGCTGGACAGCTACGCAGCCTGATCGGGAGGAACGAGACACCACCTCGCTTGCGGCTTGTCGATTTAGTCCCGCCCCCGCTGGGCTTGTCCCAGCGGGGGCGGGAGGGCAGTCTTCGACTAAATCGACAGACCGCAAGCAGAGCGGAGGCTTGAGCCAGCGCGGGCGTGGCTTACGGCTGCTTGGCGTCCTTCACCTTCTCGTACAGCTTCTGGGCCTCCGGCTTCATCGCGAAGGACCGCTCATTCTTCAGAATATCCTCCAAAATGCCCTTCGCTTCCCAATCCTGTTGGCGATGGTGCAGGAGATGGGCCACATAGGTCGCCATATCGGGATCGATGTTTCCGCCGGTCGCCTTGAAGGCGCTTGTCGACATTGGGTGCCTCAACTGATTTCTGATATCGGGGGTCGCCTTTATGCGAGCCAGCTTCTGCGGCATGGTCAGGTGAAGCGTGCTGTCGGGATCCATTTTTCCGCCGGACACGTTAAGGGTCTGGTCGAGGGCCAGTTCGGCCTGTTCGAACTGGCCACGCCGGAAGTAGACCCAACCCAAGGTCGACAAAACGCTGGCGTTGTTTTTGTCGGCGGCGTAATTGCCCTCCGCGAGGGCCAACGCGCGTCGCTTTTTGACCGAATCATGCTGCAGAACAACCGAACCATCATCCTGCAGAAGAAGGGGCAGATCCTTCTGATTCTTGGCCGGGTCGTCTTGCTCGACAAGGGCCAGCGCGGCGCCGTTCCTGGCGGCGAAGTCGTTGGGGTCTTCGAGAATGACCATCTCGAAATACCTTTCCGCTGTCGGCCAGTCCTTCTCCCACAAGGCGATCTGACCATGAAGCATGCGGCCTACATGGCTGCCGCTGTACCTCCTGTCTTCGGGCTTTAGGCTGGCATCGGCGGCCTCGATCCGCAACGCGGCCTCAGCCTGTTCTTTGGCAAAGGCGAGCTTGCCGTGTTCCAAGGCCCATTCGGCAACGACTTCGCGGGTGGGCAGATCGTCCGGCGCCCTCTTCAGAGCGGCCTTGAACCACCTCTCGACATCCCCGGTCTTGTTGGACATTGCCGCGCCTTCGAACCGCTCGTAATACTGGGCCATGATGGCTTCCGGGGGGAGCATGATTTCTCGCGTGTGGTTTTTCTTCGCATTCTCGCGGTCGATCCCCTTGGCCGCCTTCAAAATGTCGTAGGCATCCTGAGCCTTGTGTTGCCAAAACAGGACCCGGGCGAGGCGCCGGTGCGCGAAAAGATCCACGGGCGTCAACTTCAGCAGATCACGTAGGAGCTTCTCGGCCTCCTCCCAGTCTTCGCGGAGTTCCGCCACCTGAGCAACGCCGCTCAACATTTGCTGTTCGACCGCCACCCTGCGTACGGCATCCGGATACTCGGCCAACAACTTTTTCAACAAATGCTTGGCCTTATCGAAATCCAACGCCGCCTCGGCCACCCGTTGCTCCTGCAAGGCAATGGTGCCCAAGATCACATAGGGCTCGGGATCGCTGGGCACGCTTCCGATAACTTCTTCCAACTGAAGACGGGCAGCTTTGGGCTCTTTCATTTGAAGGAGAATCTGATACATCATCACATAGGCCCTGGGAAGTTCTGGAAATTTCCGCGCGGCACCCTCCAGCACCCAGATGGCCTTCCCTATTTCACCCTTCTTGAGCAGTTGGATGGCGTCATCTCTGTACTGGTCCTCGGGACGCTGTCCCTGTCGGGGCGCGGTCGTTGGAACGTACCAATTCCATGGCTCGGCCGATGCCGGCATCGCCCCCACCCCGAGCAGAATCATCGTTGCGCTTGCCAGGGTAAACTGGCATGAAAGGAACAAACGCGTCATGGTACGATACCTCCTGCGTTGCCTGCTAACTGTTGAGCGGAATGGATCAGCCGCTTGCCCGGCAGGTGAATAAGTCTTGTTAGCGAAGAGACGCTTCCACCTTATTCTATACTCCGGAGACCCCTGCCAGCTTGCCTGGCAGGTGAACAAGTCTCTTGGCAAGGCAGGGTTTTTTGCCACCAAGACTCCTTCACCCGCCGGGCAAGCCGGCAGGGGTCGAGCGACATCAGGAAGGTTCGCTTCTTCGCTAAAAAAACTTGTTCACCGGCCAGGCAAGCTGGCGGGGGTCCGCTCCTCAAGTTGGCTAAACAGTTATGCTTCCTGTTGACTAATCCCTTCACGCCGCCGGCGCTCCGGCTTCCTCGTTGGGATCGTGGTCAAAGGCCAGCGGATGGCACCGCGGCAGCACTCGTGAATCGGGCAGGTGCTGCTGGTCCGCCAACCAGACGGCCAGCGATTCGACCGTCGACCGTCTCGCCCAGTGGTTGACCGTGTTGCGGACCTCGCCCAACCGCCAGATCGTCCGCTCCTCCGCCTCGTCCTCTTCCCGCAGCAACTCCACCGTACAGCGCTCGAAACCGAACTTCGCCTCCACGCGGTAGAAATACTTCTCGCCGTTGGTCACGCTGTCGAACATCGTGGCCGCGCAGTTCCGCTGCACGACGCTTTCCCGCAAGAGTTCCACGCCGCGTTCGATGGCGTGAATGCAGGCGTCGCCCGGGATCGGCGGCGGCGGAAACCGCGTCCGTTGCAGAATGCCGGGGATCTCCGCGTCGAAACAAGGCAAATAACGCTGGCACAACCGGCCGAATTGCTCCAGCGACGCGACCCGCAGCGGAACCTCGGGAAAACACTGACCGTGGACGGCGGCAATCGCCAGCAGATCCTTGGCGATCCGCGGCGTCCAGCGTTCGAACGTGTCTGGTTCCGTCGCTTCTTCTTCCGCCAGCTCAAGGAAGAACCGGCTGTCGATCCGCAGCCGAGATCCGCCGCCAGCCGCCTGGTAGCAGGCGAGCAGATCCAAGACGTTCGGACCCCAGCCGCGGCAGATGGCGGGCAATCCGCATCTTCTCCGGCCTCCAAAGACAACCGCGCAGACCGCGCAGCCGCTTCGCCGTCAGCGCGCCGGGGCAAAGCCGCTTGAGAATCTTCCAGGAGCCAGGCGGGAAGTCCAACGCCTCGGCGATCTCTTTCTCCCGTTGTTTGAGCAGACTGTCCAACAGCACGAGGGCCCGCTGCGGTTCGCGACGCAGGCCAGCCACCCGCACGGCCAAGGCGAATGCCAGCCCGCGGTTCGCGTCGATGAGGCGGCGGAAGGCGGGCAAGCGGGCGGCATGATAGAGCATCGTGAAATGCAGCGTTCCGAATTTCGCCAGGGTGCGGCAGAGCTCGACGTCGGCCGCCCGCAGGAACGCCAGGCAGGCCTCGGCCGTATCCAGCACGTCGGGGGGCGCGAGGAAGGACCGCTCGCGACTCGCCCACCAGTCGGGCGGAGTGTCCAAGCCCAGCTTGTCGACCAGGTGCAGCAGCCGATCCAGCCGCAGGCGGGGAAAGCAGGCCTGCCAGTGGGGGCCGGCCGGCGACTTCAGGTCGAGTTTCGTCGCCTTCACCGCGGGCACGACTTCGATCCGCAGGATCCCCCGCGTGCTGCCCAGATGCAGGGCGCCATCGCGAAATGCGGCGTAGAAGGATAAGGTCATCGAAGCTCCCTCTTCGTTCGTGCGGAACCGGCAATTTAGCCGATTTCCGGGCGTTGTCAAGGAGCATGGCTCAAACTGTAAGCGCCCTTCCGCCCCCGCTGGGCTTGCCCCAGCGGAGCGGAGGATTGACCACTACAGGCCGGCATCCAACGGCCGCTCGCCGGTTTTTCGGCTTTTCCGCCCGGCCCGCGGGCCGGGCGGAAAAGCCGAAAAACCGGCGAAGGGGGTGGACGAGGCGGTGTTTCTAGTTGCCAATCCTGCGCTCCGCTGGGGCAAGCCCAGCGGGGGCGTTTACAGCTTGAGATCCCGAACGCCGTTCGTTCGCGGTTCTTGATTTCCAGCCGGTCCTGCGCCACAATGGCCTCTCAAACACCTTCCACACAAAAGGAACGACCATGACTCGACTGGGTTATCGAAATCTTGCCGTCGCCCTGACGGTGATCGTCGGCGCCGCCTGTACGGCTCCGCGCGGGACGAACGCCGATGGGAACCTCGTGAAATTCTCCGCGGAACCCGTGGTTCTCCAATCACCGTCGCAAGTGGCAACCTTCGATGCCGAAAACGGCCGCATCCTGATTTCCACGCGGCAAGGCGATCGGCTCAAGCAACGGGCCGAGGCCGCCTTCGAGTCGGTCAAGCGTTTTCAAAGCTACAAGTCCGTTCGCAGCGGAAACCCGCCGCGGCAGGGCATCGAGATCTACGGCGACTCCGCCGAAGTCGAGTGTACGCTGCTCGTCGATGACCGCGGCATCTTCGAATTCAAGCCGGGCAAGGCGCGGAACCTGGTCCTTCGCGGCCTGCAGTGCCGCTACGGCATGGTCCCGGCGCTGGTGGGCACCGATTTCCTCTACGATGCCAAGACCTTTCCCGGCCTGGATCGCCTGCACGTCCCCGCGCTCAACATGGTCCTGGGACTGGTCGAGGGCGAGGACTGCCTGCTGGCGGGTGTCTGGCCGCCCGGCAGTCAAGCGGCCGCCTGGGGGCTCAAGCCGGAGGCCAAGCTCATCGAGAGCCTCGCACTGGACACCGCCGGGCAGAGCTTCTACCTTGCTTGCCTGGAGAAGCAGGGCATCTGGCATGCCGAGCCGCTGAAGCGCGGTTACCTGGAAAAGGACACGGTCATTGCCTGGAAACGGCCTTTCGCAGCCAAGTGGATCGGACGCTTCTTCATCACGTCCGACGAGTACGACTGGCCGTTTTACTTCGTCAGCAAACCGACGAAGATCTGGGGCCGCTACATCCGCGGCTGGTACAACTATCCCCTCCGCTTCGACGGCGAGCGGACGATCGTCCATTTCGAGAAGCAATTCCTGCCCAAGGGCGAACTCCTGATCTACTGCCTCGAACCGCACCCCGACCATCGCGACGCCGCGGTCCTCACGCCCGCCGAAGTCATGGCCCGCGCGTTGGGCCAGGCCCAGGCCGACAAGCTCCTCGATCCGGAGGGCACGGTGGAGCAGACGCTGCTGGAGCATCGGCTGGCCGTGTGCGCCATGACCAACACCATGCAGAAGTGGTTCGACGAGGGGAAGGAAGGCGAGCATCGCGAGCAGATCGCGCGGTGGTGCAACGATACGGCGGCCTTCATCGGCATGATTCGCCAGCGCGACCAGGCATTCGCCGCCTTCGCCCGCGACCTGCAAGCCGCGATTGCCGTCCGGGCCAAGGAGCGGCCGGAACTGGCCGCCAGCGTCGCCGAACTGCAAGCCTCGCTCGCGGCCATCGACGACACCGCCCGGCGCGAATTGCCCAGCGAGGCCCTGGAGACGGTGCGGCAGTGGACCGACGAGATGAAGAAGGCGGCAGAGGAGGCCCGCCGCGGCAACCGGAAGACGTTCGCGAAGCTGGGCGGGCAGTGTCGTTCGGTGGCCGGCACGCAGGACGACCTGGCGCGGACGTTGAGCATTCAAGTGATTCGCCTCACCGAGCAAGCCGCTCGCATCGGCGTGCAATCGCCGCAACACGCCAAGCTGGCCGAAGACGTGATCGTCAAAGCCCGGCAGTTGCTCCGCAAGCCCACCTGGTGGGAGCCTACCCGGCGGTTCACGCCCAAGTCGGATCCGGGGAACACGTTTTAGACTACGCCCATGCCAAGACAACCTTCTCCTTGCCCCGCGCTCGTCCGCCTGGTACCGGGCCTATTGCTCGCCGTCTGGGCGACCGGTTGCGGGCAGCCGCCGGGCGGGCCCGCGGGAAACGGCGCCGCGGCCGGCGGAGGAACTTCCAGCGAAATCGCCACTCCCGGCGGCGTGCCGATGGTCTCGATCCCGGCCGGGGAGTTCGTCATGGGCGACGCGGCCGGCGACGACACGGCGCCCGCCCACAAGGTCTCGGTAGACGCCTTCTACATGGACAAGTTCGAAGTCACCCAGGAACTCTACCAGAAGATCACCGGCAAGAATCCGTCGCGTCACCAGGGCGCGCAGAACCCCGTGGAACGCGTGCGGTGGCGCGAGGCGATCGCCTTTTGCAACGCCCGTTCCGCGGCCGATCACCTGCATCCCTGCTACGACCTCGCCGACCGGCAGCTGCGATTTCTCGGCCGACGGCTATCGCCTGCCCACCGAGGCCGAGTGGGAATACGCCTGCCGCGGCGGAACGACCCTGGCCTACTACTTCGGCGACGATCCCCGCAAGCTCAAGAGCCACGCCTGGTTCAAAGAAAACGCCGATCGCAGCACGCACCCGGTCGGGCAATGGCCCGCCAATCCCTTCGGGCTGTGCGACATGGCGGGCAACGTCTGGGAATGGTGCAACGATTGGTACCAGGTCGATTACTACGAAAAAAGCCCGGCCGACAATCCCCGCGGTCCCGAACTGGGCGAGAAGAAGTCGCTGCGGGGCGGCAGCTTCTTGAGCAAAGCCGACGCCTGCACCAGCGCCGCGCGGAATTGCGACGATCCCGGCTTCGCCGACGCCTGCGTGGCTTCCGACGATTTCGGCTTCCGCTGCGTGCGACGACCGTAGCCCGCTTGCACCCTCTTGCTATTGCCGCCGGGAACGGTATCCTGTTTGGAGGGCAACTCATCACCCATTTCCAGGAGAAGAAGCCATGAAAAAAGAAGAAATTTTGCAGAAACTCGCTTCCGGCGAACTTGCCGTCGATGCGGCGTCCAAACTGCTTGCCGAACTGGAGCAGCCGAAGCGCGGTTCGCTGTACTGCAAAGTCAGCGAGAAGGGGGCCGTCAGCGTCTATGGCCTGCAACGGATGCCGGTCACCCTGTACGTCGAACAGTGGGAGCGACTCCTTGCTTTTGGCGACGAGATCAAGGCCTTCCTCAAAGAACATGACAGCAAATTGAAGCGGAAAGAGACTTGATCAGCCGCCGCTGCGGGGAATCAAGGCTGTTTGAATTCGTTGGCCATGAAAGCGAGGGATGAAATGAGGAAACGATCTGCCATCGCGGTCCTGCTGCTCGCCGCGTTCTGCACGGGGCGGCAAGCCGCGGCCGCCGAAGCGGTCAAGCTCGCCTTCGACACCTATTCCGGCTACTTCGTGTCGAACAAATTCGAGCCGTCCGCCGCGGAATCGTTCCTGGTCGTCCATGACCAGAGGCACTTCGACAAGGCGTTCGCCGCGGCCTTCGTGATGGGCGACAAGTCGCACCGGCTGCCCAAGGACGCCTTCAAGTCGCTGCTGGTGATTGCGGCCGTCAAGCGGGGAAACGCCACCGTGGAATACAAGGTGGAGGGCGTGACCGAGGCGAACGGCGTGGTCGAACTCCGCTATGCGGCCACTTCCACGAAGAGCGCGTCCGCCACCTTCGCTTGCCCGCTGATCGTGTCGGTCCCCAAGGGCAGATACACGGCGATCCGCTTCATGGAAAACGGCAAGGAGGTCAAGAAAGTGGAACTGGCGGTCCCCTTCATGCGCATCGCTGGACGACGCGAAAGTCGGCGAGCTGCCCCCGGGCTGGGCGGCGGCCAAGACCGGCGAAGGCCCCGGCAGCGTGTGGAAAGTCCTGCAGGACAAAGACGGCAAGAAGGTCCTCGCCCAGACCTCCGACCAAGGCCCCAACCGCTTCTTCAATCTCTGCGTTGCCGAGAACACCAGCTTCGCCGACGTCGACTTGACCGTCGCCTTCAAGGCCATGGCGGGCAAGCTCGACCAGGGCGGCGGGCCGGTGTGGCGCTACCAGGACGCCAACAACTACTACATCGCCCGCATGAACCCCTTGGAAGACAACTACCGGGTCTACAAGGTGGTCGTCGGCAAGCGGACCCAACTGGGCTCGGTCGACGTCAAGATTCCTGCGCGGGAGTGGCATACGCTGCGCGTGGTCCACCGGGCCGACCACATCCGCTGCTATCTCGACGGCAAGCTCTCGCTGGACGTGAAGGACGACACGTTCAAGGAAGCCGGCAAGATCGGCCTGTGGACCAAGGCCGACGCCCAGACGTACTTCGCGAACCTGCAAGCCAAAGAGCCGCGGTAGGCTGGTTAGCCTCGGCGGGTGGCATGCCTTCACGCGGCCGTCAGAGACTTGGCCCAACCGGGAAAAGTCGCAACCGGCCCGCGGGTAGGCATGTTGGCGCAGACGCGTGACATGAGGCATGCCAGCCCCGCAGCAAACATGCCTACCCGCGGCCGGTTGCGATTGCCCTGTGACCGCGACTTTGCGACGGCCGCGTGAAGGCATGCCACCCCAATCGGGAAGTTATTCTTCGGTCCGCCCTGCCCTTAGAAGCGATACTCCAGGCCCAGGTTGAGTCCTTGCGCCCAGAAGTCCGTCGTGTGGAAGGTGGACTCCGGCTCTCCGGCCACCCTGATTGCCCGCGCAAACTCCCGCGAATCGACGTTCAGATCGATCTGGTCGCCGGGCCGGGCGACACGCGTCCAGTACAGCAGCGTGTAGCCCACGGTGGCCCTCAGTCGCGGCGTCAGATCGTAACCCAGGTTGCAGTCGAGTTCAGGGAGCAGGGAGGCCTGGTCCGAGTCGAACTTGCCGATGTTGCCCGGCAGTGCCAGGAGACCGCCTTTGGACGTGGCGCTGGCGCCGTTGCTGACGACCGTCGTCGAACCGTTGATGAGTACCTGCGTGGACGTATCGCCGATGCCCAGCTTCAAGCGGGTCTCCAGCGACCAGCAGTTTCGTTGCCATTGCGCGGCTAGCCCCAGCTCGCCGCCGTTGAACTCGTTGCGGGTGTGGAACAGGTCCGTCACGTTGATCGTCGTGCCTGCCGGTACGCCGGCGCCGGCGCCGGAAGCGGTTGCCGAATCGGTAATGGTCAAGCCGTCCGTCAGACTCTGGAAGCGATATCCGGCGAGGAAATCGAACCGCCGGCCGCAATTGTTGACGATGGCCCTCCGCCACAAGACCTCGGCCCCTTGGAAGTTCTCCGTGGAATTCACGTTGAAGGCCCCGATCAAGCGATTGGGATAGGCGATCAACTGCGAACTCTCGGCCGCCACCGCCGGGTTGACGTTGAAGTACGGCCGGGCCAGAATTGGAACACTGTTGCTCGTAGTGCCGAACGTCTGCGTGTTCTCTCCCAGAATCATATAGGAGAATTCCACGCCCGATTCCTCGCAGCGGTCCAGCCACAGGCCGAACGACATGCGGCTGCCGGCGTGCAGATCGGTGTTCAGTTCCTGGTCGCCGAAGAGCACCGTGGTGCCGGGCTTTCCCAGTACGCCCGCGTCCACTACGGGCGCGCCAGCGGGACTCGTCGTCAACAGCGGCGGCGTTTCACCGCCCCGCACCCACCACAGCAACGCCTCGCCGCGGAACCAGAATCGATCGGATATATTCTCGTGCAAACAGGGACAATAGTCGCCGAAATCGCTGTCGTTGCCAACGCCGAGCGGTGGCACGTCGTGCCGGTTGTCAGCCGACGCCTCGCTCGACGTTGCGGGCCCGATCTTCCCGGCATTGTTGGGCGCGGCACTCGGTCCCGGCGCGATGCTCGGTCCGGGCGGGTTCGCGGGAAGCATGTCCGGGGCCGCGGCATCCGGACGAAGATCTTTTGCCGCGCTCGGTTCCGAGGTTGTCGTGATTTGAGCCTTTGCCGATGCCGCCATCGCGAATACCGCGGTCATCGTCAGCACGCCGACCGAAATCCATCCCCTGAAAATTGACCACATACCGAACCCCCCATCCGTGCCAGATGCCTTGGAACGTTCGGAAGAAATTGGTGCGAGTCCCGCGTTTTTCCCGGGCTTCCGCTCATTTCTTCCGAATGTTCTTTGCGACCTCACCGCGAGGTCGTAATGTTCTGGTATTGTCGGTCATGACACTTGTACCGGCTAAAACGAAAGATAGCGGCGTAACAGCTATGCCGGATATTCAGTTCGGGATATTCCGTTGGTAGCGATTATACCGCCCGGCAGACTTCCGCCGGCCGGGCCTGGGGCCGCAGGGTGGGCCGGTCCAGTCTGGCCTGCGAAAACGAGGCAAAGAGCGCGAGAAAATGGAACCGGCGATGCCAGTGGTTTTTGTTCCATTAGGCAAAGACCCCGCCCGGCTTGCCCAGGCGGTGAATAGGCTGAACAGCTAAAGCCGCGTCCGCAACAACCCAAGACCCCGCCCTGCTTGTCAGGGCGGTGAAGAAGGCTGGATCGCTTAACGTCCGAGCGACCGAACAGCCTCATTCGCCGCCCTGGCAAGCGGCTTGTCGATTTAGTCCCGCCCCCACTGGGCTTGCCCCAGGGGAGCGAAGGATTGGCAACTAGAAACGCCACCTCGCCCGTTCCTTTCGCCGTTTTTTCCTCTTTTCGGCCACTCGGCCCGCGGGCCGAGTGGCCGAAAAGAGGAAAAAACGGCGAATATCGGTTGTAGACTGGCCCGTAGTGGTCAATCCCTCGCTCCGCTGGGGCAAGCCCAGCGGGGGCGGGAGGGCAGTCTTCGACTAAATCGACAAACCGCAAGCAGGGCGGGGTCTACTCGATTCGGGAGCAAACCGTGTTAGCTGTTCAGCCTTCTTCACCGCCTGGGCAAGCCAAGCGGGGTCGGACGACAAATCGCGCAAAGCCATTTCGACGGACTTTAGTCCGCCCTCCGGCGTTCACACGTCGCACATCCGCGCCGACTCGCGCAGCGACCGGATCGGATCCCGCGTGGGAATGAACTCCTGGCCGACGTAGCCCTGGTAGCCGGTGTCCAGAATGGCACGCAAGATGGGCGGGTAGTTGAGCTCCTGCGTGTCGTCCATTTCGCCGCGGCCGGGCACGCCGGCCAAATGGTAATGGCCGATGTACGGATGGTACTGCCGGATCCGCGCGATGATGTCGCCCTGCATGATCTGCACGTGGTAGATATCGAAGAGGATCTTCATCCGCGGCGAGCCGAGCCGCTTGCAGACCTCGGCGGCCCACTCGACCTTGTCGCACATGTAATCGGGATGGCCCTTCATGGCCGCGTTGACCCGGCTGTTGAGCACCTCCAGGCAAAGATTGACCTTCTGGCGTTCGGCCAGGCCGATCACCTGCTTCAAGGCCAGCACGGTGTTGTCGAGCCCGACGTCGTCGGGCATGCCGCGGCGCATGCCCGAGAAGGTGATCACGTTGGGGAAGCCCGCCGCGCCGCTGGCTTCGATGGCCTCCGTCAGCTTGGCGATGCACATCGCATGGTTTTCTTTGTGGTTCAATCCCTCGACGAAGCCATGCGCCACCGTCATGGCATTGATCAGGCCGTAACGCTTGAGGATCGGCCAATCCTTGGGTGCGACGTTTTCGAGTGCCGAGAGGCCGATCTCCGCGGCGTGTCGGGCCAGCGTTTCCACGTCCATCGGCTCGTAGCACCAACTGACGGCCGTCTGGCGGATGCGTCCCTTGGTGACTGCGCGTCCTGCGCCCGGCGGTTCGGCGGCCCGTGCGGCGGGGGAAACGGCGAAATTCGCCGCGGCCGCGACCACGGCCCCGGCGCCGGTCTGAAGCATAGCCCGTCGCGTGAGATGAAGAGATGGCTCGTTCATGGCTAGGGATTCCAAGTTGAAAGATGGGTGAGCAGATATTATAACATAGGACATCATGACCGATCTAATCCGCGCGATCAACGACTACCTGGCCGAGACGGCAGGTCTGCTCGATCGGCTCGACCGCGAGGCCATCGCCCGGGCCGCCGCGTTGCTGCTGGAATGTTACCGGCGGCAGGGACGCGTCTGGACCCTGGGCAACGGCGGCTCGGCATCGACCGCCGAGCACTTCGCCTGCGACCTGGCGAAATTCGTCATCCCGCCCGGGGCCCGGCCGTTCGACACGCGCTGCCTCACGAACAATGTTTCACTGTACACCGCCTGGGCCAATGATGCCGCTCGGGAAGACGTGTTTGCCAACCAGATGCGGGGCCTGCTGCGGAGCGAGGACGTCGCGATCGTGATCAGCGTGCATGGCGGGAAAGGCTTTTCCAACGATCTCGTCAACGGCCTCCGCTACGCCAAGGCGGCGGGAGCGGCAACGATCGCGCTAGTCGGCTTCGACGGCGGCCTGTTGCACCAGGAGGCGACTTGCGCGATTCTCGTCCCCGTCGACTCCACGCCGCAGACCGAGGGCATGCACCTGGTGATCGAACATCTCTTGATGGATCTGCTGCGGGGGAGCCTGGCGGAAAAGGACCGGCGCTGAGGGACGTGCCTTGCGCGGTGGCGCTGCCCGGGAGTTCTTGCTCTATGCTCGATGAATCGGTGTTCAGCGGCCGGCGCCTGGCGATCGTCGGCAGCATCTGTCGCGACGTGAAGCTGGCGGCGATTCCGCCCGGTGGCCACCTCTTGGAGGACGGCGAAACGCCCACCGCGTGCATTACCGAGACGATCGGCGGCGGCGGCGCCAACAGCGCGCTGGCCGCCGCCGCCCTGGGCGCCGACGTGCGCTTCGGCGGCAAGGTCGGCGCCGATCCGCTCGGGCAACGACTTGAACAGGCGCTAGTCCGCCGCGGCGTAACGACTTTCATTCGCCGCGATCCGCAGGTGGCGACCGGCAATTCGATCGTGCTCAGCTATGAAAACGGGGCCCGTCACTTCGTCAGTTGCCAGCCCAACAATTACTCGTTGACGATCGACGACGTCGATCGGACGATGCTCACCGACGCCGGGCATCTGCTCCGGGCCGACGTTCTGGTTTTCGGCGCCGATGCTCGCCGGCGGCAACGAAGAACTGTTCCGCGCCGCCCGGGCCCAGGGGCTGGCGACGTCGCTGGACATCAACTGGGACCCGCATTGGGGCTCGGCCGACGCCGCGGCGATCGCCCAACGAAAAGAGGCCGTGCGACGCATCCTGCCCTGGGTAGACCTTGTCCACGGCAACGTCCGCGAGCTGAACCAATTCGCTGATTCCGGCGAATTGGACACGACGCTCGGCAAAATCACCGCCTGGGGCGCCGCGGCGATCGTGGTCCACCTGGGCGTTGACGGCGCCGGCTGCTATCGCGGCGGGCAATGGACGGTCGTCCCCGCGACGCCCGTGCGGCAATACCGGAACTCCGCCGGCACGGGCGATCTGCTGAGCGTTTGCATGATGCTCTTGCACGGCCGGGACGAGATTCCCCTCGCTGACCGGCTGTGCCTGGCCAACACGATCGTCGCGGAATTCATCGAAGGGAAACGGGGCGTGATCCCGGAACTCGAATAACGACGATGTCCTATTGCCGACTAAGCATGTCGGCAAGTCGCATCGACCCTCATCGTCGCCTGAACAACCGGGCAACGACAAGGCGAATGGCCGCGGCAACGACCAGAATGCACCCCACGAACGTCGGAAGAGCGAGCGCCAGCGTAATGAGGAGTCCCCGCGAATAGGGCTCGGTTGCTCCGGAAGTGTCGTAGATGAACGCACCCAAAAACACGCTGCCTCCCAGCGCCAGGCCGCCGAGCAGCGCCGGCAGGATGCCCGCACGGTAGCGAACGGTCGCCCCAACCGCACACAGGATGTTCAATCCGTAAAGAAACATGAGCAGGAAATCCCAGTTGTTGCTTCGCCTGAACCGTCCGTAAACGGAAACAGCGATCACCACCAGGCAGATGCCGAAGAGTTGTTTCCAGAACATGGCCAGCGGTCCGCCCGCAGCCGCCCGGGCCGGTTCGCGACTCTCGACCTGTACCGCGGGCGTCGCGGGCCGAGAGCGGTTCGGATCGGACGTCAAGCGGCTCCCGCATTTCTTGCAGTACGCACCCAGCGGGCCTTGCATGTCATTTTCGGCTCCGCACTTGGGGCAAGTCACCATGGCATGATCCCCCTTGCTTGAAACGTTCGGAAGAAATGAGCGGAAATCCCGGAAAGACGCGGGGCTCGCACCAATTTCTTCCGAATGTCCTTACGATTCCGGGTAATCGAGTTCCGACTCCACAACCTCCTTGCCCGCGGCCCCGTTCCGACGCAGAAGAATTGCAACATCTTCCGCCGCCTCGAATTCTAGAATAAGGATCGTCACAGTCAAGACCGCGCTCGCCGCCGGATGACACCATGGCGCCAGGCAGTTCCATGAGCACGTTGTCGTGGACTGGCAAGAGTCGAATCTACCGGTCCGTAGACGGCATTCAGGACCGACCGAAGAATAATTTCCCGATTTTCCGTCCGGGGTGGCTGGTGGCTGAGCTTGCGAAGCCCCAGCTTTTCCGGCATCGGCTGGGGCTTCGCAAGCTCAGCCGCAAGCCACCCACGCTTAATCGCGGAAGTCATTCTTCGGCCGGTCCTTAGCCGGCGCGAAAAACAGGCGATTTCCTATCACGAAGCCCGGCGAAAGAACAGGCCGCCGCGGGGTCGATGCACCGTTCCGGGCGGCAACCGCGGCTGGACTTGAAGGACTGCCGGCGGCGGATTCAGGTACTCCAACGGTCGACCGCCGACAATGTCCGGAGCCATCCCGACCGAGGGATACGGATCGAACCGTTGGGCCATGTTCTGTTCACAGCGTTCCATGGCGGCGTCTCCCCGGAAGGGTGGGAAGGCATAGGCTTCAACGCTTGCCAGCGCCAGCAGGATAACGATCAGCCAGACGATTCGCTTCATGGCGGCTCCCTTTCTCAACTCGGTGGTCGCACGGTTTCCGAGACGGCTTGGTCCGCTCCGCGCTGCGGCATGTTCCAAGGCGATGTGCCGCCGAGACGCGAAGATACCGTTTCGATATCTCTTTGGTCGGATGAAACCAGGACTCGCAATCACCCATTGCCTGAACGACGACAGGTACACGGTTTATGCGACCTGTAACGCCATGTTGCAGCGGGTACGCGATCTACTAGAATAAGGGGTATCGCGTATCGCAAAGTGCGATTCTCTAGCCGATGGGGAGAAAGGGCCATGAGCGATGCCAATCCTGAAGGTCGAGACACAGCCGATTTGCAATCCGTTTCGGCCGAGATCGATGCGATCTGCGACCGCTTCGAGGCGGCCTGGAAAGCCGGCCAGCGGCCGCTGATCGAGGACCACCTGTGTCAAGTTCCGGAACCGGCTCGGGCTTCGCTCCTCCGCCACTTGCTGGCCGTAGAACTGCACTACCGGCAGGCTGCCCGCGAGTCGCTCGACGCGGGCCATTACCGGGAACGCTTCCCGCAGTACTCAAGCGCGGTTGCCGACGCTTTCCCCACGTTGGATCACCGCAGCGCTACGGACCGACTGTCGGCACAAGCCGATCGGCCGTCGTCGCCCCACGCCCTGCACATCCGCTGCCCGCACTGCCGCAATCCGATCGAGGTCGTGAACGACACGCCGCTGGCTGAGATCGTCTGCCCGTCCTGCGGCAGCAACTTCAGCCTGATCGGCGACGAGGCCCTGGCCTTCCAAAGCCAGGGCGGCAGCCTGCACCGCCGGCAGGCTTTCGGGCATTTCGAGCTGATCGAGCAACTCGGCGCCGGCGCCTTCGGGGCGGTGTGGAAGGCCAAGGATACGCAGCTCGATCGCACCGTGGCCCTCAAGATCCCGCGGAAAGGCCAACTCAACCCGGAGGAGGCCGAGAAATTCGTCCGCGAGGCCCGTGCCGCCGCCCAACTCCAACACCCCGGCATCGTCAGCGTGTACGAGGTGGGGCGGGAAAGCGAGACGCTCTACATCGTCAGCGAGTTCGTCGAGGGCCTGTCGCTGGCCGACTGGCTCACCGGGCAGCGGCCCACCTACCGCGAGTCGGCCGAGCTGTGCGTCAAGATTGCCGAGGCCCTGCACCATGCCCACGAGCATGGGGTGATCCATCGCGACCTGAAGCCCGGCAACGTGCTGCTGGACCGTTCCGGCGAGCCGCACGTCATGGACTTCGGCCTGGCCAAGCGCGAGGCGGGCGAGATCACGATGACGGTGGAAGGCCAGGTCTTGGGCACGCCGGCCTACATGTCGCCCGAGCAGGCCAAGGGCGAGGGGCACGCGGCGGACCGGCGGAGCAACGTCTATTCGCTAGGCGTGATCCTCTTCGAACTGCTCACGGGCGAACGGCCGTTCCGGGGCAACATGCGCATGCTCCTGGTGCAGGTAGCGCTGGACGAGCCGCCGAGTCCGCGGAAGTTCGACAGCCGCGTTCCACGCGACCTGGAGACGATCTGCCTGAAGTGCATGGAGAAGGACCCGGCGCGGCGTTACGCGACGGCCCACGCTTTAGCCGACGAGCTGCGGCATTACCTGGCCGGCGAGCCGATCGTTGCCCGGCCGATCGGCAGGCCCGCTCGGCTTTGGCGGTGGTGCAAGCGGCAGCCGGTGGTGGCGGGGTTGATCGCGGCGATCGTGTGCGCGCTGCTTTTGGGTACGGGAGTATCATCGTATTTTGCGATCACGGCCGAACGCAAGGCCGAGGAGGCCGAGGCGGCGCGCGGCGCGGCCGTCGCGGCGGAAAAGGAAACCGACGCGCAAAGGCAAGCGGCCGAAGAGAACTGGCGCGTCGCCAAGCGGCAATTGGCGATGTCGTACATCGAGCGCGGCGTCAACGAAATCGAGCATGGCAACCGTCACCGTGGTCTTGCCATCCTGGGTCAGGCACACTCCTGCGCGTGCGGTTCCGGCGACAAACAGCTTCAGCAGGTCGGCCGCGCTTTGCTTGCCGCTTGGGCGACGGCGCCGAGATTCGACTGCAACATGAGAACTTTGTCGTGAACGTGGTCTTCAGCCCTGACGGCGCGCGGATCGCCACGGCCAGTTACGACAACACGGCGCGGGTGTGGGATGCCGTCACCGGCAGACCGCTGGGCGTGCCGATGAAGCACGATTACGCGGTCAATACCGTGGCCTTCAGCCCCGACGGCGGGCGGATCGCCACGGCCAGCTACGACAGGACGGCCCGTTTGTGGGATGCCGCCACCGGAAACCCACTGGGCGTGCCGATGACGCATGAGGGCGAGGTCTCTTCCGCGGCCTTCAGTCCCGACGGCACGCGAATCGCCACGGCCAGCAAGGACGGGACAGCACGGTTGTGGGATGCCGCCACCGGCAAGCCGCTGGGCGTGCCGATGAAGCATGATGCCGAGGTCTCTTCCCTGGCATTCAGTCCCGACGGCGCGGATCGCCACGGCCAGCTACGACAAGACGGCGCGGGTCTGGGATGCCGCCACCGGCAAACCGCTGGGCGTGCCGATGAAGCATGCCGGGATTGTCTTTTCCGTGGTCTTCAGTCCCGACGGTACGCGGATCGCCACGGCCAGCGCGGATAATTCGGCGCGGTTGTGGGATGCCGCCACCGGCAAGCCTCTGGGCGTGCCGATGAAGCATAATGGCACGGTCCATTCCGTGGCCTTCAGCCCCGACGGGACGCGGATCGCCACGGCCAGCCTGGACAAGACGGCGCGGCTGTGGGACGCCGTCACCGGCAAACCGCTGGGCGAGCCGATGAAGCATGAGAACCTGATCTGGTCCGCGACCTTTAGTCCCGACGGTACGCGGATCGCGACGACAGGCTACGACACTGCGGAGCGGTTGTGGGATGCCACCACGGGTGAACTCTTGGGCGTCATGGTGAAGCATGAGGGCGCGATCCGCTCCGTGGCGTTCAGCCCCGACGGCACGCGGATTGCAACGGCCAGCGAGGACAGAACGGCGCGGGTCTGGGATACTGCCGCCGGCGAACCGCCGAGCGTGCCGCTGAAGCACGACGGCGTGGTCGTCGCCGCAACCTTTAGTCCTGACGGCGCCCGGATCGCCACGGCCTGCCTGGACAACACGGCGCGGGTCTGGGATGTTGCCACCGGCGAATCGCTGAGCATGCCGATGGAACATGGCGACGAGGTCTGGTCCGCGACCTTCAGCCCCGACGGTGCGCGGATCGCCACGGCCAGCAAGGACGGGACGGCGCGGTTGTGGGACGCCGCCACCGGCAAACCGCTGGGCGTGCCGATGAAACATCATGACGAGGTCTCTTCCGCGGCCTTCAGTCCCGACGGCACGCGGATCGCCACGGCCGGCAAAGACAACACGGCACGCTTGTGGGATGCCGCCACCGGCAGGCCGCTAGGCGTGCCGATGAGACATGGCGAGGCGGTCCGGTCCGTGGCCTTCAGCCCCGACGGTGCGCGGATCGCCACGGCCAGCTTCGACAAGACAGCGCGGTTGTGGGATGCTGCCACCGGCAAGCCCCTGGGCATACCGATGAAGCACGATGGCGGGATCCTTGTCGTGGCCTTCAGCCCCGACGGCACGCGACTCGCCACGGGAAGCATCGACGACACGGCGCGGTTGTGGGATGCCGCCACCGGCAAGCCGCTGGGCGTGCCGATGACGCATGGCGACACGGTCAACGTCGTGGCCTTCAGCCCCGACGGCACGCGGCTTGCAACGGCATGCTATGATCACGCGGCGCAGTTGTGGGACGCCGCCACCGGCAAGCCCCTGGGCGTGCCGATGCGGCATGGCGACAACGTCTGGTCCCTGGCCTTCAGCCCCGACGGCAGGCGGCTCGCCACGGCCAGCTTCGATAAGACGGCGCGGTTGTGGGACGCCGCCACCGGCAAACCGCTGGGCGAGCCGATGACGCATCACAACGCCGTCTGGTCCGTGGCCTTCAACCCCGACGGCAGGCGGCTCGCCACGGCCAGCAGCGATAAGACGGCGCGGTTATGGGATGTTCCCCAAGCATTGCCTGACGATCCGCGCTGGATCGACGCGTTGATCCGATTTCGATCCCAATTCGAGCCGGATTCCGAGGGGAATCTGCACCCGGCCACGGACGAGGAATTGGCGGAAGCGACGCGCGAGGTCTTCGCGTCGCCAGCCTACTTCGACCGACTCGCCAGCATCCGTTCGCAGCAAATCCGCGCCGGTCATGTCGTTGCAGCCGACGAAAACGAATCGCAATGCCGCTGGTTTGCCGCCGCCTTCCACCTCCGCTGGCTCTGTAAACTGGAGCCCAAGAACGCCGAGTGGCCGCAGAGGCTGGCAAAGGTCGAACTCGGCCCCGACCATCCCGACAACCTCGCCCGCATGGACGGCCTCGCCTGTGAGTATGTTGCCGCCAGGAAGCTGGACCTGGCCCTGCCGCTCTTCGCGGAGACGCTGAAGCTTCGGAAGCTGAAACTGGGCGCCGACCATCCCGATACGCTCACCACCATGGATCACTTCGCCGCGGCGTATTGGCACGCCAAGCAACTCGACAAGTCGATACCGATGTTCGAGGAGACGCTCAAACGTCGGCAAACCAAACTCGGCCCGCAGCACGCGGACACGCTCGTGACCGCGGCGAACCTGGCCGTGAACTACCGGGACGTGGGTCGCTTCCTCGAAGCCTTGCCGCTGTTCGAAGAATGTCGTCGGGCCGCCAAGCAAGACCCATCGCTCGGTTGGGTGAACGACGCATTGCTCGATGCCTACACGCAGGCAGGGAAGACCGAACAAGCGGCCGCGCTGGCGATCGACCTGCGGCAGGAGACGCTGAAACTCCGGAAAGCCAAGCTTGGCCCGAACCATCCCGACACGCTCGTCAGCATGGACGAACTTGTCCGTGCGTATATTGCCGCCGGGAAGGCCGAACAAGCGGCCGCACCGGTGAAAGAGCTGCTGGCCGATGCCCGCTCGCAGTTGACCGAGGCAAGCCCGCAAGTGGTCGCGCAAATGGCGCGGATTGCCTCGTCGCTCCTGGAGGCCAAGGCCTTCACGGCGGCCGAAGCGCTCCTCCGCGAATGCCTTTCCATCCGCGAGAAGACAGAACCTGACGCGTGGACGACGTTCAACACCAGGTCCATGCTCGGTAGCGCGCTGTTAAGGCAAAAGAAATACGCCGAGGCCGAGCCGCTGCTGCTGGCCGGCTACGAAGGGATGAAGCAGCGCGAGGCGAAGATCCCGTTGCCGGCCAAGATCCGCCTGATTGAGGCCCTGGAGCGGTTGGTGCAGCTTGACGAGGCCCTGGAGAAGAAGGACGAGGCGGTGAAATGGCGGAAAGAACTGACGGCGCGGAAGGAAACGTCGGGGGGGCTCCAGCTCGATGGCCCGCGCCCCGAGACAAGTCCCGGTCCGCGGGGCAAGTGAGCGAGAAATTGGGTAAACTGGGTGGGCGAGGTTGAAATTCTGCTTGCGGACGGCTATAATGGCACCTGCCCGATAACTACTGGGCTACGATACCAATGTCCCACCTGGAGAGGCAGGAACGGAAGCGGCCGTGTTCCGGTGTTGTCGCATAGGACAAGTACAGGAAAGGGAGCTTTGCCATGTCGAAGATCGTTGCCGTACCCGTCGCCAGCCGCCGTCAGAGGAATGCCTTTCTTGAGTTCCCCTGGCAACTCTACCGCGACGACCCCCATTGGGTTCCGCCCCTGCGCATGGAGCAGAAAGAACTGGTGGGCTACAGCTACCATCCTTTCTACCTCAAGAACCGCATCCAGACGTTCCTTGCCTATCGCGACAACGAGGTGTGCGGACGGATCGCGGCGATTTTGAATCAGGCCCACGTCGACTATCAGAAAGAGCGCCGCGGCTTCTTCGGGTTTTTCGAGTGCGTACACGACGCGGAAGCGGCGGGCGGCGCTGCTGGACGCCGCCCGTGCGTGGCTGGCCGAGCAGGGCATGGAATCGATGCGCGGACCGGCCAGTCCGAGCGTGAACCACGTCTTGGGGACCCTGGTGGAAGGCTTCGACAGTCCGCCGACGTTCATGATGGCCTACAATCCGCCGTACTACGGTGAGCTGATCGAGCAATACGGCTGCCGCAAGAGCCAGGACCTGTACGCGTTCTGGGCCGACGGCGCGATGCTGCCGGCCTCGCAGAGCAAGCACTGGCCGCTTGCCGACCAGATCGTGGAGCGATTCAAGATCCGCATTCGGCCCCTCGACAAGTCGCGTTTTCGCCAGGACATGCGGGAATTCCTCTCCATCTATAACGAGTCGTTGCGGAATCTCTGGGGATTCTCGCCGATGTCGGCGGAGGAACTGGAATACCTGGCCCGCGTGTTTCGCTACGTGGTGGTCCCCGAGCTGGTCTTGGGGGCGGAAATCGAGGGCCGGTTGGTGGCCATCGTCCTGGCGCTGCCCGATTACAATCCGCTCATCAAGCAGATCGACGGCCGCTTGTTCCCCTTCGGTTTCTTCCGCCTCTTGCTGGGCCGCCGCAAGATCAAGAAGGTCCGCATCTTGGCCGCCAACGTGCTTCCCGAATACCAGTTGATGGGCGTGGCGCTGGTCCTGTTGCGGGCGATGACGCCGGCGGGGCAGCGACTGGGCATCCGGGAGGTGGAATACTCCTGGGTTGCCGAATCGAATTTGCTGTCGCGCGGCAGCCTGGAAAAAGCCGGGGCCAAGCGGGTCAAGACGTATCGCCTCTACGACCTCGACCTGTCGCGCCGCGAGTGCGGCCCGACGGTCGTTGCCGGCAGGAGCGCCGGCAGGGACGATGGCAGTGGTGCGGTCCCCAGTCCTCTTGGATGATTACCGCGCCCGGCAGCGGCGGCCGATTCGGGTGGCAGGCCTGGGAATTCGAGCGGTCAAAAGGCGACCAGGGCATCTGCCTCGTCTTCTTGGATGTCGAAGACGCGATCGAGTTTGGTGATGGCGAACATCTCGTAGATATTCGGCCCGATATTGGAAAGCTTCAGTACGCCGCCCTGGACCTTCAGCTTCCGGTCCAGCCTGAGCAGAATGCTGAGTACCACGTCGCTGAAAAACTCGACCACCGCAAAATTCAAGAGCAGCTTCTGGCGTTTGCCGTCCTCCACCAGGCTGTACAGCTCGCTGCCGAACTCTTCGAGGTCTTCGGAAATCAGGCGGTTGCGGAGGCGCACGACCAGCACGTCGCCAATCTCCGTCACGGCGAAATGTCTATATGCGGGCATCGACAAGCGCTCCAATCTTTGACAACGCGGTAGCGATGAGAGTTCGGCGACTCTTCCGTACGACTCTTTCCTTGTAACCGTTCACGGTCGGGACAGTGTGCCCGCTATGGAGTGCGGCAGAGTCTTCGCCCCCGGCATTCCCGCCGGGCGTCACAGCCTGGCGATGATCTCACCCAACCGCGCCAGCGTGCGGTTCGCGCGCTCGAGCGTCCGCCGGCGGACGTCGAAGAGCAATCGATCGGCTTCGCCCGCCAGGAGTTTGCGGGCATCGTCGACCAGGCGGTCCACGTCGCACGTGCCGGCCTCGTGGACGTACGGCCAGCCGCCGGCGCCGACCAGGTTCCGCACCTTGGCGCCGCCGGCAATCTGGTCGATCGCGATCGCCGGCACGAAATGGCGGATGGCAAGCATCGCCCCGTGGAACCGCGAAGTGATGATCAGATCGCAATCGGCATACTGCGTTTCCAGGGCGGCTTGCGACAGGCCGGACCGCTGCAAGTGATTCTCGATGCGGACGATGCTGCCGCCCGCTTGGCGGACGATGCTCTCGGCCGCTTCGCACGCCATGCGCTCGGTGCGTTCGCACAAGCAGCGTGCTTCGCCGTACTCGCTCTGCTGCCCGCGGAGCACGATGCCGACCGTCGGCGGCCCGCCGTGCGGCCGGCGCCGCCGATCGATGCTCGCCGGCGCGAGGATCGCGATGTCTTCGCATGGCTCGGGCGCGCCTTCGCGCGCGAGCACTTCGTCGAAGGGGTCGAGGTAGTCGTCGTGGCCGGGCGGGAAGAGGCTCACGCCGACGCCGATTTTGCGGACGGCGGCGAATTCCTCGAAGAGCGCTTCGGTTTGGGGATGACCTTTGAGGATCGGCCCGCAAACAAAGAGCAAGGCGTCGACCTCGTCGCGGGGCGTCGTCCGCCAGTCGACGCGCCGACTGCCGGGCACTTCGATCTCCGCCGCGGTGGCGTGGCAGACCGCGTGCCCCAGGGCGACGAGCTGCGTGACTGCGCTTTGCATCGCCAGCAGGTCGCCGATCGTGCCGTGGCCGGCGAACGAGCCGTACCAGGCGACCAGCAGCCGGCGGCCGGCGGCGCGGGGACGCTCGCGGGCGAGGGCCCCCGCCCGCAGCCAGGCCGCCTCGCTCGACGTGCGGAGATAATTCAGCAGCGAGTCGCTGCCGCACTCCGGGAGCGGCAGCTTGTGGGTGAGTTTCAGCAGCGGCGTGGGCGGCGAGTCCAGCACCTGCAGCTCGCGCGCGGCCAGCGGCGCGGAGAGCTTTTCGTAGGGGGCAAAACAGTGCGGCTTGCCGGCGGAAACCCGCGGCGTGGCGTCCCAGCTCGCGCGGAAATCCGGATCGGCGGCGTACGCTTCCGCGAACAGGCCGTGGAACCAGAAGTAATCGTGCCGCGCGCTCCGCCCCGACCAATAAGCAACCGCCCGCCGCCGCCATTCCTGCACGGTATAATTGCCTTTCGACGCGGCCAGGAACCAACTCGCCACCAGGCGGTCCGGCGTGGGCCGCGAAAAGGCGAAGAAACCGCTGCCCAGCAGTCCGGGCAACCAGGTGTCGAGTGCGCGCAGGCAATAGACGGTGCCGTCGATCCAGATCCCTCCGTAGCGCTCCAGCAACAGGATGCGGACGAGGTCGCTGAAGGCCTCGGGCGGCAAGTCCTTGCCGGCGACCAAGGCAGACAGCAGGGAGGCGTCGAGGTACTGGGAGAGCTCCGCGCCGCTGAGGGCGCGGATCGTCCAGTCGGGGTTATGCGTCTCCCACGACTTGCGGCAGGTCCGCACGATGTCCGGAGCCCGATCCCAACCTTGAAGCCAAAGCGTCCAGATGACCTTGGGAAGCGTGCTGCTCATCGTCCAGTTCAATGCTGTCGTGCGCAAAATAGTCGGTATGGCATGGCGAGACGTTATTCCGGTCTTGTTCCGCGGTGCGAGCACGGGCGTTTACGCCCGTTGTTGGTAATAGGCCCGGCATTTATGCCGGGTCGTGCGGCGGGCAGAATCGTTACCTGATTCCTTCCCATCCTGTCAGGCCCGTTTACGGGCCTCCTACTACTACAAGGCTCTCATGTCGCACAACAGTATATTCAAAATCAACGTGCCCATCATGCGGCGGGCAAGACGCAGGATCGGCTGGAGTGGATTTCCGAAGACGAGACGGCCCTTTCGCCCAAGGAGGAGCCCGGTAAACCGGACTGACAAACGCTCCAGCCAAGAACGATGAAATCGGTTGCACCGCTCCCCGACCCGGCATAAATGCCGGGCCTGCCACCGGCTGAAGCCGGAAACGGGCGTAAACGCCCGTCCGTCGCAGCCGAAAGTGGAACAAAATTGGTACACGCGCAACCTCGGATTTCCTGCCGCATCAGCCGATTTTGCGCACGCCAGTCCCACCCTACGGCGAATCGTGCGACCAATTTCCTGGAATCATGCAACTCTATCTGGCTTCGCAAATTTTGTCGTGACCCTTCGCCGCCACCCGTAACCAACAAGACCAACGGCCGCAGCGGCGAGGAGCACCAAGGTCGAAGGTTCCGGGACGACGGTCAGCACCAGGTCGTTGCCTTGCACGGCGAGCGTCGCCGCATAGCCGTCGATCATGCCGCCGGTGTTCGCTCCCAGGCTGCCGCTGCTCGATGCGAAGTTGATCAGGTCGTAGGTGCCTGGCCCGAAGTTGGCCGTAGGCGTGAAGGTGAAATCGGTGAACTGCTGGCCGTAGAGGGCCAGGTTGCCGCAAGAAATCTCGTCACTCGTCGCGGGCGTATCCAGTTCATAATCCATCATCGCCCCCGCTTCCAAGATCAGGCTGCCGCTGAGGCTCAACGTGCCCAGTGCATCGCCGGGGGCGAGCAGCCCGTCTGCATAGACCATGACGGTCGTCAGGTTGCCCGTGCCGCCCAGCGTGCCGCCGCTGTCGACCGTCACCGGGCTGGCCAGCGAACCGTTGACGGTGAGCATGCCTTGATTGATCGTCGTCGGGCCGGTGTAGGTATTCGTGCCAATCAACGCGAGGACGCCGTTGCCGATTTTATTGAGACTGCCAACACCTTGGAGCATGCCGGAGCAGGTCGTGCTGGAATTGTCATTGCCCACGCTGAGGGCTACGGCGGAGGAGGAGGAATTGGCAAGGGCGAGCGCGCCGGGACCGGTCAGACCGCCGAGCGTGGCAGAGGTCAGCGATCCGAAGCCCAAGACTCCGCTGCCGCTGGTGTCCAGCGTGCTATTTTGCAGGGCCAACGCATTGCCCAAGGCAAGCGTGCCGCCGCCAATCAGCGTATTGCCGCTGAACGTGTTAGCTGCAGCCAACGTCAGCTTACCGCTGCCGATCTTGGTTAGACCGCCGCTGTTGCTGCTGACCAGGTTGGAAGCAAAGGTGACGTTCACGCCGTTGGTGTCGATCGAAATCGGACCCGTACTGCCGGTGATCTTGCCGGAGTAGTCCCGGCTATTGCTGTTGGTATATTGCAGAGTCCCCCCGCCGAACGTGATATTCCCGCCGCCGGCCAGCGCCGCGGAAGTGCCGCCGCCATCGAAGACGCCTTGGTTCGAAAAGCCCCCGCCAGTGATTTGCAGCGAGCCTCCACTAAACTGATAACGGCCGCTGCTGGCAATCGAGAGGCAGTTCATCGTATTCGTTCCCCCGGTCTGTTGGAACAACGCCGTGGAAACGGGGTTGTAGCCGATAAATTCGGCGGCAGCCGACAGTTGACCGTTTCCGCTGAGAGTATAGGTTCCCATGGACGGACCTTGCATGCCTCCGTTCTCGCACCGGGCGAGATACAAGTTGCCCGAAATCGCATTCGTTCCGCCAGACTGGGTAATAATTCCCGTCCCCAGGTCTCCCACGATCTCATCACTCGTTGACGTTAGTTGCGTTGTGCCGCTTAAGAGAAACGTGCCTGTCGTGCCGTAGTTTGACCCGAGATCGATACCATTTGTCGTGCAGACGCCGCCGGACAAGCTGCACGTGCCGGAACTATAGCAAGCGACATTAAGCGTGCTTAGGAAGTTGGTTGTTCCCCCCGTTTGCTGAAAACTCCCATTGCCGTACAGCCCAATATCCATCCTTCCGCACAACGAGCCGCCACTGAGGAGATACGTTCGGGTACCACCGTAGCCCGCCCCGATACTAATGCCATAATTACAACTATTGGTTCCGCCCGACTGGATGAAGGTCCCCGTGCCACCGTTGCCGACATTCTCATAAGCTGTCGCGTACAAGTTGCCGCCCGTCATCTGCACCGTCCCGCTTCCCACGCTGCTGCCCAGCGAGAGCGTGCCGCAGATTTCACCAAGCTGGTTGATGCCGGCCGTTCCGCCGTTCACGACGTACGCCGTGTCGCTGTTGGTCGGAAGAAGAGAGCCAACCCAGTTGGACGCGACCGACCAGGTACCTGCGGAAACCGCCCAGGAATAACTGGCCGCGCGTAGCGGTGCGGCCACGAGCATAACCGAGACTGCAACAAGACTCGAGAACGCGACGGCCAACCACCGGGCCGGTCGGCAACTGTTTCGCGGAATGGAGAAACGGACCCCTGCCAGCCTGCGGTTTGTCGATTTAGTGTTTCCGTCCCGGAGGGACGATTGATAATAGCCCAGCAGTTCACTGCTGGGTAACGGGCAATACACGAAGCTTTGTAGTCCCGGAGGGACGATTGAGTCCATTTCAATCGTCCCTACGGGACTTCGCGCAATTTCATCTCAACAGGCTACCCAGCGATAAATCGCTGGGCTATTGTCAACTGCCCCTCCGGGGCAAGAATCACGTGCTTGAGTGTAACAACGAGGGTTTACGCCCCTGGGGCGATTGCATGACGCCGCTTCACGGCTCGTAAATCGACAGACCGCAAGCCGGTGGCATTAAGATCCGGAAGTCGTTTGCTGACAAGTTCTTACGCCTTAGTCTCGCGCCAGCAGGGCTTGCTCCAGCGGGAACGGGAAGACGTTTTTCGACGTGCCCGATCAGGCTGCCCGGCGTGCCACGCGCGCTGGGGACGAATGCGAGGGGAATGCCAGGATGGCTGGGGCGTCTTGTTGGTCGAAAGCCGCAGGCTTCGCGGTGCTTCTCGCTTGCCGTCGCCGCCAAACATAGCCGGCAAGACCGACGGCGCCGGCAGCCAGCAAGGCAAGCGTGCTCGGTTCCGGGGTCACGGCGAACTGGCTGTTGTGATCCAAGACGGCCCACGCCGTATGCGTCTGCACATCCACGCCGTAATCTCCCAGCACGAAGTAGCTGGAGTTATACGGCTCGTCGCCGACGAAGTTGGGCGTACCGCCGAAGTTGCCGTCCACGGCATTGATCCACTGATCGTCGGCAGTGCCGGCAATACCATCAGGCCCCAAGTCCAGGTATTCCATTTGGATCAATCCGGCCTGGGCTGACGCCAGTTCACTGAGCCCGGTCCGTTCCGTGACGAGCAGAGGACTGTAGCTCATTTGCAGCACGAAGGTGTCGGTATGCACGCTGCCGTCCTTGATCTGTCCGTCCACGACTCCCATGCCGGTCAAATCGACGACGTCGCTGACCAGGCCCTCCTGAACGCCGGTTTGCGGATTGGAGGCCGCAGTCCGCCAGGCCATGCTCACGTTCGCCGCAACACTGGCGGTGCCGGCCAGGACCGTGGCCGTGCTGCCGGCCGCGCTTTGCCCGCCGCTTCCCGTGGTCGCCGTGACGGTGGATTGCAGGTTGGCGTAGGAGGTGTTCTGGGCAATCGGGGCCGTCGAGCGGCTGCCGAAGGAAGTCGGCGAATTGCTTGTGTCCGCGGCGGCGCAGCCCACCGTGCCTTCCAGCATGATGGTGAGGCCTCCATTATTGTTCTTCCCGGCGCCGGGCAAGCTGCTGTCGTCGGCCAGTTGGGCGGCCGACAGGGTAATGGTCTTGATCCCCGTCGTCGTGATACTGCCGGTGTTCAGCGCGGCTGTGTAGGTGGCGCCGCTGTTTGCGGCTAGCCCGCTGAACGAGGAAAGCGTCGTGGTCAACGCCGGATCGCCGCTGGCCGTCGAGCCAGTCAGTTTGAGACTTGCCGTGTAGGCTGCCGAGGTGTTCGCCGCACGGTTGTAGATCGTGAAGCTCTGGCTGGGAACGGTCGCCCCGAGCAGAACGTTGCCGAAGTTGATCGTTTCGCTTGTCTGCGTGGCGGTGGAGGAGAGGGAGGCGTTGGCGTGGTCATAGACGGTCACCGCGTCGGTGGTCGTCAAGGTCAAACTGGGCGTGCTGCCATTCGATCCGCTCACGGAAGCGACCGGCGTGATCGTGTAGCTGCCGGGAGTATTGCCGGTGAAGCTCAAACCCGGGTTGGAGGTGGAGTTGCTAGGGGTGACGCTGCCACTGCCGGCAAGACCGGTGAGCGTGCCGCCGGTGCCGGCGGTCGCCGTCAGGCCGGAATAATTGACGTTATCCGCTGCCGTGCCACCCGTGTTGTTCAGCGTGACCGTAATCGACGACGAACCGCCGACGATGACCGCGTGGGCCGCGGCCGCGGCCCACAGCGTATAGGTGGGATTGGCGTAACCAGCGGCAGACACCAGGTCGAGTTGCGTGGGCGTGTACTGCAACTTGAATCCCGACGGTAGGTTGGCGGTCCACGCGAAGCTTCCGCTGTAGCCCAAGGCCGAATAGTTGATCAAGTCCTCGGTCCCGCTCGTGGTACCGAAGAGGTTGAGCGTACCGCCCAGGGTGGCCAAACCACTGGTCGTCAAGGTGTTCGTGAGCGACAAATTCAGCGATCCCAAGCTGCCGACGGTGAGCGGACCGATCGTTTGGGCGCGGGCCGAGGCGTCCAGCGTGCCGCCAAGGATGGTCACCGGGCCGGCGCCCAGGGCCGAACTGCTTGTGTTGGCCAAAAACAACGTGCCGCCGCTGATCGTCGTGCCGCCGGAGTAGGTGTTGGACCCGCTGAGGAGAAGCAATCCGGAGCCGCCCAGGCTCAGTCCTTGGTTACTGCCTGATTGACCAATGGCGCCGGAGATCGTCAGGCTGCTGCCTGCGGCGGGGACGAAGGTCGTAAAGCTGTTCAGCGTAACCGGCGACGCAATCACGTGGTTCCCGCTCGTGACGATCACGCTCGCCGTGCCGGCCCCGGCGTCCAGGTTGAGGATTCCGCCCCCCGTTCCCTGCGAGATGGTGTAGCTCGCCGTCGAATTGAAGGTCAAACTGCTGAGGTGCGGCGCGGCGCCGCTGAGGCTGATCGCTGCGCTGCCGGTGCTCACGGCGCCGCCGAAGAGGGCCGTATCGCCCGCGCTCAGCGTCCCGTCGATGCCGGGCACGCCGCCCAGTGTCGTCCACTTGCTGAAATCGGCCCACGAGCCGCCGCCGTTGGTGTTCCATACGCCTTGGCCCGAGTAGACGTTGCCCGTCACGCTGATGGTCTGGCTGCCGAGGGTGGTGGTGCCCAGGCCGCTGCTGCCGGCGCCGTCGGAAGTAAAGTTGACGGTCACGCTGCCGCCTTTGGCCCCGGCCGTGCCGGTACTCATTCCCAGCGACATCGCTGCGCTGCTGCCGCCGGACGCCAAAAGGGCAACCGACCCGCTGGACGTCAGGCCGCTAGCCACGCTGCCGAAGCTGGCGTCCAACACCTCGCTCCAGCCGTCGTTCGTTGCCGTGTTGGTAATGCTCAAGACCTGCGCCGCTGTCGCGCCGACGTGGACGTTGCCGAGGTTTATCGAGCCCAGCGCGTTGGGCGCGGCCAGGCGGTAGACGGCGATGGTCGTCGCAGTGCTGCTGAGAGTCGGCGTGCCGCCGGCGCTGAGGTTGGCCACCGAGACGGCGGTCGGCGTGATCGTGAAGCTGCCCGCCGTGTTGCTGCTGAACGTCGCGGTTCCGGACGTGCCGCTGCTGGCCGCAAGCGTGCCGGCGCCCAGGGGCAAGGTTCCTCCGCTCAGCGTCCCGCCCGACGCGGCCAGGCCGAAGCCGCCGAAGGTAAGCGAGTCCGAGTTGGCGCCGCTGGTGCCCGTATTGGCGATCGACCCGGTAATGCTGGCCGTGGCGTAGCTGCCGGCCGTGGCAACGTGGATCTTCACCACGGCGGCCGCGGCCGTGAGGCTGTAGCTGGTCGAGTTGACCGTCATGCCGTAGTTGGCCAGGTCGGGCACCAAGAGGTTGGCAATCGGAGTGCCCAACCCGGTGGCCAGGTTGTACCCGGGACCCGCCGCATAGCCGTTGTTGCCGGTGGTGATGTCGTGGAAGTCGTTGCTGGAAAGACTGTACATCCCCGGCAGGGTCTGTGAAGGACCGTCCAGCGTGCCATGGCCCGCGGCGCTCCGCAGCTCGTCGGCATCGGCGATCAGGCCGGACCACAGGGGGGCCGCCAGGCTCGTGCCGCCAACCTCCCACCATCCGCCGTTGTAGGAATCATAGACGTACACGCCCGTGGCGGGGGCGGCGACCATGGAGACGTCCGGATAGGCCCGGCCGCTTACGGTCGCGAGGAGCGTCCCGTGGCTGACTTGCCAGGTTGGCTTCGAGTATTGGGAACTGATTCCGCCGCCGCCACCGCCAGTGCCGCTCGTGGCACCGCTGCCCCAAGTCGTCTCGCTCGTCCAGTTGTCGTTGGCGTTCAAGGTGAGATTCGTGCCGCCCACGGCGACGACGTTGGATGAGGCGGCCGGAAATTGCGGCGTAATCGTGGTTGGAGCGTACTTGGAGTAGGCGCCGTTGTCGCCCGCCGAAGCGACAAACGTCACTCCTTGATGGTTCGCCAGGCGGGTGGAGGGCGTGGTAAACGTATCGTACGCGGTCTCGCCGCCGAACTCGTTGCCCCCGAAGCTCATGGAAACCACGGAGACGGCCGCGTTGTTCTTGGCGCTGACCACGGCATTTAGTTGAAGATCCGAGTAGCTGGAGGTGCTGCCCTCGTAGAGAATGATATTGGCCTTGGGGGCCATGGCATGCGCCCATTCCATGTCGAGCGCCTCTTCCAGTTCCCAGTTGTTGCCGGTGCCCGCGCTGCCGCCCGTAGTATCGACTCCCGGCAAGGCCGTGCCGCCCGACTCGTTGAGCTGGGTGAACGTGGGGCCGCCCGTATTGAACTGCGGAAGACCGAAGGTGCTGCTGAAGGTGTTGAGCGTCGTCAAGGCGTTCGGATAATTGTAGGCGTCGACGATGGCAATCGTCATGCCTGCCCCGTCCGCGCTGCCGGCGAGGCTGGTTACGCCATAGGCCGTTTGGACCTGCGACGGATAGAACGGCGGGCCGGAGCCCGGATTCATCGGCTGCGGAGGAAGCGTCGGCCCTACGTAGGTTCCGAGAGGTAGTTGAAGAGCGGCGGTCGGCGCGTACCACGATGGTGCGCCGCGATGTTCAGCGGGCGTGAGGGGGCCGATGAATTGAGGAGTAACGATCTGTGCCCACGCCATCTCGCTGAACGTTGTTGCCGCGGCCAAGACGAGCAACCCTCGCACCATCGACCTGGAAGACATTTTGCTTCACCTCGCGAGCGCAACTCTCGAGCATGCTTAGAACGCTGTGCTATCGGCGCGGCCGCCAGACATTCGCCTGCCGCAGACTGCCGTAGCAATGATTGTAATCCCCCTTGATTTCATACGCAACCAACCAAACAGGGGGTGCTCGATAGGTCCGCGGCTGTCTCTGCCCGGAAATTCCGGGCAGAGTCGAGAGGTGGCGCGGTGCCAGAGAAGGAACCGTTTGGTGCTAGTCGAATCCCTCAAGTTCTAGCTTGCTCAGCAACGACTTCACTTCCTCGGGTGTCATGATCTGAGGGACATCGACCTTGAACGAGATGTCGAAGCCATTGGCCGGATCGCCGCCTTGACTCCGTAGTTCCTGAAGCCGCCCGCGCAAAAGATACAAATTGTAAGCAGTGACCATCATTTCGGTGAACGAAAGTGCCTCCTCCCTGCCGTCGGCAAGACGCAGGGACCATTCCGTCCCTCGCAGCCTGTCAAGAACATCATCGCCACGCAGGATACTGCGGTCGTTCATGACTTCCCGAGGGAGAATCACCTTGAATGGTTGATTCTGTTGCACGATCCAACCAACGATGTCAAGGATGCGTTGCAGTCGGCCTTGTGAAAGATCGTCGCTCTGTTTTTCCCCGTGATCCTCGTTTGACATGGTATTTCCTGTTCTTTTGTTGAGAACGGTAAGGATCAAACCCCAGTCCCGCGTCACCTGCCCGTGCGGCAATGGGACGCTTGAATCGCAGACGTTGATTATCGAACTTCTCCACAAGGGTCCAACCTGCCTTGGCCTCTTCGGCACAGACCTGTTGAAGCACTTCCGAGTTCCTAAAACCGGCCAGATTGGATCGAACGATCTTGAACTCCCAATCCCCTTGCAAATCGGCATCGGTGTACTTCGTCATTTCTTCTTCCTCCTGCCGCTGCCTTTCAGCCTCAGCGGCAGCGGCAACCGCAGCCCCAGTACTCATGGAAAACTCCCCTACACGATCTTCTTGATCTCCACGGCCGCCGCCAGGGACTGCTTCGCCGCCGCAACACTTCCTACGGCCTTGAGGAACGCAAAAGCCGCTTTGATCTCGGGGATGCCGACGACGCCCTCGGCAACGACCTGCTTGACAGCCCGCCGCCGCGTCTTACGTTTGGACTTGAGGTTCATGACGTAGTTCACCGTGGTCTCGATGCCTTGTTGTGCCAGGGCATCGACGACCTCCTGGGCCTTGGCCTGCTTATTCGCCTTGAGGTAGTCGCGGATGGCTTGGGACTTGTTCATGCCGGGTTTCTTATCCGTGGTTTTCGTGGCCGCGACCGGGCTTGTCGCTGCTTTCCTCGCCGCTTTCTTGGCAGCCTGGCTCTTGTTGTGGGCGGACTTGACGATGCGGACAAGGCCCGTAGTGACCGTGACGCCTTGCTTGGCTAGGGCATCGACCACTTCCTGGGCCTTGGCAGTGGGGTTCAACTTGAAGTAGTCACGGATGGCTTGGGATTTGTTGATTTCGGGCAGCATGCTTTGGCTCCTTGTGGGAAATGGAATCGGACAAGAGAATTGTTACACTCCTCCAAATGTTTGTCAAGCGCGTGGGGACTGGCTGGGCGGCATTAGTTCCCGCTTTCTCTTTACGGACCAGGCAATCGAGAACGACGGCAACAATAAGTCGCACGACAATGCGAGCCATTTCCGTGCTATCGGGGAAACCGGCAACCAACTCCTGCCACAAAGCCGCTTCCAAACCCATGACTCACCTCCCTTTCCGATTGGCTGTTCGTTCGTCACGCCCGTGCTTGCCCGGCTGGTCCCGGCTGCGCTTCGCTCGCGGCGCTCGGGCTACGCACCGGCTTCGCTCACTCACCTTGCTTTTCACTTGTCCGCCGGAACTAAGGCGACGCGGAAGCCTAGGTCGTCGTGGACGTTGGGGAAGCCGTAGCTGCGGGCCGCCGACCGGCAGTACTTGGCGACGGTGCCCCGGCCACCGCCGCGGATCATGCGGAACGAACCCTTTGCAGGCCCCGTCGGACCGTCCGTCGGCGGGCGCTGGTAATAGCTGCTTCCATGCCAAAACTATTCCACCGCACTACGACCAGTTATCGTCGGTAGCGTCAACGATCGGGCCGCCATCACCAACACTATTGCACCGACGTAGCCCAGAATCCGAAACCAAAACGACCAACCTGGAGAAGCAATGCCCGCAGTCCACTCATGATAGGCTACAAAGATCAGCATCAACGCCAATTCGATCCACAACACGAATTGGAGGAGACATCTGCCGAGCCCTTTCCAGGCATCGAGATCGCCCTCTTTGAAAATTGGGTTCTGCGACGCGCAAGGCAATGCGCGTCGCGCGGTCCGGGGCGGTCTTCGTGCGACTGCCCCGGGTCAGGCATCGTAAAACTCGTGGACGAACTGCTCGAATTGCAGCTTGGCCGGATCGTCTTCCTCGACAACCGCCCACCATTGACGGCGCACCCAATCCAGATCGAGCGAACCGCGGTTCGCCGTGAGAATGCCTAATGTCCTGCAATGGTTCGATCACGAAGCATATCACAATTCTACTGCGTGGCCGGCTTCTCGTCGATTGGCGCCCGACCAGACTTCTTGGCGATCCTCATCATCCCAAGTTACGACACAACCCCTTATTTTGCAAGGGGTTGTGAAGTGGCGGATATCCGCCGGCCGAGCCTCACTCCCTGCACCTCTCCCGAGGGAGAGGGGAGCTTTCCAAGCCTCAAAAAGCCACTTGACATTCATAAGCTCCGACCCGTTAATAGGGAATGGCCATGATTCCTGAAGCGTTAGCGGTTGCTGAGGCACACTTCAAGTTGGGTGTTGCCTTCAATCAACTGGGGAAGTTGGACGAGGCGATCGATTGCTACCGCCGGGCACTGGAACGGATGCCGGATTTTGCCGAGGCACACAACAACCTGGCCAATGCCTTGCAGCGCCAGGGGGCGCTGGCGGAAGCAGTTGCCTGCTATCGCCGTGCATTGGCACTGAAGCCGGGCTATGCCGAGGCGCACAACAATCTGGCCAATGCCTTGCAGCTCCAAGGAAGTCTGGAGGAAGCGGTTGCCTGCTATCGCCGCGCGTTGGAACTGAAACCGGATTATGCGGAGGCATACAACAACCTGGCCAGCGCGTTGCGGAACATGGGAAGGTCGGATGACGCGGCCGCCTGCTGCCGCCGGGCGCTGGAACTGAAGCCGGGCTATGCCGAGGCGCACAACAATCTCGGCACCGCTCTCCAAGCACAAGGAAAGGTCGACGAGGCGGCCGCTTCTTACCGCCGGGCAGTGGAACTCAGGCCGGACTTTGCCGAGGCATACAACAACCTGGCCATTGTGCTTCGGGAACAGGCGCGGCCGGACGAGGCGGCCGCATGTTGTCGCCGGGCAGTGGAACTCAGGCCCGACTTTGCCGCGGCACACGGCAACCTGGGCCTTGCCCTCCGGGATCTGGGGGAACTGGAGGAAGCGCTCGCCTGCTGTCGCCGGGCGGTGGAACTGAAGCCGGACTTTGCCGAAGGACACAACAACCTGGGCATTGCCTGGAGTGAACAAGGGCAGTTGGACAAGGCGGTTGCCTGCTATCTGCGGGCACTGCAATTGAGACCGGACTATGCCGAGGCACATACGAATTATGCGCATGTTTGCCTTCAGGTCGGGGATTGGCAACGCGGTTGGCAAGAACACGAATGGCGACGGCAGACGAAGCCGTGCAGCCCGCACCGCTTCATTCAGCCGCAGTGGCACGGGGAGTCTCTGGCCGGCAAGACCATCTTGCTGCATGCCGAGCAGGGGCTGGGCGATACGATCCAGTTCATTCGCTACGCGCCCTTGGTCAGTCGATACGCTGCAAGAGTGATCGTGGAATGTCAGAAACCGTTGCTCCGGCTGCTGGCGGGCTGCCCCGGGATCGATCAATTGATCGCCGAAGGCGAGGAACATCCCGCGTTTGACGTGCATGCTCCCTTGATGAGCTTGCCAGCCATCTTGAACACCACGCTGGAAAACCTACCGGCAGGCGTCCCGTACCTTTTTGCAGCGCCGCAGCTTGTGGCGCAATGGCGGGAGCGGCTGGGCAGGAGCGGGGGTTTCAAGATCGGGATTTCCTGGCAAGGAAACCCGCGGTTTCGTGGAGACCGATTTCGTTCCATCCCATTGCGGTACTTTGGCGCTCTGGCACGGTTGCCGGGGGTCAGTCTGATCAGCCTGCAAAAAGGCGTCGGCCGGGAGCAGTTGGCCGCGACCCGCACCCACAAGTGGGTACCCGCCGGGTGCCCCGGCGATGATTTCCCGGTCGTCGATTTGGGCGATCAACTGGATGAGGAAGCGGGACCGTTCATGGACCGAGCGGCGATCATGAAGAACCTTGATCTGGTGGTTACCTCGGACACGGCGATTGCCCACCTGGCCGGGGCTTTGGGTGTTCCCGTCTGGGTCGCGCTGAAATTCGCCGCTGATTGGCGATGGTTGTTGGACCGTGCCGACAGCCCTTGGTATCCTACGATGCGGCTGTTCCGACAGCAAACACGCGGGGACTGGTCCAACGTGTTCACGGGCATGGCAGCCGCGCTTTCCAAGTAGAGTGCCCCAGAGATTGCGAATGATAGGAGTTGCGTGATGAGGGTTGTAGCCAGCTTGGTTGGGTTCGGAGCCTGGCTGTGCTAAACAAACCAGCAGCACGGTCTTGGCGTTACCCCGTCGGGCGGCGAGTCTTGCGACGGCGCCACCACACATAGACGCCCGTTGCCGAGATGCCGGCGGCCAGCAGCGTGGCGGTCCCCGGCTCCGGGGCCTGGATGACGTCAATGCCGGCCGGCGTGTCGACCAGCCCGAAGGTGTACACGAGGCGCGAATTGAGATTCGAATCGATTGCGTAGACGTATCGGCCCTTGGCGGCATAGAGGTCGTTGTTGAACTCGTCGTAGGCCAGATCGTCCCAGAACCCCGTGGTGAGAAAGGGCATCCAGGTAGGGTCACAGAGGTAGGTCGTGGCCGATCCCGAGCTCAGCGAGACCGAGGCAATGTCGTCCAGGGTGCCGCCGCTGGTGGTGATGTCGCGAGTCACCAAGAGGTCGCCCGCGCCATCGACCGTGATGCCCCCCAAGAACGTTGCCGCGCCGTGCCCCGCATTGGACAGCCTCCCGCTGGCGACGTCAACCACGTCGACGCGGTTCTCCGGCTCCTCCGTGACATACAGTGTGCTGCCGTCGCGCGACGCGACCATGTGCTGCGGCTCGAAGAAGTACCCGAACGGCGTGGGCGATTGCGTGACTGCGGACACCTGGCCCTGCTGGTTGATCTTCATGATCTGTTGGTACATGCTGTTCGGGTCCTTCTCGTCGAAGAACAGATTGCCCGCGTGGTCCGCGGCCAGGACCTGCACGTTGTCCAGCCCGGTCAGCAGCGGGCTCGCCGTCAGTATGCCGGGCGAGGGCTCGGTCAGTTGCAAGATGCTGCTGGCGGTCGTGCTGGGATTGAGAACCACGAAGGCGGTCTGCAGGGCCGGGCTGAAAACGACGTCACCGAGCGTCGCCCCCGGCTGCGAAGGAGACCAACTCGCGGTCATCGAACCCGAATTCGGATTGAAGAGGCAAACCGCGCTGGTGCCTCCCGTCTCGTTGTAGCTGACCAGCACTTGTCCATAGGGCAAACCATCCGCCGCACGCCCTTGGGCGTTAAGAAAGAGAGACAATGCAAGGACGACGACAATACGTTTGGCTGCAATTCGCATCGGTATTTCGCTCCGCTTCGAATAGGGCCGGAATGATGCACGGCCAACGCGGCCGTTCAACCCCTGCGCCCGCCGAGAAGTCAAGTCGAACGGTACGGCCGCGATTTTAGCTTACCCTTGCGGAGATGTCAAACGCGAGGCAAGTCCCTCCAAATTTCTTTCCTCCGAGCGCCAGGGCTGGGCCTTCTTCAGCCCCACCATGGCCGCCCTGTTCACTCTGCGGGCGGGGCGGCCCAATCCACGTGGAGTTCTTATGAAGTCTGTTTATCGCATCAAGGAAGCAGAGGGCGTGGCACTTGATCGCGATTCTTCGTCTGGCTTGTCTCGGGACGGGGCTGACCCGTGTTCCCGCGTAGCTGGCCAACGGACGATCGAATACCGCCGGCTGAACGGACACGGCGTCGGCCACGACGCGATCCGGCGCCTCGACGGCCAAGGTCGTCCCGCCTGGCAATATCTCCTTCACTTCCTTTTCGTCAAGGCAAACGAAGCGGACTTCCAGGGCAATCTCGGCGGCGCCGAGCTTGCGGATGACCTCCAGCGTGTCTCGTATCTGGCGATGCCCGGCTTCGACGGTCTGCACGACCATGCGGCCGTTGAGCCAGAGGACGCGTTGCGGATCGACGCTTTGCGTGGCAGCCGACGGCGGAACGAGGGAGGAAGTCGCCGTGAACATCGCACCTTTCACCCACATTTCCGGCAAATCGCGGGCGGCGGTCTCGTCCATGCCATCTTCGCGGATCTTTGCCAGCACCTCGTCCACCGCATAGACGACCACGATGGCGGCCGACTTCTCGCGGTTGGCGATGCCCGCAACCGCGGCAGGGGCAGCCGGGGAAGCGGCCGGCGCGGCACGCTGTTCGGCCGCCTTTTGCGGGCTTGCGGTCGGCGACTGCCTACGTGCGCGGGGATTGTGACGTACTGACCCGATGGGGGCAAGAGCAGTCTGGCTGCAATCGCGCCCGTGCGCCGGCAAGTGACAGCCCGCAAATCACGGTGCGATAATTGTCTGGCAGAGAGGCTTGGGAAATAATACTTTTGGCGGGCAGTGATGCCAGCCAGAGACTTAGTGTGATGTCTCGGAATTTCGGTCACTTATCTTGCGCAATTGGGGCAGCCTGGGTGGCATGCTTTCACGCGTAGCGGGTAAGCATGTCGTTCGCAGGTAGAACACGGATTTGCAAATTCCGCTACGAACGATCTGTGGATGATCTGATGCATTTCGGGTTCTTTCCACGAGAGGGGGGCAGTGCTTCGATTACCAGCAGATCTCTGCATCATCTTGAATCGCCACGGCGGCCTACGCCACGCCCTAGCCTTCAACCCACGCCGGCAACGGCTTTGCCGGAGCCAGCCTGCAAACGTAGGGCGCTTACGGCATGGTTCGGGCCGGTTGCCTTGGTCCAGCTTGCAAGTGCCCTGGCGAACTTGATGGCGCCGCTACCAGCCAGGCGCGGGGGACAGCCACGCAGGAGGCCCCGTCGAAGGCGTCGCTGGGCGACGTTTTGCGGACAGGGCGTCGAAGCAGTACCCGCAGAATCAGCCAGTTTGACCGGTGATCAAGCGCGTCGCTGGAGATCCGGAAGCGACGGGCGGTCTGAGCCGTAGGTGAATTAGGCGGCCTGTTTGGAGTACGGCAACCTGGCACTCCGAACGAAGCAAAACAAGGTTGCCTGCCGGCCGCGATTAGAGTATACTGGACGGATTGAAGGAGTTGCAAAACGTGAATCGTACGGGCTGGCGAAATCGTCGAATATCTGCCGTTGCGGCCGTTTGTTACGGTCTGGCGGTGACGACTGCGGGCCTGTTGCACAATCACCACGATTTCGACGCAGGGAATGGTCTCGGCTGCTGTTGCTCTGCCCGGGGCTGCCTTCACAGCGAGCGGCCGGACCAGCAGGGTTTGCAATCCCGCGAGTCGTCGCCGGAACGATGTCCAGCGGACGGCTCGCGGTGTACGATCTGCAAGTTCCTGGCACAGAAAACGCTTCCCGTTGCCGTGATTATGGAGGTGAGTTCGGCTCCTTTCGTGCAGTCCGTCACGGTGGCCGCAACTCCGCAATCTCTTCCGGCAATCGCTCCATCATGGCACAGCCGTGCGCCGCCGGACGCTGTCTGAGAGCAGTGTCGTCCGTATTTTCGGCTTCCAAGGCATTCTGGCAGGCTGCGCGGCATTCTTGTTCTGTGGTCGTTTTGGCCGCCGCTTCGTGATGAAGTCGGCGCTCGATTGTCCGCAACGATAACCGCGTCAGCCATTTCGATGGAGAAAAGTATATGCTTGCGCGTCGTCGTGCGTTTACGCTCGTGGAACTCCTGGTGGTGATTGCCATCATCGGCACGCTCATCGGCATGCTCCTGCCCGCGGTCAACAAGGCCCGTGAATCGGCCGCGCGGGCGTCGAGCGTCAACAATCTGAAGCAGATCGGCCTCGCGATGTACAATTTCGAGTCCGCGCTGGGGCATTTTCCGCCGGGCTACACTTCCGCGCCCTACGTGCCCGGCCAGCCGCCGCCCGCAGGAATGGACATGGGCAACACGCCCAGCGGCAACTGTACCTACGACGCCCCGCCCGGCTGGGCGTGGGGCGCTTACTTGCTGCCGTACATGGAGTACAGTAGCCTCTCAAAACAACTAAATATGAACCTGTCCTGCACCGATCCGGCGAACGCGGCCGGCGTGGCGACTGCGGTGAAAGAGTACCTGTGTCCCTTTGCGCCGAACAATTCGCCCACGGTGCAGGTCAAACAGCTCAACTCCATCTCGAGCCCCGTCGATCTGGGCAATTGCAAGGTGATGGCCGTCTTCGGGCGTTCGCACTACGTCGCCAACGACGGGCAATGCGACGCCTGGACCTTGAGCTTGCCCGACTGGTCGGGCCTGCCGGGCGTGGGGCCGTTCCTGCGGAATTCGCAGACCCGCGCGATCGACGTCAGCGACGGCCTGAGCCACACGGTGTTCGTCGGCGAGCACACGAACTACAACGACAAGACGTGGGTGGGCGTCGTGCCCGGCTCGAACCAGATCGACGAGAACCCGGTGGAGTATCCGCCCGAAGACGGCGGCTGGGACGAAGCCGGGGCCGCGGTCCTCTGCCACAGCGGCCCGTCCATCGAGGACAGCCCTGCGCCCGTCATCCACCCCCCCAGCTATCCATTGAATATGTGCTGCCAGATGTATGGCCCCTGGTCGGGCCACGGTGGCAACGTCCTCTTCGGCGACGGGCACGTGACGTTCATCTCGGCCACGATCGACCTCAATACCTGGGCAGCCCTTTCCAGCATGAAGGCGGGAGACATTCCCGGACCCTACGATGGCGACAACTAAGCGCACGACGATCCCCGCAAAGAAACCCGCGAAGGCCGGTCCGCATTCCCGCTTGCTCTGGCAGCTTGCCGCGCTAGCGGTTTTGCTCATTGGACTGGCTGTGGTTTATTGGCCGGCCGGCCACAAGTATCCGCCGGCGACGAGCCGCGAGGCCTATCTCATCATGGACGCCGTCCACACCGCCTGCAACACGAAGAATTCCGGCTCGCTGGACAAGATCGAGGCCTACATCGCCCGCGAAAAGGCGGAGGGAAAACTCGGCGAGGCCGAAGAGGACGCTTTCGCCGGCATCATCGCCACCGCGCGTGCCGGCCGCTGGAGCGAGGCCGAGCAAGAGGCATTTCACTTCTCGCAGGACCAAGTCGGCCGCGGGCAGTTGTTCGACGAGCCCCACGGCCGCGGCGATGCGCGGACCGGCCGATTTTGAAAGAGAAAATGTTCATGCTTGCCGGTCGAAACGCGTTTGCCCTCGTAGAGCTCCTAGTGGTTACGCGATTAGTTGGCGACAGTTCCGCGCTGACGGCGCTATAATCCACTGTGTCGTCCAGATCGCCTAATCGGACCTCGAAGACGCGCTTGTACAGCTTACGACTCGCAAGGCGCTCAATGAGAATCCGAGGCACATAGGGCCGCAAAGCTCACCAGCGAAAGTCGCGGCGGGCAGTCGAAGACGACGTAATCGTAGCGGTCTTCAATTGCGAGGGGCCCCTCGGCAAGCGACAAATGCAGGCCAGAGCGTTCCCGAAGTTTCCGGTCGGAAAGGTCGTAGGCGGCTAGGCGAACCGATCGGCACGCCCGAAGCCGCCGATCGTCTGGCTCTCGCCGCGCTGAAAAGTCAGTGCGGGATGGGCCGCGATTGCATCTCGAAGCCTTTTGAGTTCCCGATCGATGCTGTTCTTTCCCAGCGGCGGTTCGAAGGCGAGCGGATCGAGGAAGAGGTCAATGTCTTCGGAGAACCTCTGAATCAGGTTCCAGCCCTTGGACAAGCTCGTCCCGCCTTTCAATATCGTTTTGTCGGCGGCGGTCCGGGCGATGATCCGCAAGGACTCGGTGACGTAGTAATCCTTCTCGATGATGGCCGGGCGGAGCCCCTGGCCGCGAAGATGTTCCGCCGCCGCCAAGACGGCCTGCTGAAAGTCGGGATGTTCGCAAAGCTTCATGCTAATGGCGCTCCTTTGCCTGCCAGCCACCGGCCCGTTCCAGCGCCGCGAGGATGCCGAAATCGAATCGGGATAGAGGATTCAAGTTCGCCCTAAGCTGTCGGAGGATCCTTGGCGGCTTGCCCAGTTGTTCGCCGATGGCCCCCAGGATAGCACGGACCCGCGGCGGCTCCGCATGAGACACTGCCAGCAGGCGTTCGAATCGCCCTTTTTCGGAAAGGAGTGCCAGGAGCAGGCGTGCTGTCTCGTCGGGAGGCAATTCACTGGTCTCTCCTCTGCGTCTCAGAAAATCGAGCAACGCGGCGTCCAACTCAGGAAGAACCGACCAGGCTTCCGGCCGCCGCGCGTGGACGACGGTGTCTTGGCCGATGAGCTTGCGGGGGAGACTGAGCGAACTGGTGGCAACTTCCGTGGTTCCGGAATTCTGCGTGGTGAATCCTAGGAGATTGGCCGCCGTGACGCCGGCGGGATAGACCCTCTTCTTCCGGGTCGCGAGCTTGTGGATCGCGGCCGGGTTGGGACGACTTGTCCCGAAGGGCGTCTGTCGAGATCGGTAATACACGCCCTTGCTCAGTCGCTGGAGAGCTCCCCCACGAGTGAGTCGAGAGAGCGATTGGGCGACGGCGGTAAAGGGAAGATCGGGAAAATCCTCAAATCGCCATAGCCGCTCACCACCTCGTTCAACGCGTTGGCGGACGGCGGCAGCGACATTGGCAGGCTTGTGCGGCGCATGGGTTCCCATACCAAGATTATCGGTCGGACGCGTTCCGTAGTCAAGTTTTTGTGCGATAAAACTTGACAAACGGCGATACGGACGCGGCCGAAGGTCGATCGGCATCAAAACACTTATTGGTAGGAATCGGCGGATTTTGCCGCTGATTCCTTACCCCTCTGGCACGCTTTGCGGCATGGAATCCCGCGAAGAACGACCGGAGAAAAGGATGTTCTGATGAAGGGGGATGACGAGATTCGCCTGCGCTGCTGCGACGACGTGTCGGACTTAACGGGAAGTTGCCCGTCTTCGACAACGAGTGTTCCGGAAAACGGCGCGAGAAGTGCCCGGATCTCCGGCCACTGGATATTGTGTTTGATAGGTAACGCACCGCCAATGATTCCGCCGAGTACTTGATATGCGCAATTTGCTGACCCCGTAATGAGGCATTTCGTGCCCGCAACAAGTTCGAGAGTCGCTGAATCAATCAGCGTCTCGCCTGATTCGAGAGAGTAGCGGAGCTTAATGTTCATGGCCTTCGCCTAGCTGATTGGTGCATTGCACAATACAACGGGCCTAGACGCATTTATAAACCATGATAAACTTTTTTTATACTCCGTCAATAGTAGGCGTCGGTACGCCAGGGAGAACTGTGACCTCGTGCGTTGCAATCCATCCAGTCCTCTTTACTGCCTGAACCATCCGGCCGTTACCGCAGTTGCTGGATACCCGGCAGGAGCTTCCGGCTGTTCCCAGCAGGCTCATCTGTGCATCGGGGGGGAATGGGCGGCTTCCCGGAGGCACCGAGGGTGGATGGCGGCGGGTGGTTCGGGTACGAAACCGGAAAAGCCCCGGACTTTTGGACAGGCGGTTCAGTGTTCCAGAGATCGTGGGCTGGCGGAGGAGTGAGGTCGGAGTTGGCGAAGGGGGACTGCTGGCGGTCTCCAAAACGTGATGTCCGGGGGGTGAGGTGGATGGACGGCGGCGGGCGGAGTCGCTGCGCCGGGCAGGCAGCCAAAAAACCGTTAGACTTCTGGACTGTTTTGGCACAGAAGGGGGGCGGAAGTTCGGCTCGGGGTTTCGTGTGGTGGGATTGCCGAGGAGATTGCGGTCGGCGGTTTCTTCCTGGCAGGGAAGGACAGGTTGGGCTCTGGGGAGTGGTCTACCTTGACGAAGTCCAACCGCAGCTATAGCTTCCGGGCAGAAGAAGCAGCTCCATGGGTTGGCTGCCCCCGAGCACCACGAATCTGAAGGACTATTAGATGGCTGAACCGAACAAGTTCTCGTTGACGCCCAGGAGATTGCCGGAGTGCTCGCCGTGAAAGTGGATATGGTCCTGGAAGCCGGCTCCAAAGACGGGGGTAGTCGGCGTTTTCATCGCGGAGAAGGACTTAGCATCTTGCCCTCATACTAGATAGGTTTCGCTAATAGGAAACACGGGTATTCCTGAAGAGAATATGGAATTCTTGGCAGTTTCCTATCATCGACTCTACCGCCAAGAAACGACACAACCCCTTGTTTTGCAAGGGGTTGCGAAGTGGAGGATATCGGGATCGAACCGACGACCTTTTGAATGCCATTCAACGGGCATGGCATTTTGACGTGAATTGACCTTTTGATTATTCGCGTTCACACAGCTTGATTTATCCGTGTTTTCACGATAGTATCTACATGGCACCGGGTTTGATGGTTATACCCCTGTTAGTCCATATATTTCCGCCGCGCATGGCACCGGCATGGCACCGAAAACAACCCAGGTATTGGAGATTCCTGTGGAAAACAGCAAATTCGCCTTCACGAAACGGCGATTGGAATCGCTCGCCATGGCACCCGACAAGCGGGTTTACTATCAGGATGAAGGCAGCGAGGGGCTTAGTCTTTGTGTCACCCCGGCGGGAACCAAGACGTTCTATGTCGTGAAGTGGTTTCAGGGGCGCAAGGTCCGCGTGCCTCTCGGCAAGTTCCCCACCCTCTCCGTGGAAGAGGCCCGCAACGCATGCAGGGCGCTCGTCACGGCCATGGCGGCGGGCACCGACGTGCAGCAGGCCCGCCAAACCGTGACAGCCAAGTTCAGTTACGAGTTTGATCAGCACAGCCGATTTCGTCACGTCCTGGAAGCTTTCGCCTACGACGAGGACGGCAATGACGCCAATGACGCCACGAATTCGTACTCGGCACCTAAAGCAAGAGAAACATTAGCTGCCCTTGAAGAGAATGATACCGTCAAGGCAGTTTATGCCGCGTTTCGTTTCGGCATGGCGCTGTCTTACGAGTGGGGACCGGGAAAGACGCGGGAGTATGTCAAACACGGCAGGATCGAATTTGTTTTGGACTATCCAGAGGACTTCCAACGACAAGCTGTTGCCTTGTTCAACCAACTTCATGCAGAGCATCCGGAGTGGAACCTGATAAAAAAGGTTACACCCGAAGTGGCTAGTCGGCTATACGATATCAACCCACGGATTCACAGCCCCAAAGCAAATGACTTGTACGATTCTCTCAAAGACAGGAACCCTGATTGGGACCACGAAACGATCATGGAACAGGTGCGAAAACAATTCGGCCGTATCGCTTATCGATCCCTAAGTATCTGGCGCAGAAAATTCGGGTCATAAATCTTTGGCAGCTTCTATAAGCTGCCAATTCCTTTGCTTTAGAATACCTCGTATTGATGCTACCGCATGGCCCTTTCCCGCCATACGGTAGTGAATTGCGTCGTCAGGAAGTACTCGGCGTAAGAGTGCCCCAGCCGACCAGCACCATCACAATACGAGGTATTTTAATGTCATCTTCAGATTCCTCGGAACTGCTCACCCGCGCAGGCGGCGGAATTTCTAGGTCTGCGCCCCCAAACGCTTGCCGTCTGGCTGACCACTCATCGTTACAATTTGCCCGTCATTAAGTGCGGATCGCGCGTCAGGTAGCGGCGACGGCAAGGCAGGCAGTGAGGACGCGACGGGACTCGGAAAGGAAATACCATGTCATTTGAAATCAACGATGCCGTCCCCACATCTCTGTCCCATCTGGTTGGGCAGAAAGCGGTTATCGCCCAGGAAATGGCGACCGAGTTCCACGAAATCCTCGGCCAATCGATCACCGGCATCGGGGATTTGAACGCCTTGCTGCTTTCGGCAAAGCCCAAAGACATCATCCATATCGACGAATGCCACGAACTCGACAAGACCTACCAGACGGCGTTGTATTTGGCCCTGGACAAGCGGAGCATTTTCGTCAACAGCAAGCGGTCGCCGCAGCCGATTCCCATCGCGGATTTCACGCTGCTGCTTTCGACCACGGACGAATACTGCCTTCTCCAGCCGTTGCGGGATCGGATGAAACTGACCCTTCGATTCGAGTTCTACTGCGAAGATGAACTCTTTGTACTACTGCTCCAGCGATGCAAGGCCCTGAAGTGGGATGTCGATTTGGAAGGTTTTGATTTGATCGCGCAGCGGTCGCGGGGAACGCCACGCATCGCACTCCGGCTTTTGCAATCCTGCCGCCGCGTCGGTCGTAGCCAGGGCCATCATATAATCACCGTCGCGCATTTCGAGCGGGCCTGCGAACTTGAACAAATCGACCATGCCGGTCTTGGGCCAGTAGAGCAGAAATATCTTTCGATCTTGGCCGATGGTCCAACCCGCCTGAATGTCATTTCCACGATCTTGGGATTGCCCACCCGCACCGTTTCCGAAGTCACCGAGCAATTCTTGATTCGATCAGGTCTGATTGATAAGGATAAAAATGGTCTACGCCAACTGACAGCGAAAGGACTACAACATGCACGGAACCGATGAAACCCGGATTGTCCACGAGTCGCCGTTCGCCGACTGGTTTGCCACGCAGGACTTGGCCCGCGGCGTGACGATCTACGACCGCACCGGCGACATGAAGGTGTCGCTTGAGCCGCCTGCCGAGTGGGGACGGCACTGGTCGTGGAACGTGACCGAGGATGGCAAAGGCATCTATTTCAAGCGGAATGCGGAACCGGGTGGGAGTGACAGCGCAATAGAAGGATCGGAACATGCACGAAACCAATGAAACCCAGACGAAGGCTGTCGTCAGCGTTGCCGAGATGGCCCGCATGGTCGGGTTGAGTCGCGCGCGTTTCTACCAGTTGATCGGCACGGCGTTTCCTGCGCCGGTCTATGATGTGGCGACCCGCCGGCCATTTTACGACGAAGATTTGCAGAAGTCGTGTCTTGAAGTTCGGCGGCGAAATTGCGGCGTCGATGGCAAGCCGATCCTCTTCTATTCCCGGCGACCGGTCACGACATTGCCGGCGCGAAAACCAAAGAAGATCGCCGCCGTCATCGACGACAAGCACGCCGATCTGCGCGACGGGTTGAAGGCCCTTGGGCTGGCAACGGTGACCGCCGCCCAGGTTGCCGAGGCCGTCAAAGAACCTATACCCGCAGGGGGTGGCAGAGGGAGCCGATGGAGAGGTCTTGCGGGCCGTTTTCCTGCACCTGCGCCGCCAGAATTCAGGAGATAATCGTGCGGCAATAAGTCACCTTATCAGCCCAGTTAGGGCAAGGAGATGTCCAAATGGTGTCTAATTCGTGTCAACAAGACGGTAAGAATTGGGGTGATAATGTTTTCGGCCCCATTTCTGTCGGGCCGGGGGAGGCCGCCCTGGTCGCGGGATACCTCGGCGACCACGACTTCGCCGCCAACACCCGGCGCGCGGTCGTGCAAGACCTGCGGAAGTTCGCCGGTTGGTTCTCGACCGCCAATGCCGAGCCATTCCGGGTCGGCCGGGTGACGACCAGGGACGTGACCGATTTCAAGGATGGCCTGCGTCGTCAGCAGGGGCAGGCCGTTGCCACGATCAATCGTGCCCTGGTCACCCTGCGCCGGTTCTTCGGTTGGCTTGTCGATCACGGTCATGCCCAGGCCAATCCCGTGAAGCCGGTCAAGGAATTGCGGAAGCAGCAACTTGCCCCCAAGGGAATGGATCGTGGCGACGTGCGGCGGCTGCTGCGGGAAATCGAATTGCGGCAGGACGTGCGGGCGAATGCGATCTTCCACGTTTTCCTGTACACCGGCTGCCGGATCTCCGATCTGGTAGCCCTGGAATTGCACGACCTGATGATCGGGGAACGCAGCGGCTCGGTCGTCTTCCGGCTGGGCAAGGGCGGCAAGCAGCGGTCGGTCCCCTTGCCGCTGCCGGCCCGCCGTGCCGTTCAAGCCTACCTGGAGACCCGGCCGCCGATCGAATCCAGCAAGCTCTTCGTCGGGGAACGGGGGCCGCTTGGGGATCGTGGCATTCGGGCCGTCGTCGATAAGTACAGCGCCATCTGCGGTATTGCCATGCACCCGCACCTGCTGCGGCATACGATGGCGCATCAATACCTTGCCGACAATGGCAACGATCTGGTCGGCTTGGCCCAAATCCTCGGCCATGAGAATCTGAACACGACGGCCCGCTACACGAAGCGGACGAGCGAACAACTGAGCGAGGCTGCGGAGCGGTTGATCTACTGAGCCGCTACGATTCGTGGCAAGGGGTAAGGGAGTCGAGTTGTAAGTCCTCGCCACGCGGAAACCGACGCCGCCGCCATCGACCGACGGCGCGCTGCCGAAACGGAAGACAGAACACGCGTTCGACGCAGGAAGGTTGAACGAGCCGCCACGCAACACACGGCAGGTTGTGTGTTGCACAGTTTCGTTATCCATCGCAGGCCCCCCAAATTCATAATAAGGGTTGTGACACCATTGCCAAACATTCCCATGCACATCAAACAAGCCAAGATCGTTGGGCTTCAGCGTCCCCACAGGCCAGGGCCGGTCGTTAGTTTTGGCGTCATACCACCCATACGGTCCCAGCAATTCCTGGGCTTGCCCGAAGCAAAACGTGGTAACGCTTTTCGCTCGGCACGCATATTCCCATTCCCCGTCACTTGGCAGGCAGTAACCCTGCCGACCCGCACGAATCTTCATGCCTTCTGCGAAAGATTTCGCCGAATTCGCTTCGTAGCACCATTGGTTCTCGGGTATCCCCTCCTGCTCGCTCAGCCAATTGCAGTACGCCGCAGCGTCATACCAAGTCACGTTGTCAACGGGGCAATCGGGGTCTTTCCCAGTTGCTCGATGATCCTTGCGAAAGCGACGGTACTGCTCTATGGTCACATCTTTGGCCGCAATCGCAAACCTCTGGGCGATGCGTACCGTTTTCAGTGGATACCCGCCCATAAACTTGACCGGGCCGGGAATGACTACCATCGTCTGCCCTTGGCCGGTGACGTACCATTGCGGCTTCGATGTCCCCGTCGCCAACTCCTGCCCAATATGCTGGAGACGCTGCTCCCTCTGTTTCTTGTCCTTCGTCCACTCTTGCTCGATCTGTTTGAGCCGCTGGTCCTCTTGCCAATGACGCAGCACCCATTCTGTCGCACCATGCACGCCAGGATCAGGGTCGTTACGATACCATTGGACCAACTGCGAAATTACGGCCTCTCGTTCCGCAGGGACGAGTTGGCCCGGGTCGAACTCGCCCAAGCCCAGCAGCAAAGCCCTGCGGACGGAGACTTCCTTCTCCGACCGCAACTCTTTCCAGACAATCTTGGGGTCGATTGCCAACGGGTTGAACCGATGGATCAGATAACTTCGTGCCGTTGGGTCCGGGCTATGCTTCAGGACTTCCCGCATCCTTCCATATTGGTTCATACGCAGAAGGGCCGCTGCCACGTTCGCTTGCTGTTTCGCCAAGCTGACCTTCTGCGCATCGCTGGCGGCAGCAGGCATCGCCAACCGCTTCTCCAACTCCCGACACTGTGTGGGATCATCCGCTGCAAAGGCGGCCACAACCTCGCAGGCTGCAATCCTCCTCGATTCGTTGGTCTTTTCATCTCGAACAATGTCGGCCAGTGGTGCGGCCAAATACCCAGACACGGGACGTAAGGTGTCAATCCATTTGCCAAGTACCAGCGGGTTTTCGGTAACTAATTTCGCTGCCAAATCGCCGCCAACCTTTTTCCACCGATGGTCTTGCGGCGTGTACCCAGCCAAGGCACAGGCCGCACGTAGTCGCTGGACTGCATCTCCATTCGCATCGTCCAGGACGCTCCAGAGACGTTCAACGACTTCTGCCTTATGGTCTGCCAACCCGGCCACGATAACCGCTATTTGGTCTGGCGCGGCAGTGAGTAGCCGCTTGTAAAGATAATCGACTCGGCTCGCATCGACCGGCAGCAGGGCCAGGCTCAGTCGAAGGTGTTCGTCTTCCGAGAGACCCGGTTGCTCGATCAGTTCCTTCAACCGTGGGACGATTTCCGCACGCATAGGGGCCAGGTCCTCAAGCAAGTATGGTACTTGGGTAATCTCCGCGTGACGCAACGAGTTGAGTTGAGCCAAGGTCCGCTCCCTCTGCGTCCTGACCACCCGCACGTAGCCAACCGTACTAGCCACGGCGACCAGCACCGTGAGTATCACGGCGGCTGCCGAGAGACCCGCCACTACCGGCTGCCGCTTGCACCAGCGCCAAAGGCGTTCGGCCCGGCTGACCGGTCGGGCGTGAATCGGCTCGCCGGCCAAGAACCGCTTCAACTCATCGGCCAGTTCGGTCGCAGTCGAGTACCGCTGGGCGGGCACTTTCTCCAAACACTTGGCACAGATCGTCTCTAAGTCGCGGGGTAACTTTGGATTCAACTGCCGCAACGACACGGGCTCTTGCTCGCGGACCTGCGACAGCGTGTCCAATGCGTTGTCGGCCTGAAACGGCGGGCGGCTGACGAGGAGGGCGTAAAGCGTTGCCCCGAGGGAATAAACGTCCGACCGCTCGGAAATCTCCTGCAACCGGCCTGCTGCCTGCTCCGGCGGCATGTAACTGGGAGTGCCGAGTACTTGGCCGCTGGCCGTCAGTTCGTTGTCGCCCTGCACCCGCTTGGCCAAGCCAAGGTCGGTCACATGCGGCTGGTTCTGGCGGTCGACAAGGATGTTGGCCGGCTTCAGGTCGCGATGGATAACGCCTCGACCATGGGCATAGGCAATCGCTCGGGCCACCTGCTCGATCAAGTGGGCCGCCTCGCGGGCCGGCAGAGAACTCATTTTCAGCCGATCCGCTAGGCTTTCGCCCTCGACGTAACGCATGGAGAAATAGTGCCGCCCCTGGTGCTCGCCAACCTCATAAATCTGCACAATGTTGGGATGGTCGAGGCTGGCAGCCGATTCCGCCTCGCTTCGGAAGCGGGCAACGTCCTCCTCGCCGGCCAGTTGCCCGGCAAGGATCATCTTCACAGCCACGAGCCGCTTGAGGCTGACCTGGTTGGCCTTGTAGACCACGCCCATGCCGCCCCTGCCAAGCCGCTCCAACAGAACGTAGTCGCCAAAATACTGAACGCTCGTACCAGGTGGCGGCTCGGCTTCGGTGGCCGGCTCGGCCGGAGCCCCAGCGGAAGCAGCCATTTCATCGTCGATTACCTGAAGCTGTCTCGCTAGATCCGTATGACGAGAACCAAAAACATCCAGATACTGGGCATGGGTTGGCCGATCACCGTAGCGGGACCTGGCATAATACTCGTTGACGATCAAGTCGTTGGGGAGTTGTTCAACGGGGCCGAGCAACGGATAGCGGGCAACATAGTCGGACAACCGTGGCCGGAGGGGAAGCGAAAGGTTCCTGGTGGACGCATCGGGACGAACCTCTTGCCCAGCGAACAATTGCGTTTCGGCAGGCGTGGCGGCTGTCTTCCAACGCCATTCCAGGTCGATGCCAACCAGTCGTAGCAAGAGGTCACGCAGCGTTGCCCCTTCCGACGACTGCGACGGCAAGAAATCCTCGATTTGTGGCTGCTGGCCGGTCTGCCATGCCGCCTCGAATCGGGAGCAAGCGTCAGCGATCATTCCAGATTCATCGCTCATTTTTCGTGCCTCGACAGCAAGTAGAATGCCCGAACGCTCCTCAAAACGGCTCAATAGACTCCTATCCTATAGCACCCGAAACTGACGCTCAATGGGGGCTGCAAACTCGCGTTGGTCGGACGTATCGACGCGTCCAACGCCCCAACCGTGTTAGTGCTTTGCCCCAGGGGTTGGCCGTTGACGCAACGGTGAACCAGCACGACGGCCGCCGATCTCCGCCCGGTTCCACGCTGAGGCCGCCGCAAACGCCGTTTCCAGGCATGAAACGACGCCGGGGCCAGCTCCTTTTTGGAGCAAAACCTTACAATGCTCTGCCCGCTGGCCTGCTGACGCTCAATTACCTCTCGCCAATATCGCTGCCGATCCGAACTCCTGGCCTTCGCCATCGCTTGGTCCTCCGAATGTCACTGAATGAATCGCACCCCGGCATTCAGCCTACCACGGCCCGCAAGGCTGGCGATTTATTGACGTTTACCTGCCGATGCCCAGAACGTGTTGTTGATTGAAGGGTCGGACGGGAATGGGGATGGGCAACTGGACGGACAAGAAGGCTGATTTGGGCAATTTCCTGCTGGCCGGGCGGTAATCTTTCCCAGCCTTGCCCTACCGGACCTATCCCGATGGCACAAAAACTCTTGGAATCCCGGCCTTGATTGCAGACGGGTTTGCGCATGGGTAAAATCAGGTTTTCCCCGATGGTGTCTCCCCGGTGGCCGCCGAAAGGAGCCCCGTGAACGAACCGACCACTAGCAAATTCGCCGGGACTGCGCGGCCAAGCTGCGCTAGGTCGAAAACCAGCGGGTGTTCGGCAACTCTCGGCTGCCCTGGGCGATGATTGACGCTGTTTGGAGCATGACACTGAAATCGGTGGATAGCGTCTAAATTGTGGGCCGTGGGATAATCCGCGTGCAACCCACGGGAACGGAGTGCAGACCGATCTACGGATAACCGAATCGCCTGACGAAGAGCACCGCTGGCATGTGCATTTCTGGTCGTTCTTCCTCGATGAAGCGCAGCCAGGGTTTCTCAAAATCGGTTGCCGCAAGTATCCGATTCCGACTTCGTGCGTCTATTGGCAACACATCGAGGGAACGATGTGGGGTCGGTTGGCAGGCCGGGGCGTGGACCATCTTTGGAAGTGGGACGGAGCCGAGCCGGTCTTGCTTGAAGAGGCACTCACGCATTGGGTGTCGTAGAAAGTCATGCTGTCATGGAACACTCTGACAAAGAGCCCGCCAAAGACGAATTCGCCCAACTCGTAATCGCCCGCCTTCGGGAAACGGGGCTTACCGGCGAGATCTCCTACGACGCTGAAGAATTCGAGATTTCCGTGGCGGGCGAAATCAGATCGACCCTATACCTGGGGAATGCTTACCAGGAATACTGCTCCTTTTCCCAAGAAGACCGCCCCCATTCGCTCCGGCGATTCGTCCGAGGTTGGTTGGATGCCCATAAGCCGACGCCCGACGAGTATGCTGACGTTCGGCCCGACATCCTTCCGGCAGTCCGGTCCCGTAGCTTCTTCGAGTCGGCCCGCTTGCGAATGGTCATCAGCGGCGACGACGATACGTTCCTGCAATACCAGACTATTGGCGACGACCTCGGCCTGGGCCTGGTCTATGACATGCCGGATTCCATGAAACCGATTTCCAATAAGGAAATCGAGCTTTGGGGTGTGACGTTCTACGACGCCTTGGAAGCGGCCCGTGAGAATATCCGCCAATTGCCGCCCCAGATCATTGGCCCCAAGGAAGGCGAAGGGGTCTACGTTTTCGCCACGAATGACGGATACGATTCTTCAAGGCTGATTATTCTCGACTTGATCCGGCAGTTCCAGGTAAAGGGCGATTATATTGCGATGGTCCCCGGTCGGGAAATGCTTATTGTCGCCGGATCGGAAGACACGCCGGGCCTGGAAGCGATGGTCGCCCTGACCAAGAAGGCATTCGACCAGCCACGGACGGTTTCGGGCGTGGCCCTTCGGCTCGCCGGGGACGAGTGGGTGTCGTGGATGCCGGAAGCCGCCCACCCTCTCTATGACGAGTTCCGGGGCTTGCGGATTCGATCTTACGGCCAGGACTATGCCGAACAAAAGGAACTACTGGATCAACTCCACAAAACGACGGGCGAGGATGTTTTCGTGGCGTCGTTTTCAGGATTTACGGCACAGGGCAGCGACCACTTCACCAGCTATTGCGTTTGGGGTAGGGGCGTCTTGGCGTGGCTGCCACGCACCGATTTAATAGGGATTATGGCAGAACATGGTCAGCCACCGCAGATGGTCCCTTGGGATCGTGCCGCTGAAGTCTTGGGTGACTTGATGGAGGCCGTAGACATTTATCCGCCGCGTTTTCGCGTGAGGGAGTTCCCCACGGAAAAGCAGTTGGCGGCAATGGGAAAGTTGTTGAATTGAAAGTTCCAATCTCTGAATGCCAGGTCATTGATTCTCGAAACTCGCCGACCGAAGGTGTTTTGGCGTGGCATGTGGGGGGCTGGCCGTTCAAAATGCCGTCCAGAGGGCAATTCCCGCGAAAGCGTCAAAACCGCCCAGAAGCCGTTCTATTGTTTGGCGCAATCAAACTACAACGAATTTGGAATAGAGTCTCCAAGGGCGTCCAAGACGCCACCGAGCCACGATCCATGAGAAACTATTTGAACTGATAACGTAGATTTGCGCCAGAATCGAAATCCACGCCAGCCCGTGGTTCCAGCGGACCGCAGGGTAACGACAAAGCCATCGCCACCCCCGCCATGGGTGTGTTTCGGAAAACTGTCAAGGTGGTAGGCAGTTTCCGGCAGCGGAGCAACTGGTGGCGATGGGAAATGAATTGGAGCCACAATGAAAGTTCCGATCGACGAATGTGCCGTGATCGACCTGGATGCACCTACGCTCCTGGCCTACGAAGTCAGGATCAAAGGCAGTGTCCGCTGGCGTATCCGGTGAAAGCACTGCCGAAAATGGTACCAGCACGCTTCCGGCGAAGGCCATCGAGAGACGCATTGTAACGACAGCAACAGCCCGTATTGGAAAGGGGGCTACAACTTGGCTTTTGCGGAGAAGTGGAAAAACACGGATCACCAATAGAAAGACCAATTATGTCAACAAATCAAGACAGTCCTGAAGAGTCGCAAACACGCACTCCGCCTCGCTTCCAGTTCGGCCTTGGCACGATGTTCTGGATCACGACTGTGACGGCCATCGTCTGTGCGCTGTCGTTTCCCAACCATGCTTCTCTTTCTGCTTTCTTTTGCTTTCCCTTGAACATCACCACCGCCGCCTTGCCCACGTACTCGCTCGCATGATAGAAATCCAACGTCTGGTGGTCCGTAATCGGTTTCAGGTAGCTCCAGTTGATGGTGGCCGGTCCCACCACGCTCTGGTCAATCCTCAACAGCCTGCAAATGGGCTTCCGCACTTTGACCATTCAGAAGCGATCCAGCGAGGTTTGGAATCTGCTGGCAGCGGTCAAGACGGAATTCGGCAAGTACGGGGATGTCTTGGCGAAGGTGCAGAAGAAATTGCAGGAGGCGACGAACACCATCGACACGGCTTCGGTGCGGACCAGGGCCATCGAGCGAAAGCTGCGGGACGTACAGGAACTCCCCGCTACCGATGCCCAGAACGTGTTGCTGATTGAAGGGTCGGACGGGAATGGGGATGGGCAACTGGACGGACAAGAAGGCTGATTTGGGCAATCTACTGCTGGCCGGGCGGCAATCTTTCCCAGCCTTGCCCTACCGGACCTATCCCGATGGCACAAAAACTCTTGGAATCCGCGCCTTGATTGCAGACGGGTTTGCGCAGGGGTAAAATCAGGTTTTCCCCGATGGTGTCTCCCCGGTGGCCGCCGAAAGGAGCCCCGTGAACGAACCGACCACTAGCAAATTCGCCGGGACTGCGCGGCCAAGCTGCGCTAGGTCGAAAACCAGCGGGTGTTCGGCAACTCTCGGCTGCCCTGGGCGATGATTGACGCTGTTTGGAGCATGACACTGAAATCGGTGGATAGCGTCTAAATTGTGGGCCGTGGGATAATCCGCGTGCAACCCACGGGAACGGAGTGCAGACCGATCTACGGATATTCCGTGACCGGCTCGTATCGCCAAGGATTCGAGCATGACCGAATCACTGGCCTCATTTTCATTCTGTAGCAGGATGCCCGAACATTTGCCCCTCCTCACAACCCGCATTCGCCAAGACGAGGGCGACGACGAATCGACGCTCGCCCGACAGTGGCGGTTGCTAAAGCTATTGATTTTCACGCCAAAAGGATTCTCGATCAAGGAATTGGTTGCCGTTTCGGGCGTGTGCGAGAAGACGGTGAGACGCGACTTGGCCTTCCTGAAGGAAGTCGGGTTCGACGTGTCGGAAACGGTGGGGGATTTTGGCCGCAAGTTCTTTCGGATTTCCCGCCTGTCTGAATCCACGGGCAGAAAGGGAACAACGGCAGAAAAGTATGCCTTGATCCACGATACCTTGCAGCAGATCCACGACGTTGCCGTAATCCTTGGAGATTTGCCGCTAGCTGAGAGCTCGAATCGCCTTCGAGAATGGGTGCAGGGGAAGTATCGAGAGCCAAAACGAAAGCCACGGTGAGGAGAACAGCTATGCGAAGAAAAAACAAAACCACCGTTCCGTCCGTCGAGGAGTTCAAGCGGGCCTTGCTCGGCATTGAGGCGAGTCTTCCGAAAGCCCATCGTGAAATGCTGCTGGTGAATTATCACGCCGCCAACCGAACGATCACGACAGCACAACTTGCCAAGGCGGTCGGCTATAAGAGCTACGATGGCGTGATTCGTCAATATGCCAAATTCGGCGATCACCTCTGCGATTTCCTTGAATACGAGCCGACGACGACGATGGGCAAAGCGGATTGTGTTTGGGCATCGGTTCTGACCGATTCGCCACCCGCCCGATCCATTGACGAATGGGAATGGACTCTGCGGCCCGAGATTGTCCAGGCTTTGGAAGAGCTTGGCTGGGTTGATGAAAGAGAAACCAGCGACGACGAGTTTGGGAATGCCGATGATTATTTCAAGGCGTTTCAAGCTCTTGAAGAAAATGGCAAGGGCATCCATGAAAGGCACCTCGCGCTTCTGAAGGCCCACTTCGACGCCCCGAACCACACGGCAACCTGGCGCAGCTTGCCAAAGCCGTTGGCTATTCCAGTGGCGATACCGTCAATTTGCAGTACGGCACGTTCGCGGGTCGTGTGGCACAGCAACTTGGAATTCGAGAGAAGCCGAAGGGCTTTTGGCTCTATGTCCTCGCGGGTTGGGCAGATAAAGGAGAACGTGGGCATCAAGCGTTCGTGCTTCGCCGCTCTGTGATCGAAGCGTTGGCTCGCCTTGGCATCCTTCCGAAGACCCAGCGGAAAAAGGTGAGCAAGGCGCATTCGTTGGAACCAGTCAAGAACAACGCCACGAAGAAGCCGACCGTTAAGAGGGGTCGAAAACCACAGTGAGGAGGAGAACCCATGCCCAAAGTCAAAGACGAACTCGCAACCGCCGCAGACTACTACAAGGCGTTTTCAGCCCTTCAAGAAGAAGGCATCCCCGACAAGATCATTGCCTATTGCAGACTCACTTCAAAGCCCCAGACCATACCGCAACGATGGCACAGCTTGCCGAAGCGGTTGGTTACGCCAATTATGGCGGTGCCAACATGCAATACGGGACGCTGGGACGACGCGTGGGCGAGAAACTCGGAATCACAAAGCCTAGCTTCTGGATTTTTGTCCTTGTGGAGTTCGAGTATGCTGGGTCAGTGGGCCGAGAGGCGGCAAGTGGGCATCAGACTTTTGTTCTTCGCCGCCCTGTAATCGAGGCATTGACTCGCCTCGGCATTCTACCCGAAAAACGGGAACAAGAACTGTGCGGTGGGCGACGACGACCCCGTGGAAGCCACTTCCCCCACAAGCAAAGTAATCGCCGCGATGCTGGCGGACCCGCAGGTTTGTACCGACGAGGTGCAACTTGCGGCATTGGAGGGACGGCACTACCTTGCCGAGGCCAAGTTCCGCCGTCGCAACCGAGCCTTGATCGAAGAGAAGAAACGGCAGTCGGACGGCAAATGTTCCGTTTGCGGGTTTGACTTCAAGACGACCTACAAGGGGCTGGAACGCGATCTCCCGGTTGGCCACCATGTTGCGCCAATCGGTAAGCGAAAGAAAGCGACCAAGACCACCCTGGACCAGATCGACGTTCTCTGTCCGAATTGCCACGCGGTGGTTCATTCCCAAGACCCACCGCTGACGGCAGATGAACTCCGCGGCAGACTGACTTCGTGAAACAATACAATAACGAGAGAACTTCAATGCCCGATGGTGGTGGCCGTTGAGTCAGCATTATCATTTTTTCCCACAATTGAACGGAGGTACACAATGAGCTTCTGGAAATCCTTATTCGGTAGGCAACTCGACGCAGAGACGGCAAACGCGCTGCCAAAAGACAACCCTGACCTGTTTAGCAAAGACGAAGAGGGGAAGACGCCGTTACATAGAGCAGCAGTGCAGGGCCGAAACGACGCGCTGAAAGTGCTACTGAGCAAGAACGCCGTTGTTGATGCCAGGGACAAGTACGGCGGCACGCCTTTGTACTGGGCGGCTGCACGGGGTTGCCTGGACGCGGCGAGGCTGCTGCTGGCCAAAAAGGCCGATGTTAATGCCAAGAACAACGGCGGTTCGACGCCTCTGCATTTGGCAGCGGGTAATGGTCACGAGGACATCGTGAAATTGCTGCTGGCACATAGAGCCGATGTCAACGCCAAGGACAACGACGGTTTGACGCCTTTGCATGAAGCGGTGGCAATGCATCACCTGGACGTGGCGAAAGTGCTGCTGGCGAAGAAAGCCAATGTCAATGCCAAGGACAACAATGATCGCACGCCTTTGCATTGGGCGAGTAACTGGGGCGTTGAACAACTATTGCGACAGCACGGTGGTTATGACTGTATTCATATTGAGGCAAAAAGGGGTGACCTAAAGACGCTCACAACGCTACTCGAAGATGACCCCAAGTCAGTGTTCAGCAGAACAAGTAGTGGCACAACACCTTTGCACACCGCTGCCTATAACGGTCACAAGGACGTGGTAAACTTGTTATTGGCCAATAGGGCCGATGTCGATGCCGCGGATAACGGCGGCCAAACGCCTCTACATTTGGCTGCGACACAGGGGCACATGGACGTGGCACAAGTGTTATTGGCCAATAGGGCCGATGTCAATTCCACGACTAACGATGGTGGGACGCCCCTGTACGGAGCAATGGTTTGTAGCCAAAAGGACGTGGTAGGCTTGCTACTGGCAAACAACGCTGGGTTCAATGCTTCTTACGCGGCCAAGACGACAGTCAAGGGCGATAGTAGGTTGGCAGCTTTAAGGACGGTTGGTATGCCAGTCGTGGAGTCACTATGCAAGGCGGTCGGGGATGCGCACGCCACTTTGCGTGAAGCGGCTGCCTGGGCGCTTGGGAAGATCGGCGACGCCCGTGCCGTGGAACCACTATGCAAGGTACTCGAAGATGCGGACCCCGATCTCCGCTGCGTGTGTGCTTACGCGCTTGGGGAAATCGGCGACCCCCGCGCCGTGGAATCACTATGCAAGGCGGTCGAAGATGCGCACGCCACTTTGCGTGAAGCGGCTGCCTGGGCGCTTGGGAAGATCGGCGACGCCCGTGCCGTGGAACCACTGTGCAAGGTACTCGGGGATGGAAACGCTGCCTTGGCACTTGTGGCACTCGGGGCTTATGAAGAACTCCGCGACGCCCGTGCCGTGGAGTCCCTATGCACGGTGCTCGCTTGGGACAAACCTATGTGCTTGCTGGCTGCTGCGGCACTTGGAAAGATTGGCGATGCACGTGCTGTGGACCCGTTGTTTCGCAGCCTCCTCTATAATAGAGACGAAGATGTAGATACCGTTGTTATTAAAGCCCTTGTCAGTATCGGTGAGCCAGCCGTTGCACCGCTACAAAAGAGGCTGTGTCAGAATGGAGTCTGTTCGGCGGGTTCCGTGGAGGACATGTGCAACGCTTTCTGCCGTGCGAGGGATGAGTACAGAAACGACCCCAGAAACCATGCCTATCACGATTGAGTGACGGTGGCACTTTAATGACAACACATAAATATACGGTGTTTTGTTCGCGGATGGGAAAGCAAAAGACCGCTACACAATGAAACACGTTCTCCCCCTCGCCCTGATCCTTCTCCTCTTCGTCCCCGCCTGTCGGGGCGCAGGACGCCCCACAAGGCCAGCAGGCCCAAACCCTGCCGCCCATCGAGGTCTTCTTCTCGTCCCAAGGGCGGCTGCACCGAGGCCGTGGTCAAGGAATTGGCACGCCGCCAAGTCCACGGTCCTCGTCCAAGCCTATTCGCTTCACGTCGGCCCCGATCGCCAAGGCCTTAGTCGATGCCCACAAGCGGGGCGTGAAGGTCGAAGTCATCTTGGACAAGATCGCCAAAAGGGCGAGAAATACACGTCGGCGGATTTCGTTCTTAACGCGGGCATCCCGACGCAGATCGACGCCAAGCACGCCGATCGCCCACAACAAGATCATGGTCATCGACGGCCAGACCGTCATTACGGGCAGCTTCAATTTCACCAAGGCGGCGGAAGAGGGCAACGCCGAGAACCTGTTGGTCATCCGCAGCCCAGACCTTGCGGCCAAGTACACGGCCAATTGGAAGGCCCACGCCGACCATTCCGATCCCTACGCAGGGCGACGCGAGGGCTATTCTCGAGACGCACCGCGCCGACCGACGCCTGCCTCGCCGACGAATCCCGTGACTGGAGGCTACGTCGCCTCGAAGAACTCGAAGGTCTTCCACAGGGCGGGTTGCAAGTCGGCGGCAAAGATTTCGGAGAAGAACCTCGTGCATTACAATACGCGGGACGAGGCGATTGCAGCGCGGAAGAAGCCTTGCCATGAATGTAAATCCATAGGAAAACAGGCGATGGCAACGTTGCTGGATTCTGAAAGGCTGGACGTGCTATGAGAAAAGATAGAGGGGCAAACGGGTCGCAGTATTGGTTCTGCAAGCACTGTGGCGGGGAAACTATTCACGACTGCGAGACAACCACGGGCTACAAGAATGTTCTGGCCCAAGTGCTACTAGGTGTTAAGGGGAGGAGCCTTGAACATTCTCGGCGTTGTCGCCAATGCGGGAGCCGACCCAAAGATAAGGGGGCCGAGGAGCTTCTGACAACCATCGAAATTACAAGGCAGGATGCAGAGGATGTCTCTGCCAGACTATGGCAAGGCGGCCGGCTTGAAGCGATCAACCAGCAGCTTCGACAACAGCAGGAAGAATATGGAAAAGGAAATAGCGGATTTAAGGGCTTGCCTTGACCGTGTGAGAATCCAGTGTACCACAGTCCTGGGCAAGACGAACCACAAAGGTAAGGTGGTGGCATCCAAGGGCACACCTTGAGAACACGACAGTAATTTGAAACGACCAAAAGGAACCCCACCCACCAAAGACGAATTCGCCCAACTCGTAATCGCCCGCCTTCGGGAAACGGGGCTTGACCGGCGAGATCTCCTACGACGCGGAAGAATTCCAGATTGTCCGTGGCGGGCGAAATCAAATCGACCCTATACCTGGGCAATGCCTACCAGGAATACTGCTCCTTTTCCCAAGAAGACCGCCCCCATTCGCTCCGGCGATTCGTGCGAGGTTGGCTGGATGCCCACAAGCCGCCGCCCGACGAGTATGCCGACATTCGGCCCGACATCCTTCCGGCAGTCCGATCCCGCAGCTTCTTCGAGTCGGCCCGCTTGCGAATGGTCATCGGCGGCGACGACGATACGTTCCTGCAATACCAGACTCTTGGCGACGACCTGGGCCTGGGCCTGGTCTACGACATGCCCGATTCCATGAAACCCATTTCCAATAAGGAAATCGACCTTTGGGGCGTGACCTTCTACGACGCCTTGGAAGCGGCCCGCGAGAATCTCCGCCAATTGCGGCCCCGGATCATCGGCCCCAAGGAAGGCGAAGGCGTCTACGTTTTCACCACGAACGACGGCTACGATTCTTCAAGGCTGATTATTCTCGACCTGATCCGGCAATTCCAGGTCAAGGGCGACTATATTGCGATGGCCCCCGGTCGGGAAATGCTGATTGTCGCCGGATCGGAAGACACGCCGGGATTGGAAGCGATGGTCGCCCTGACCAAGAAGGCATTCGAGCAGCCACGGACGGTTTCGGGCGTGGCCCTTCGGCTCGACGGCGACGAGTGGGTGTCGTGGATGCCGGAAGCCGCCCACCCCCTTTATGACGAGTTCCGGGGCTTGCGGATTCGATCTTACGGCCAGGACTATGCCGAACAAAAGGAACTGCTGGATCAACTCCACGAAAAGACGGGGGAGGATGTCTTCGTGGCGTCGTATTCCGTGATGCAGCATAAGGAAACCGGACACCGCACTTAGCTACTGCGTTTGGACCAAGGGCACGATTTCGCTTCTGCCCCAGGCCGAGCGGATCGTTCTTGGCGGCGAAGATCAGGCGCCTGTCATGGTCCCGTGGGAGAAGGTTGTCGAGATTGCTGGCGACCTGATGACGCCGATGGGCATGTATCCCGAACGCTACCGGGTGGAGGGCTTTCCGACTGCGGACCAACTGGCGGCGATGGGCAATGAATTGGAGGGAGCATGAAAGTTCCCATCGACGATTGCCATGTCATCGACCTGGACGCCCCCGTGCTCCCCGTTTACCAAGTCAGGGTCAATGGCGGCGTCCGCTGGATCGTCTGGTGCAAGTATTGTCATATATGGCACTGGCATAGCCTCGCCGAAGGGCATCGGGAAGCCCATTGCAACGACAGCAACAGCCCATATTGGAAGACCGGATACAATCTGGCTTATGATGGGAAAGCGGCGTTCCTGAAAGGGGAGGAGTGAGCCATGACGTTCAGAACTTGCCGAATTGAACAGCCAAACAAGATACTGCTACAATCAGGCCAGCCTTCCCTGACCGGAAAGGCTGGCCATCCTAAACCGAGGAGGAAGCATGGAAACAAGTCCCGATGAAAAAGTGATTTTTGCGACTAGGTTCTCCAAGAAGATTTTTGCCAAGCCAATTATGGCAGCCCTCGTCTTCCTTGTCGCTGCGATAGTGTCTAGGAAGATCGACTGGGAATACAGCAAATTCGGCTTTTGGTGTTTGTTGGGGCTGGCTGTGCTCGCCCTGCTGCCGCCATTTTCAAAGTATTTCCTTTCCCAATACGTCTTGACCAACAAGAGGATTATGATTCGGCATGGATTCATTGCCCGGCAATCCTATGAGATGCTGTTGAACAAGGTTGAAAGCATTCAGGTGGATCAAACATTGGCTGACAGGATTATTTGGGGTTCGGGAACCTTGATTATTACCGGGACGGGCGGCACCAAAGAATCATTTCCGAATGTAGGTGGGGCGATCAAGTTTCAAAAGCACCTCGATGAAGCGATTCACTCCAGCTAGTCCAATTTCCTCTTTTTGACGGGAGATCGAAAAATGCCGAAAAAAGCCTCAGTGAAGAAAGCCTTGGCGAAGGAAGTCCCGGTAAAGGAAGCCTTGGCGAAGGAGGCGGCAGTGAAGAGAACCGAACCCCAGGCCAAGCCCGCAAAGCCGCAAATTCCGGCTCGCTTGCTCGCCGCCGTCCGCACCGTGCTGGAGGACGCAGACGACACTGGTTGTAGGAATACGGTAGTGTTAGGTGCAACTGCCTACAACGCCCTGCGCAACGTGTTCTACGACTTGACGGGCCAATGGTGGGGCATGGAGGTCGAAGAACTGGACGACGAAGAGAACGAAGAGATTGATGATGACGAGGACGATGAGGACTAGGACGACGAGTAAGCCCATTTGAAGACACGTCCCCACGTAGTCTTAGGGGATTGGAACCGGCTGCGGTGTAACGGCTGCTATGGGAACTTGCTGCCGGTCAAGAGTAAGTCACGATGGACTTCCACACCTACACCACGATGCGTGACTGGACGAGGCGGGCAGACCCCCACGACCGCCCCGCCCAGGACATCGACCTGTTCTACAAGCGGGCTATTGCCGACGCACAGAAGATGGGTTCGGGCCAAGTCTTCGGGCAGATGCTCAACGAACGGGATTGGGAAAAGGCACGATGGCCTTACTACAACCTGTGGCCGAGCGAATCAGAGGTAATAGTATGTCGGGTGAATGGTACTATCGTATCATGGGTGAAGAGGTCGGACCAATCACAGCATCCGACCTGAAGACTAGGGCGGATACAGGTGTCATAAACCGCGATACGCTGGTCCGCAAAGGAGCCGCCGGGGAATGGGTTCTGGCTGAACGGATTTGTGGCTTGTTCCATACCATCCCAGGAGTATCCGCACCACCTGACAAGCTGTTGCTTAGCGAGCCAACACGATTCCCTACCGCCCATTTACCAGAAGAGGGAACGCAACTACAGCAGGCTTGTAGCACGGTTGCCGCCCGCTATCGACTGCATAATCGCATTAGCGGGTACGCGAACTTGGGGTTCTTCGGTATGTGCCTCTCTTGTATGCTCTCTCGCTGGGTGACATTTCCGCTTTGGTTCTATATGACATGCGGCATCATCTTTATTGTCGCCGTGGGCTTTGCCTTCACCGAACGCTTGGTGTGCCCTGGTTGCGGCGGGAATATGCTATACAGATTTGGGCCATTCTGCCCGGAGTGCGGTGAGGCTGGTTTTCCTGAAGCAAGTTTTTGGATGGGCAAGCGGATTGAATGCCACTTCTGTGGAAAAACCTGCTGGAGTGGTAAGGGGCGATATTACACGATTCGGGCATGTACCCATTGCGGTCTTGTGGTGGATAAAGAAGGGCTGTGAGGATGGGGCAGACCGCACGACCTTGGTTCAGCAAATAACAACCGACGTTCATTCTCTATAAACAAGGACTACTCGGATGGATACTGGATGGTATGTCAACTCTGACAGCGGCGTAAAGGGACCATTCGCGGCTGCGGCACTCAAAGGCATGGCACAACAGGGCGAGGTTGTTCCGAGTACAATGGTTCGGCATGGGACTGATGGGAATTGGGTGGCGGCATCTCACGTAAAGGGTTTGTTTGGGCCTCAAGCCGAACCGCCAATTGCCGCACTACCAGTCGAGAATGTTTCAGGAAGTAACATGGCCGAACTATTGGGCGAGGCTGCTGAGGAAGAAGCGGTCAGCAGGCAACAGCAGGACCGCATGGCCGAATTATTGGAAGAGGCTAGTGCGGAAGAAGCGATCCGCAGGCAACAGCGACAAGTCGAGTCCGAGTCGAGGAAGGCTTCTCGCCTTGTACCATGCGTCGATTGCGACAAAGCAATCTCACGATTAGCTTCTGCGTGCCCGAATTGCGGGTGCCCTGTCATTACCCCATCTCCACCAGACAAGTATCCCGCCTTGAAATTCATTGCCGGGGTGAATAAATTCTTTGCGTTCGCCATACCCATATTATGCCTATTTGGACTCGTAAGCATCATCAACGTTGGGGCAGCAAACGCAATGACCATTCTTCCTTTGGTTGTTTACATGATATTGGCTCCGCTGATACTTTGGGGCAGTGCTGAACTCATTCTTCTGTTGATCGGGATCGAAAGCAATACAAGCACTTTGCGTGGAATGAACCGCCAACAACAGAAGTGACGGGAGGCGAACGGAATAGGCCCGGTTGACGGTCTGCCCAGTTCTGGTATCCTTGAAGTTCGGGCGGGAGGATGTCGCCCACAGACTGTCGAAGTTGTGTAGCCGGAAGTGACCCACGCTTCGTAAAATAGGCCCTGCTTGCCTTCGCCAAGTGGGGCTTTTTTTATCTCGCCTACTTTCCCCTTATCACCAGCACCGGCCCTTGAACGACGACCGTGGCCTCTGCTTGGTCGTGGGGCTGACGATTTCGTGCTGGCGGCCATTTCCTGCAATTTCTGGTGAAGGGCGGCGAGATTGGCTGGACGCTGCTCCTGGGCAGTCTGGGAAGTGCAAATCATTGGTGTGGTCTCCGGGTGCGTTGGGCAGAAAACCTTATCGGCAAGGCTCTCGGATGGCTTTCGGCAGGCGTCTTGCCCCGGCAAAGCCATATCCAGCCT
>CAWAAL010000012.1:0-371210 GCA_963779975.1 uncultured Planctomycetia bacterium | reverse complement strand
AAATGCTCGGCTACACGCGGTTCTCACGGAATTGACTGGCCCGTTTGGCCCAAGATCTTCATCACTCCCTTGCGGATCGCGCTGAGAGTCCGCACTTGTTACCCAAAAACAGATGAAAATGAACCACGCCCGAAAATTTACCCTGGCGAAAAGCCGGGAGCGGCGAAGGCCAGTTCTCGCGCCAGGTTGTCAGCCGACCCGGCCGACGGCCCGGATTCCCGCGCCGCCCGCCGCCCGGCCTTGCGGCGGTCGCGTTTCGCTCTTTTTTGCCCCTTCGCAGACCCACCCTTTTGGAAGGGATCGTTCGGCAACGTTGCCGAACGAGAAACGCCGTCAAAGTCGTCCAGTCGAAGATGAAAGTCATTTGGCACAAACGACTTGCGCCACTCGCTCGGCTTTTTCGCCGGAGCACCGTTCGTCAACGCCGCTCCGTTGCTTTCCCCATCGGGCTCGAACATCAGAGCACGACGCGGACACCATGTACCCATGGTCGGCGAGCGGCCCAACATCGCCGCGCGACGCGTCAACCAGGGAGGTGCCTTCCCCGTCGCTCGAACTGCTTTCCTCGCTGCCGCCGGGGGCTTGTAGGCCGGGCATAGCGGGCATCTCGACGTCCGACCGTCGCGTGATCACCGTTCGCCTCTGCGGGCCGGAGCGGGTCATGGTCGTCGTCACGGTCCGCGTGACGGCGTCGTCGCAGCTACCATCCCCCGCCGCGGTGGCGTTGAGGCCCGCCGCCCACTCTTGCCGCGACCGTTCGCGGCAGTGCAGCCCCTCCATGGCCTTCATCGCCGCCAGGGCCTTGCCCAGGCAGGCGGCGTTGCCGGTCCGCGGCTCCGTGCGGACGGTGGTTTTGGTTGTCGGGCTGCCGCCGGCCGGCTCGACGGTCAGCACGGTTTCCGTGCGGCGGTCGGTGCGGGAGCGGTCCCATTCCCGCAGGGCGCGACGGTACAGCGACTCGTAGCGGGCAGCCAGTTTGGCGGTCATCCGCGGCGTGCCCAGGGCCTTGGCGGCGGCCCGGCCCAGCGGCCGGTCGCGGAGCCACTGGCAGACGGTCGACTTGGCGACGCCCAGCGCGGCGGCGATTTCCTGGTAGGAGCGGCCCTCGGCGGCGAGCGCGGCGGCACGGGGGAGCAGGTCCGCCTTCCGCGCCCGCAGGGCGGCCAGGCGAGGGTTGGCTTATTTCATGGTTCGGTTCCCGATTGCGTGGGGCGGCGGCGTCCGAGCTTGGCCCTCCGGGGCCGGGCCGGCACACCTGATCTGTAGCGTAATTATCTATATACTTACAAGACTGTAAAGCGTCTAAACGATATTATCCATATCTACGAATTCATGTCAAGAGGCGTAAAGGAGCAATCCGCCGCGATTTCCCGCCGCAATGTCGTCGCCGTCGTCCTAAGTGGCTGGCCGCCAATGCCTTGCGGCGGGAGAGAAAAACGCGGAATTTGCCGGAAAGATCCGCCGGAATCTTTCCCGGCGGAAAGTCCGAGCCGGAATGGCGGCGGAAAAAGCGGCGCAACTCCTTGGCCGACAATAACTTGAGAATTCGGCCTGACCCCGCCGTCCCAACTTCATTTCCCACCCTTTTCCACGCTCCATCTGCCACTCTTGCTTGACTAGGCTTTCCGAGCTATATTCGGTCCGGTCGTCACGACTTAACTCCCCCTATCAGTTTAGGGTGTGCCTTTGCTGACGCCGCAACACCAACTTGAGTCTCTTTCGCTTTCCTATGTTACGGCGGTCGCCGGAAGGGCAGGATTGACCTGCTCGGTTCGCGATCCCGACTACGGCATCGACCTGACGGTCCATGAAATTACCGTACGAACCAATCCTGGCACTGGCAAAAAGCGATTCGTGGAATCAGGGGCTTCGCTGGACATTCAGATCAAGAGTACAACGAGAGCAACCGTCGAATCTAAGTTCATAGTACACGACCTCGAGTCCGAAGCATACGACGATCTGTGTAATCCCAATGTGCGAACTCCTCGGATCCTTGTTCTTTATGTTGCGCCGGCGGACGAGATGTCGTTCAATCAGGATGAGGAACGGTTGGCAATTGGCGGCTGCAGCTATTGGATGTCTTTCAAGGGCTGTAAGCCGACCTCGAATCTCCGGCAACAGCGCGTACGGATACCGCGCACCAACGTCTTCCGGGAAGAGGTTCTAAGGGAAATGATGCGGCGAGTTCGTGAAGGAGGTGACCCATGAGCACTCGATTTCGCTCCAGAGAATTCGGAAGGCTACCGGTGAGTTCCGTTGCCGAATGGCTCCGCCGTGCCGGATGGTCGGTGAAAGCGGACGGGAAGGGCGGCCTCTTGTGCGAAGGGCCGCTTGACGATGACGGCAATCCGGTTACACGTACCCTGCCGCACGACGAAAGCTACGGCGATTACGACCTTCGTCTGGAGGATCTGGTTGCGACCTTGGCGGTCCTTGAGGAACGGCCTGCCCTTCAAATCATTCTCGAAATGGCCGCGGTGCGAGCAGGTGGTCAGGTTGTACCCCCACGAATTCCGCTTGGCGCAAGCGACCTGATGGAAATCCTAAGACAATCGCACGGCGGCGTGCTTTCGGACGAGCAATGGCGTGGACTCGATCGCGCATTGCCTCCCCCCCTCGAAAATGCCGTTCTGGTTGCGTCGCAAGCGAGGACCTTTGCCGGGAACACAATCGAGGCAGTCGCAGTCGTCGCTGTACGTCTTGCCCATCTCCTGCCCGTGATCGAGTTAACGAAGTTAGCGCTCTGGCGAGTTTGTTCGCGGCTGCTTCAGGACGAGTTGGCCCTAACTCCCGATTCTCTGGACAAGTTCTACGAGATTGCCGCTGCGGACGCGCCCGACGATCCCCAGGACACCGTCGAGTGGCTGGAACACCGCCTTCCTGTTCGAGAAGATACGCCCCCGGCACCCCAGGCAAGGACCACCAGAACGGACTAGCTCCATTAAGTCCGTGGTGGCATCACAGTTCCTCATGCAGCTTCACGATCCGCATCCCTTTTCGCCGCAGAGACACTGACAATATGCGTGGAAGGCTCTGCGTCCGCCACGCAGCCTGCCGAGAATCGAGCGGCCCACTTGTCCTGCAAGCCTGGGGTGCGCCCCAATTCTGCCAAACGGTTTCAAACTCGGATTGAGAAAGCCGTTTCACTCGGTACTTGTCTGCGACTGGTCCAGAGGGTGGTCTAGACAAAGCGTCGTGCAGACCCGCCACGTACCCACAGTAAAGGCCGTAAGGGGTTTGGAGTTGCATTTTTGAGGCTCCGAATGTGCGGACTATTGTGACTTTGCAAGATCTACCTCGCGAACAGTATTGCAAATTCGCAAATCCTGGGCAATATGAGTTGTGAATTCGCAACCGTCCTGCCAGAATTTGCTGGCGCATCACCGCGGAGCGACAGAACCTTGTTCTGTTAGGAACTCCACGTCAGCCAGCCAACGGACGTAATTCCAGCCGATTCCCCAGTAGAAGTATTTGCACTCAAGCCGCAGATCCTTGAAATCCGACCGTGGCGCCGGCCAGGGCCCCGGCGATCGCTCCAACCGTATCCGTGTCGCCCCCGCAGTCCAATGCCGCTTCGACCGCGGCGCGGAAATCGCCGTAATGCCGAAGCCAGGCGTAAACGGCGACAGGGACCGTGTCGTAGATGTAGCCGGTCGACGGTGCCGTGGTACAACAGCTCGGGTGGTTCGACGGGCACCAGGCCCAGATCCACCTCGACGCTGTGGCCCTGGTTCGCCCGGATGAGCCGGCCATCTGGCGAAAATGAGAACCGCTTTTTGTCGTTCGTGGCGACAACTTCGTTCAACTGCTCCCGGCTGATCGACTGCCCATGGCGGGCCGCCGCGGCCACGAGTTCGTCAATCGGGACCCAGCCCTCGGCATTCAGCGTGATGCCAATCGCCTGGGGATTGTGACGAAGCACGAAACTGAGGAACTTGCTGATTTCGACGAGTTGCTTGTTCATAACAGGTCCATTCCCAATGCCTTTCGCACCTGTGGGTCCTCCACAGGGTCAAAGCTCGAAGAGGAACCCCTGTTTGACCAGTTTCCGGTACTTCGCTTCGTCGAAGCGGTAGAGCCGCGCGGCCCGATGGGCCACGTCCTGCTCGATCTCGTCGGTTTCCTCCAGGAAGCCCATCAACAACACCTTGCGGCGGAAATTCCGCTTGTCCAACGGCCGCTCCAGGATCGTCTCGTAGAGATGCTGAAGCTGCGATAGCGTGAACTTCGTCGGCAGCAGCTCGAAGCCGATCGGCTGGTAGCGGACCTTACCCTTGAGCCGCTCCAGCGCCGCGTGTAAAATCTTCTGGTGGTCAAAGGCCAGCGACGGTGTGTCGGACACGGCGAACCACGCTGCGTTCCGGGCGTCGGTGGCCGCCTGCACGCGGTGGTCACGGATGTTGACCAAGGCGCGGGTGATGTGCAATCCTGTTGCCTCGAATCTTCAGGGATGGGCTGGTCGTTCAGCCACTTCCTCCTTTCACGGCAACTCTATTCAGGGGGTCGTCCGCGGCCTTTCTCCGTCAGCCTCGCGAGCCATGACGGCGGAAAGCTGCCGGGCGGCAGAATGGCCCGGCTCGCGATCGAGAACGAGGCGGAGTTCACGCCGCGCCTCCTCGTCGCGATGCTGTTGATGCAGGAGCCCGGCCAACTCATATCGCCAGCCGATTTCCAGGGGGCGAAGCGCCAAGGCCGCGTGCCAGGCGTCGACCGCCTCGGCGGGCTTGCCCAGTCGCGCGCACAGGCCGGCCTTCAGGGACCACTCCTCGGCCTGTAACGTACCGCCGCGATCTTCCAGCAAAGCCAGGGCCTTCTCGAAAAATGGCCGTTGCCGCGCCGCGTCTTCGCGACGAGGATAAACGTGCAGGGCAACGGCCGACAACATCGCGGGGTCGTCGGGAAGCAGTTCGTGCAGCAGGCCGTCCGCGCCGAGCATGGCGACGCTTTGATCCACGATTCTCTCCAGGAAACGATCGGACAGCGCCAGCGACCGGCGCCAACTGCTCCAGGCCTCGTCCTCGTGTTCGTCCGCCAGCTCCTGCAGGCCGCAGAAATACCAGAGTTGGGGGTCCGCAGGGGCCAGGAACTTGGCCCGCGCCAGGTAGACGCCGCGGTCGTCGGCGCGACTCAGGCTGTCGCGATTGGCGGCAATTCGCACGTGGGGCAGCGTTAAGAGAGGGCAGAGGTCGCGGGCCAGCAGGAAGTGCCGCAAGGCGTTTCCCTGGTGCTCCCGCCATGCCTGCTGACGTTCCTGCGGATCAAGGGTCGGGTCGCTGCGGATCTCGTCGCCAAGGCTGAGGTGCGCCTGGGCGACTTCGACGTGGAGGTCCGCGTCGTTCGGCGCCAGGTCGAGGGCGAATTCCAGGCCGGCGATTTGATATTCCAGCGGCGGCGCCGCGGCGCCTTCCGCCAGCACATTCCGCAGCGATTCGACCCGCGCCAACCTCCCGCCCGCCATGACGAGCAGGAAGGCCAGCAACGCGCAGATCGCGGCGACTCCCGCGGGAGCAAGGCCCCACCACCGCGCCTGTGCGACGGCCGTTCCGCGGCCGCCGCTTTCCGCGTCATGCAGTCCGCACAACAAGGCGGCAACGACCGTCGCCAGCAGAGCGATCGCCGGGATATGAAGGCCGAATTCGCCGAGACTGTGGACGGTCATGGTCGTAAAAGAAAAAATCGCCCCCAGGCCCAAGGCCGCCGCCGGTTTTCCGCGCTGGGCCGCGATGGCCCGCAATCCCAGGCGATAGACCAGGGCGAACGCCAGCGCCGTCAAGCCGAGCCGCACCGCACCGCCCTCGATCAAGCCCTCCAGGTACTCGTCATGAGCATGTTCGTAAGACAATCCTATCTCGCGTGAGGTGTGGAAATAGAGCGGTTCAAGGTAGCGAAACGTCCCATAACCGGTTCCCCACAGCGGGAACGACTTGACAATCGGCCAACCGCTGGACAGCAAGGATATCCGGCCGCTCTTCTGGTAAGCCGTGCCGGTCCAGAGCGTCGAGAGACGAGTCAGAAACGGTTCATAGGCAAAGAAGATCCCGATCGCCAACGCCGTCGCCGTGACCGGGACGGCAACGCCGATCGCGCCGAAGCGCAACGAGTGCCGCAGCGAAAGGACGACGCAGACCGCCGCCGCGCACGACAGCGAAATGACGCCGCCACGGCACAGACAGAGCAGCGTGGCGGAGAACATCAATGCCAGCGCGACGAGAATCCACAGGGCTTCCGAATGCCGCAGCAAGGCGGCGAAACCGCCTTCCCGCAACTCCGGCCTCGATTCCCGCAGGCTCAAGAGCAGTCCCAATCCCAGGCCGATGCAAAGATTGATATAGAAGGCGAAGTGATCGCGGTCGACGAAGGGGCCGAAAACGGTCCCGCGGGACGGAAAATACCAATACAACGTGTCGTGTGGCGACGTGCAGAATTGCGCCACCCCGAAGACCGACAACAAAGCCCCGTTCACGAGTACGGCAATGCCCAGTCGCCGCAAGGCGCCGGCCGGCGCCAGGTTAGTGCGCACCACGGCGAACAGCGCGAAGACCGACAGAATCTTCAGCAGCATGCGCCGGGTGGCTTGCGGATAGAGACTGATCGTGCGGCCGGAAACCGCATGAGCATCGGTCGCCTGAGCCGCCGGGCCGATCAATTCCGGCTGAGCAGGCAGCAGTCGCTCGTAAAGCCGTGCCGTCGCCGGTGAAATCCGCTCGAGAACATCCGGCGGCAGCGGAACCGTTTGCCAGACGCCCAGAAGGAACAATCCTGCCAGGCAGAACGCGACCGGACAGCGTGGCAAAGCCAGCCACCCCATGATGACCAGTCGCACGGCCCACAACAACAACAGCAGCGCCACGCCGCAGTCGAGGATAAATTCGAACTCGGGAACAACCGATCCGAATGCCCAAGGCGAAAGACAGACCAGGGCGATCACGACGGCTTCCATCGCCACGGTCAGGGCCACCGCGCCCTGCTGACGAATCGCGGTCCATCCAGAGGGTCCACGGGCACCAATTGACGAGGAATTCGCCGTCATGGGTTCAAAAGGTCGCGCGGAGGACTTCTTTCCGGACCTTAGAACATGGTCGGAAATAACTTCGGTGTTTCAAAGGACGGATGCCACTGGCTTGCGGTCCGTCGATTTAATGCCGCCCCCGCTGGGCTTGCCCCAGCGGAGCGAAGGATTGGCGACTAGCAACACAACCTCGCCCGCTCCTCTCGCCATTTTTTCCCTTTTCGGCCACCCGGCCCATGGGCCGGGTGGCCGAAAAGGGAAAAAATGGCGAATCGCGGTAGTGGACTGGCCTGTAGTGGTCAATCCCTCGCTCCGCTGGGGCAAGCCCAGCGGGGGCGAAATGACGTTTTTTCACTAAACCGCAAGCCGGTGGTATTGAATTGCGAAGTTGTTTCCGCCCAAGTCCTCAGAACAGGCAGCGCCAATCGCCTTGGCAACATCGGTCGTTGCCCGTCCCACCGCCGCCTGTCGATCCTCCCCCACCTTTCTGGGGCGAATTGGGCCCGGTCGACGACACCGGATCGTTGGAAATTACCGGTGGCGGCCAGCAACTCGACGCGCAGTGACACGGGGTATTGGACGTGAAACACTTGCGCCTGGAAGTTCCCGCCGCAATCAAGCCCGCACACAGGCGCAAAACCATGCCAGAACCTCGCTCCCGGAGACCAGCACCTTCCTCCGGATGACCAGCACCGCGCTTCCGGTGACTTGTACCCCTCCATTAGATCACTCGATGTGTACTGCCAATGATTGAGCAAAGTCATGGAATCCAAGGCTTGGTTTCCCAGATTTCCCCGCTTCTCAACCGCGAACTTTTCAGCGACCGAAGCTGAATTCGCAACAGACTGCTCGAACGGCGACACTGGACCCGCATACGAGCCCGGATTCACCATTCCGGGCCAAAATACGGTGGTCGCCAAGGTAGGAATTGAAACAAAAACCGTCGCGGCCACGCTGCGAACGAAAACGGACCAGAACATTGTGGGATCCTTTCAAAAGTCGACGCAAGAAAAAACATCCCGTCGAGAGTTCTTAATCCAAAAACCGAAACGCGTCCACGCTTGAAAAGTCGTGGATTTAGACAGCCTTCATTGTTAATAATAGGCAGCGCAGGGCGGAGATCAAGGGGCCGGAGAAGGAACGTATGTCAAGCTGGGCTAACTGGCGCAAATACCTTGATTACACGATCTTTAACGGAAAGGAACATTGTCTTTAGGGGGTTCCGATTATTCCGACGATACCTTTTGTACCGTAAATTCCGAACACGTAAGATGGATCGATTTTAGGGATAACCGCGACACTAGGGGTTGTGACGATGAAACGCTTAGGATGGGTCTTGACGCCTTGGGCGTTCTGCCTCGGTTGCAGCCTGTTCGACAACGGCGTTCGCACGCTGGTGGTCGAGCCCGTCCAGTATTGCAGCTACGCGGACCAGCATCGAACGCGTAACCATAACGAGAAACTGGCCCGAGAAGCCTGGGGACAGTTTTGCGCGTGCGAACAAGGGCAGGCGTTCTCGGAGGACTATGCCTGCGGGTTCGTCGATGGTTTTGCGGACTATCTGGATGCCGGAGGATGCGGAGAGCCGCCGCCACTGCCCCCGCGGAGATACTGGGACAAGCATTGTGAAGAGGGGCGCCGGGACTGGTTCGCCGGTTTCCGTAGCGGGACATGCATGGCGCAAAAGAGCGGACTGCGGGAGTGCATCGTTGTTCCCACCGAGACTCACGTCTACCACGGAGAAGTGCTCGTCTATCCGACTTTGCCGTGCCCGCAGGAGAAAATCGTGCCGGTGGAGGTTATCCCGCCGCCAATTCCGAGCGCGGGACCTGCGACGAACGGTTCGCCATCGCCTTCGCCTAGCGCCGGGTCGGATAGTTCTCATGGCCTGGGCCCTGCGACGAATGGTTCGCCGGTACCCTCGCCTCCGAACTCGCCTTTGCCAAACGCCGGGGCGGATAGTTCTCATGGTCCGGGGCCTGCGACGAACGGTTCGCCGGCGCCTCTGCCCCCGAACTCGCCCTTGTCAAACGCCAAGCCGGCCAGTCTTGTTGACCCGGGACCGGTAACGAACGGTTCGCCGGCGCCCTCGCTCCTGAACTCGCCGTTGTCAAACGCCGGGTTGGCCAGTTTTGACGGTCCGGCACCTGCGACGAACGGTCCGCCGGCGCCCTTGCCCCCGAATTCGCCATTGCCAAACGCCAGGGCGGCTAGCTTTCGTGGCCCGGGACCTGTACCGGGCGGTCCGATCGCACCTTGACCCGCCCATCCGCCTTTGCCAGGAACAGAATTACGTTGGGTGACGCTCATGAATCCAAGCAAGATGATGCATCAACAGCCATCGTACGGCTTTAGACACCGGCTCCAGCCGGTATCGGCAATGGTTCTGGGGCTGCTCTGCGTCGTGGCGAGCGGGTGTGCCGCCATCACCAATCCCCTGGCCAACGGCATACCTGTCTGCAACGCGCCGCCGGAATTGCTGTGCGCGCCGTCGCGGAGTGCGATGGTGACGGTCCCCTTGACGCTCCTGAAGCAGCAGTCACCCCCGGTCTACCGCCTGGCCGCGAACGACGTTCTGGGCATTTACATCGAGGGCGTCTTGCCGGCCAGCACGCCGGGCCAGCCGGTCACGAATCCGCCCGTTTACTTCCCCGTACAACTCGATCCCCTGGCGCGGGGCTTGCCGCCGGCGCTCGGCTATCCCGTTACGGTCGGCACGGACGGCACGATTGCCTTGCCCTTGGTGGACCCGATTCCCGTCGAAGGACTGTCGATCGCCGAGGCCAGCAAGGCTATCCGCGACGCCTATATCAACGGCGAGATCCTCGTCCGCGGCCGCCAGCGGATCATCGTCAGCTTGATGCAGCCCAGGACCAAGCGGGTCATGGTCTTCCGTCAGGAAACCGGCGGCTTCACGACCGGGCCCAACGGCATTGTCGCCACGACCAGCAAACGCGGAACGGGGACCGTTGTCTATCTTCGCGCCTATGAAAACGACGTGCTCACGGCCCTGGCCGAGACCGGCGGGCTGGCCAGCCTGGAGGACTACAACGAGATCGTCATCTTCAAGCATGGCCCGTCCACGCCGATGGTCGAGGCTTCGCTCGATGCCCTGCCGCCCGGAAAGAAGCCCACCGCGCTGCTCTCCATGTGTCCGCAGACGATCGCCATTCCCACGCGGTTGCTGCCGGGCCAACCCATGCCCTTTCGGCCGCAAGACATTTTGCTGGACGACGGCGACGTGGTCTTCCTGGAGTCCCGCGACCGGGAGGTGTTCTACACCGGCGGTTTGCTGCCGTCGACCGAGCAAACCCTGCCGCGCGATTACGATCTCGACGTGGTCACGGCGGTGATGAAGGTCCAGGGTCCGCTGATCAACGGCGGCTACAGTATCGGCGCCAACGGCGGGGCCCTGGTTCAGACCGGCCTCGGCAATCCGTCGCCCAGCCAGTTGACCGTCGTGCGGCGCACGTGCAACGGCGGCCAGGTGGCCATCCGCGTCGATCTGAATCGCGCCCTGGTCGATCCGCGCGAGCGGATCCGCGTCATCGCCGGCGACGTGCTGATCTTGCAGGAGACCCCGGGCGAGGCGATAGCCCGCTACTGCACGCAGATCTTCAAGTTCGATTTCACTTCCCAAGTGATCAAGACCAGCACCACGACGGGGACCACCACGGCCATCATACCCTAGTAACTTCCGCCGTTTCCCTTGCCGGTTCGCCGAACGGCGGGGGCTCGGCTGTGGCCTTGACGGGCGGGCCGAAGAACCGGCCATGTACCATGGCCAGCTCGATTTCGTCGCACAAGGCGCCGCAGAGCGCGGATTTGCTCAAGGCGCGATCGATGGCGGCCTGGGCCCGCAGGCCCATTTCCGTCAACCGGCTCGTTCCGGTGGCGAGGATGTGCTCGATCAGGCTGACGATCCCGGACGCGTCGCCATGCTCGAATTGCCAGCCGATCTCATGACGGTCGATCAATTCTCCGGCATGGCTGCGCGCGGTCCGACGAGCAACACCGGCCGCCCGCAGGCCATGGCCCCGTAGATCTTACAAGGGTGGACGATGCCCACCATGTCGTCGCCCATGCTGACGACGTGGATGTCCGCGGCGGAAAGCGATTGCCACAGGTCCTCCCGCGGCTGATAGGGCAGCAGCCGGACATTCGTGCCGTCGTGCCGCGGATGAACCGCTCGATGTCGCGACGGGCTAGACCGCCTCCCACGAACAGGAATACCACGTCGCGACGATGGCCAAGCTGCTCCGCCGCCTGCAACACCGTTTGCAGCGGGTGGGCGATCGACATGTTGCCGCTGTACATCACGACGAACTTGCCGTCCAACCCGTGTTCCCGGCGGAAGCGGTTTTCGGCGCGTGCGACCGGCCGCAAGGTTTCGTCCAGCGGCCAAGGCGGGATGACAGCGATCCGTGCCCCGCAGTCCTGCTTCCGCTGCAAGCGTTCCGCCATGAAACGGTCCAGAGTGATGATCCGCTCCGCCCGGCGGAGGATGGCGCGATTCAGTCGCTCCATGCAGCGGACGGGCATGCTGCCGGCGCGAAAGTGGCCCAGCGCAACCGCCTGGTCGGGGTTGATGTCCATCGCCCAATAGACGATCGGCACGCGGCGAACCGCGGCGACCGCCAGCGCGGCGAACGATCCCATCGGCGGGGAGGTGCAAACCAGCAGGCCGTCGATCTTCCGCAGGCAGGCCACGCGCAGGATCGCCTGGAGGAGGAACGACGCCGCGCCGAGCAACCGGAAGAGGATCGAACGCTTGCCGAGGCTCGACCACGACAGCCGGCGGATCTCCACGCCGTCGCGGACCTCGCGCTTGGCATACCGTTGCTTCGGGTCCTCGTACCCGGCTCGCGACGTTAGGACGATGACGCGAAAACCTCGCCGCGCAAGTTCCGCGGCCGCATCGTGCAAATGCTGTCCAAGGCTCGTCGGGTCCGGAACGTAGACCTGGCTGATGACCACGAGCGCAGGTTGAGCCGGCGTTTTCTCTTGCTCGGGGCAGGCGACTCGTGGGCGCGTGCCGATCTGGCGGGCCGGATTCCCGGCAACCACCGTCCATGGGGGGACGTTCTTGGTAACGACCGATCGGGCTCCCACGACGGCGCCATCGCCCACGCGAACACCCGGCGCCACGAAGGCGCCCGCGGCGACCCAGGCGTGATGGCCGATTTCAATGGGTTTCGTAACCAGGCGGAAGTTCGCGGTGCGAAAATCGTGCGTGGCCGCACATAAACAGGAATCCTGGCTGACCACCGCGTAGGCGCCGATGACGATGCGATCGACGCTATAGCAATCGACTCGATCGCCCAGGCAGCTATGTTCGCGCATCTCCAGGTTCCACGGCGCCCAGATCCGGCAGGAGGGGTAGGGGTGCGCTCCGCGGCCCATCTTGCGCCGAACATGCGCAGCAGAAACCTCCGCCAGGCGTGAAACGGCCGCGGCGACCAGCGGTACAGCGAGCCCCAGATCAGCCACCAGCAGGCCCGAGCCAGCATGTTCTTCCGACTATGCGGACTCTGCAATGCGTCATTCATGGCGTTGGACCGGCGATCAGCTTGCCGGCGTGCCAGGGCATGCCCTCCTGCGCGTTGCGCAGCGATTCCCGGTACATGACATCAATCTGTTGGATGGCAACCTCCCAGGACAGATTCTTCGCGACATAGTCCCGCCCGCGCCGCCCCATGGCCGCGGCATCGCCAGAGAAAATGGCGCGGACTCCTTCCGCGAAGGCGCCCGGCGTTCCCGCCACGGTCAGTCCGCCGCCGCTTCGGTCGACGTAAACGTGGGCAGCCACCTCAGGGGTAACGAGGACGGGGACGGCGTGGGCCATGGCCTCGGTTACGGCCACGGCGAAGTTCTCGTCAAGCGACGGCAGCGCGAACACGTCGGCGACCGCAAACGCCCCTTCCTTCCAGCGCCCGTCGAGAAACCCCGTGCAGACGATATCATTCTCCAAGGCATGCTGCCGCGCCGCAGCCTGCACGACCGCCAGGTGACCCTCGTCGCTTCCCGCCAAGAGCAGCATGAAATCGCTCCCTCCGGGGTGCAGACGCGCCAGGGCTTCGACCAGCAGTTCGGGACGCTTCTTCGGCGAAATACGGGAGAGGAACAGGACCACCCGCTTGCCGCGGAGTTGAGGGTACTTGGCCAGGAACGCGCTGCGCGCGTCATCGTCGGGGACTGCCGGCACCGTGACGCCGTGAGGAATGACTCGAATCCTCGATCTGCGGACATGGCCGGCGACAACGTCAGCCTCCTGCTGCGAGGTGGCGTGAATATAACCGGCGCGTCGCAAGTCATTCCGCAGAAAGAGCAGCATGAACAACGCCTTCAGCCGATGACTGCCCATCTGGAAACACGCCGGGTTCAACATTCCCGCAGGGCGCATGATATAGGGAATTGCATGCCGGCGGGCCTGTGCGGCGGCGACCGTCGTCACGTGGCCGAAAACCCCGTGGACGTGAACGACGTCCGGAGCACGGGCCCTTTCGGCCATCCGGCGGAGGAGCCAACGGCTGCACTCCAGGGAATACGCCCAACTGGACAAGGGCTTGCGACGCCCCAGGGCACTGCCGAGAAAAACCTCGGCACCGCTCAATTCCGGATCGGCAAGCATCCGCGCCTGGAACGCTTCCTCGCGCTCCCAAGGCTCCGCCGCCTGCATCGTCGTGGCGACGATCGCAACCTTGTCTCCGCGGCGCACCTGGCGGCTGACGATCTTCCGCAGCGCGTGGCCGGGCCCGCCGGTACGCGGGTCGATGCTCCAGAGGACGTGCAGAATTCTCATTCGCGTGCTACCGCGCCGGCACGGCGCTGCGGACGCGGCGCGCCTCGTCGACGAGCCGCCAGATCCGATCGTGGAAATGATGTTCCGTAAAGTGCTCCTCGAATCGCCGCCGCCCCTGCGTGCCGAGACGCCGCCGGTACTCGTCGTCATGCAGCAGCCTGACGAGTGAACCGACCAGCGCGTCCTGATCCGGCGGATCGACGAGCAACCCGGTCTCGCCGTCGAGCACGACCTCGCTGGCGGCGTCGCAGGTGGAGGCCACGCAAGGCAGGCCGGCCGCCATGGCCTCGGCGTAGACCAATCCAAAGCCCTCCTGGCGACTGGGCATCGCGAACACGCCGACGCGTCGGTAAAGCCCGCGGAGAACTGGAGTCGAGACGAACCCCGTGAAAAGAATGCGCTCGACCGCGCGCGACCGGAAGGCCATGCCGCGGTAGTTCTCCACGTCGTCGCCGGTGCCGGCGATGATCAAGCGCGCGTCGGGGACCGCCGCCACGACCTTGTCCATCGCGGCGATCAACTCCCGGTGTCCCTTCTCGCACTGTCCCTTGATCATCCGCGCTACGATCAGGATGTCGTGCCGGGTCGGGGCGAGGCGGACGAGTTCTTCGTGAGAGGACGGGGCCGCCGCTTCGCCAGGCTGAATCCCCAAGTGGCAGCGATGGATCCCGCCCAGCCAAGGATTGCAGTCGCTGGCCTTGTGGGCGGTAAAACGACTATTCGCGACCACGAAGTCGCTTAGCTGCAGCGCCGAGCGATGACGCCACCGCAAGGGCCGCCAGACCTCGATGCCGTGGATGAACGTAAGCGTGGCGGGCCGGGCCAGCCGCGGCAGGAAACGCAGGAGCGAACTCAGGCCGACGTGCGTGCTTACCACGACGTCCGCCCAGGACGACATGGCGGCCAGCGCCGCCCGCACGAAAGCCAACCGATGGCTGCCGTAGCACTTCAGCCGCCGGTCCCAGTCCTCGACGTACTGCCGGCTGTCGGCGTCGCGATCGGGTTCGCCCAGCGACAACACTCGCCCGTCGATCCCGCCGCCTTGCCGCTCCTTTTGCAGCAGCCGCATGAGGCTGCACCCCACCTGGTAGATTCCCCCGCCCCGGCTGACGGCGATCTCGGGCATCAGCAGCAGGATCCGGGTTCGGCGTTGGAACCTGGTCCGGCGCGGCCGTCCGGGTGGCACGCGGCGCGCGAAAGCCGTCGCCGCCGGCGCGGGCGCCGCCGCCGTCGAACTCTTCCCTCAAGACTCGCGGCTGGATGCTCGGAACCGGCGGTCCCAGTCGATTCGCGGCAACCCAATCCACAAGATGGAGGAGAGCCAGGAACGTCGGAAGATCGCCAGGCGCCTTGTCGTCCCAGGTACTGTCGCCAGAGCGTCGCCACCGCGTGCTTTCGCATCCCGGCGCGTTCCACCGCAGCCGCGTCCATCAGGACGTCTTCCGTGCGGCCGCGAAGTTCCCGGCGCAACCAGGCATCCCAGGGGAAGACGAAGCCCATCTTGGGCCGGCGCAGCGCCTCTTCCGGCAGCGAAACACCCGCCAGCTTGACGAGCAGCCATTTGTTGGAGTGCGCGTCGGCAGAGAGCTTCGCCGGCCCGGGAATCCGCGCCAACGCCTCGACCAGGCGATGATCCAGCAACGGCACGCGGACTTCGAGCCCGTGCACCATCGACATCTGGTCGGTGTCGCGGAGCAGCATGTTCTGCATGTACAGGCACAATTCCAGCAGCGACACCGCGTTCACCGCATCCACCGCTTGAGCTTGAGGCGCGAGTTCCGCCGTCAACTCCGGCGCGAGGCCCTGGCATTTGTTCACGCCGTCCAGCAGCAAGCGATCGCGCCAGCTTGCGCCGAAGAGTTGGCGAAGAACGGAGTAGACGTTCAACCGCGACGCCTCGCCGCACAAGATGGCCCCGACTCGGGCCGCTCTGCCGGATTCCAGTCCCCGCGAGATCACCGCAGCCGCCAGCCACGCCAGTCTCCGCGGCAGAAAGCGGGCCCAGTTCTCCAGCGCGGGGAGGCGACGGAACGTGCGGTAGCCGGCAAAGACCTCGTCTCCGCCCAGCCCCGAGATCGCCACCTTGATGCCGGCCTGGCGGACCGCCTGCGAGATCACGTAGGTGTTGATGCCGTCGATCGACGGTTGATCATAGGCCGCCATGGTCGCATCAAGTCCGCTCAACACGTGGTCCGCCGTGACCGTGATCGCGCGATGTTCCGTGCCGTACTGCGCGGCGACACGACGGGAATGCTGCGACTCGTCAAAACCCTGCTCGGAAAAAGCGACCGAGAAGGTTTTCGGACTGTGCCCTTGCCGCGCCAACGTGGCCACGATCGAACTGGAATCGATGCCGCCCGAGAGGAACACCCCCACGGGGACGTCCGACAGCATCTGGGATGCGATGGCGCTGTCCCAGGTCGCCTTGAGTTGCTCGCAAGCCTGATCTTCCGTCCATGCGCCGCGGGCGTGCGAATGGTTACCGGACCGTTCCGCTGGCCGAGAAAAATGTTCGGCAACGCTCCAGTACCGCGACGCCCGCGGGAGCAGCGTGGCGGGCTCTCCATGCAGCGGGAAACACCACCGTTCGCCCGGCATGAGCGATCGAATGCCGGCCACCAGCGTCCAGGGCGCCTGCACGGCGCCGAACGCCAGGTAACTGTTCAATCCTTCGGCAGACAACTCCCGGCCGACCATGCCGCTGGCCAGCAGGGCCCTCGTCTCCGAAGCGAACAGCCACAGACCGTCCTCCGGTTGGGAGACATACAGCGGTTTGACGCCCAGATGGTCCCGCACCAGCCACAATTCCTGCCGCCTGGCGTCGAGCAAGGCGAAGGCGAAAATGCCGCGGAGCGAATGGACCCACTCCGGCCCTTTCGCAACCCACCCGCGCAACAGGGTCTCGGTATCGGACGTGGAACGAAACTCGTCCGCCAACTCGTGTCGCAACTCGATGTGGTTGTAGACCTCGCCATTGAAAACCACCCAACTCCCCGTTCGCACATCACCCATCGGCTGGTGCCCCTTGGGCGACAAGTCGAGGATCGACAGCCTGCGGTGTCCCAGGCAGACGTGAAGGTCGCCCGGCAGTGCGAGGCACTCGATCCCGGCGTCGTCCGGCCCGCGGTGAGCCAAGGCATCGGTCATCCGCTGAATGGCGTCTCTCAGGTGCGCGGAGTCACGGCCGCGAGCAATTATTCCTGCAATTCCGCACATCGCTGATTCTCCCGTGGAGGATGGATTTCCAACCTGTCGTTTGCTTGGCAAGCTGAAAACCAATCCCGACTAAGTCGTGGCGCCGCCATTTTCAGTACGATCGAGCGACAAGATCTGCGATCACGCTCCCCATCCGTTGGCCGAACTGTGCCGCAGTGAAATGAGCTTCGTAACGCCGGCGCGCGGCAGAGGACCAGCGATCCCATTCCGGGCCGGGCGTCAAGAGCCTTGCCAATTCCCCGGCGAGGACCTCGCGCGAAGCGGGATTTGCCTCCAAGCCCGCCTCGGGTGGATTCACTACCTCGCGGCCGGCGTCGCAGTTGCTGACCAGGCACGGCCGGCCGACGCGCATCGCCTCCAGGTAAGCGAGGCCAAATCCCTCGCCCCGGCTGGGCATCGCCAGGCAGCGGGAACGCAGGAGCAGGTCCGTTTTCTGTCCTTCCGTCACCCGTCCGAAGAAACGCACCGAACCGCTTACTCCGTTTTTCCGCATGACACTCTCAAGGTCTTGACGAAGGTCGCCGTCGCCCACGACCCAGAGTTGCGCAGCGGGGACCTTGCTCAATAACAACGGCCAGGCCGCAATCAGCTCGCGGTGCCCCTTGTAATCTTCGCCACGCGCAAGCGCCCCAGCATCACCACGGCAGGCGGCCCGGACGGCGGCGGGGTCGCGCCACGGAGCGGTTCGCCCAATCCCAAGGCCGTTACGGTGTGCCGCGCATCGAGGAACTGAGGGTTGAATTGCAAGAAACGCTGCCAGGTGAACTGGCTATTCGAAAAGAAGTGATCCACGCGGTTCAACAGGCGGCGTGAAATCCCGTTCTGGGTTCGCCAACATTCGACGCCATGCAGGAACTGAATGACCTTCCCGTGAAATCCCCGCAGGAAGGGAAGGAGTTTCAGCATGCCCAGATGCCAGCATAGGAGTATGTCGTCATGCCACGACCGAGAGACGATCTTCAGGATCAAGCGGCCCTTACTCCTGGCGCACGTGGTCGAGGGGTCTGCTGTCCAACGGCCGTCGCTTGCCGGATCAAACACGATTCGCTCGGCGTTCACCGCCATGTCAAGGGCGTTCCAGGCATCCGCGCCGCTGGCTTGGATGCCCCCGGTCGACCGAGTCAATCCTGGGAACATCATCACGACCGTGGGTTTCGATCCTGCCAGGCCTTTGTCGCCGGTTCGATGAATCTTACACCTCTGCCAGGGAAGTAATCAGTCCAGAGCGCTCGGCGGGGCCGTCTTCGTACCCAACCGTGCTTCGCAGGATATGCGCCAGCCGGTCGCGGTACGTATTCGCGCCCTGCCGCGTAACCCGGTCGCGACAGCGTCTCGCCATCTCAACGGCCTTGTGGGGATCATGTAGCAATCGATGCGCCTTTTCGGGCAAGTCTCGGAAATCGTCGTAGTAGCAGACGCACTCGCCTTCCGTGCCGAACAGCCTTTCGTGTTCGCGCAGTTCTTTCCACAAGCATCGGACCGCCCATCGCCGGCAACTCATAACTGCGCATGGCATGCCCGTCGCGGTTCGCTTTGCGTCCCAGGCAAAGATGCAACGCCGCGCCGGCCACGGCGAGACGGAGCCGACGTTCGTACACGAAACCGCCCCAGTAGCGACGAAATTCGGAATAGCGATCCCAAGAGCCGGCATACAGCCGCAATTTCAGTCCCGCGCCGATGATCGCTCGGGCCAAAGGGAGACGGTCGCGGTCGGCGCAGCCCAGGAATGCCACGTCGCAACGGAATTCCTCCAATTCTTCGTCCGAGACGTTCGCTTCCGGAAAATGCGTCAGCGGGTCGTAGGCAAAAGGAAGGTACTCGACGCGCGGACAGCCCCAAGACCGCAGGTCCTCCAGATTCGCCTCGCGGGGGGAAAACACGAAATCATACTGCCTTAACGCCTGCCAGAAGAACGAAGCGCCATTTGCCTTGTTCCAGGGATCGTCCGTCAGGTAGTTGGCGCGTCGGGCGCCCATTTCCGCCACCTTTCCGAGGCAATCGGCCGACAACGCCGCGATGCCCGTGGCCAACAACAACGTCGGTTGGAAGTCGCGGCACACCTGGACTACGTGCCTGCCGAACTCCGTCAATCGTGGGGGAAGCTTGCCGCGAAAGTGCCAATGGAAGCGCCTTATCAGGTTATTCCTCCCCCACGCCTCACTCATGTCAAGGCATTCCGTCGCGATCCCAAGCTCGCGGGCGGCAGCGTGGAAATGCCGGCCCACGTGTCCCGCGGAAAAATGGCCCACGATCAGCAGTCTGGGGCGAATACCGTTCAATTACGCTTGCCTTCCGAGAAACAGCCGACTAATGCGCAGGAAAAGCTGAATGCCGATAGCGCCAATAACGGCGCCTCCCAACAACAGGGATAAGTTGCTTTCCGGGAACATCACCGCTTGGGCCAACGCGAATCCATAGGCGAACTCCGCGGTGCCATGGGGCGATTGCCAAAGCCAATGACGCAGCCCGGCGAACAAAAAGCCCACCGCAAACATCCCGAACAGGATCCCCCCTACGCCGAAATTCATGTAGAACTCGGTGAGCCAGGGGAGATTGAACGACGTGGTGTGGTCGTTTGCCCCGAGCGCGCCGTAGGCATGCGCCCAAGCGTTTCCGGTCACCTCCCGCGGCTTTTCTGGCCAGATCGCGCGAGGCATCCATTTCGTCAAGAGCGGCAAGTACGTCTCGCCATAGGCATAAGGTATCCGCTCCGGCGTAGCTTCGATCACCGTGCTGGTGACCACGAGATGCGCTACTCGCGAGATTGTCGCTTCGTGGGCCTTCGTGCTGGCGATGGCGTGGCTATCGGAAAGCAGGCCGGAGTAATGGCGGACCGCCAAATTCATGAAAAGCGACATTTTCTCCCCAGTCGTGAACCCTGGCCTGCCCCACGTAGCCTGGCGAAACTCGATCTTTACCGGCTGGAAAATCGCGACGACCAATACGGCAGCGGCGAACCAGGTCCAAGGGACCTTCTTGCGCACGCTCATATAGATGACGCCGAGCGCGACCAACATCACGACGGGGCCGGCAAGCGTCCCATCGGATAGTCCGCCCTTGAGAAACATCTTCATGGGAACCAGTGTCATCCAAAAGACTGCCTTGCCAAACCATGAAAGTCGGCCGCTGAAGAAGAGCACGACGAACAGTGCAATGCAAAAGTTCAGTAGCATTACCAGTGCCTGGTCCAAAAAACGAATCCCCGAAACGTTTACCACAACGAGGATGCAGAGTACCGTCGAGAAAGCAATCCAGGCGAGACCCTCGCAGTCTTCTTCGGGCACGACCGCCGAGTCTTCCTCTTCAGGCACGACCGTCGAGGGGGAGAAATCCGGCGGCCGCCGGAATACGCACCGGCCGACGCCATAGTAGCTGACCAACATGGCTACCAAACCGGCGGCCGTGTAGAGCAGGGCTGTCGCCCGCGCGTTTTCGCTCGGGTTGAGCACCGGATTCGGGTCGTGGTAGAGGGTAAAACCGACAAGGCCGAAACTGACCGCGTAAAAATAGGCGTGGATGGGCATCAGGGGAATCGCCTCCCGTAGTCCGGACCACAAATAAAGAAAGGCGGGAATCGATCCGAGGACGTAGACGATACAACTCAGCAGGATGATCCGCGGCGGCCTGCCGTAAGGGTTGATAACGCTTAATAGCGTCAATAGGGCGCCGCTGAATCCCAAGAAAGCCACGCAGTTCGAATTCCATCCTGATTGCGGAGCTTGCACAGGTCTCTCCTTCGATTGATTGGCAGGGCGAGGAAATTCAGCGACGAACTCGCGGTAAACTGCGCCAAGCTTAGCGGCTTGCCGTTCGCCCCTGGTTTCCATGGCAGGCCGTGAATGTCGTAGCCGTGATTGGCAAAGAAAGCAAATAGCTGACTCCGATCCGTCGTGTTCCGCCAGCACTCAAAAATGACGGAAGGCCTGAGTTCTTGCAGGGTCTTGACCGCTCCGCGAAGAATTGCCAACTCGCTCCCTTCAGCGTCGATCTTGATCAGGGTGCGCCGGGGAAATATCTTTGGTAGATAGTCGTCGAGCGTTCTTTGCTCAACCTGAACTGTACGAAGGTCGCTTCGAGAAGCAAGTGCGCTCGCGGCTGCGGCACTGGTGGAACCCAACCACGTTTCGTCTTGCGGATACGACAATTCCACGCGGCCGCAACGCTCGCCGAGCGCCACGGGCTCAAGCGCGGGGGTTACCCCATTCAGGTTGCATGCCTCTTGGAAATAGTGGTGGCACGACACATTGGGCTCGAATGTCATTGTCGCAATGCGATGAACGAGGAAGAGCAGTGAATGCGTCCCGTAATTGGCTCCAATGTCAATGAACAAGTCCGGCGGATCAGGCGCCGCAAGCAACGCGTCATACGTTTCCTTGATCTCCGGATCGTGCCCCACGAGCGAAACCGCCGCATCCCAGTCGAGCGCGAACCGTTCTGCGGTAAGCGGCATGAGAATAGTCCTGCCGCGAAACGCGGCCCTCCACGCGCCGTCGATTCCAGGACTGCGGTGGTTCCTGAAGATCTTCGCGAACGCGCGGTGAAAGCGCGCGAGTTGGGACGGCTTAAGTTCGAGGTAAACGGTATTAAGCAGCGATCGCGACCAGGGGAAAGTGATGAGCGCCGCGAGAATTCCCCTCGCGGCGCTTTCTGCACAAGCCGTTATCAGCTCAAGGACGGATCGCACGCCGCTCGCTATTTCCATTTCTCTCCCCGCATTGTCCCTGCGCGTGGCCAGCGGCGCAGTGCTGCCGGCGCCGGCGATGGTTCAGGACTTTCCTTTCGTCACCCTGCGGTAAAAGTCGGTCGTTTCCTCGGCGAGTTCCGGCGACTGCAGGTAGGCTGCCAGGGCATCGCCGCCTTTCAGATACGTCTCGCGCGTGGTGGGCGACTCCAGTGCGAACATGGCGGCGGCGATCTCGTCCGGTTGGTAAGGATCGACCAACGGCGCCGCTTGGAAACGCTCCGCCAGCACCCGCCAACCGCTGCGTTCGGAAAGGATCACCGGGCAGTGCGAAAGAAAGGCCTCCCCGGTAACCATGGAGAACGCTTCGAAGCGCGAACCGCAGATGACCGCCGTGGCCTTGGTCCGCAAGCGGGCCAGTTCGTCCTTGCTGATCGATCCCAGGAATTGGATGGACTCCTTGCCGTGTTCGCGCAAGACCCGCTCCACGATTGGCTTGATGGCGCCAACGGTCGCTTTCCGCCACAACTCGTGCAATCCGCCGCATCCGGCTACCAGCAGCCGCCCACGTCCCCCTTGCTGCAAATAGCGCTCAAACCCGGCTGCCACGAGATCAAGCGCCTTGAAATACTCGACGTTGCCCACCACCAGGAAACTGCCGTCCTTCACGGGCGCGGACTTCAGCGCAAACCCGTCTTCGGCGCGACGGTCGAAGGCATGCGGAAGAATGGTGATGCGGTCGGGATGGACATGAAAACAACCCGCCTCCAAGAAAGCGATTTCACTGCTGCAGGCCAGGATGCCGTGGGCTTTCGACAGGTTGCGCACGGCCCACGATTTGAAGCGACCCATGTGCCGCGCCACGTCCGTGTCGCCATTGAGAAACGCCCTTGTCAGCGGGCTAGTATGGCATTGCAACACGATGCGGGGGCCGGCCGGGGAAAACGGCAGCCAACTGGTGATGCCTGCCATGAACTCACAGGCGTCCACTTTGATTTCCGCGGTCAAGACGTGCCATGTCGGAGCCAATACGGGCCAGCGACCGAGCAAGCGTCGCCGCCAGGGGGGGCCGGAATCGTCCGCCGGTCGGCCCAGGCCCGGTCTTGCGGCAACCACCTTGCCAGGGACTCTTCATTTGCCCACCACACCTCGAAGTCACGGTCGCCAAGCAAGCAGGCGCGGTGACGGATGTACGTGGCAATGCCGCCGGCGGCCGGGGCATAAGGCGGCGTGGAATCAAAGAAGGCAATCTTGGCAGTCATCGAAGCAGAGTTCCGTAGATTCTGGTTTGCCCGCAGAGGGAGCGGCTGCTTGCTCGAACGCGCCAAGACCTTGGCGAACTGGCTTTCGTAATTCCACTCGCGAAGGACGCGCTGCCGACCCCGTTCGCCCATTTCGCGCGTTTCGCGCGGGTGCTCCAGAAACCAGCGCAGTTGCGCGGCGATGGAATCGACGGCAAGCGGATCACAGGCCAGTCCATATCCGGGCTGGATGAACATGTCCTCCCAGTCCGGCCGGGCGCTCGCCAGCAGGGCCAACCCGCACGCCAAATAATCAAAAGGCTTGTTGGAGGCGCCCGTCATGTTGGCCATGTTCACGTCGCCGCCCCGCAAGGGCACGAACGCCAGCCCCACGTCGCAGTGTGCCACGGATGCGAACAGGTCTTGCCTTGGCAAAGCCCCGCGGCATTCGACCACGCCGTCAATCCCCAAGCGCTTGGCCTCCGCCAAGAATGCCGCCAGGTAATCGGAACTGCCGATGGTCGTGTAGCCGACGATTTGCAGGGTCGCGGCGCCTTGGAATCGTGCCAAGGCGGGAAGCAAGGCCATCGGCAAACGGTCGCGATTGATGGACCCGTGAAAGGCCAGGCGCAACCGTGCGCCGGCGGGCGACGGCGACCTTCGCGGGCGAACCTCGTCCGTGCGCGGGCAATTGAACACGCACAAAGCCTTGTCGTGTCGCCCGGCGGTTTGCAGAAACAGGTCCAACCTCTTCTGATTGGGCAAAACGACCAACTCCGCCTGTCGCCCCACGCGGTCCCGGGTCCACAACAAAAATCGTTGGAAGCCGGAAAGCGGCGGTCTTTCGTCGGTCCGCCTCTCGTCACCCGCCGCTTCCCGCCCGCCGCTGGGAGCGTCATGCTCATGATAAAGCACCTGGCAGCGGGTCAGGCGGCGGATCATCCACCCCGCCGGACAACTCAGCAGGTCGGAACAATAGACCCAATCCACACGGTGCTGGAGGGCGTGCCAGACGGCGGCAACCGTGAACCAGGCGTAATGCAGCTTCTGTCGCCATCCCGGCCGCGTCCACTGCCATGAAGTCTGGCGGCGGGCGAGCGCTGCGGGAAACGTCAGCCGATTGCTTTCGCCTTCGCTGTGGATGCCAAAGTAGCGGACATCCCAGCCGGCGTTCAGCAGGAACAAGCCGCTATGCTCCAGCGGCGGATAGGTCGCCGGGTTGGTGTACTGAACGTAAAGGATGCGTTTCATTCCCAAGGCGAAACTAGGACTGATTCCTGTAAACGCGCTGTTGCAACTCGGTTTCGTAGCGTTTGCCGTAAGCCCGCCACGAAATCTGGTCGCGGGCGGAACCGAGAATGTCCCGCGGACCCGTCTGTTTCTTGGTCAGCGCCAGCGCGTGTTGGATACCCCCGCGCAAGGCGGCGACATCATCCGGCGGCACCACCGTCACCCAGGACGGGTCTTCCAGGAACTCCGCCAAATCCTCGCCCCCCGTGCGGCCCGTGCAAACGAGCGGCACGCCGCAGGCCAAGGCCTGGGACAGAACCAATCCGAACCCGTCTTCCCTGGAAGGCAACACGAAGGCGTCGGCCAGCGCGTACACTTCGCGCAATTGAGCTTGCGGCACGACGCCCCGCGACTGGAAGTTCGTTTTGTGCGGCAAGAGCGCGTCGCCCATGGGCCCGACGTGGACCAACTTCCAGGGTTGGCCTTCCATGGCCTTAGCCAGGACATCGCAGCCTTTCCGCAGCGACCACGTACCGGCAAAGACCAGCGTCGGCGCCGGATTCCGCGGCTTGGGCGTAACCGGAAACATCGTCAAATCCACGCCGTAGGGATTGCGGAACAATTTCGACGCCGGAAAATCGCGTTCCAAGAAGCTGCGTTCCACGTGCCTCGAGGGGATCGATACAACGTCGGCAAATTCATAGCCCCACAGTTCGCGCCGCAGATCGAAATCGGGCACGGCCGGCTTGGCGATTTCCGGAACGGCTTCCAGGATTTCCTTCTGCGAGAGGATATGGCGGCTGCCGCGTTCCAGGAAAATCTTCGCGCCGTACTTCCTCCGCGCCGCCTGCGCGCTACGGACGCAAAGCCCGCTCATGCCGATGAACACGTCGCACGGCTCCAGGAAATGCGCGGCCAGCGCATCCACCGCGCTGAGCAGCAGCGCATCCATCCGGCCCCTCCAGGCTGCCGGCCCCACGCGCTGCGCCGCCAACAGGGGCAACACCCAGGGCAGCAGGCCGCGATGACATTGGGGCGGCAAGCCGAATCGTTCCGCCCGTTTCCGAGGCACGAAGGAGTAGAACCGGACGTCATGCCCCAGCGCTGCCAACTCCCGCGCGAGGTCGAGCACGAAAAAGCGGCCAGTGGTGACAATCGCGATGCGCATCTTTCCACCTAGTGAAGTATCAAACCTGCCGTGCCAGTGCAATTTGCACCTGTTCCCTTCGCAGCGGAGAGTGTGTTGGTTCTTGCTCTCAAGGCTCTTCACGCGCCAACTGCGCAACTCCGCAGATTGGGAATTGAATGGTAAAGCGCAAGCATTTCTTCGGCAACGTCGGCCATTGTCCGCGGCGGCCGAACTCCCGAACGTAATCGTCTCAGCAACTCCGATTCTCGCGAAAGACGGTTCAAAGCCGCAGCCCAGGCCGCGACCGAATCGGCCTCCACCAAAATGCCGTTCTCGCCGTCCTTCACCAGTTCCGCGATGCCGCCGAGCCGTGAACCGAGTACGGGAATACCCGCCGCGAACGCCTCGAGGACCACCAGCGGCCCGGTTTCCAGCCATTGCGAAGGCACGACCAGCAAATCGTAATCGCGCAGGCGCGTCAATGATTTCGAACGCCGGCAGCGGGGAACGGAATCTGATCCGCTCGTCGCCGCCGGCCATCCGCCGCAATGTCTGCTCGTAGTTTTTCCCGACTTCGCCTTGCACCACGCCGTAGAGGTCGAGCGTGATCGCGGCGCTTGGCGAAGCGCGGAGAGCGGCGAGCAAGATCTGAACGCCTTTGGTCGGATCGAGACGGCCGAGAAAACAAAGACGGAGACCGGAATTCGCGACTCCCGGCTTCCCACGTCCGCCCGCCTGCGCTTGTGGTCTCTTGCCGGGCGGTCTTCCGCGCGTTACCCCTTGCCGGCAAAGCGTGATTTTCGTCTCCGGCACGCCATTGTGGAGCAAGACCTCTCTTACCCAATCGCATACGGCTACGACATGATCCACTTCGGCCAGAAACGATCGCGTCGTGGCGTGGCGGAGTTTCACGAGTTCCGTCATCCGCAATGCCGTCCATATCCCGCCTTGTAACCCCAGGTTGCCCAGCACGGCGCCCAGCGCGGGCGGCGCAACGACAGCCAGTTGCGCAATCCTTCTTCCGGCGTTCGTTCTCCGCCCTCCGCCCTCCGCCCGACGGTTCAATAATCCCTCCAACGTGCATCCTGCGCAGGCCTGCAGGTCCATGAAACCATCACAGGGTTCCGTGCCCCAGCGCATCATCGTGCCGCGCTGGCAAGTGGCTGTCGGCGTGTGGTAGGTGAAAATGACGGGTATGTTCCGCGCCTTCGCCGCGCGGGCCAGTTTCAACGAACCTCCTCCCGCGAAAGCATGAAGGTGAACCACGTCCGGTTGCTCCTCGTCGAGAAGTGCGGCGAATGCCTGCGCCGCCCGCTCGCCGCCTTCGCCGTAAAGCTCGCGCAAATCACCGGCCTGGCGGGGCGCCGGGAACCGGCGGACAGGGTTGTCGTCGTAAGAGTAACTCTGGGCTGTTTCGCCCGGGGCGGCAATGATCGCTTGCACATTGCGCGTCAAGAGTTCCTTCGCCAAGGCCGCGACGTAGACTTCCGTCCCGCCCATCGGGTCAGGATAGAAGCAAAAGGGCGTGTGAAATATCTTCATCCGTGTGTTCCTCGCATCAGCAGGCGTGCTTTTACTCTGCGATAGAGCAGCGCCAGGGCCTCGGCGTTGGGATAACCTGCCAGCCTGGACAGAAGTCGCAGTCCTCGAGGCGTCCTGGGAACATAGCCCGGTTCCAGTTCGGTCAGGGCTTCATGAGCTTTCTGAAAACGCTCCCGGTCCAACTCGAAAGTTGCGCAAGCGCACTGCGAGACCACTTTGACGAGTGCTTCCTTTCGCGCGGGAGTCAATCCGCCGTGTTGTTCCCACCAGTCGCGGATTTGCAGGGCATTCGCGAAGCAGTCCCTCACGAAAGCCGCGCGGTTCCGGCGCGAGAGGCTCGATCCCCCATGAACCCGGTAAAAAGCCCCCACGCCTGGAACATGCACGAACCGCGCGCCGCAGAGCGCCGCGTCCAGAAGAAACCTCGCGTCTTGAATCACCGGCAAGGTTTCGTTCCAACCGCCGATCTGCTCGACGATGCTGCGGCGATAGAGCAAGGTCGCCGGTGGGCACCAAAAGTCGGTGAACAGGGCAATTTCAAGGACCGGATCTACCGATTCAACGGTACGGGCAACGACCTCGGCGGGAGTGAACTCTCCCGCGCCGGATTCCTCCAGTCGTTGCCAGTCCGAATAGGCCACGTCCGCCCCGCTGCGGTGCAACGCTTCGACCCGGTTCGCAATGGCTTTCGGCGCCAGCAGGTCATCGGCATCCAGATATTGAACGAACACGCCGCGAGCCAATGCGGTTCCGCGGTTGCGCGCCGCGCTAGCGCCGCGATTCGGCCCGACCTCCAACCGCACCCTCGCGCCGAACGACTCGATGACCTGTCGCGAGCCGTCCGTTGAACCATCGTCAACCACGATGATTTCCAGGTCCGGATACGATTGCCGGAAGACGCTTTCCATCGTTTCCGCCAGGAACCGCTCCGCGTTGAAAACCGGGATAACGACAGAAACCAACATGGACTCGATAATTGCCTTGCAACCTGCCGTCAATCGCACGGAATCAGGCTGTTTGCTCCACAAGCAGGGTTGGGAAAATGATCTTGCCCCATCCGGACGTCCAGTAACTGACGGTCCCCTCGTCGCCAGCCCTGGCCAGGATCTCGAACTGGAGCGTGTCGTGAACTGCGTCATAATCCACGTGTCCATTCGTCGGGTTGCCGCGACCGACGCCGACATCGCAATAGTAATGGCCGGGGGCGAGATTGGGACATGGCAGGGTGACGCGAAATTCCGCTTCCTGCGACGCATTCATTTGCGACCTGTCGTGGCCGAAGGCGCCGCCCACGGGGGTTGCGTCCACGGAAAAGATCGTAAAGCTGGTGCGCAAACGAGGAATGTCCTTATTTGCCCGTATTCTAATCAAGAATGAGAAATCCTCTGCAGAGGAAAAATGCGGCGCGTTCTTGGCGAACCGCAGGCTGATGATTCTCGCGTCTTGATTGCCCAAGACCTTGCGATGTTGATGTTCCACGTCGAAAAAGGTGGCAAGATCGTTGCTTCCAGAAGTGGAATAGGTTTCAATGGCAACGTCCGATCTGCCGACGAATTCGATCCGCCCCTTGGCCAAGACGACGGAATTGTTCGTAAGTTGGGCGATCGCGCCCATGTTATGGCTGACAAACAGCACCGTTCGCCCTCCTTTGGCGGAGACATCGTGCATCTTTCCTAGACATTTCTTTTGAAACTGCACGTCGCCCACGGCCAGGACTTCGTCGACGATCAGGATTTCCGGTTCCAAATGCGCGGCTACGGCAAACGCCAGTCGCACGTACATGCCGCTACTGTAGTGTTTTACCGGCGTGTCGAGAAACTTCTCCACTTCGGCAAAGGCCACGATCTCGTCGAATGCGCGGCGGATCTCCGCGCGGGACATGCCCAGGACAGCGCCGTTGACGTAGATGTTCTCGCGGCCCGTCAGTTCGGGATGGAAGCCGGTGCCGACCTCCAACAGGCTCGCCACGCGCCCGCGGATGCGAACCCGGCCTTCGGACGGTTCGGTAATGCGACTGAGGATTTTCAACAGCGTGCTCTTCCCAGCGCCGTTCCGCCCAATGATGCCGACGACTTCGCCCTGTTGAACGTCAAACGACACGTTGCGGAGGGCCCAGAACTCCTCGGCGCCGCCAGGAGAACCACCCCTTGGCCATCGGCCGTCTGCCGGGAGAACAGGAGAGGCAGGGGGGAAGAGGGAACGGAAAGGCCGCTTGACCGCGTTGACCAGTTCCTCGCTCAAGCGATGATAACCGCCGCCGCCACCCTGATGACGCAGGGTGTACTTCTTGCCAAGGTTCTCGATAGTGATGATGGGAGGCATAAGGGCAGGCAGCCAAGAGCTGAGAACCCCTGACACAACCGGACTTTCGCCAGTCGTGTCGGGGGCAAAAACGGGGTTGTGTCAGGGGTTCTAAGGAGAACGCACAGGTCAGATGATGTCGGCGAAGGTCTTTTCGGTCTTGCGGAAATACCAAACACCAATCCAGAGGCAGAGGAAAATGGTGGTCGTGGACAGGGCGAAACCGGGCCAATAGACCGTCGCCTGGCCGCCAAGGATGGCCCAGCGAAAACCGTCGATCACGGCGACCATGGGGTTGAGCGAGTACAGGGCAAACGCGACGTCGCCGAAGCGGTTGCGGATTACGCTGCTACTGTAGGCGACAGGCGACAGGTAAAGGCCGAATTGCACGAGGAACGGGATCACGAAGCGAAAATCGCGGTACTTGACATTGAGTGCGGTGATCAACAGCCCGGGGCCGATCGCCGCCAGGAGGGCCAACGCCATGAAAACGGGCAACGCCAGGATGTGCCAATCGGGCCAAAAGCGATACCAGACCGTCATGCCCAGCAGGATCAGGAAGGAGACGAGGAAATCGACGAAACTGGTGATGACGGCGCTGGCGGGGATGATCATTCGCGGGAAATAGACCTTGGAGATGAGCTGCGCATTGCTCACCATGCTCTGGCTGGCCGTGGCCAGCGAGGTGGAAAAGAACATCCAGGGCAGCATGCCGGCCAGGACCATCAAGGAATAGGGCGCCGCGCCTTCGGACGGCAGTTTGGCCACCTTGCCGAAGACCATGGTCATGACAAGCATCGTCAAGATCGGCTGGATCAAAGCCCAGGCCACGCCGATGACGGTCTGCTTGTAACGGACCGAGATGTCGCGGGCCGCGAGAACATAGAAAAGTTCGCGGTAGCGCCACAGGTCGCGCCAGTATTGCCGTTCGGCCCGGCCGGGTTCGAGGATCAACTCGTAGCCGGAAGGTTCAGTGCGGCGGGTACCGAGCAACGAACGGGCGCCGCGCTTGAGTCGCCTGCTTGCGAGTCGCGCGTCGGGGGTCAGGTCGTTGCGTGGAGAACCCCCGGCGGACGTTTCCGGCGGCAGTTGGTCGACTTCAGCGATGGTATGCATGGAATGCGTCATCCTGATTCAGTATGGGGAGGAAAAAGTCGGGCATGTAGCGTAGGCTTCCAGCCTGCGTGCCCGATTTTGAAATAGCCGTTTAGCTCGAATGGCGGGCATCTCCCCTGCCAACGGCGGCGACGGCTTGATGACCGTTGACCGCTGTCAATCTTGCGCAGGGCGCACGCGTGGTTTCGGCGGTTGAAAGTGGAGACGGCATGAGCCCGAGAATAGCCCCCAGGGCGTATTCCAGGCCTTCGACGCGGCCGGCCAGGACGGCGATCGTGAAGATCGCCGCGCCTTCATCGCGACGGCCAACGACTTCCAGGCGTCCGAGGTTGTGCCCCCCGGCCTTCAAGGGAAACTGTGCCCGCCAGACGTTCTCGTCGTCGGGTTCGTCGGCTTCGCGTTCCCAGCGGCCGAGGTAGGCCTCGTGCAGGGCCGGCGCGTTGATGTCCAGGCAAAGCGATTTCAAACCGAGGTCAGCGGCCCATGCGGTGAAATCGTGCCACAGCCTTGGCCAGTCGGCCGAGCCCTGAATGCGGACCTCCAGGCGACGCGGCTCGCCATCGGCCGGGCCGCGAAACAGTTGGGCCGCCAGGCGTTTCCGCAGCAGTTCATACTCCGCATGTCCGAAGAGTCGGGTCGCGATCAGAATGTGGAAGACCGCCAGGGCGCTGACGAAGGCGGCCCACTCGGCGTGCCAGGCCACGCTGGCCACCGCGCCCAGAAACGTCAGCAGCGATAGCGCCAACACGCAGCAGAGCACGTGGGGCGTGGATAGCCCGCTGCGCAGCAGGCAGTGGTGCAGGTGGCCGCAGTCGGAGACGTAAATGCTGCGGCCGCTTAACTTGCGGCGCACGATGGCGGCCAGCGTGTCGAAGATCGGCAGCGTCAGAAGGGCCAGGGGAGCCGCGAGGATCACGGTCGCCGGCCCTTTGAGCGAGCCTTGAATGGCCACCACGCCGATCACGAGCCCCACCACCATGCTGCCGCAATCGCCCATGAAGATCGAGGCCGGCGGACAATTGCAGCGGAGGAATCCCAGCAAGGCGCCGGCCAGCGCCGCGGCAATGCAGGCCGCCGGCCAATGCCCCAAGAGCGCTGCGATGACAGCGAGGGCCAGGCAAACCATCAACCCGATGCAACTCAACATCCCGTCCATGCCGTCCAAGAGATTCAGCGAGTTGACGGCCCCCAGCAGAAAGAAAACCGTGATGGGAAACGCGAGCAGCCCCAGGTTGAACTCCGCGCCGAAGACGTGAACTGCCCTGATGACGACGCCGCACGAGATGACGATCGCCACGGCGGCGACCTGCCCCAGAACCTTGTGCCGGCCCCGCAAGCCGCAGGCATCATCGGCCAGACCTACGGCCGCGATCACCAGGGCCGCCATGCCCAGGCCGATCAGCAGCGGGGCCTGCGCCACGATCTCTTCGCGCAAGGGCGGGTAGAGGGCGGCGGTGGAGAGGCCCGTCACGGTCGCGAGCAAGATCGCCAGCCCGCCGCCCAGCGGGACGGCCTGGGCTTGCAGTTTGCGCCGTCCGTCCGGGCGGTCGACCAGCCCGTAGCGCTGCGCCAGGGTGCGCACCACCGGGGTGAGAGCCAGGCAACATGCCAGGCTCGCCGTGAAGATCGCAAGCAAACTCATGTTAGTGAACCAAGTGGGCTTTGCCGTTATTGTGCGAGTCCCCATGCCCCACGGATTCGTCGTCGGTGTCGCTATAGACGGCACCATAGCCATAGGCATAGCCGTCGCTGTAACTGGGGGCGGCGTTCTTCTCCACGGCGTTAACCACCACGCCCAAGGTCTTCGCGCCCAAGGAGTGCAGCATGTCCCGCGCACGTTCGGCCAGCGGCCGGCCATTCTTGGAGGTGCGGACAACCAGCAACACGCCGTCCACGTGAGGCGCAACGACCAAGGCATCGGTTACCGCCAATACGGGAGGACTGTCCAACAACACGTAGTCGTACTGATCGCGGAACAGCCGCAGCAATTCCGCAAACCGGGGCGACGCGAGCAACTCGGCCGGCGAGGCCGGCAGGGGACCGCAGGGCAGAACCGACAGGTTGGCGACGGAGGTATCCTGAATTGCGTCGGCATATTTTGCTTCGCCGGACAGGACGGATGTCAGCCCCAAAGGCGTCAAGAGGGAGAAAAGCTTGCGCTGCGACGGTTTTCGCAGATCGCCGTCGACGAGCAGCGTTCTCTTGCCCGACTGCGCAATGGAAATCGCCAGGTTGGCCGCCACGGTCGATTTCCCGTCGCGCGCCGTCGGACTGGTGAGTTGCAGCACCTTGTGACCCTCGCCGCCGCAAAGGAAGCAGAGTGCCGTCCGTACGCCCCGATAAGACTCGGCCGCGACGGACCTCGGCTGGTAGTACGTGATGAGCATCGGGTCAAAGGTCCGGCCCGCCGCCTGCCTTCTGCGGGCCCTTGCCGGCGTGACGAAGGGAATGCAAGCCATCACGGGCAACCCCAGTCGACCACGAATTTCCTCTAACGTGCGGAAACTCTTGTCGCTGCTCTCGGCCAGAAGGGCCAACCCCACCCCCGCCAACAGCGACAGAAAGACGCTGACCGCCAAGACCGCCCACAACAGCGGAGAGACCTTCTTACCCACGCCGGCCGGCGCAATGATCCGGGCCTCGAACCCGCCGTAGTCCTTGACGAGTCCCGCTTCCTGCAATCGCTTGACGACCCCGTCGTAGAGTATTTCGGTACGGGCAATGCCGTTACGGAACTCCGCATCCTGGATTTCATAACTACTCAGTTTGCGGGCGGCGTCATGCTGGCTTTCGAACAACTTGGCAAGCGTTTCGTCCTGGACCCGTGCCCGATCGAGTTCCTGGTTGAGATACTGGACGTAGACCGCCACGAAATCGGGGGGCTTCGACGCATTGCCAGCCGCGGTGAATTTGGATTGGGCGACGTAAGTCGAAGGGGGAAGCATGAAGAAATTGCGCATGGCCTCGATGCGCTGGCGGACGGCTTGCACCTGCGGATGCTTCGGGCCGAAGTCGGCACTCAGGGTCTGATCTTCCAAGAGCAGGGGCAGGACCTCGGCTTTGAGGGTCACGGGCGAGTTGCGATCCGCATTGGGATTGGAAGAACTCGGCGCGGGGCTGTTTTCTCTGCCGGAAAGATCCGCAACCAGGGCCACCAATTCCTCGTGACTCTTGCCGGCCTTGCGGGCATTTTCGACCGTTTTCAACTGGCCTTCCAATTCGGCCTTGCGGAGCAACAGGAGCGACCTCTGGGTCTCGATCTGGGCCAACCTGTCCTGGAGCGGATTGACCTCTTCTTTGCCCTTCCAAAGCATGGGCGACTTCTCGCGAAATTCGCGGTACGCGGTCTCGCGTTTTTCCAGGTCGTTTTGCAGAACCTGCCGCGCCTCGGTGATGAGTTTGACCGTATCGTCGCTCATGTTGCGGTAGGTTTCGTCCAAAAATGTACGGTAACTTTCCAGGATGGCGTTGACGATCGTGCCGCACTCGGCGGCAACGGGACCGCGGAACGACAGCGACAGCACGCTATTGTTGGAGTTTCCCTGCGCATCCTGCGCAGCCCGGCCCACTACCAAGTTCTTGATCACCGCCTGCGTCAGGTCTCCCGATTCGCCGGCAAACGTCCGTAAGCCGCTGAGGTTGCCCTGGCGAATTGCCCGCTCCACGACCAGCGGGCTTTGGATCAGAATGCGATGCGTGGCGATGTAATCGTCGAACGCCGTCACGCCTCTGGTTTCGCCCGTGACGGCTTCCGGCCGCTTCTCAACCACGAGGACCTGAGCGTCAGATTCGTAGATGGGCTTGCTATGCACGTAAAACAGCCCGCCGGCAAGCAGGCCGACAATCAGGCCCAGCACGATGAGCGACTTGCGGTGCCAGAGAATCTGCAAGAAATCCAGTTTATCAATTTTCGTAGCCATTGGTTTGTACCCTGAACGAGGCCCAATAAAAATGGTTGCACGCGCATTGCGCAGATCACGCTGCCCTCGGCATCTGCGGGATGCTTTTCCCTCACGACTGAGCGTGCCAAGGCCGTCGCGGAGTGTGAAAATTACCCTGGGTCCGCACTCCGTTCCCGTGGGTTGCGCGGGCTTGCCGCTCCCGTTCGCTTCGCGGAGAGGTCGGGCATCATGCCCGGACCGATCCTCTTTTCCAGTCCTACGGCGCCCCTCGGGCGCAGTCGCAGTCCCACCGGTTTTTTAGGTTTTTGACGGTGTCGCACATGTCGTACCCATTGAAACCAGCGGACAGAAAACGGCCTCATGTGCGTAGAACGTTCGGAAGAAATTGGTGCGAGCCCCGCGTCTTGCCGGGGCTTCCGCTCATTTCTTCCGAACGTTCTCAGGCAGCAACTGGTTAGGAAAGGCGGCCTCGACGCGGCCGAACAGATTTCGCAGTGTTCGCGTTAGCAAAAAGTGCTAACAATAGTTGATAGCCCTAACAATCCTCGCCATGCTAAACCTGGAGGACTGGGTAAAGTTTGCGGAGAATTCCACATATTCCGGTTGCAACGAGTTTGTCGGGTGTAGCGAATTCGCTGGTCCCGCGGAATGGAAGAGTCCGACGATTATTCCCAGATATGACGATTTTGACGGATCCATGCCTTGGCGTCCCTAAGACCGGATATGGAGAATGATGGTGAAGCCATTACGAGGGATTTTGAGCGCAATCTCGTTGACTCTCCTCTTGACGATCCGTCTGGCGGCCGCCGCGGCCGTGCCTGACGCGTTCGGCGGCAACCCTACGCCGAGTCCCAGTCCGGTCGTCGCATCGCCTTGCGAGGGCTGGGACTATGGTTGTTGTGAGCCGTTGTGGTCCGTATCCGTGGACGGGTTGTTTCTCAATCGGTCGAAACCGTCCCACCAAACGCTGCTGATCGACAACTGCGCCTGCCCCAGCTTCAATGCCAACCAGTTCGACTTTCCCGTCCAATTGGGGTGGGAGATCGACGCGCGGTGGAAACTCAACTGCGATTGGTCGATCGAGGGCCGTTATTTCGACGTCGGAGTTCGCAGCGCGAGCGCCGAGGCGCCGCTTGCGGACAATGGCGCGGGAGTGCTCTTCAACAATCCGAACGAGGCAAGCGGCATTTTCGGCAAGGGCCAGGTGACGTCCTGCTTGAGCTATGCTTCGCGACTGCAGAATGCCGAAATCAACGCCTATCGAGAACGTCTGTTGTTGTTGCTGTTGCAACGCCGCCCTCTTGGCGGGTGTCCGCTTCCTGGACCTCACCGACGGCATCACGGTCGAGCAGCGAACAACTTGCAACTGCGTGGACGCCTGCCAGGACTTGCGTACCTCGAATTATCTTGTCGGCTTCCAGATCGGTGGGGATGCGACCCTTTATCGCTGTTGTCGGTTCAGCCTGGAGAGCGACGTCAAAGCCGGCATTTACGGCAACGCGGCCCGCAATCACTTTGCTTACGATTCGCGATATTTCCAACGCTACGACGAGTCCGGATGTGGCGCCGGCAGCGCGGCCTTTGTCGGCGAGTTCGGCATTCGTGCCTCGTACCAGGTGGTCGGACCATGGTCGATCGTGGCGGGCTATGAGTTGTTGTTCATCGACGGTTTGGCCTTGGCTTACCAACAACCTTCAGCGAACACCACTCCCCTCTTGGGCCCGGCGACCACTGTACAAACGGGCGGCGACGTCTTCTACCAGGGCGCCACGCTGGGTATCGAGTGCCGCTATTGATCGGTTGCGCCACGGATCGGCGCAACTGGCATTCTCCGCAGCCCGCGGTTAAAATGAAGGAAGTTGCCGCTCGGAGCGTATCCCAGCGGAGTCCAGGGAAATGTCGGATAAGGAATTAGAGCATGGCCTGTGCCACGATGCATCAGCGTGCGATCGCGCGGGCGGCCGGTTCTGTAGTCCTGGCTCTTTCCTTCCTCTTCTCCGCGTCTGGTGCCGTCTGCGCGCGTTCTCCGGACCGTGTCGGCGAGCCGGACAACCTTGCCTTGAACAAGCCGGCACGCAGTTCGTCGGTCGAGAACGAGGAACATGGCGCGGCGCAGGCCAACGACGGCGATCCGGAAACCTGTTGGCGCGCCGATGACGAGCCCGAGGACGGGCCGGAATGGTGGCAGGTCGATCTGGAGAAACCTTTCGACCTTTCCGGTTGCCGGATCCGCTGGCCCTTCGACGGAAAAAGGTATCGATACAAAGTCGAAGGCTCGGCCGAGGGGAAGACCTGGTCGCTGCTCAGCGATCAGACGAAGACCACCGCCACGTCGCAGGTCCAAGACCTGAAGTTTCAGAAAGCCGAACAAGTCCGCTACGTGAAGATCACGGTGACGGGTCTTGACGAAGGTTGCTGGGTGAGCATTTGTGAAGTCAAAGTATTCGGCCGCGCACATGCTCGGCGAGCACCTTGATGGGCCGCCCCGAATAAGCGGGCGAACTTTCCGGGTCGTCTCTCAGGACCGTACGACCCGGCCGTGAAGATAGATGTCGCCGGCGATCTCCCGCGGTTGGGGCTACGTGACGGCAATCAAACGCCACTATAATGGTTGCAGTGCGGCGGAATGATCTCGGCCGTTGGCGGGCGTCACGGCGATCCGCGGCAACGGGCTTCAATGGAGGTTTGATCCATGTTCCGACGCGTATCGGCAGTCGCATTGGTGGTTCTCGCGGTTTTCGGCAGTCTTGCCGTCGCAACCGCCGCAGAACCCAAGGAGGCGGGCGGTAAGAAACAGATTACCAACATGCCTGTTGCAAGGAAGATCGCGTAACGCTATAAAGAGCCCCATGCAGGCATGGACCCTTCGCGTTGATGGAACGCGTCGGAGATTGCAAATGAACATACTGATCCTCGCAAGGACAAAGACCTGATGTGTCTCAACTGCTGGCGAATCGCCTGGACCGTCATCGTCGGTATGCTGATCGGCGATGCTTCCGCGCAACCTCCCTTATCCACTTCGAACGGGACGGCCATGGCGATGCCCAAGGACACTTCCACGAAGGAAGGCGCCAGGAAAGGGCTGGTCGAGCATTCCCGGGCGATAGACGGTACATTCTTGATGCTTGTCGACCCTCCTTGGCAGATCCACTGTAATGATCTTGCCTCCGATGCATTGCGGATAGTGCGATTCGATGGCCAGGCACAAGAGCATATCCAACGCGACGGCCGGAAGGTCGTCATCCGCGAGAAGACGGGAACGGAAGTGCCCGTCGTCCTGGAATATCGAGGGGGAGAGGTTGTTTCGGCCATGTTCCTGGCCCAAGCCGGAAAGGAGTACGAAATCGCGCTTGCGCAAACCTCAATCCGCCCTGACAACCGAAACCTGATAGCTCGTCGCGAGGCTGGTGAATCGCCGCAAGAAGTGACCTTTGGGTTCTATCTGGATCTAACCCCTGGTCAGCCCCCACCGCCTCCGCCGCCACACCCCGGAGGGGCATGGTACATCGTTGCCGCTCTGGTCGCGGCGATTTTCTTTGTCAAGAAATGGTTTTCCAAACGATTCGCGGCAGGCACCCCACCGCCCGCCGCACAGTATCAGGCCAGTGATGAGGCTGCTGCGCAGCACTGGCTTAACGAATTGCAACCAGCGGCGGATAGGCCCGCGGCGGACCCACCCGCGACGGCTGAAACCGATTCGACCTTGCCCGTGTCTGAATCAAAGGATTCATCATGAACATGCGGGCTTGAAGTTTGCCGCATCTGTGTGCGACCAATTCGCCTGATTCAGCGTCTTGCCTCGACGAGAGGGTAAAAGAGGTTCGAGCGGTTGGAGGGATGAAGCGACTGTAAAGCTAAATTACAAACCGCCCCTTGGAGATGATCGGCACTCTCTTCCCGTTCTTTGCTATGCCACTGACCGATGTCTTTTCCGAGCCGATCATAAAGTCGGTATGGACTATGGCAATGTTGCAGCCCAATTTTTTGAGCTCGTCATCCGACAGGGAATCTCCCCCCTTGATCGCTGTTGGGAAGCCGCTCCCCAGAGCGATGTGACAGGCGGCGTTCTCGTCAAAGAGAATCGATTCGAAGATGCGACCGCTCTGGAAGATGGGGGAGGAGACATCGACAAGAGCAACCTCTCCCAGATAGCGTGACGCCTCTTCAATAGCGAAATATCTTTCCAGCCACTCTTTGCCGGCTTTCGCTCCGAAATCCGTAACTCTCCCCTCGGAAAACTCGAACCAGGCGTCCAGCACCTGATTTTCCAGGACCTTTACGGGGCGTGTGACCAGTACGCGTCCTTCGGTCTTACGGTAGTCGGGCGCGGTGAAGACTTCTTCGGTTGGGATATTGGGCATGTAGGCCCGTCTATCAAAAGTGGCGTGGGATCCCCCGTCCCAAATCGTCTGTGGGCCGAGGAATACCTTGAGATCGGTTCCGGGGCCTTCGAAGTGAACGTGATCGAACTTGAGTTCATTCAGTGTCTTGCTACGGGCTTTGAGAATCTGGTCCTGTCTCTTCCACGCCTCGGAGGGGCTTTTCTGGTCAAGTCGCAGAATGGGCATCATCAGATCCCATAATCTCTCACTCAGCTTTTCCGACGGCTTCTCGCCGAAGACCTTCGCTGCCTACTTGGGGGTGGGAAGCGCGCAGACACACCAGGGGACCTGGCCGGTTAGCGATGCCTTGAGCAGTGGCTTTCTTGCCCGGCTCAGCGCCTTCTTGACAGTGGCCAACCTGCCGGAGTCGGCGGAGCCGAATAGATCGGGTTCGGCAAAGCCGTAGCACGTTCAAGGTCCGCTGTAAAGCCAGCCAGGCTGGCCCTTCCCAGCCATGCACGCCCGGCTTGGCAGGTGATCGACGACCGCCAAGAGCCGTCGTGCCGCCGCTGAAGCCTGCGGGCTCGCTCTCCATCGTCACGACCGCGATCTAGGCATGGCCAGCGAGGAGGTCGTGGCCGGCAGAGCCGGAGCAGCCCCCTAATGAGACGCCTATTGCTTGACTTCCTCGGGCAGGTAATGCACACTCATGGCAACGCCGTTAAGCTGATCGCATGGACGCTGGGAACAAGAAGAAACCGTGAAACATGAAGATCTTATCCTTTTGGCTCCTGGTCTTATTGTCGGGTGTCGCAATCACCCAGGCGGCGCCCTCGAAAGCGGTGCTACTTGCCAAGGCCAAAGCCGCAACCAAGACGAATCAGCCGTATCGCTTGCCGCCGGTGGGGATCGACATTCCTGTTGCGACGCGGCAGGCTTTAGAGCAGAAGCTGCATGCCCTGGAAGCGGCGGCCGCACCGCTGGCCCAAGACCCTTTGTGGGGCGACGTTTCCGTGCTGTTGAAGGCCGTGCGGTATGCTCTGGTCAACGGGGAGTTCTACGTGCCCAAGGATGTCGAGAAGGCCCAGCAGTTGTTGCAACTGGCGGAATCGCGGCTGACGGAACTGAAGAAACATCAGCCGTACTGGCCAAAGCAAGCGGGCACGCTGGTGCGCGGGTTCGTTTCCGGCATCGATGACACGCCGCAGCCGATTGGCTTGGAGATTCCGGCGGACCTGGACTTGTCCAAACCGGTTCCGCTGACGGTGTGGCTGCACGGGCGGGGCGACAAGATCACCGACATGCATTTCATCGAAGACAGGATGCACAAGCCCGGACAATTCCAGCCAGGCGGCTGTATCGTTCTGCATCCGTTCGGGCGACAGTGCCTCGGTTATCAACTGGCGGGCGAGGCGGACGTGTTGGAAGCCGTCGAGGCCGTCAAGCGGATGTACCGGATCGACGACCGACGCATCTTGCTGGCGGGATTCTCGATGGGCGGGGCAGGGGCATGGCACGTCGGGGCGCATTATGCGGATCATTGGTGCGGCCTGCACGCAGGCGCCGGCTTTGTGGAGGTGAGACGTTTTCTGAACCTGACGCCGGCCCAGATGCCGCCCGTTTACACCCAGACGCTCTGGGGCCAGTACGATGTGCCGGACTGCGCGGAACCTTTTCAACATTCCGGTACTCGCTTATAGCGGTGAAGTGGACAAGCAAAAGCTGGCTGCCGACATCATGGCGGAAGCGTTCCAAGCCGAAGGCCGGAAACTCCATCACCTCGTCGGACCCGGCATGGCGCACAAGTACCATCCCGACGCGCTCAAGGAAATCCGCGCCTGGGCGCATGAGCGGATGCAGGCGGGCCAACCCGTTGTTCTCAAGACGGTCCACTGGCAGGGCAGGACGCTGAAGTATCCCAAAATGTTTTGGCTCACCGTGACGGGCTTGCAAAAGCACTGGGAAGACAGCCGGGTGGATGCCGAGTGGGAAGGAAACAAGCTGAAGGTGACTACGAAAAATGTCACTCGCTTTTTGATTTCTCCGTCGAGGGGCCTGCATGACCTGCCGGCCGAGGCGCAAGTCACCGTCAATGGGCAGTCCGTGGCCGGCGCCACTCCGGCCGACAGTGACAAGACGGTTACGTTCAAGGACGGCAAAATGAATCGGGACATGAGTCTCGAATTAAAGGATGGCCGCTGGCAGTTCAGCGTCGCCACTTCGACCGCCGCCGGGTTCCGCAAAGTTCCCGATCTCCAAGGACCGATTGACGACGCCTTTACCACCGCGTTCATCGTGGTGCCACCCGACAAGATTTCGGCTTCCGCGGTGCGGGAAGCGTTCTACAAACGGGAACTGGCCTACACCGTGCGTCGCTGGCGGGAAGTGTTTCGGGGCGATTTGCCGGTGAAACGCGTAAGCGATTTGACGGCGGCCGATCTGAAGACGAAGAACCTGATTCTGTTCGGCGAACCCGAGACCAACTACAAGATGGCCGAACTCCTGGCCCAGACACCCATCGCCTGGCAGGGCAACGAACTGAAGCTCGGGGCAAGATCGTGGAAAGGCGAGAGTATCGTGCCGCTGGCCATCTATCCGAATCCCAAGCAACCGGGCCGTTACATCGTGCTGAACAGCGGTCCGACCATCCGCGACAAATCCAATGCGAGCAACTCCCTGCAAACGCCGCAACTGCCAGACTGGGCCGTGCTCGATGTCAGCGGCCCGGCAACCGACAGCACTCCGGCCCAGATCGTGGAAGCCGGTTTCTTCAACGAGCAGTGGTTGCCTTGATCCAGCTCCGGCATGCCTGGGACCACCAGCCAACCTCCCGTGCCGTCATACGTGTACGAAATGTCGATCGCGTCGTGGTTCGTGGCGTTGACCAGCCGATCCCTCTGACCGGGCACGCACTCCGTTCCCGTGGGTTGCGCGGTCAAATCAAAGACTCCCGACTCCTTTCCCCTTCTCCACTTTCGATCGTGTTTACGGCGTGCCGGCGGTCTTCGGCAACGTCGCTGGGCAATGTCGAGTAGATTTTCGGCAGGTAGCGGCGGCGGCCGTAGAGAGTGCGGACTCCGCCCATATTCGCGGCCTGCTGGCAGGGCCGGCCGCGAACTCGCTACGATATTCTAGCACGTATTAAGTGACGAAATCGAAAACCTTTCGTCAGTACGATCTTCTTCGCTCGCGTCGAGTTCCTGTGCTACGTTTTCCTGGACAAGTTTCTTGGGGCGAATAGCCCGAGGAAACGGGGCTCGCAGACTGCGCGCCGCCTTGATGGGTGGGACCTGGGCCTGCCACTTGAAGGCACAGTTGACATCGCTCGCTTCGTTGAGAAGCGAACGCGACTACTGTGCCTTTATCGTTTTGGGACGGGAACATCGGCGTTCAGGGCGATCATTTGTTGCGCGGCGCAGCGGTATTTCCATCCTGCCACCTTCCTGACGCAAGGAACTTGCAACTACGATCACGGGGGACCTTCTGACATGTTCGACCACTTCAATAATCTGAAGATCGCCACGAAGCAACAAGTGCAGATATGGACGATTGCAACACTCACAATTGCCGTCGGCTGCGTATCGTATTGGGGGCTGGCCAGGCTGGGAGACTCGCTTCGAAAGATTGGCACGCACTCGCTGCCGAGCGTGCAGAGTTTGCTGATCATGAAGGCAAATCTCAGCCAGATCAAGGTGAATCAGCGGACCTTAATGGACATCAGTTTGGACAAAGCGAATCGCGACCGGCAATATGATAAGCTTGCCAAGGCGAGCGAGCAATGCATCGCGGCCCGCAAGGTCTATGCGTCATTGCCGAGAACGGCGGAGGAAACCAGCCTGTGGCAGTCGTTCGTCTCGACGTGGCAGAAGTGCAACGAAGACAGCGATGCGTTCCACCGATTCAGCCGGGAGTTCGACAATGTCCTGGAGAAGTGTCCCGGTTCCAAGTCTCCGAACTTCTCGCTCACTGACAGCATACAGATGGCCTCCGAGCAACAATGGCAGGTACGTCTTGCGATGACATCCCAGGCGCAGGTGTGGGAGAACCTCTTGCTGCGCGGCAACACGCCTGCTGATTTTGACAAGTACTTTGCCAATTTTGAAAAGCAGGATGCGGCGGTTCAGGCCGGTTTGCGACGCTTAGGGCCGCTGATGTGCGCAGTCGGACTCGACGGTCAAGCCACGATAATCATCGAGAAGTTGCACGCCGAACTGGGAGTCAAGTACCGCGGAATCTTGAATCGCCTCGACAAGTTCACTCCTGAGACGAGAGAATCCGTCCAGAAGTCGATCCGCGGCATCGATCGCCCAATCACCGAGGCGATGCAAACCGTGGCCACGGCGGTGAGCCGAAAGGAAGCGGAAATCCACGCGCTCAAGACGAAGATGTCCGGCCAGTTGCTCAACGTTTGCCTGCCGATTCAGACGAAGGCGCTTGATTTGCTGGATCAACTTGTCAAGCTGAACACGCAGGCGGCCGACGCGGCGGTAGAGGCAGGGCAAGCAGCGGCGCAGCGGGCTGAGACCGTCTTGGTCGCCGGAACGATCGTGTCTTTGGTGTTCGGGATCGTGCTGGGTATGTTCATCGCGCGAAGCATTACTGCTCCGATCGTGGCTGTCGTGACACACTTGGAAGAGTTGGCACGTGGCGAACTCAAGCGCGACGTGGACGAGCACCTGCTCCGCCGAAGGGACGAATGCGGTGTTCTGGCTCGCGGGATTACTGTCACCTTGACCAGTCTTCGCCGGATCATTGGTGGAATGACGGACCATTCCCGGTCGCTCGGCGGGGCTTCCTCGAAGTTGTCTGCCACTGCCACGCAACTGATCGCAGGCGCCGAGCAAACCACTGCCCAGTCCACCGCCGTGGCTGCCGCCGCCGCGCAAATGTCGGCCAACATGTACGCCATGGCCGCCTCTGGTGAGCAAATGTCGACCAGCGTCAAAGTAGTCGCCTCGGCCGTCGAAGAGATGACCGCCAGCATCAGCGAAGTGGCTCGCAATGCCGAACAAGCTGCCCAAGTTGCGGAGAATGCTGCCCGGTTGGCCGAGGCCAGCCACGACACCATCACCGCATTGGGACTCTCCGCCGGCGCTATCGGTACGGTCACAGAAGCCATCCAGGACATCGCCGAGCAGACCAACCTCTTGGCGCTCAATGCTACGATTGAGGCGGCGCGGGCCGGTGATGCCGGCAAAGGCTTCGCTGTGGTCGCTTCGGAGGTGAAGGAATTGGCTCGCCAAACGGCCGCCGCCACCGAGGACATCCGCAAACGGATTGAAGGCATCCAAGCCACGACGGGCAAGGCGGTACGCTCGATCGGCGAGGTGGGCGAAGTGATCCGGCAAGTCAACAGCGTGTCGCGAACGATTGCATCGGCTGTGGAAGAGCAAAGTATCACGACCAGGGAAATCGCTAAGAACGTAGCGCAGACATCCCTGGCGATGGACGTGGTGGCCAGGGGAGTGGCAGAATCGGCCACCGCCAGCCAGGAAATCAGCCGGAACATCGTCGGGGTTGACCAAGCGGCCAAGCAGTCCGCGTCCGGTGCTGCGGAGACGCGGGAGGCTGGCACAACCATGACAAGACTTGCCGCAGAATTGCAGTCGCTGGTCGGACAATTCTCCGTAGCCGAAAGCGATGCGACGGCCGCCTAGCCCGGACTATTCACGGCTGCATTGAAGCCCGAAGCGCAAGCGAGGTCTGCGTAATGCCCCGCACCCCGCTCCGGATGTCTCGCTGGATCTTATCGTAGTCAGCAGATAGGGTTCACTTCTTTGGATTGGCCAACTGCCGTTGGATTTCCCTGAGTTTCTCCTGAACCCCGGGAAATTGGGGGAAATCGTGCGCGACCTTCGCCAGGTCCTGCTGGGCGCGGATCCAATCGCCTTTCTGAAGATAAATAGTGCCACGGGCGTTATAGATTTCGATCAACTTGGCGACTTCCAGGATGCGGCCGAGCCAACCAATGGCTTCGTCGACGTGATTGAGTTCGAGGTGCCTGTTTGCCATGACCCGCTCCGCTAGGAGCGGTTCCGGCGCCTTGGGGTCGATGTTGATCATGCGCTCAACACACTTCCCAGCCTCGTCGAGCTTGCCCTGCTTGACGCGGATTTCCGCCCGGCTCATCCAGGCGCCCAGGAAGTTCGGATCGCATTGCAGAGAGATTTCGTTCTCCTTGAGGGCGTTGTCGGCCTATTTACTCGGCGGTGCCGCAGCGATGCTCATGGGGCTCGCCAAGACCGGCTTGCCCGGCGTTTCGATCCCCGCGGTCTTGTTGATGGTCGAAGCGTTCCCCGACGACGCCAAGGCTTCGGTCGGTGCTATCATGCCGGCGATCCTGCTGGGCGACGTGTTCGCCGTGGCCTGGTTTCACCGCCACGCCGATTGGCCCCGGCTGTGGGGCTTGGTACCCTACGTCGCCGCGGGTATGGCGTTGGGAGCTTTGGTCTTGGCCAGGACCACGGGCAACGAGCTTCGCCCGATCCTGGGCTGGCTGGTGGCTGCGTTCTTGATCGTCGAGGTCTGTCGCCAGTATTTCCACTGGGCGAAGATGCCGGGTCAGTGGTGGTTTGTCGCCGTCATGGGCCTGGTGGCCGGCTTCGGGACGATGGTCGGCAACGCCGCGGGGCCGGTGATGACCATCTATCTCATCAGCCGCGGCCTGCGCAAACAGGAGTTCGTCGGCACCTGCGCAAGGTTCTTCTTCATTGTCAACCTGAGCAAGTTGCCGATCATGTGCGGCCTGGGCATGCTGACCACCGACACCCTGGGCTTCGGCCTGATCGTGGCCTGCTGGGCGCCCGTGGGAGCGATGCTGGGGGTCTGGCTGCTCAGGATCATCCCGCAACGGCCCTTTGACGTGCTGGCCCTTTCCCTGACCGGTCTGGCCGCGGTAAGATTGATCATCGCCTGACCCGTCCCCACTGCCGATCCCCTCTCCATGACGCTGCTTCGCCGCCTCTTTCGGATCAAACGGATCGACTCGGAACTGTCGCCGGGCGAGCGTCCGCTGAAGCGAGTCCTTGGCCCCGTGGATCTGGTCCTGCTGGGGATCGGGGGAATCGTGGGCGCCGGGATCTTCGCCCTGGTGGGAACTGCTGCGGCCGGGGATGCCGCCCGGCCGGGAGCCGGCCCCGCCCTGATCGTCTCCTCTGTGTTGACCGGCATCGCCATCGAGGCGGTGGATAGGATGGTCGGTAGTGTTTGACTAGTCAGCAATGGAAGAACCCGGTAATGAACGCAAGAAATCCTCTTTGCTTGGCGATCTTATGTCTCTTGATTTGCACGATGTCCCAGCCTGTTACCGCGAAGCAGCCCGGCAGCCAGCAATGGGAGCGGGAGATCCGGGCCTTCGAGGCTGCCGACCGTGCCAATCCGCCGCCTCAAGGGGAGATCTTGTTCGTCGGCTCCTCCACCATTCGCAAATGGACGACGCTGGCCCAGGACTTCTCGGAGTATAAAGTCCTTAACCGCGGCTTCGGCGGCTGCCGGATCGCCGATTGCACCTACTACGCCGACAGGATCGTCGTCCCTTACAAGCCGCGGTTGATCGTCCTGCGTGCCGGCGGCAACGACATTCACGCCGGCAAGACCCCCGAGCAGGTCCGGGCCGACTTCCAGGCGTTCGTCGAGAAGGTCCGGGCGAAGCTGCCCGAGGTCCGCATCGCCTACATGACGATCAACGCCACGCCGGCCCGCTGGGCCAACGTCACGCGGGAGAAAAAGGCCAACCAGCTCATCAAGGGTTACATCGCCAAAGGCGAGAACCTCGATTACATCGACACCTTCGACGCCACGATGGGCGCCGACGGCAAGCCGCGGGAGGAATTGTTCGTCAAAGACCGCCTGCATTTTAATGCCGAGAGCTACAAGATCCTGACTTCTCTGGTGCGGAAGCACCTGATGAAAAGGCCTGCCGAGGACAGGCTACAACGGCCAACATCTGCCGATGGCGACTTTCTTCCAAGGCTCGTGCCGATCCCGGTCGATCGTGTTTTGGAGCGGCGTGCTCATGCTCAGCCCACGGTGCCGGCAGGCGCCAAGGAGATCCCCTACGTCGAAAGGATGCCCGAGCCGGCGCTGACGGATGCAGAGAAGCAACGGGGCTACGTGCTGTTTGCCCGTCCCACCGTGGAACCCATCTACCCGAATACTCGCCCTCGGCCGGACGAACGGCTGGAAGCCTTGGTCGCCTTCGCTGCGCCCGGCCAGTTCGAGCCCGTGACTCTGGCCCTGTATCCCGTCCGCCCGCTGGTAAACCTGAAGGTCCGCGTTTCATCGCTAGCGTGCTCCACGGGCGAGATCCCGGCCGACCGCATCGACGTGCGGCTGGGCACCTATTGGAACGTCGGCTATCCGTCCTACACGACGATCAAGACGTATCGCCGCACGCCGGAACTCCTGGAGCGCGTGACGGTCCACGGCTCGCCCGCCGGCGAGTGCCAGCGGTACTGGCTGACTATCCATGTTCCCGATGACGCCCGGCCGGGTCTTTACCTGGGAACGGTGACCGTGTGGGATGAGGGGTTCGACCGGGCACTCAGCATCCCGATCGCTCTGCGGGTTCTGGGCTTTCGTCTTCAGAAAGACCCGGCCAAGCACTGCTCGGCCTATTTCTACACGCGGAACAAGTCCCTTTACCAGGGACGGAGCGAGGCTTTTGTTCGGAAGGCCGCCGACAACGATTACCGGGCGATGGCCGACTTCGGCCTGGACATGTTGCCGACGCTTTACTTGAGCTGCGAGGACGGCAAACGGATCGCCGTGCGTGACGCCGACGAAATCCCGCGGATGCTCCGCGCCGGCCTGCGGGGGCCGGCCCCGGTGACGGCCGACGACGTCATTCGGCGGGTCTATCGCGACACGACACCCGGCGGAAAGATCGAGAGTCATTGGCGTGTGAGCCCGCTGCCGCCGCCAGACGTTCTACGACCGCATTACCGAGCTGTTCCGGGCGTTGGAGGTCGAGCGGAAGGCCAAGGGTTGGCCGGAGTTCATCTGCTGCCCGATTGACGAGGTCGATCCCTCGTGCCAGGAATTTGGGGTGAAGGTCTACGCGGCCGTCAAGGCAGCCGGGCTGAAGACCTATGCTACCAAAGATCCCGTCGAGCCCGATGCCGCCGCCTATGCCCCTTACCTCGACATCTGGTGCTCCCAGCCGTATTCCGTGCTGCTGGAGCAGATCGCCGGCCAGAAACGGTATGAATACTGGTGCTACCCCAACCACAATGCAGGCGAGATCAAAGACCGCCTGACCATGTGCAAGGGCGGTCGGATGACCTACGGCTTCGGCTTCTGGAGGAGCGGTTATACCACGCTGATCCCCTGGCACTGGTGTTGGACGTGCGCACCGGACCAGTTCGACTACCTGCGCGGAGGTGAATCGGGCTGTGGGCAACGGATGGACGACGATGGCGAGGTCATTCCGGCGGTGTACTGGTCCTGCTTCCGCGAGGGTTTCGACGATGCCCGCTATGTCTATACGCTCCAGCAGGCGGTCATGCAGCGGCAAGACGCTGTTGACCCGGCCTGCCAGGCAGCGGTTCGCGATGGCGAGACAACTCCTTCAAGAGACGTGGGACTCTATCCGGGTCCAACCAAAATACCTGGCCGCCGGCATGTGGCCTTCAGAAGAGTTCGACGCCATCCGCTGGCGGCTGGCGGTCGCGACCGAGAAACTGTTGCGGTATCCTGCAACCAACGAGACGACGGCCCCATCAGTCTTGATCGACACGGCACTCGCGGCACCGGCGAAGATGGAGACGATTTCGCCGTTCGAGCAGGCCGCCAAGTCAGGGAAACTTGACAACTTTCGACCTGGGCGGCGACTTCCGCTCCTGGGTCAATGGAACCGCTGAGGGCAAAGTCGAGATCACCGACGATGCTCGGCACGAGGGCAAGACGGGACTTCGCTGGACGGTCCTGGTCGACTGGGAGCACGACGGCGGGGAAGGCGGCAAGTACCCGATCGGCTGGCCGAGGATCAGCCGGAGTTTCAAGCCTGGTGAACTCGACCTGAACCGCTACGAGTCGCTCGTGTTCTGGGTGCGGACCGACTCCAGCCGCGACACGGCGGACACGAGCCGTACGCCGATTGGCCTGGTGATTCGGTCGCACGGGATGAAGCAATCGCTCTACGAGAAGACCGTGGATCTGGCCGGCCCGCGGCACTCCTGGACGCCCCTGCGATTCTCCCTGCCGGAAATCATGGCCGAGGCCGGCAGCGGCACGAAACCGTGGAAGACGATCAGCCTCGTGCAACTGTTCATCTCCGAAAGCAACTTTCCACACGGGACGCGATTGATCTTCGACGTTGGCGGGGCCCTCGCCCAGCGCATGCGAGAGCCGACGCTGATTGGATCGGACGTCCCTCATCATCTGCTGTTGCCTTGTGGCAGACTGTCGTTGACATTCGAGGCAGCGGGAATGACGGCTGTCTCCAAGGGCAGCCACAAGATCACCGTTGCGATGGAAGGGCCTGGTGGAACAATCTGTGCCGAAGCCCAACAGGACTTGACCGCCGGAAATCGGATTGCGATCGCTTGCCATAAATTGGAGCCTGGGGAGTACGTGTTGCGGGCGACCATTTACGATGCCCGGAATCGGCAGTGTTCGCAATGGACGCAGCCGATCCTTTTGCATGCCGGACCACTCTATTATTGATTTTGACCTTTGCGGAGAACAATCATGGCAGCCAAGAAGATTCTGATGCTCGTGGGCGATTACGTCGAGGACTACGAGGTGATGGTCCCGTTCCAAATGTTGCTGATGATCGGCCACCAGGTCGATGCCGTGTGCCCCGGCAAGAAGTCGGGAGAGGTTGTACGGACGGCCGTCCACGACTTCGAGGGCGACCAGACCTACAGCGAGAAACGAGGGCACAATTTCACCCTCAATGCCGATTTCGACGCCGTGGACCCAGCCCAGTACGACGCCCTGGTCATCCCCGGCGGGCGCGCCCCGGAATACCTCCGCCTGAACGAACGGGTACTCCAGATCGTCCGACACTTTGCCCAGACCAGTAAGCCCCTGGCTTCGATCTGTCATGGCCAGCAGATTCTCGTCGCCGCAGGCGTGGTGACAGGCCGTCGTTGCACAGCCTACCCCGCCATCAAGCCCGATCTCGTCCGATCCGGGGCCGTGTGGCGGGACGTCAACGAGACTTTTTCCAATGCCGTGGTGGACGGCAATCTGGTGACCGCCGCCGCCTGGCCCGGACATCCCGAGTGGATTCGAGCGTTCCTGGAGGTCCTGGAGGGTTCGGATCATTTTGATCTCACCTTCGATCTTGCCTTTGATCTCGCCTTCACGAATGGCAGCGTTGATTTCCCATTCTCGGTATCATGCGGCGCGGCGCGACGGTGCGGGCGGCGCGGCAGCGGGAGCCGGTTTTGGCGCCAGAGCGGACTGCCCCTCATTGGCCTTCTGACCGGACCGTCGGCCTTGGCAACGCCCGACAGTTCCTCGCGGCGCTGGATTTCGCCCAGGATCAGAATTTGCAGCCTACGGAGATCGCCACCTATTTGTGGGGATCGACCATGGCCTCCTGGGCGCACTGTGCGGGGGTGCGCAACTCGATCTAACCTGCGTCGGTACCAAACTCCGCAGGGAAAGGGCCGTTTCGCAGGCCGTTCAACGCCCGCACCAGCCTGCCACAGGCCATCGACCAGATCCGCGACGAGGACTGGGATCGCCTGGCCCAACGCTTCCCCATCGGCGCAAGTCCCTTATGCAGAAACGAGTTGCACAAAATACCGCTTTATTCGCCCTCCTTTGTGTGGGGGGGGCGGTAATGCCTCGGAATATGCCAGGAAATCCGCCTTTGCGGGCGCAAAAAATCGTTGTATTTTCGGCAAGTTGTGGTTTAATGAAAGATATTGTCCGGGATTGTTCCCGGCAATTCAAAGAGCTGGAGCGTGTGTTTGATCGGTGCGGTGGCCAGGCAAGAGCGCGTTGGGCGTGAAAAACGCCGGTGCGGGGCCGGGTTCGACCGCGGAAGTGAATCGTTCATTCGCCGTTTTCCTTGGGATGGGTTATCGAAATGTCTTGCCACCGTTTTTTGAGCGTCTGTCTTCTTCTTGTCGCCGCCGCGGGCGTGAGTAGTTTGGCCTCTGCGGCCACCGTCACCTGGGACCCCGGCCTCTCGGGACTTAGCGACGGTTCGGGCACCTGGAGCATCGCAACCGCCAATTGGTGGAACGGCAACGCTCCCGACGCTCTCTGGAGCACCTCGGGCACCGACACGGCCGTGTTCGGCAACGGCAATGCAGGCACCTACCCCGTTACCGTCTCCGGTACCGTCGGCGTCGGCGGCATTACGTTTAACCCGGGCACTAACTACAACATCAGCGGCGGCACAATCGCGCTGGACGGCGCGAGTGCACCCTTTATTACCATGAATGCCACCTCGGGCACGATCGGCTCGATTCTGGCCGGTAGCGCTGGGTTGCAGACGGTCGGCAGCGGCACGCTCTTCGTGACGAACGCGGCCAATAGCTTCACTGGCGGCGTGTACCTCGATGGCGGCGTGCTGGACTTCACCAGCGGCGCTTTGAATACGACTTCGAACATCATCCAGTTCAACAGCGGCACGCTGCAGTGGGCCACCGGCAACACCCAGGATATCTCCGGCAAAATCGGCATCAGTGCCAGCACCCAAACCGCTTACCTCGATACCAACGGCAACGCGAATATCAATTTCGTTTCGACGATCACCGGTTCCGGCGGGCTGACCAAGCTGGGTGCCGGGCAATTGACGTTCAGCGCCGCTGAAAACTATTCCGGAACGACTACCGTCAGCGCCGGAACCCTGGTCCTCAATGCAAACGCCGGCCCAAACGGAACGCTCCCCAATTCCGCGATCGTCATCGCCGCCGGCGGCGAGATCGACTTGGGCGCCAGCGACTACACGGGTTACAGCAACAGCAATCCCATGACCATCTACGGCACGCTCAAGAAGATCGGCAACCAGTCGGAGACGCTGTACCGGCCCATCACGTTGTCCGGCGGCACGCTGACATCGACCTTGGCCACGTCGTCCACCGGCAACGGCGCTTGGAATTTCTTCGGCAACTACATTGCCACCGCGCCGGGTACGGCCAACTACATCCAAGGTTATGGGGCGTTCTCGTTGCGCAGCAACAGCTACTTCAATCTCGGCGCCAACAGCACGTTGACCATTTCCGTTCCCGTCAACAACAATAGTATCGCCAACGAAGCCTTGACGGTAAAGGGCAGCGGAACGATGATCTTGACCGCTTCGAACAACTTTACGACCGCGAACCTGTCGGGCGGTACGCTGCAAATCGGCAATGGCGGAAGCGGCGATTCCATCAACGCCGTGACAACCATAAGCAACAACGGTGTTCTGGCGTTCGACAATGCCGACGCGGTCTCGCTTTCCGCCGCGGTGAGCGGGAGCGGTTCGCTCTATGCGTTCGGCAGCGGCACATTGGCGGTCACACAAGGCAACAGCTACACCGGCGGCACAACGCTCAGTAACGGCCTGTTCCAGGTCGGCGCCGGCGGGGCCTTGGGAACCGGCCGGTTGAATTTCACCAGCGGCAGTGGCACGCTCACCTCCAACAGTACCACGGGCTATTCGCTTTCCAGCCCGCTGCTCTTGGGCAGCAACGTCGTACTGGGCGACCCCGTGAACAACGGCGCACTGACCTTCAGCGCCGGCAGCGGTACGTTGGCCGCCAATACGCAATTGACGATCAACAGCCCGGTGACGATCAGCGGCGGCTTGGGTGGCACCGGGAACCTGTCGAAGGGCGGCACCGGAAACCTGACGCTCGGGGCCATCAACCTGTACACGGGCGGTACGATCATCAATTCGGGCACCGTGACCGCGGCGTTCGGCTCCACTTCCGGTACGGGCACCCTGCCGCCGACCCAGCCCGTGACCATCAACGGCGGCGGCGTGCTGCTACTGAACACGAACGATGCGCTGGGTTGGTACGGCGGCAACCCGGGGATGGTGACGATCAACGGCGGCCTGTTCACAGTCGCGGCCGGAGTCCACGATTCGGTAGGCAACTACGGCTTCACGCTCAACGGCGGCACTATCGGCTCGTTGGGCGCTGGCGACAGTACCGGCAATTTCATCTTCGACGGCACGGTGTACTCGCTGGCCAGCACGGCCACGTCGGCCATCAATTGCCAAAAGGTCTACATTCGCAATGGCGGCACGTTCAGCGTGGCCTCCGGCACGGCCGCGGGTGGCGTGGACTTGCTCGTTTCGGCGATCCTCACCAACGGCGGCATCACGAAGACCGGCGGCGGACTGATGGCGCTCACCGCGAGCAATGCGTATCCCGCCACGACCATTAGCGCGGGCACGCTCCAGGTGGGCAACGCCGGCAACACCGGCACGCTGGGCACGGGAACCGTGACCAACAACTCCGTGCTCTCCTTCGACCGCACGGACAACGGCCTGACAGTTTCCAACGTGATCAACGGCACGGGCTCGCTCGCGCAGGTCGGTAGCGGTACAACGACGCTTTCAGGCGTCAACACTTATACCGGCAGCACGACGGTAAGTGCCGGCACCTTGGCCTTTTCTGGGTTCGGCAACAATGTCCAGACGCTCAACGGCAACGTGTCGAACGGTTCGGCGCTCTATTTCCTGCCTAACGGAACCACGGCAGCCACGGGCGGCTTGTTCCTGGGCGGGTCGCTATCGGGCAGCGGGGCCTGGACGATCGATGGCAGCGCCTCCCCCGCGAACGCCTGGGCCAACCGACTGGTCCTCTCGGGAACGGGTGGCACGACCACGGGACAACTCACAGTCCAGAACTATGGCAATCTCTGGCTTTCTGGTTCGAGCGCGATCGGTTCCACCTCGCCGGTGTACCTCAACGGGGCCAACACGAAACTCTACCTGTACGGCAACGGGACGTACCAGATGGGCACGCTGACCGGCAACGGCACCGTCGATTTCTACGACGGCGGCGCCGGCGGGGCCAAGGCCATCACGCTCTCCGTGGGCAATGACAACGGCAGCGGCACATTCAGCGGCGCGATCCAGAACTCGGGCAGTTCCAGCGGTCCCACCACGCTGGCGTTGACCAAGGCCGGCAGCGGCACCCTGGCGCTGACCGCTTCGAACACGTACAGCGGTGGCACAACGCTCAGCGCGGGCGTACTCCGCGTCGGCGCCAGCGGGGCCTTGGGAAGCGGAACGCTGAATTTCACCGGCGGCAGCGGCACGCTTAGCTCCAACGGCACAACGGGCTATTCGCTGGCCAGTCCGCTGCTGCTGGGCAGCAACGTCGTGCTGGGCGACGCCGTGAACAGCGGTGCGTTGACCTTTACCGCCGGCACCGGCGCGCTGGCCGCAAACTCGCAACTTACGGTCAACAGCCCGGTGACGATCAACGGGGCCGTGGGCGGGGCCTACAGCCTGACGAAGACCGGTACGGGCACGTTGACGCTCAGCGGCACGAGCAGCTACAGCGGCGGCACGACGCTCAGCACGGGCGTGCTCCAGGTGGGCAACAACACGGCCTTGGGCACGGGCACGTTGACGCTCAATGGCGGCGAACTCTCTTCCAGCGGTGCAACGGCCTATTCGCTTTCCAATCCGCTGCTGCTGGGCAGCAACGTCACGTTGGGCGACCCCGTGAACAACGGTGCGCTAACCTTCACCGCCGGCAGCGGTGCGCTGGCCACGAGTTCGCAATTGGCGATTAACAGCCCGGTGACGATCAACGGCGTTTTGAGCGGCAGCTATAGCCTGACGAAGAGCGGCACGGGGCTCCTGACCCTGACCGCGGAAAACACCTACACCGGCGGCACCACCATTAGCGGCGGCACTTTGGGGCTGAACTACATGGGCGGTGGTTACGGTTGCATCCGGGGCACGGCGACCATCCAGCCCGGCGGGACCCTCGAAATTCTCGCCCACGACGTCTTCGGCTACAACAACGCCACGCAAACGCTCACCACTCTGAACATCAACGGGGGCCTGCTCTACCAGGGCTACGCCCTCAATGAAACCTGTACGGACCTGACGTTCAACATGACGGGCGGCACGATCGGGGCCGTCAGCGGCGGATACATCCAGTTCTTCAGCAACGGCTACGGCGCCTGCAACGTCAACGTGCTATCCAGTACCGCCACGGCCTATATCCCTTCCCGGCTCGACCTGCGGCAAACTCCCAACGTTGTTTTCACCGTCAGCGGCGGCACGACGGCCTCCGGCATCGACGTGCTGGTCAGCGGCCCCATTACGCAAACCGTCGGCAATTCGGGCTTTACCCTGGCGGGCAGCGGCGTGATGGCCCTGACTTCCACGGGTAGTTCCTATACCGGCGTCACGGTCGTCACCGGTGGCACGCTCATGCTGGGCACGGGCGGCGCGACCGGCAGCCTGGGCAGCGGCGGCGGCAGCGTGACCGACAACAGCGTGCTGGTTTTCAACCGCACGGACAGCGGACTGGCGGTCTCCAACGCCATCAGCGGCAGCGGGTCGGTCGCCCAGATCGGCACGGGGCTGACGCTGCTTTCGGGCAACAATTCCTACAGCGGCGGAACGTCGCTCACCGCCGGCACCTTGCAGTTGGGCAGCGCAACGGCCCTGGGCACGGGCGCCGCGACCATCAACGGCGGCAGCGTACTCGATGTCCACGGCATCAACGCCACGGCGGGCGCCGTCAACCTGGTCAACGGTTCGATTGTCAACAGCGTTGGCGCCACGACCCTTACGGGCTTGGCCTACAACGTCCAGTCCGGTTCGATCAGCGCCGCGCTCGCCGGCAGCACGGCGGCCTTGAACATGACGGGCACCGGCCTGGTGACGCTCAGCGCCGCCAACACCTACGGCGGTGGCACAACCATTAGCAGCGGAACGCTTCAGCTTGGCGATGGGGCGGTCAACAACGGGGCGGTGACCGGTAACATCACCAACAATTCCACGCTCGTCTTCGCCAACCCCAACGCGCAACAGTACGCCGGCGCGGTCAGCGGTACCGGCAACCTGCGGAAGACCGCCGCGGGTACTCTGACCTTGAGCGGCAACAGCACCTATAGCGGCGCAACCAACGTCAACTCGGGCGTGCTCTTGCTGAGCGGTTCGCTGACCAGCCCGACTGTTGCCGTGGCCAACGGGGCCACGCTGACCGGCGCCGGGAATGGGACCACCACGGGCCTGATCGCCGGCACGGTGACGCTGAACGCCGGCGGCGCGATCGACTTCACCAGGAACGGCCTGGCCGCCGGCGCCACCACGACCCTCGTTTTCAACGGCCTGACCCTCGGCGATTCCATCAGCGCGGCCAACCTCACCTTCAACGTGAATGCCAGCAATACCCAGACCGCGGACCTGATCAACCTGGGCAGCGGCACGCTCACGGTGAACCCGGGCGGCGCCGTCGTCAACCTCAACACCACGGCGCTGGCCGCGGGGAATTACGACCTGATCAACTACGGCGCCCTGGCCGGCAGCGGTACGATCTCGCTCAATCCGAGCGAGGTCCACGCGGGACCAAGTCTTTCAAGCTAGCATTGAGTGGCTTTTTGCTGTTGGCGTTGCGCAAGTATACGAGCGGTAGAAACATGCGGATGTTTTTTGTCGTAGACCCGTTTCGGGGCTGGTTTCTTGGGGCCACGGATGTTCTTGCGGAAGCGATTGAGACGTACATTCGCGGCCAGAGCCTTCAGGATTCGCGCCAACTCGGCAGGATTGAGCAGGGCGAAGTGTGTTGTCCATTCCGCCTCGGGAATGGCGATCATCATCCCGTGGTATGTAGCGGCCACTTCGCCCGCCAGATAATAGCCCGAGAGATCTTCGCGTTTTGCTTTGTCGCCGTGGGTCGCGACCAAAGCGCTTTTCACCACGCTGGTCACGTTGTAGGCCAACAGGGCCACGCAGAAGCTCAACAGTGCCGCGCCGGGATAGCCCAAGGTCTTGATCTCGCCGTTAAATGCCTGGTCCAACTCGTGGAATGCTCTTTCCACCGTCCAGCGATGGAGATAGAGGTTCGCAACGCTGCGGGCATTGGCGACCGTTTTGGGCAGGTTCGTCAACACGTGGATCTCGGTTTCCCCGTCGCGGGTCGGCTCCTTCAATTCGATAGTAACGCGGCGAATCGTCCTCGGTTTTCCCTCCTCGTCCGTTATCTGCATTTGTTGCTCGTAGATCATGCCCCTGGGACAGCGGCCGATCTTGTGGCGCTCGCCCGGCAGTTCGTAAGTCAAGTTCTGCTTGTGTTGGCGAATGACGAACGCCGCGTCTTGGTTCGCGATCCCGAAGAGAAACCCGGTCGTACAGAAGTTGCGGTCAGCGATCCACAGGTCCCGCGCTTCCACGGTCGTCAAGACTTGAGGCAGCAGACTTCGCTCCTGGGCATGTCCATCCTCGCAAGGGAAAACGTCTGTCGCCAGCATCCGATCCGGCTCCAGGACCACCAAGGCATGCCCCGGCAACGGACCGGCGGCAATGCTCCGCAACTCCTCGATGCGGTGTTCGGTGGCAGCCAGATGGTTCCCGTCGAGGATTTTCGTCCGGTAGCCGGCCAGCAGCGGCTGGCGCCGTGGCGCCAACTGCGCGACTATGTCCGCCATCCGCATGGCCGTCTGCCGCACCATCTGTCGGGAAACCTCCGTCTCTATCTGATTGAGCTTGTTGTAGACCGACGTAACCGAGACAGTGAATTCCTCCTCGCGTGCCAGGTAGGCATCGTTGACCGACCTGCGGCCGCCCGTCGCCACAACGGCCAACAGGTTCACGACCGAGGAAAACAAAAGCTCTCCACAACGCTGACGTTTCGCGGTCTTTGAAAAGATCTCGTCCAACAATTCCGCTGTAACGGCATTTTCCAACGTGCCGCGAAACATTACACTCACCGCGCTTTTCGTAGCAAACCGATCGAATATCTCACTGAACATCACTGTGTTACCATCCTAACAAATTGCTCTAAGGTCAAGTACGATAACACATTATTCACAAACTACAACACGTTGGCCAGGCCGCTAGCAATGCTAACACTGACAGCTTGAAAGACTTGGTCCACGCGGGACTCTCCACGCTGTCGCTGGTGAACACGAACAGCAGCTTGCTGTTGAACGTGTCGGGCAATCCCACGCCCACTCTGGCCTACTGGTCCGGCAACTTTGCTGCGCAGCCGGCCGGCAACTCCAACTGGGGCGGATATAATGCTTCCACGATCACTACCAACTGGTCGCTGGACCAATATGGCGCAAGCGACACGGGCCAGATCGTGGGCGGCGTTTCGGACCTGGTCTTCGCGGCCACGACGGCCTCCGGCCCCGTCGTCAGTTCCACGTTGGACGCCGCGTTCAGCATCAACAGTTTGACCGTGACCAGCACGGCCGCCGTGGCGATTAGCGGCAGCCAGACGCTCACGATCAATGCCGCCGCCAGCGGCGCCGGCGGCTTCGGTTATTCTGCCGGAAACGGCATCGTGATGCAGCCCGGCGCGGCGCGCTGACAATCAGCGCTACCACCGTGATTCCAGCGGCCAACCAAAGCTGGACGAACAATTCCAGCAATCTCTTGACCGTCTCCAGCAACGTGACCGGCGCGGCCACGCTAAGCAATACCACGGTATTGACCCTGGCCGGTTCCGGCACCGGCGGCGCCCTGCTTTCGGGAACGATCGGCGACGGGACGAACGGCGGGAACCTTGTCCTGGCGGTCAATACGCCCAATGCCGCGAACGTACTCTCGGGCAACAACTCGTATTCGGGCGGCACGACGCTCACGGCCGGCGCGCTCAACGCGACAACCAATACCGCTTTGGGCACCGGAGCGGTGACCATGAATCCGTCGTCGGGCACGGCCCTGCTGGCCGTCACCGCCGCGCCCGCGATCAGCTCGCTTACGATGAGTCCCAGTTCCGCGACCGCATTGTTAACGATTAGCGGCACCACCGCGATCGGCTCGGTCGCGATGAATCTCAGTTCGGGCACCGCGTCGCTGACGCTTGGCGGTGCGGCAGCCTCGATTGGCTCGTTGTCCAGCAACGGCGCCGGCGCGTCATTCCTGGTGTTGGGCAACGCGACAGGAGCCGGATCGGCGACGACCCTGACCCTGGGAAGCAACAACGCCCCGACCACGTTCGGCGGAGTGATCAGCGATTTGAGCCTGAGCAATTCGGCAGCCACCGGCGCCCTGGTCAAGGTCGGCATCGGCGCCATGACGCTGACTGCCAACAACACCTTTACGGGCGGAATGATCGTCAACAGCGGCACCCTTGCGCTTCAGGGCGTTAATAGCGCCACGCCGGCCGGTCGCAGCACCCTGACGATCAACGCCGGCGGCACCGTGATCGCGACGCCCGGTTTCGACAACCAACTTGGACTTGAGACCAATGGCTACATGACCGCCATGAATATCGTGGGCGGCACGTTCCTGGCGGGCAACTCGGAACACGTCAATTCGATCACCATGACCGGCGGCGCCTTGGGCGTGGCCGGCGGGGCCAGCCAGGTAAGCGGCATGGACCTGCGGGCCTTCAATTCCGTGAATCCCTCCGTCACCACGCTGGCCTCCTCCGCCACCGCAACGATCTCCTCGCTGATGACGCTTGATGCCCCCGCGACGTTCAACATTGCTCACGGCACCGTGGCCAGCGACCTGACGGTCTCTGGCGTGATTGGCGGAACAGGATCATTGACTAAGGCCAGCAACGGCCTGATGACACTGACCGCGGTGTGCAGCTATAGCGGCACGACGACCATCAACGGCGGCACGCTGCAATTGAATACCAGCCCCGGCAACGCCAATGGTGAACTTGCTACGCCGGCTATTGTCGTCAACAGCGGCGGCCTCCTGGCGCTCAATGCGGGCGACGTGCTCGGTTATACCGCCAACCGGGAGGTCCTCGTCATCAACGGCGGCACGGTTTCCAACATCACGTCGGCTAGCCGCGTGACACTCCAGAACGCCGTCAATATGACCGGCGGCGTGTTGACTGGCTCGGGAACCGGCGACGCCTACGGCGTATATTCGTTCAATTCTGCCAACGGTTTCAATGCCACGTCCGACGCCAACGGCAACCCGGCCATCGTCAATGCCAAGAACATCAGCCTGCAGGCCGCCAATCTCACCTTCAACGTGACCCGCGGCGTGGCGAGTCCCGCTTCGGACCTCAACGTTGTTGCAGCTATCGTGCCATTTAACGGCAGTACCTACGGCATCAGTAAGACCGGCAACGGCATCATGACGCTGCTGGGCTCCAATACGTACACCGGCGTGACCGCGATCAACGGCGGCACGCTGCAGATCGGCAACAACGGGACCACGGGCACCCTGGGAACGGGAACCGTGACCGATAACTCCGCTCTGGTCTTCAACCGCACCGACACGGGACTGTCCGTGGCCGACGCCGTCAGCGGCACCGGATCGGTAACCCAGGCCGGGTCTGGCATGACCACGCTGAGCGGTACCAACGGCTATAGCGGCGGCACGAACTTCAACGCCGGCGAACTCTCGACGTCCGCCGACTACAGCCTGGGCAACACCTCCGGCCCGCTCGACTTCAACGGCGGGGCGCTGCAGGTCACGGGAACGAACTTCACCTCCACCACGCGGACGATCAACTTGAGCGCCGGCGGCGGCAGTTTCGATATCAGTAATTCGGCCAATGCCTTCACCGTCAGCCAGAACATCGTGGGCAGCGGCCCCTTGACCAAACTGGGCGCCGGCATACTCGTCCTGAGCGGCAGCAATGCCTATGGAACCACCACGGTCAGCGCGGGCACTCTCCAACTGGGCGGCGTCAATGCGCTCGGCAGCAGTCCTTTGATCATGTCCGGCGGCGTACTGCAAACCAACGGATACAATGCGTCTGCCGCAGACCTTTCCGGGGCCGGTGGCCAGATCCAGAACGGCAGCTTGTCGCTGGCATCAACCCTCACCGTAGGCTCCGATAACCTGAACACTACGTATAGCGGCGCCTTCAGCAATGGCTCCACCGGCTCGCTGACACTCGTCAAGACCGGCAGCGGCATGTTGACGCTCAAGGGCGGCAATTCGTTGCACGCCAGCCAATTCGTCGTGAACTCGGGCACGCTGAGCATCGGCGCCGTGGACACGGTCACCTCCGGGCACAACGTGGCGTCCGACACCACGTTCACCGTGAACGCCGGGGCCACCTTCATGAACGCCGCCATTACCGGTGTGGTCAATCGTATCGCCGACGTGAACCTCAACGGTGCAACTTGGACGCTGACCGGTTCCGATTCGAATTGGGGTACCTTCTACATGGGCACTCTGCCCGACGGAAGCAACCCAGTGCTGACGGTGGGCGGCAATTCGCCCTCGATTATCAACGGCAACGGCAACCTCAAAATGGGGCCAATGCTGACGTTCAACGTGGGCTCCACGGGCGGCACGGCCGCCGACCTGACGGTCGCCGTGCCCTTGCAGGACCAGACCAACGCCCAAGGCTTTGCGTCCGCCAACCTGGCCAAGACCGGAGCGGGCTCGATGCTGCTCACCGCGGCGAATACCTATACCGGAAACACGGTCGTCAGCGGCGGCACGCTCGATCTCTCCACGGGCGGCGGCATTTACACCGGGGCCGCCAAGGCCGGCACCGATTCGCTCGTCGTCTCCGGCGGCGCCGTGCTGAAACTCTCGGCCTGGGGCGCATGGGGTACGACGGGTCCCCTGGGCGAACTGAACTACAACAACGGCTACCTCCGCGTCAACAACGGCACAATTTGCCTCACGGCCAATGACAGCGCGAACGCCAACCGCGGCATCAATATCGACACCGGCGGGGCCACGCTGGAGGCCCTCGGCGGCGTCACGTGGACGCTCGGGGCCGGCGCAAATACGCTCTACGGCACCGGCCCGCTGACGCTCGCCGGCGCCGGCAATGGAACGATCAGCACGGCCGTCAGCACTTCGGGGCCGTTGAACATGAACGGTACGGGGACTTGGATCCTCGCGGGCGCGAGCAGCAACGTGAGCGCGGTCAACGTCAACGCCGGATGGTTCCAGGTCAATGGGCCGCTGACCGCCAGCGTGATGAACGTCTATGCCGGCCAGATCTCCGGCAGCGGTTCGATCACCATTAATAATGTCGACAACGGACTGTACTACTCCAGCACGGCGGCCAGCACCTTCGCCGGAACGGTCGCCGGCGCGGGCGACGTGGAGGTCAGCAGCGGCACGCTGACCCTGAGCGGCAACAACACCTGCGCGGGCGGCGCCCAGGTCTATAGCGGCGGAACGCTCCGCATGGGCGCCGACAACGCCCTGCCTTACGGCGCGGGCGTGAGCAATGTCGTTGTGGGCGTTCCCGCCCCCGTCGGTCCCGGCACGCTCGACCTGGCCGGTTTTACCGCCAACGTCAACGGCCTGACGGGCAACGGCACGGTCGATAACACGACCGGCAACGGCACGCTGGTCGTGGGCAATAACAACGCCACGAGCACCTTCAGCGGCACGATCCAGAACACGGCCGGCCCGCTGGCCTTGTATAAGACGGGCGGCGGGACGTTCACGCTTACCGGTTCGAGCACCTACGCTGGCGGCACGACCATGAACAATGGCATGCTCGTGCTGGCCAACGGCGCCAACGGCTCGGCGCTCGGCTCCGGCACGTTGACACTCAATGGCGGCATCCTGGCCGCCGGCCCGGCCGGCGGTTCGATCAGTGGCCTGGTACAGGCCGGCAGCGCCGCGCACACCATCGCCCCGGCGGCCGGATTAACCTCTGGATACGGCACCTTGAACCTCAACGGTGGACTGAGCGCCAACGCCGACACCACGCTGGCCTTCAACCTCAACCTGTTCAGCGCGACGGGCGGCAGCGATGCGGCTGGCAACAGCATTTACGGCGGCGACCTGATCAACTTGGGCGGCGCCGGGTTGAGCGGTTCGGGCAACTTCACCTTCAATGGCTTCACCCCGACTTCACTCGGCGATTACCGTCTCGTGAGCAGCAGCCCGAGCAACCTGAGCAGCCTGAACCTTAGTAACTTCACGTTGCCCAGCTTCAGCGGGACGAACGACACCTACACGCTCTCGACGAGCGCAGATTCGGGGTTCCTGGACTTGGTGGTGGCCCCCGGCACGACTCCGGCCGTGTTTACCCTGTCGGCCTCGGCCGCAGTGGGCCTCCTCCACGTCAACGACTCGACGACCGTTACGGCCACGATTGCCAACATGGGCACGGGCCTGGCCGATTCGCTCCACTCGAGCCTGGGGCTGAACGCCTCCGGCGGCTCGCTTTCCGGCCCGGGCTTGCCCCTGACCGGTCTGGTGCTGGGCCAAGGCACTTCGGCTTCCGGCAGCCAGACCTATACGGCCGGCGTGGCGGGCACAATCACGCTGACACCAACCGCCGCGGCCACCAACGGCACGAACGGCGCGAGTGTTTCGGCCGGCACCACCAACGTGGCCACGATCAGTGTCTTTTCTGGCAGCGCGACCTGGACGGGAAACCTCGCCGTGGGCAGCAGTGCCTCTTGGGGCAGCGGCGCCAACGGCAACTGGGCCGACAACAACGGCGTGCAGGCCGCCCCCGGTACGTTTACCAACTTCGCCAATACCGACAGTGCGACTTTCAGCGGTTCGGGCTCGGTCACGAAGATCGATCTGACCACGGCGAATCCGAGTCTCGCGTCGCTCAACTTCAGCGGCACGAACTACACGCTCACCAATGGTACTCTCACGTTAAACAGCAGTACCGGGCCGGCGAGCGTAGTGGTCAGCGGCGGCACGCAGGAGATCGCCAGCGCGATCGTGCTGGCCAGTTCGGCCGCGATTGGCCCGCAAATCGGCACGCAGTTGACCCTCTCCGGCGACATCAGCGACGGCGGGAATAACATGGCCCTCGCATTGACCGATTCCGGTACGCTCGTGCTGAGCGGCACGAACAACAGCTATACGGGCGGGACCTATGTCGAGCAGGGCACGCTGTACGTGCAGAACTCCGGCGCGATCCAGGACGGTTCGGCCTTGTACGTCGGCGCCGGCGGGACGTTCATTTTCGATCCCACGGTGACCGGTTCGGCGGCGGACCTGTCGCAGCTGACTCGCGCCACGGCGCACGCAGGAGCGGAAGTCGTACCCGAACCATCGACCCTGACGCTGCTGGCCACCGCGGGAGCCCTTTTGCTCTTACGTTGCCGCAAGCGGAGACGAGATCGAATGGCCGGATAGGCCGGATGATTCGTCGAAGTTGGCTGTCGCGGCAGGCTTTCCTGAGCTTGGATCTGCCGCGGCAGCCCGTAGAAGTCGAACCAACCACCGGAACACCCGGCTGCCGTGGCAGGCAGATTGAGTGAAACACATTCTTTACCCCATGCCGGTTCAACCCGGCCGGCACGGTGCTGCTCATCTTTAGCACCTCGTGTTTCACAGAGCTTGGATCTGCCACGGTAGCCGGTCTCTTTCTTGGCCAGTTGCCGATTTTTCCATCAACTCATACGTTTTGTGGGATTCCAAGGACTGTTTTCCCGGGAACGACGGCAGTCCGCTAACCTGCGTCGGTCACCGGCAGCCCCGGCAATCCGAAAATTTCCACCGGGTAGCCGTAGCAATCTGGTTGATTATCCCGATGAAAACAAGAAAGACTTCGCAAAATACTGCGAGCGTGAGGTCAAGCCGCAGGTGCGCGAGCTGCCGACGCAGTATGGGCCAATCGGCATTCTTTGGTTCGATACACCGGAGAAGATCACCAAGGCACAGAGCATCGAGCTATGCGCGATGATCCGCCAGTTGCAGCCGGATTGCATCGTCAACGCCCGGATCGGCAACCGGCTCGGTGACTACGGCACGACCGTGGACCACGTTCTGGCGATGGCCTTCGATGACCCTACGATGGACGACGATCTGCGCGAGACCCTGGCCGGCCACGAGATCGTGCTGGGCGAAGAGTGGCCGGACATCTGGCGAGGGCGGGCGCTAGCCCGGATAAACCCTGTTCCGGCCGCCGACACCCGCCAGCCTTCTACAATTCGCCAGGACGCTGCTGGCGGCTTCCGTGCCCGTTCTGGCCCCAACGCCGCTTCAGCCAGAAAAGGCCGCCAGACGCAGAGCCAGGAGCGCAGGCGGGGTGCCTGAGTCCGTCACCCGCTTTCTCGGCCGAAGCAAAGCCTGTCAACATCCCCGCTGAAGGCCGCCATCGCCTCCCAGAAGCACGCTCACACTGGCCACGGCCTTTCGGCCGCCGACTTTCCAGGCCGCTCAGAACCACGCTACAGCGTCTTGGGGCAGTCGCCCTGAAGGCTGCTCCCCGCCCGTGGGGCGTTGTGCTATGTTGATGGGAGAACCGGAGCAAAAGATATGGTCGTCTGGATTCCAGAGAGGGTAGCATGCTTTCTAACCGCCGAGGAAGTGGTAGATGACGGCCATGATCCCAGCCGCAATCAGCGCGGCAATGACGAATACGAACAGTGCGCACCCCCGCCGCGTATTCTGGATACCGTCCTCATCTGAGGCCGTGACGTAACCCGTCCCGTTGCAAAGACGGCAATTCCGTCGCCCACCCGGTGATGCGCGGAGGCCCTGACAGCGAGGGCATTTCATCTCCATATTTTTTCTCCCGGTCCGCGAGGCTCACGACTCAACGCTCATTGCTCACAGCTCAAAACTTCCTTTCCCCCAAAAACCCGCATCCATCGCCTCATGAGGTTATCGGCACGTGGTGGGCGGGGAAATTCAGCCAAAGCGATCGCGGGCAATGTCTGCCCGCCAAGGTCAGCTAGGATTGCAGCAGCGAATAGACGGTCGGGCGGCAAACCGTCGCCGAGCCACATTCTTCGATCGCGCTACCATCGACGTTCTCCGGTTGATTTTCTTTTTGATGATCGGCATGCCAGGCTCACGGATTGCACTCCCCGCACGGCTTCTTCCCGGCCTGTGCCGCCTCATCCCGCGTATTGTACCTGACCAGGTTCTTCTCCGAAATCTTCGCCGCCGACTTGTAATACGCCCGGTGGAAGACTTGCGACCGCTTCGAGGCGACGTAGCGGCTATTCGCCGCTCTTGTCCGAAGATGCGGTGCCCTTCGCCTTGCTCGTCACCTGAATCTGCGCAGCACGTTTCCGTTCGTCGTAGTACCAAGCGACCCTGAGCTTGTCGCCGACGTTGAGACCGGAAATAATCTTGGCGACCTTCTGGTCTACGCTTTTCGTCGCAGGGTTCCAAACAGCCACATAGCGCTCCGTATGTCCCCGACCGCTGGGCTTCAGGTCGAAGGTAGGCCATTTCGGGTCCGCGTCAACGGCGATCACGGTTCCCGTGGCAGTCCCCGTTCGCGTCTTGGAATGGATCGCCTGAATTCCGGTGACGACACGGTCTTCCTCGCCCTGGAACTTGAACTCGACAAGATTCGTCGGGAAGACCATTTTCAGCGCGACCTGAAGGTCGGCCCTCGGCGCACTGCCCCGGGGTGCCAGAAGATAGCGTTTCGCCTCGTTCTCTCCCTCGGCCTTGATCGTGATGTCCTTATCGGTCTTGGCCGTGACAATGCCAAAGACCTTGTCGCCTGCTGCCGCCGCTCGCGCGGGCTTCTTTTCGGCAGCCTGCAATGACTGCGTGCCGCAGAAACCGACAGACAGGATCACCCCGATCAGGACGCTCGCAAAACAGCTTTCAGTTCTCATCATTTGCTCCTTTCGATTTGGCTTGAGCTTCGTTAGTTGAACTCGATTCAATGGACGACAATTTGCACCACGTAGCGTGCGTCTTGATAAACTCGGCGGCTTGCTCGGCAATTCCATTCAGCTTGTCCGGCTTGACACCCGTAAGCCCGTGACCGACCCCTTGGACCGTTATGAACTCATGCTTCACGTTTGATTCAGCCAGTTTGGCCGCCATGCTCTTGGATTCAGCATAGGGAACGTCGGTGTCCACGGTCCCGTGAATCAGCATGGCGGGCGGATACTTGGCCGTGACGTTGCGAATCGGACAATACGGGTCGAACCACTTTGGTTCCACGTTCGGATCGTGTCCCGCCACTTCGTTGGGCGGTAGTCGATTGACACGACCGCGAATCCCCGCTTGACCAACTCGGCGTGAAAGCGGCTATCCAGCCCTTTCCGGGAACCCATGATCAGCGCGCCGCCGTGAATCCACATCACGGCTGGCTTGCGGTCGCCGGGGGCCGCTCGATGCACGTCCGCCTTGATCTGGCATTGGCCCACGATCTTGTAGACGTGGGTCGTTGGGCCCGGCGACTGGGCACAAGCGATGCGCGGCAATGTGACGCCGATCGCGCTGCCCGCCACGATCTTCAGGAACTGATGTCTGCTGATGCGACTGGTTGAACCTTCTCCCATGACTTCCTCCGTCCTGGTATTCTGCCCGGATGCAAACGTGCGTCTCCGTCACTTGCTGCCGGTGCGGTTCCAATACAAGGTCACTATCAAGTTCTGCCCCTTGCCGCTGAAAAACGCCGCTTGTTCGCTCACGTCATCGTAGCAGAACCCGTAGGCTTTGTGGTCCAGGCCGTGTTCGTGAAAGAACTTGGCATACCAGTTGCATGGTTCGGCCTGGTAGAACTTGGCGGGAGTTCGCCAGTCGGCTGGATCGGCCAATACGTGACGGTTGATCGCGGCGCAGAACTGCGGATTGCTGCCGAGCACGCCGGTCCCCAGAAGGACCTCCTGGGTGCTGGGCTTCCGGGCGCAGCGCAGTGGCTTGCCGCCGTTTGCGGGTGTATAGATCAATGCCCCATCGACCACTTTTCCGGTCCATTGGCCGCTCGGGGTTTTCTTTCCCTTGGCGTACATGCTCCATACTGCCTCGACGTATTTGTCAAAATACTTGCCGTTAGGGCCGTCCTTACCGAAACCAGCTCGGCACGGGGAGAGTATAAAGAAGTCGCTCTTGGCACAGGCTTGAAAATCCTTGGGCGCATCTCTGCGGAACGTCTCGAACAGCTTGCGCCGCGATTCGGTGATACCCAGCTTCGTGTGGCCCAACTTGACGGTCATCGGGATGCAGAAGGCATCCACCTGAGTCGTGTTGCCGTTCCATGTGCCGCCACCGTAGGCGTACTCGATGAAATCCCAATATGCCCGGCGATCATCGAGGTTCTTCGGGGCTGTACCGAGGCGGAAGTACACTCGCCCGTTGCCAGCCGGACAGGCAACGGTAGGTTCGTTGACAAACGAGTGCCACTCTCGACCGCCATTGAGGCTCCAGAAACACTGATCGTCGGGAAACCTGCCTCCGGTGCAGTTGACGAAGGTGTAAATCAAACCCTCGCTCCGTTTCGGCTCTTTCGCCTGACAGAGGTTGGCGTGCATCAGGAATAGGCCGCTCCCCGTAGCGGCCATGCCCGTCAATAGAGAACGACGTGATAGTTGTCTCGTCATGGTAGGAATGGTCGGCAACGCCAATCCCGACGCGAAGGTGGTCATTTTTCACTCCGGCGACAGGACCAGCGTCGAGACGCTCTGTGCAGGCAAATTGCAGTCCAGTCTCGTCGGCTGAACTGCGGGAAAGTTGTCGTCCCGAACCGGCTGCGCGACGGCCTTCGTCAAGCGGAAGACGGCCACGCGGGCGATCTTCGGGCAGTTGCTCAGGCGAATCCGGACAGGAACCGCCTGGGTTGATTTGTTGATCGCAACCAGGACGACCCGGCGCCGGGCATCCAAGCTGGCGTAGACCGAGGTTCTTCCCACGTCGGTCGTCTGGGCCGCCAAGCTCGTTTCGCCAAACCCATGTCCCTTGCCATCGCAGTTGCGATACATGGCGAAGGCGGCGTAGATGAAACGGTCGTCGGTCCGACCCGTATGCCACAAAGCCGCAGCGAAAACGCCTTCGCGTCCAAGGGTGCCCAGCACATCCGCCTGGGCTAGTGCCCCGGAGATGTCAGCACCGCCTCCGTAGTAATACTCGGTGATTGCCAGTCGGGTGCCCGGATAGTTCTGTTCGATCTTCTCGCGCAGCCGAGGCAGCAAACGGATTGGCCCGCGCGTGCTCCACTGCGTAATCCAGCTCTTTTCCGTGTAGTTGGGGTCCCAAAGCGAACGCGGGGCCTGCACGCGAGCAGCGGCGACCTCTGGCCGGGCATCGTCCTCGCAGACACGCACGTTGCCGCCCTGCGCCTCGGGATACCAATGTATGTCGAGCACGTCCAGCAGCCGGTGCCGTGCCTTCTGCTCTGCCTGCTGCATCTGTTGCAGGTAGAAGCTGAGAAAATCGCGGCCCTGGGCATCGGGTGCATCCTGAAAGTCGACCATTCCTTGCCAGCCGTAGTTTACCGGCCCGAAAACGAGGGCCTTGGGCGCGACGGCTTTGATCGCCGCCGCATATTCTGCCCCCAGCCGCACGATTTCTTCATAGCTGGCCTTCTTCGGGTGAATCCGGGCATGCGTGCTCGCCCAAAGATCAGGTTCGTTGTCCAGGGCGTAGAAGATCGTCCGTCTTGGGTCCTTCCTGGCCTCGGGGAAGGTCCGTTCCAGCCACCAGACGAACTCGTCCTGAAAGACACGGCCATCGCGCAGGTCGGGCGGAAAGCCGAACCGTGCGTTTTTGCGCGGCAGTGACGGCAGAAATCGAGTCTTCAGGTAATCCGGTGTTCGATTCACGTCACCGCCGCCCAGCTTGTCGGCAGCCACGAAGCCCGCCACCGGAACCGTTACCACGACGGCGGCGTTTGCCGCGTGGGCATCGGCCACCAGCTTGCCAACTGGCTCCCCCGGCACGGCGCTTTTGCTCAGGCAGTCGTCGTTCTGATGCTGCCAGTCCGAACCGGCGTTCGAGGCGTTGGTCTCCCAGTTGTACGCAGTGATCCGGTTGCCGCCCCAGCGGGTCAGTGCAAGGTATTTGCCATGGCCTTGCCAATCGGGCTGATTGGTGCCGTAGATGTACGGCGAGATCGGCTGTTTCTTCGCCCCGTCGATCTCGAAGACAACCGTCTGTCCGGCTGCCATTTGGCCGGGAAAAGGCACTGATAAAAGGAAGAAGATCCAAAATGGTCCACGGCATAGTGTGCGGCTCATCATCGCTTGCTTCTCCATTACTTTACTTCTCACTGTGTCCCAACAGCCCCCGCAGGGTCTTCTCGATCATGTCTTTTCTAGCCAGCCCCTCCCGCCATTCTACCGGAATTCCCGATTCGCCCCAGTACGCGCCCGCAAGTTGGCCGCAGACGGCCCCGGTCGTGTCGGCGTCGTCGCCCAGGTTCACGGCCCGCAGCACGGCTTCCCGGAAGTCCTTGGCGTCGTGGAAGGCCCAGAGGGCGGCTTCCAGGCTCTTGACTACGTAGCCGCTGCCGACGATCTCGGGCGGCTGGTTACCTTAGAAGCCGTCCAATGGCCATAGCGCGCGAGCAGGCCCTCGTACGCGCACTTGCTGACCGCGCCACCCAACAGGGACACGGAACCAGACACTTTTGCCTGTTACCACGGCTGCCCGGCTCAAAACACCTTGGCCAGTGCCCCGCCACCGACCACCAACGTCCCGTGGCGCAGCGCGATCGTCAGGATGATTCCAAGCAGCAAGACCATGCCACCGCCAAGTCCCAGCAGCACCAGCGGCTTGCGCCGAGCCGCGCCGACCTGCGGCTGAATGCGGTCTTTGGCGGCGGGCTTCTTCTTGCCCGGCTTAGCCTCCCCCAAGAAAGCCAAGCTCTTGGAGAGCGCCCCGCTGGACGAATCGGCCTTCGCTGCCGCTCCGTCGATCGACCGGCCCGACCGCGCCGCCAACGCCGCCTCCAACGCGGCGATCACCTCGCCCATCGACTGGTAGCGGTCCTGCGATTCCTTGGCCATCATCTTCTGGAAGACCGCGTCCCGTTGCTCCGGCACGTCCTGCCGTAGCTGGCGAAGCGAAGGGATTGGCAGTTCCCGATGGGCAAGCAGGACCCGCATCAGCGTCTCGCCCTGGTAGGGCGGTTGGCCGACCAACAGCCGGTGGAGCGTGCAGCCAAGCGAATAGATGTCGCTGCGCGGGGCCTGGGGCCTTCCCGCCATCCGTGTCGGTGGTCTCCCGCAGCGCAGCCACGGTTTTCTCGCACACCGGGCACTGCTGGACGTGCGACGATACGCTTCCCAACGATTCTTCGGTAAGCTGGCCGAACACGAAGGTTCGCAATTTCTGGGGTTCTGGGCAGTTGGAGTTCATGGCGCGGTTCCCAAGGCAGCGAAGTTGGCCCCGAGAAGAGTCCGATTTCGGGTGAACGACAGACCCTGATTATGACCCCGGAAAGGGGGCACGTCAAAGTGGCGCTGCCAGCGCGAGACCGGCAGAGAATCGGTTGCCAGGATAAGTGGGCTGGCGGCCGAGAGGATCACCCAACCTGAAGAACCTGTTGAATCTCCGGCTTTCCGTACTCCGCCGTGCCGGTCACGACCCGCAGGTTCTCCGCCACCTGGATTTCGCCGCCGCCATGGGTGTGGCCGCAGAGGACGGGCCTGGACGGTCGAGGGGATGGCGGGGCCGCACAGACACAGCTATATTCGGGGCATGTATTCAGTGACCGAACTTCTCTGCTTAACGGTGCCCCATGGAATGCAAACAAACGAAGAACCTCAAGCAATGCACTTGCAGCTACAGCTCTTGCCGCCGCAAGGGACTCTGCTGCGAATGCGTCAGTTATCATCTCAGCGCCGGGGAGCTGCCGGGTTGCTTCTTCCTGCCCGACGCCGAGCGCAGCTACGACCGCTCGTTCGTACACTTCGCCCGTTTGGTGGCCAGCGGCAAGCTCGGTTGAAAGTGGCGACAAAAGACTCGGCAATAATTCGAGAGGGAAAACATGCGACGTAGATTCATTATCCTTGGTCTGCTGCTTTTCGCCGGAAACTCGGCTTCCGCGGCCGACAACCTGACGCGGATGGAATGGAAGGTCGATGGGGTCGCCCGCGAGGCCCTGGTCTATGCGCCCGCAGCGGCCAAGACCTCGCCCAGCCCGGTCGTCTTCGCCTTCCACGGCCACGGCGGCACGATGAAGGACGCCGCCAAGACGTTTGCCTATCACAAGCACTGGCCGGAGGCCATCGTCGTCTACATGCAAGGCTTGAACTCGCCGGGAGTGCTGACCACCGACCCGAAAGGAAAACAACCCGGCTGGCAATATGGCATCGGCGATCAGAAAGACCGCGACCTGAAGTTCTTCGACGCCGTGCTGGCGACCCTGAAGAAAGACTACCAGGTCGATGCGAAGCGGATCTACGCCACTGGGCACTCCAACGGCGGCGGCTTCACATATTTGCTCTGGGCGGCGCGTGGCGACGTGTTCGCGGCGGTCGCGCCCTGTGCGACGGCGGCCTTGATTGGAGATGTGGACCTTCCCGCCAATCTGCCGGCCGGTTTGACCCCGTGGATCGAGGCGGCCAGAAGGTCCATGAAGAACCTCAAGCCCAAACCGGTGATGCACGTGGCGGGTTTGCGTGATCCGCTGGTGCGATTCGAGTGGCAAGAGAGAACGATCGGGGGGCTACGGATATTCAACGGCTGCGGCGAGGGCCAGCCCTGGGGCGAGCATTGCACCATGTATCCGTCCAAGACCGGCACGCCGGTCGTGACCTACGTCCACTCTGGCGGCCACCAGTTCCCACAGGACGTTCCGCCGATCATCGTGAAGTTCTTCAAGGAGAACCCCAAGCCGTGACTATGAAAACACTCACGTTCTTCCTGCTCTTCATCTTGGCCGCGAGCCTTGCTTCTGCGCAGCGCATCACGGTCAAGGGCAACCAGTTCCAGGTGGATGGCAAGCGGATCTGGATTTCGGGTGCGAACACGCCATGGAAAAGCTGGAACGAGTTCGGCAACAACTTCGACGCCGCCTGGTGGCGGGCGCACTTCCGCGAGTTGAGGGAGAGCCACGTCAATGCCACCCGCGTATGGATCAGTTGCAACGGCGACAATGCTTCGCCCGGCATTGACGCCAACGGCAACGTCTCGGCCCCGACCCCGGCGTTCTGGCGAGACCTCGACACGCTCTTCAAGATCGCCCAAGAGAACCACGTCTACCTGATGCTGGCCCTGATCTCGTTCGACCACTCAAAACCGGGCAACCACAACGCCGAGGCATGGAAGCGGATGTACTCCAGGCCCGCAGGACGGAAGTCGTTCGTGGACAACTATACGATCCCACTTGTGGAGCGATACAAGAGCAACCCTTGGTTCTTCGCCATCGACGTGGGCAACGAGTTGGTCTGGACTTGGGAGAACCATAAGGTGGCCAGGAACGACACGCTCGACCTCGTCGCGCGCGTGGCCAACGCCGTACACGCCCGCAGCCAGGTGCTGGTGTGCGAGGGCGAGGGAGCCGGACCGAAGTACAACAGCAGCAAGTTCGAGGGCAATTTCTATTCGGACAAATCGCTCGGAGCGCTCCAGCCGGGCGCTCACGTCGATTTCTACAACATCCATTACTACGACTGGGTGAGGCCCTGGTTCGGAAGCCCGTTCGAGCGTTCGCCCGCCGACTACGGCATGGATGCCAAGCCCTGCATCATTGGCGAATGTCCCGCCAAGGGCAGTGCCAACCAGTCGATTGCCGAAAACTATCAAAATGCGTTCGCAAAGGGCTGGCAGGGCATCATGCCGTGGACATCGAACGGAGTGGACGACAACGGCAACCTATCGAATATGCGCCCTGGGCTCAAATGGCTCGTGAAGTCCCATGCGGACTTGATCGTGCCGGTTCGGTAGAAGATCGCGGGTTGTCCCGCGTAGGGAGCGGGCTCGCGCTGATGAACAAGGGTCAAATACTTCCCATGATGAACAAACTCGTGCTGAGCCTTGCCACCGTCCCGTCATTCGTCTGGACGCAGGCGGCTTATTCGGCTGAGCCAACCGCCCGGCCTCATCCGCCCTATGTCGCATGGTTTCAGCCAAGATTCTTCGCGCAAGAGTCGGACCCTTACCGGCATCTGACGCTGGACGCCGGAGGCACGGTGCCGCCCGAGCGGCTTCAGCAGCACGCCGCGATGGGCCTCGCCTGGGCCTATGGGATCAACAATCCTGATGCCAAGGGCCCCGACTACTGGCGTGACATCTGTAACCCCGAAGACCGACGTTGGGCCGGACTGGGAAAGAAGCCCAGCCAAGTGACCACGCGGTTAATCCGGCCTGGCGTGGCGCTGGACGAATGGTGCAACCCCGCCCATCCCAAGTCAGAGCAGTGGGCCGCCGAGGGTCTGCGCCAGGGACGCGAACAATGGCCCGACTGCTTCATCGCGGTGTGGGTCACCGATCTGACCGAACCGCTGGCCGCACTCGTCCGCGATGGCACCGTGGATTTGCTGATCCTGGAGTGCTACACTCATGCCCCGGCCAGCCTTGGCCCCGGCCCATTCGCGCAGTCCCTTCCCGGCGTCTATCATCGCGTGGGGTTGGTGAAAAAGGCCGGTCTGCTCGACAAGGCGATCATTTGCCTGGGCCACATTACCGACGAACCGGATCTCAAAGGGCGTCGGCTCACGCCGGATGGGCTGCGGACCCTGGCCGCCGACCTGCGCACGCGGTTCCCGGAATGTCCCGGCATCGCCTTCTACCATGCCCATGAACGACAGACCGCCCGAGAGCTGATCCAGGCATGCGACGAGATTGGGGCGGCACTACTGGCCAAGCCATGAACGATGACCGGGCTGTCCTGGGCGACAATCGGTACTGCGATCCGACCATCGGAGGAAACCTGGCGCTACGCCTTCCCACCACCACTGGGCGTTTGCGGCACCCCGTTGATGGCCAGTCGGCCGCGTTATAGGATACGGATTCTATCGAACCTTTTCAAGGACCGTTCGGGCATCTATATGCTTTCGAGGGACGAAAAATGAGCGATGAATCGGCTGGCCGAGGCAGACGGAGGTCAGAACTGCGGTCGGGATTGATCGCTGACGCTTGCTCCCGCTTCGAGGCGGCATGGCTGACCGGCCAACAGCCGCAAATCGAGGATTACTTGCCCGCCGAATCGCCGGACCAGAGCGGAAGTGCGTCTGCTCCACCGCACACGATAGCCAATCCTGCGAAACACCAGGAGCGTCCCGACAAAAACAACGGCTTCCAGGGCCATGAAACAGACTATTGTGTCAATCTCATGCGCACTGGGCATCTGGAACAGCACGCCGGGCAAGCCGAGCGAGGCAATTTCCGCAATGACAAGAGCAGGAAGGCGGCGAATCGGTGTCCCTCGCCCAAGCATCATCCACAGGGCAGCAAATGTGACCAAAGCACGGCCAGGTCCCAGAAAGATCATCCCCGCCACACTCATGGATAATTCAGGGGAGAAGGCGTCGAAGAATCGGGCCATGGCGGCCGGCAACAAGCGCGTTTTCCGTCGTGCCGACATCGGCGGTAGCTCGATGGCCCAGCATTGGGAAAAGATCCTGCGATACGAGAAGGACTCGCATGATAAGAAGGCAACCTACGGCACGAAGAGCCTCCAGGAAATGCTCCAGGCCGAGAAGTTCGATTTGGTCACGATCCAGCAGTACAGCATGATCAGTCACGATGTTGCGACGTACCTTTCCCACGCGGGCCGCGCGATTGCCTCTCTTTGCCAGTCTGCCCGGACGCGGAATTGATCTTGCTTCCCGCGGGGATTTCATGGTATTTTCCGCAGACTATGTTCCCCCCGGGTCATCGATTTCTGCGTGCCGCCTTCCGCCTGGCAGCCTGTCTGCTCTTGGCCGCCGGATCAGGTTGCGGCGTGAAGTGGCCTTGGTTCCATGAGCAAACCGGGCCGTTGCTCGAATCGACCAACGTCAAGGATCTCCGACCGGGCTGTTACTGCGAAATCGAAATGACTCTGCCGCCCATGGCGTCGAAGGATTCGTTTCACTGTTTCAAGGGGACCGTCAAGGAGATCAATAGCGACGAGGTGGTTTTGGTCGACGTGCGCGAGGAGAACTATATTGAATATGGTCCGAACTCCCACCAGCGGCCGCCCACGCAGCAGAAACGCGACCTGGTGCGCGTGCCCCTGACGGGCGTCGACGAGATTTGGGCCTTGCCGACGGCCAAAGACAATGCGCAGGTGAAGCCGCCGCCGAAGTCCTCCGCCATTGCGTTGCCTTCCCGCGGGCGCAACCGACGCTGGCCGCGCCTGCAGCATCGCCGTCCGCGCCGGAAACACCGGCCCACTTCGACGCGCCGACCGCCGTGCCGTAGCTCTTCGCCCACGCTGGGCCGCGTTAGTGGTCAATTTCACAAATGATGTCACGGTTCCGTGCGCTAGCTGTAGCCCACCATGGTTTCGCCGTCAAATAGGAAATGGTGGGCCGGCGCTCGCCGACCCGCAAGCGAGTACCCCGGATCTTGTCCCACCCTACGCGCCTCTGAGCCGGGCACCGACGCTGCGCGTCGGCGCCCGGCTCGGGGACGTGCCACCCCAGTTTGGACTTCTGACGGTTATGCCTTCGCCGCGCCTGGCTTGCCCACCAGGCTGTCGATTTTCTCGCACAAGCGGTTCAGATCGACCGGCTTCTCCATGAACTCGGACACGGGCAGCCAAGTGGCGTCGCGGTCCTTGTTGCTGAATCCCAGGGGGAACGTGTTGTTCACCGCCGTCAAGAGTACGACCGGCAGACCGCCGAAGTTGCGGCGGATCGCACGGGCGACGTCGAAACCGGCCGTGTCGTTCTCGGGGAACATGACGTCGAGGATCACCGCGTCCGGGCGGCGCTGGCGAATGCGATCGACGGCCCTGTCGGCGTCGGTCTCGGCGGCCGTCTCGTGCCCGCGACTCTTGAGCATGGTGCTCACCGCCCCGGCGAAATCGGTGTCGTCGTCTACGATCAAAATGTATGCCACGATCAAGTCTCCTGGTGTCAAGTAAGCCGCGGGGCTTCGCCCCAGCAGGCGGGAAAATCGAGATTGAACAGCGTGCCCTGTTGCGGGGCGCTTTCCACGCGGACGCCCACCTTGCCCGCCATGGCCACCTGGCGGACGATGGCCAGCCCCAGGCCGGTCGATGCCTTGTTGTGCTTCACCGCCTCGGCGGTGCGGTAGTAATCGTCGAAGATTTGCGGCAGCTTGGCGGCGGGGATGCCGATGCCCGCGTCCTCCACGCGGACGACCGCTCCGCCCGCCGCTTTCGCCTGACACGACACCGACACGTCCTGCCCGTCGCACGAATAGGCGACGGCATTGGCCAGGACATTGTCGAGCATCATGACGACGTGGTCGGGCACGCCGCGGATCGTGGCGGGCGCGATGTGCTCCACGAAGCGGATTCCGCGCTTCGCCGCCAGCGGCTCCAGGGCGGCCAGGCAGGCACGAAGGACGTCGTGCAATTCGATCGCCGTCGCTTGCGGCGGATCCTGGGCGCTGGAGCGGAGGTTGGCAAGCTGCAGCATGGCCTTGATCTGACGGGAAAGCATGTCGCAGCGGGCGGCGATCTGGCCGATCACCTGCAATGCCTCGTCGGGGATCCGGCCGCAGTATCCGCCCAGCAGCAGTTGCGTGTTGGCGTGGATGGCGGCGAAGGGGGCCTTGAGCTGATGCGTGGTTTGCAGCATGTGCCGGGCCCGCTCGTCGGTGGCGGCCATCAGCCGCCGATTGGTTGCCGCCAACTCGGCGTCGCGCTGCCGCAGGGCCCCGGCCAGGCGCGAGGCGAGAAACCAGATCGTCGCGGAAATAAAGGCCACCGAGCCCACGTGGGCCGTCAACACGCCGACCGGAAGTGCGCCGCGCGCCGCGGGCGAGAACACCACCCACACCGATCGCGGCGGAACGATGCCCGAACTTTCCAACACCACGCACGACACGTACATCACCAGGGCGATCCCCGTGACGGCCAGGCTTTGCCCCGACGAAAAGAAGATGCAAACCAGGACGATGTGAAACAGATACATCAGCGGCGCGACGGTTTCCACGCTGCCCAGGAAATGGACGACCACGGTGAGCACGGCCAGATCGACGACGATTTGCAACCACAAACAGTGGCGGGCCGCCGCGGTCAGATTCGCGCTGTTTCTCACGGCGCGGAGCATCGCCAGGTAACCGGCGTTCGCCAGAGCCAGCACGCCGGCCACCCCCAGCGGCCAGCCGGCCGCAAGCTGGATGCTGTTTTGCTGAAGCCAAGCGCCGGCCACCGCAGCCACCAACGCCAGGCCGAGCATCGCCGCAACCACCAGCCACCGCAACTTGCAGAACCACTCGGCATGGTGCAGCAAGAGCGGGCCGTCGGCGGGGAAGGGGGAGGGGGGAGGGGGGATGGTGGAAGGCGCAAGGGGGAGAGGGGAAGGCGGAAGGGGGAGGGCGGAAGAATCCTTCATCCTTCCACCTTCCCCCTTCCGCCTTCCGCCTTCGTCCTGCGGCCGGTCGGCCAGGGGCAACTCGTAGGCTGCTCGCTTCACGGTGGCGGTTTCGGTGGTCAAGTAAGCTCCCTTTGACTCCGAGGCTATCCGGAGAGTTTTCGGCCGCAATTCGACATTGAAGCCCGACGCGCCAGCGAGGAATGTGCGCCAACGAGCGGAAAAGACGAATTCCTCGCTGGCGCGTTGGGCTTCAATGTGCCGAATAACTGAACGGACTTTCCGGATAACCTCTCAATCGACTAGCCAGGTCGTGCCGGAACGCAACAGTCGCGGCAGGTCGCCGTGGCCGCGCTCGGCGACCACTTCGTTGATTTGCTGCATCAGCAGGTCATCGTAAGTCGGTTTTTGCACCTGGCGGAAAATGCCGAAAGCCATCGGCATTTCCGGCGGGGCGAAAGCGGCCAGCAAATAGGCCGGCACCCGCGACGGATTACCGGCATCATGCACCATCAGGTCTTCTTCCCGCGCACCGCCCGCGCCGACGACGACCGCCTCCGCATGCGTGCCGCGGAGCACGATCCCCTTCTCGCCATTCTTGCCGAACCGAATCGGCTGGCCCTGCTCGAGGAAGACCCAGTTGTTGTCGCGCTCCGAGCGCTCGCCCAGGCTGCTGAGCACCCCTTCGTTGAAAACCACGCAGTCTTGCAGGATCTCGACGAACGACACGCCCTTGTGCCGCGCCGCCGCTTCCAGCGTGCGGGCCAAATGCTGCGGGTTGGCGACGACCGAGCGGGCCACGAACGTGGCTTCGGCCGCCAAGGCGATCTCGATCGGATGGATCGGCTGCTCGATCGTGCCCCAGGGGCTCGACTTGGTCTTCTTGCCGAACTCCGAAGTGGGCGAATACTGGCCCTTCGTCAAACCGTAGATCTGGTTGTTCAGCAGAAGGATATTCAGATCGAGGTTCCGCCGCAGGCAGTGGATGAGGTGGTTCGTGCCGATCGACAGGCTGTCGCCGTCGCCCGTGATGACCCATACGGAAAGGTCGGGCCGGGCGCATTTCACGCCCATGGCAATCGCCGGCGCGCGGCCGTGGATGCCGTGGATGCCGTAGGTGTTCAGATAATAGGGGAACCGCGACGAGCAGCCGATGCCCGAGACGAAACAGATCTTCTCCCGCGGAATGCCCAGCTTGGGCAGCACGTTCTGCACCTGCATGAGAATGCCGTGATCGCCGCAGCCCGGACACCATTTGACTTCCTGGGCCGACTGGAAATCCTTGCGCGTCAAGGGATGCGGATGGACCAGTTGTGGAACGCAGCTCTCGGCCGCGGGGTCCTGGGGTACGCTCGTGCTCATGGCGTTTCTCCTGGAAAACTGTCTTGTAGGGTGGGCCGAGTGAAACGAGTCCCACCATTCTCCGATGATTCATGGTGGGACTCGCTGTACTCGGCCCACCCTACTGCCTACGCTACGTCCAGAAAATCGACGATCTGTTGACTCAACTCATTCACGCGGAACGGCCGGCCCTCGACCTTCGCCAGCGGCCGGGCATCGACCAGGTACTTCGCCCGCAGCAACGTGCAGAGGTGGCCCATGTTGATCTCCGGCACGAGGATCCGCCGGTATGACTTCAGTACACTGCCGAGATTCGCCGGGAAAGGATTCAAGTAACGCAGGTGCAAGTGGTCCACCGCGCGGCCGGCCTCTTGCAAACCGCTGACCGCCGCTGCCACGGAACCGTAGGTGCTGCCCCAACTCACGACCAGCAGGGGGGAAGGCGGAAGGGGGAAGGCGGAAGGGGGAAGGATGATGGACTCTTCCGCCTTCCCGCTTCCCCCTTCCCCCTGCCCCTGACGGTCGCAGGCGGAATGTCATGGGCAATCCGTTCGATCTTCTCGGCACGCAGGTTGACCATCTGCTGATGGTTCATCGCGTCGTAGCTCACGGCCCCGGTGACGTCGGTCTTCTCCAGGCCGCCGATGCGGTGCTCGTAACCGGGCGTGCCGGGAGAAACCCAGGGCCGGGCCAGGGTCTTCGGATCGCGACGATAGGGGGCGAACTCCTCGGGCGAAGGAATCGCCGGGGTGCGCAGGTCGGGCAACTCGTCGGGATCGACGATCCGCCACGGCTCGGCCCCGTTGGAGAGGAAACTGTCGGAGAGGACCATTACCGGCGTCATGTATTTCGTGGCCAGGCGAACGGCTTCGAAGGCCATGGCAAAGCAATCGGCGGGCGTGGCCGCGGCCAGCACGGCCAGCGGGGCCTCGCCATGCCGTCCGTGGACGGCCATCAGCAGGTCGGCCTGCTCGGTCTTGGTGGGCATGCCCGTGCTGGGGCCGGCCCGTTGCACGTCGAAGATGACCATCGGTAATTCGGTCATGACGGCCAGTCCCATGCCTTCGACCTTCAGCGCCAGGCCCGGACCGCTGGTGCCGGTGACGCCGATGGCGCCGGCGAAGGACGCCCCGATGACGGCCACGCAGGCGGCGATTTCGTCTTCGACCTGGAGCGTGCGGACGTCGTAGTCCTTGTACTTGGAAAGTTCGTGCAGGATCTCACTGGCCGGCGTGATCGGATAGCTGGCATAGAGCAGCGTGCGACCGGCCCGGTGGGCGGCGGCGACCAGACCCAGGGCGGCGGCTTCGTTGCCCGTCACGCGGCGATAGCGCCCCTTGGGCAGCTTCGCGGGGGCGACCGTATGCTGCACGCGGAACAATTCGGCCGTGTCGGCATAGTTGTATCCGGCCCGCAGGCTGGCGCCGTTGGCCGCCATGATCGACAGGCTCTTGCGGAACTTCTTGATCAGGAACTCCAGCACCGGTTGGATCGGCCGGTCGTACAGCCAGAGGCTCAAGCCCAGGGCGAAGAAGTTCTTGCAGCGGGCGGCATCTTTGCGCGACAGGTTCAGATGCCGCACGGCCTCTTCGTTCATGCGCGTCATGCCCACGGGAATGACGCGGTAGGCGGAAAGCTCGCCGCTGGTGAGCGGGTTGGCGGCATAGCCGGCCTTGGCCAGGTTGGCCTCGGTGAATTCATCTTCATTGACCACGAGGATCCCGCCCGGCTGCACTTCGCGAAGGTTGACCTTCAAGGCCGCCGGGTTCATGGCCACGAGCACGTAGGGCGCATCGCCCGGCGTGTGAACTTCGTGATCGGCGAAGCTCAGTTGAAAGCCGCTCACGCCGCCCAGCGAGCCGGCCGGGGCGCGGATTTCCGACGGGTAGTCGGGCTGGGTGCAGACGACCAGGCCGGTCATGGAAGCGATGTCGGCAAACTGGCTGCCGACGACTTGCATGCCATCGCCCGAGTCGCCGGCAAAGCGGATCGTGGCGCAATGCACCGGGACGAATTCTCTTTCCCTTGCGGCTGCAAGCTCTTCGGCGGCCATAAGATTGCCAGCGGCCATACCTTGCGGCGCTGCGCGCGAAGCACCGGCTGCCGTCGCGGCAGATTCCGTAGCGGACATGGTTTATCTCGCAGATAGGTTTGAAAAAGGCGCCAACGTCTAGCGGCGTAGGCCGATCCCAGGTATCCGTACTCTAAATTTACCAGTTTTCCCAGTCAAATCAAGCGATATTGCTATTCAGGGCCTTCCGCAGCAGGGAATTCATGCCGCTGGCTTGAGCGGACACGCCTGCGCGGCCGACCATGACCGTAGGTACCTGCGCCCGGCAGCTCGGGCATTCTCGCCGCAAAAAACAGGGAAATTGCTTCTTTCCGGCGCCGACCACGCGCGGGGAGCCGATTACTCGATCGCCGCGAAAGGGAATTCTCAACTGCTTGCAGGCCATTGAGTTGCGACGATTCTCCGCGAGTCGTTCGTAGCGCAGCCGACAGGAGGTTGATGGTTGCCGCAAGGATTTCCGCGAAATCCGCTGTTCCGTCAATCGCCGGAAGCGCCTTGTGGGAAAGGACTTGGGGCGATTGCGGCGCGACTCGCGTTCGGCCCGCCGAAAAAATCCGTTTCCGCCTCTTGACATGCTTTCACAATTATGGATAATTACGATTATTATATCGTAGTTATCCATGCCAACCACGAAACGAAGGGAGAACCAACATGTGTTCCGACCGCGAAAAACCGGCAGCCAACGACCCACAACCACCTTTGGACGGGGCCGTCCGAGTGAACAGGTTGCTCGTCCTGCCTGGTCAAGAACAACTTCGTTTTGGGCAAGACGGGCAAAGAACCACCCATTGGTGTCGTGCCGGCGGGTAGGTAGCGGAGTGAGTCCCGCCTGGCGTGAGAGACCTGCTGAGAAAAGGAAGGACCTCGATTTTGGACCACACCGTGATGGACCAAGAGGATGGATAAAATGGCGATTTCTTCTACTTAAGATGTTGATATATAAACAGTTATGTCGTCACACCCGCGGTCTACGAAAATGGAGTCGACTTTTCGCCCGGGAAGAACTCATATTCGCAATATCGAATATTAGACTATTCATGCACGTCGATTTGTCCGATAATAGGCTGCAAACTACTCCGGGAAGGGATCAGGTGCAGGATCGGTTGCGGCTTTTCAAGGCAGGGATGTTCCAGGCCATGGCGCACCCCACGCGGATCGCCATCGTCGAACTCCTGCGCGACGAAGGGGCGCTGCCGGTCAGCCGGATTTGCGAACGCCTGTCGCTTGAACAGGCGAACATCTCGCAGCACTTGGCCGTACTACGCTCCAAGCAGATCGTCGACGGCCGCAAGGAGGGGAGCCAGGTCTTCTACGCCCTCCGCGATCCGACCCTCGGCAAGATCCTCGACCTGATGCGCGACTACTTCCACGCCCACTTGCATGAAATCGTCGGCCTGCTCAACGACATGACGGAAACGAACCCGCCCAAGTAATCTACCCGAACCATAAACGCCCCCGCTGGGCTTGCCCCAGCGGAGCGAAGGATTGGCAACTAGGACGCTAGCTCTCGGTCCCCCTCGCACTTTCCGCGGCCATCGCCCGGCCCAGAGGGCCGGGCGATGGCCGCGGAAAGTGCGAGATGCCAGGTCGGAGACGGCCGGCCCGTAGTGGTCAATCCACCGCTCCGCTGGGGCAAGCCCAGCGGGGGCGGGAAGTCGTTAACAATTTGAGTAATTCAGGAACTAGTGATGCAACTAACGGTTCGCGACTTAACCCGGTTTTTCAGCGTCTCGGAATCGACCGTGACGCGGTGGATCAAGCAGCGCGGATTGCCGTCCCAGCATGTCAACGGCCAATACCGCTTCCACCGTGCCGAATTGCTGGAATGGGCGACCGCCAACCAGATCAAGTTCTCGCTGGAGATGCTGGACGACCTGGAGACCGCCGACGAGCCGCCGCCGCCGCTGGCCGCGGCCCTGGAGGCGGGCGGGATCTTCTATAACGTCCAGGACACCAGCAAGGAACGGGCCCTGCGGGCCTTGGTGCAGGTGCTGCCGCTGCCGGAGGGCATCGATCGCGAGTTGATCTTGCGGCTGCTACTGGTCCGGGAAGCCGCCGCCACTACCGCCATCGGCGACGGCATCGCCCTGCCGCACGTCCGCAACCCCATCGTCCTGCACGTCGACCGTCCGATGATCACGCTCTGCTTCCTGGAACGGGCCGTCGATTTCGGCGCCCTGGACGGCAAGCCGGTGCAGTTCCTCTTCTCGCTGATCTGTCCCACGACGCGGAACCACTTGCAGATGCTGTCGCGGCTGTCGTACGCCCTGCAAGATCCGCAGTTCAAGGCCGTGATCGTGCGGCACGGGTCGCGCGACGAGATCCTCGGCGAAGCCCGTCGCATCGACGCGGCCCTTGCGGCGCAATCCGAGAAGACGTTGAGGTAGTGCCGTCATGAGCGAACCGAATAACTTCCTGAGTGGGGTGGCATGCCTTCACGCGGCCGTCACGAAGTCGCGGCAACAGAGGAATCGCAACCGGCCGCGGGTAGGCATGTTGACCCGAGTGCGTGACATGAGACATGCCAGCCCCGCAGCAAACATGCCTACCCGCGGCCGGGTGGGCTTTTCTCGGCTGCGCCAAGTCTCTCACGGCCGCGTGAAGGCATGCCACCCTCGCAAAGGTGAGGTAGTGCCGTCATGAGCGAGTGGTTGCTGCTTCTGGGCATCGGTTTGGCCACGTCGAGCGGGTTGGCGGGCCTCTTGTTCCGTCGCCAATCGAATTTCGGACAATGGCTGACCACGCTGCTGGCCGTGCTCGGATGCGGAACGGGACTGGCAGGCGTCGGCCTGTTCTGGGCCCTGGACGACAGCCGACCGATTTGCCTGCCGTGGACCGTGCCGGGTGGACCACTGCCAGGTGGGCCGTTCCTCGTCGGCATCGACGCGCTCTCGGCCGTCTTCCTGCTGCCGATCTTCCTGGTCTCCCTGCTGGGCGGCATCTACGGCCTGGGCTACTGGAAGCAGACCGAACACCCCGAGAACGGCCGCAAGCTGCGCCTGTTTTACGGCACGCTGACGGCCGGCATGGCCCTGGTGGTGATCGCCCGCAACGGCCTGCTGTTCCTCTTCGGGTGGGAGATCATGGCCCTTTCCGCCTTTTTCCTCGTGACGACGGACGATCGCCAGCGGGACGTCCGCCGCAGCGGCTGGATTTACCTGGTGGCAACCCACGTGGCGGGGCTGTTCCTGTTTGCGCTCTTCGCTCTGCTCCGCGCCGCCAGCGGTTCCTTCGAATTGCGCGTCTTGGACGGCGGTTCGCTGACGCCGGGCATGGCCACGGCGATCTTCGTCTGTGCGCTGGTCGGCTTCGGTTTGAAGGCCGGCATCATGCCTTTCCATGTCTGGCTGCCCGGCGCGCATGCCAATGCGCCCAGCCACGTGTCGGCCATCATGTCGGGCGTGATGCTCAAGATGGGCATTTACGGGCTGGTCCGCGTGCTGTCGCTGCTGCCCGTGCCGCCGCTGGCCTGGGGTTACGTGGTGTTGGGGCTGGGAGTGGTGTCGGGCGTGCTAGGCGTGGCTTTCGCCGTCGGCCAGCACGACCTGAAGCGGCTGCTGGCCTATCACAGCATCGAGAACATCGGCATCATCGTGATGGGCCTCGGCCTGGCCTTGATCGGCCGCACGTTGCAGCGGGCCGATTGGGTCATCCTGGGCCTGGGCGGGGCCTTGCTGCACGTCTGGAATCACGCCCTCTTCAAGTCGCTCTTGTTCTTCAGCGCCGGATCGGTGATACATGCCACCGGTACCCGCGAGATCGATCGGCTGGGCGGCCTGGCCAAGGCCATGCCGCGGACCGCGCTGGCCTTCCTCGTCGGCGCCGTCGCGATCTGCGGGCTGCCGCCGCTGAACGGCTTCGTCAGCGAGTTGCTGATCTACCTGGGCCTGTTCGGCACGTTGGGAATTGGCGAGGGCGCGACGTGTCCGATGGCGGCCTTCGCCGCCCCGGCGCTGGCCTTGATCGGCGGGCTGGCCCTGGCCTGTTTCGTCAAGGTCTACGGCGCGGTTTTTCTGGGTTCCGCGCGATCGGCGGGCACCTTGTACTCAGGGTCGGACCGGCAGGCCCATGAATCGCCGTGGAGCATGATCGGGCCGATGGGCGTGCTGATGGCCTGTTGTGGCTTCATCGGCCTCTTTCCGGCACTGGTCGCTCCACTCCTCGGCCGCGCGATCGTCGCCTGGGCGCCGGAAACCGCGGATGCCGGTTTTCAACTGGCGACCCTGGCGCCCCTGGGTTGGATCAGCGGCATGGGCTTGCTGCTCTTGCTGCTTCTCGGCTTGGGGTACCTTGCGTTGCGGCAGCGGCTCCGCGCGGGCGATCTGGCTACCGGCAGCACCTGGGGTTGCGGTTACGCGGCCCCCACGGCCCGCATGCAATACACTTCGTCGTCGTTTGCCCAGATGCTCGTCGGCCTGTTCAGTTGGGCCCTCCGTCCGCAGGTACACGGGCCGGCGGAGATGCCGTTGTTCCCCGAGAAAACGGCTTTCCATAGCCACGTGCCCGACACCGTGTTGGACCGGGCCGTGTTGCCGTCGTTCCGTCTTACGGCCCGGCTGCTTTCCTGGTTCCACGTCTTCCACCAGGGAAGCATCCAGACGTACTTGTTGTATATTTTCCTGACGCTCGTCGCCCTCTTGCTCTTGCATTGATGCTTACCCTCGTTTCCAACGCGATTCACGTTTTGCTGGCGATCGGCCTGCCGCCGCTGCTGTTGGGCGTGATTGGCAAGACGAAGGCCCTCTTTGCCGGCCGCGTGGGGCCGCCGCTGCTCCAGCCGTATTACGATCTCGTCAAGCTCTTCCGGAAGGGATCGGTGTTCAGTACGACGACGACCTGGGTGTTCCGCGCGGGACCGGTCGTCGGCCTGGCGACCGCGGCGCTGGCCGCCCTGATGATCCCGCTGGTCGACCGGAGCGCGCCGCTATCGTTCACGGGCGACATGATCCTTTTGGCCTATCTGCTCGGGCTGGGCCGCTTCTTCACGTCGGCCGCCGCCCTGGATACCGGCTCGGCGTTCGAAGGCATGGGCGCCGCCCGCGAGGTCACCTTCGCCTGCCTGGCCGAGCCCGCCTTGTTCCTGGGCATGCTCGTCTTGGCGAAACTCTCCGGTTCGCTGCAGTTGGCGGGCATGTTGGGCCCTGCGCTGGCCGCGCACTGGCCGACGGCCGGGGCGTCGCTGGCGTTGGTGCTGATCAGTTGGTTCATCGTGCTCCTGGCCGAAAACTCGCGGATCCCGTTCGACGATCCGAACACGCACCTGGAACTGACCATGATCCACGAGGTCATGGTCCTGGACCACAGCGGTCCGGCTTTGGGCATGGTCCTGTACGGCGCGGCGCTGAAATTGTTCGTCTTCGGGGCGATCGTCTTCCGGCTGGCCTGTCCGCTGGCGACCGGCTCGCCGTGGCTGGATTGGCCGATCTTCGTGGGCGGGATGTTGGCGGTGGCCGTGGCGGTCGGCATCGTGGAATCGATCATGGCCCGACTGCGGTTGACGCATATTCCGGTGCTGCTGGTGGCGGCCTGCCTGTTGTCGGCGTTCGGCATTATCGTATTGGTGAGGTGAACGTATTCGGCACACTCCGTGTGCCGAATACTCCAACGGCACGCGGCGTGTGCCGAATACATTGAGAGCGAAGAATGTCGCAAGTACTCGACCTGCTGTTGATCGTGGCCCTGACGCTGAACTTCGTGGCGTTGGGCGTGAGCCGCATCCGCGGGGTCATTACGGCGGTGGCCTGCCAGGGCGCCCTGCTGGGCTTCCTGCCCCTGTTCATCCATGGCGATCTCGGCTTTCGCGCCTTCCTGCTGATCGTGGCGACGATCGGGCTGAAGGGGTTCGTGATCCCCAAGTTCCTCCTGCACGCCATGCGCGAGGCCGACATCCGCCACGAAGTCAACCCGCTGGTGAGCTACGTGGCTTCGCTTTTCCTGGGAGCGGCCGGCAGTGGCCTGGCGATAATGTTTTCGCGCACGCTGCCCTTGGCCGAAGCGCACACCAACTGGCTGCTCGTGCCGGCGTCGCTGGCGACGGTGTGGACCGGCTTCCTCCTGCTCACGACTCGCAAGAAGGCCATCATGCAGGTGCTCGGCTACTTGCTCCTGGAGAACGGCATCTTCCTCTTCGGCCTGCTGCTGTTGGAGGCCATGCCGCTCTTGGTCGAACTGGGCGTGCTGCTGGACCTCTTCACGGGCGTGTTCGTGATGGGCATCATCATCCATCAGATCAACCGCGAGTTCGCCTCGGCAAGCAGCGAGAACCTGGCGGAGTTGAAGGAATAAGAATACCCGTAAGACGGATTGGCAATCCGTCCTACCGGAGTTGAAGGAATAAAGATGGCCTACGCCCTGATTATCTTCCCCTTGTTGATGGCGGCCGTGACGTTCGCCGCGGCGTCGAACCGCTGGCGGCCGTGGCTCTTGCCGCTGGGGGCCCTGGTGCAACTGCTGATGGTCGGCCAGGCGATCTTCCGCCCGGCAGGCGCCCCGGCCGTCGAGGGTCTCGGCGGCTGGCTGCTCTTGGATCCGCTGGGCAAGCTCATTCTCGGTTTTCTGGCGGTGCTGTTCTTCCTCTGCGCGCTGTACGCGCCAGCCTACCTGGCCCTGCGCAGCGACCGGTCCAACCGGGTCTTCTGCGCGCAACCTGTTCGTCTCGATGGCGATGATGACCTTGGTGGCGCTTTCGCACCACCTCGGGCTGATGTGGGTGGCGATGGAGGCGACCACGCTGGCCAGCGCCCCGTGGATCTACTTCAACCGCAACCCGCGCTCCCTGGAGGCGACCTGGAAGTACCTCTTGATCGGCTCGGTGGGCATCGCCCTGGCCTTGCTCGGCTCGTTCTTCCTGGCCTACGCGTCGCTCAAGTCGGGCCTGAGCTCGACGTTGCTGTTCGACCAATTGATCCACGACGCGCCGCGCCTCTCGGGCCCCTGGCTGCACGCGGCGTTCGTGTTGTTGTTCATCGGTTACGGCACGAAAATGGGATTGGCCCCCATGCACAACTGGAAGCCGGACGCCTACGGCGAGGCACCGGGCGTGGTCGGCACGCTGCTGGCGGGCGGCATCACGAGTTGCGCGTTCCTGGCCATTTTGCGCGTCCAGCAGATCTGCGCCGCCGGGGCCGAGGCCGAAACCGCGCGGCGGGTGATGATCGGCATGGGCCTCTTGTCGGTCGCCGTGGCCGCCGTGTTCCTGGTCCGGCAGCGAGATTTCAAACGCATGCTCGCCTATTCCAGCGTAGAACACATGGGCATCCTCGTCCTGGGGATCGGCATTGGCGGCGCGGCCGTGTATGGGGCCCTCCTGCACATGATCAACAACGGGCTCACCAAAGGCGTGCTCTTCCTGTCGGCGGGCAATATCCACCGCAGTTTCGGCAGCAAGTTCACCGACCACGTACGGGCGCGATCCGCCGCGTACCGCTTTCCGGGGCGCTATTCCTGGCCGGCTTTCTCGCCATTTGCGGTGCGCCGCCGTTTGGACCTTTCCTGAGCGAGTTCACGATCGTCAGTGCGGCTGTCGGCAGTGGCCATTTCATTGCCGCCGGCTTGCTGTTGGCACTGTTGGGCGTCGTGTTCGTCGGCATGGGCAGCACCGTGCTGGCCGTGGTCGAAGGCGATCCGCCCCCGGACGACGGCGCCGGGATCCGCGATAGTATTGGCACCGGGGCCCCGATCCTGTTGTTCATGGCCCTCGTGCTGCTGCTGGGGCTTTATATCCCTCCGCCCCTGGAGTCGTTGTTGCGCGAGGCAGCCGAATTTCTGAAGGTGAAACCATGAGTGGTGAAGACCAACTTCTGACGTTGCATGCCGGCCAGGCGGTCCCCCTGGCGCGCGTGCCGCAACTTGCGCTGGACGACTTCCGTCGGGCCCTGCTCGCCGTGCCGGCCCGCGGCGAGCGGGTGGCCGCACTGTTTGGAGACGCGCCACGGGAAGGGGGAAGGGGGAAGGGGGAAGGCGGAGGGGATCCCCCTTCCTCCTTCCTCCTTTCCCTTTCCCCTCGCGGTGGCGGCCCGGTCGATCTGTATGCGGTGATCGCCCAGGGTTCGCGATCGGTCCTCCGCGTGGGAAAGACGCGATTGGAAGCGGACACCTTCCCGTCGCTCACGCCGGAGTGCCCGCAGGTCCATCTCTTCGAACGCGAGATCGCCGAGCAATACGGCGTGCGGCCGGAGGGGCATCCGTGGTTCAAGCCGGTGCGGTTCCATGCCTCGTATCGCCCGGGACATGACGCCTGGGGCCGGCGACCGGGAGTACCGGGTGCCCGCGGCGAAACGCCCGGGCACCATGTACCCATGGTCGTCGGCGTCATGGATTTTTATCGCGTTGAAGGCGACGAGATCCACGAAGTGGCCGTCGGCCCGGTGCATGCGGGCGTGATCGAGCCGGGGCATTTCCGTTTCCAGTGCCACGGCGAGCAGGTCTTCCACTTGGAGATTTCACTCGGTTATCAGCATCGCGGCGCCGAGCGCACGCTGGCCGGCGGGCCCGACCGGCGGAGCTTGCACACGCTGGAAACCGTTGCCGGCGATACGTCGATCGGCCACGCCACGGCCTATTGTCAGGCCGTCGAGGCCCTCGGCGAGTGCCAGGTCCCGATTCGTGCCGAAGTGCTTCGCGGCGTGGCGCTGGAGTTGGAACGCCTGGCCAACCACACGGGCGACTTGGGGGCCTTGGCAGGCGACGTCGGTTTCCTGCCCACGGCGTCCTACTGCGGCCGATTGCGCGGCGATTTCCTCAACCTCACGGCGCTGTTGTGCGGCAACCGTTTCGGCCGCAGCCTGATCCGCCCGGGCGGCGTGGGGTTCGATCTCGACGCGGCGCGGGTCGAGCAGTGCATGCAGCGGCTGGAGGCGACATTCAAGGACGTTGCCGCCGCGGCCGATCTGCTCTGGGATTCGGCCTCGGTCCAAGCCCGCTTCGAGGATACCGGCGCCGTTGCGTCGGAGGCTTGCGCGGCCTTGGGGATGGTCGGACCCGCGGCCCGCGCCTGCGGCCTGGAATGCGACGTGCGGCAGGATTTCCCCGCCGGAATCTTCCGCTTCGCCCAGGTGCCCGTTTCCACCTGGACGACCGGCGACGTGTTCGCGCGGGCTTATGTCCGCTGGCTGGAGATCCAGCGTTCGGTGACGTTCATTCGTGAGCAATTGCGGGCCTTTCCCGACGGACCGATCCGCGGCGAGGTCGGCGGTTTGAAGCCGGAACATTTGGTCGTGACGCTCGTCGAAGGCTGGCGCGGCGAGATCTGCCACGTGGCGATGACCGACGCCGGAGGGCGCTTCTCCCGCTACAAGATCGTCGATCCGTCGTTCCACAACTGGAGCGGCCTGGCGCTGGCCCTGCGGAACCAGCAGATATCCGATTTCCCTTTGTGCAACAAGAGTTTCAACCTTTCGTACTGCGGCCACGATTTGTAGGATGCATCGAAGCCCGACGCGCAAGCGAGGAATGTGTGTCATGAAGCGTCGAGAGCGAATTCCTCGCTCGCGCGTCGGGCTTCGATGTTCCGGATAACCTCAAAACCATCATGCTCAAAATCGCCCTTGCACGCTTGAACCAAGGACACCGCACGATCGCCTACCCGGCGCCAAGCCGCCGGTGCTGCCGGAACGTTTCCGCGGCCTGCCGGTCATCGACGGGGCCCGCTGCCGCGACGGGTGCCGCGCAGTGCGCCGACGCCTGCCCCACGCGGCGCGATCGCCTTGGAGAGCGGCGGTCCGCGCATGGACTTGGGGCGATGCCTGTTCTGTACCGACTGCGTGGAGGCCTGTCCGACGGAGGCGATTCGTTTCACGCCGGACCACCGCCTGGCAACCCGGCGGCGCGAGGACCTGCTTTCCGACGGCCACGCCTTGAAACTGGCCGAGGCGCTCGAAGAGAAGTCGCGGCGGCTGTTCGGCCGTTCGCTCAAGTTGCGTCAGGTCAGCGCGGCGGGCTGCAACGCCTGCGAGGCCGATCTCAATGTATTGGGGACAGTCGTCTTTGACATGGGCCGCTTCGGCATCCAGTTCGTGGCGTCGCCCCGTCATGCCGACGGCATCGTCGTCACCGGCCCGGTGAGCGAGAACATGCGGATCGCCCTGTCGGACACCTACGCCGCCGTGCCGGCCCCCAAGCTGGTGATTGCCGTAGGCGCCTGTGCGATCAGCGGCGGCCCGTATATCGACAATCCCGAGGCCCACGACGGCTGCACGGAGTTGCTGCCCGTCGATCTGTTCATCCCCGGCTGTCCGCCGCACCCGATCACGATCCTGGACGGGCTGTTGCGGCTGTTGGGGCGACTGGAGCGAGGTTAGCGCTGGTAACCCAGCGACTTGATCACCGACAGCATTTCTTCGTAGGTGATGAAGCGGCGGCGGTGACGCAGCTTGTAGCCGTCGATGGCGCGGGCCAGGTCGAGGGCTTCCGGCGAGAGCCCTTCATGCGAATTGGTGAACTGCCGGCGTTCGAAGTTGGGGCTGCGGCCCGCGATGTCGTACGAGCGGCGATCGACGAAGGTTTCGGGGGACGTTTCGAGGTCTGGAGACATGGTATTTTTCCTCAAGGGGGGAGCAAGAAGGGGCTTTCTAATTTCCCGGCTGTTGAATTCTAGCTTGCGTTTTCGTCTTTCCATGCAGGATAGGTTTTCAACCTGTCATGAAACGACAGGTTGAAAACCCATCCTACGGGCGGCGCCTTCCTTATGTGCTATAATCCCTATATCCGCTTCATCAAGTCCTCTTCCAGGAGTAACTTTCATGCGACTGCATGTATTCATCCTTTCGACTCTGGCGTCCCTGGTTCTGGCGGCAACCGCGCGGGCCGCGCCGGTCGGCCAGGTGCAATTGGAAATCGCCGGTGACTCGCAGCATGGAGCGGGCATGGCGTTCCAGCAATGGGGGCAGGCCCTCTCCGCCGCGGGTGTGCAGAACTTCCGGCTCCGTTCGGCCCAGGATGGCGACAAGCCGGGGATCGAGGTGGGCGGCACGGAGCAGATGCCGTTGTACAAGGTCACTGCGGTGCTTGGCGTCCGCGACGAGTTGATCGTGCCCGGCGGCCGCTTCCGCCGCACTGAGTGCAAGCAACTGGCGGCCTGGCTGGACGACCTGGCCAAGCGCGGCCTGCCGGAGAAACGCGAGCGAGTCGTCGCCTTCGGGCTGACGGAGAGCCAGTTGAAGAAGGTCAAGGCCGATCTCTCCAAGGCGGTCGGTTTTTCCACCAAGGGCATGACGCGCAGCGAGGCGGTGAACAAGATCGCCGGGCAGCTTGGCCTGGCGCTGAAGATCGACGGCACGCTGGCCGACGGCCCTGAAAAGATGGGGGACGACAAGATCGAGGAGGAGCTTTCCGAGATCTCCAGCGGCACGGCGCTGGCTTGCATCTTGCGGCCGATCGGCGCTTGCATGGTGCCGCGCGTGGATGGCGAGACGCTGTCGTACGCGGTGTTGAAGATGCAACTCGACCAAGCCCCTTGGCCGGTCGGCACGCCGCCGCAGAGCGCGCACGAGGCACTGCCGGCGTTGTATGAATACCACAACGTGAATGTCTCCGGCGTTTCGGCGGCCAAGCTCCTGGCGGTAGTCGGCAAGCAGGTCAACGTGCCCGTGCTCTTCGATCACAACGCCCTGGCGCGGCACGGCATCGAGCCCGACAAGGCGATCGTTTCGCATCCCCAGCAGCGAACGAGTTACAGCCTCGCGCTGCGGACGATGCTGGGGAAGGTCGGCCTGAGGTTCGAGGTCCTGGTCGATGAGGCCGGCAAGCCGTTCTTGTGGATCAGCACGGTGAAGCCGGTGTAGGGTTACAGCAGCGCATCTAGCTCCTCCACCAGCTTCCCAAATTGCGCGAGAGCCCCATCCACGGCCTCCGGCTTTTCCATGTCGACGCCGGCGTCGCGGAGCAGGTCGAGCGGGTCTTTCGAACAGCCGCCTTGGAGGAAGTTCAAGTAGTCGTCGAGCTCCCGCTGGCCGCCGCTGGTCACGCGCTCGGCCAGGGAGATCGCGGCCGACATGCCGGTGGCGTATTTGTAGACGTAAAAGGCCCGATAGAAATGCGGGATCCGCAGACACTCGAGACTCAACTCGTCGTCGATCACGAAGTCGGGCCCGAAGTATTGCTCCAGCAGGGCGCGATAGATTTCCTTGAACCGCTCCAGGGTGAGCGGCTCGCCCGACTCGGTCGAGTGATGGGCCAGCTTCTCGAACTCGGCGAACATCGTCTGGCGGAAGATCGTACTCCGCATGGCGTCGAGCTGGCGGTTGACGAGGAATGCCCGCTCCTCGTCGTTCCGCGCGTTGTCGAGCAGGTAGCGGCTCAAGAGCTGCTCGTTGAACGTGCTGGCCACCTCGGCCACGAAGATCACGTAGTTGTAATAGGCAAACGGCTGGCGGCGGGCCGAATGCCAGCTATGCATCGAATGGCCCGCCTCGTGCGCGAGCGTGAAGACGTGATCCAGCACGTCGGGCTGGTAGTTCATAAGGATGTAGGGATCGCCGTCGAAGGTCCCGGAGCTGAAGGCCCCGCTCTGCTTGCCGCGGTTTTCGTAGCGATCGCACCAGCGGCCGCGGAGGCCTTTCTCCAGCGCCCCGCAATACTCGCTGCCCAGCGGCTCAAGCGATTTCAAGACCACGTTGACCGCCTGGTCCCAGGTGTGCTTGCGCTGCAAGCCGGCGAGGATCGGCACGTAGGTGTCGTAGTGATGGATGTCCTTCAGCCGCATCTTCCGCCGCCGCACGTCGTAGTAGCGATACAAGGCGGGCAGGTGGCGATGGACCGACGCAATGAGGTTGTCGTAGACCGTCACCGGCACCTGGTCGGGGAACAAGGCGGCCTCCAGGGCACTGGGATAATTCCGCGCCTTGGCGTAGTAGATGTCGGCCTGCATCGAACCGGCCAGCGACGCGGCCAGCGCATGGGCGTGATCGGCATACTCGCGGTAATACTGATGAAAGGTCTTCCGCCGCACGGCCCGGTCGGGCGCGTGCAGCAGGGCGCTGAAGGTTGCGTGGCTCAGCTCGACCACGTCGCCGCGGTCGTTCTTGATGGCCCCGAACTTCAAGTCGGCGTCGTTGAGCTGGCGGAAGACCTGGCTGGCCGCCTGGGCCATTTCGGTCTGCATGGCCAGCAGGTTCTCTTCCTTCTTGCCGAGCGTGTGCGGCTTGTAGCGAAGCACTCGCTGCAAGACAAGCTTATACGGGGCCAGCACCGACGCATCGAGAAACGACTTCATCTTTCGCCGCGGCGATGGCCAGGATCTCCGGGCGGATGAAACTGGCCGCCTGGGCCGCGCGGCTGGCGACGGCCATGAAGCGGCCGTGCATCCGCTGGTACTTGCTCTCGCCGACGTCCTCGGCCGTCTTCAGAAAGGCATAGTTGCCCAGGCGTTCCGCGACCCGATCGAGATCGAGATCGAACTGCAGGCACGCGGCCAGCGACTCGGGGCTTTCGGCCAGCTTGCCCTGAAACCTGGCATACTCGGCGATTCGGCCTTCCCAGGCGTTGAAGGCCGCTTCCCAGGCGTCGTCGGAGGCGAAGAGGCTGGAAAGGTCCCAAGTGTCAGAGGACTTGACTTTGCTGCGGGGAGGAAGCTGTTTGACGTGTGGCATGGGAGTAGGGGAAGTAGGTCTTGGATCTTAGGACTTAGGACTTAGGTCTTGGGTCTTAGGTCTTGGGTCTTAGGTCTTGGCCCTTGGACAATTGAGCTTTGCTGGTCCTAAGACCTCAGACTCAAAACCTAAGACCTCTCTCGCTACCACCGCATGAGCACCGTGCCCCAGGTCAGCCCGGCGCCGAAGCCGCTGAAAAGCACGTGATTGCCACGGCGGATGCGGCCGGTGCGATAAGCCTCGTCGAGGGCCAAGGGAATGCTGGCGGAAGAAGTGTTGCCGTAGCGGTCGAGATTGTTGAAGACTTTGCAAGGCTGCATGCCGAGTTCCGCGACGGCCACGTTGATGATGCGCATGTTGGCCTGATGAAAGACCACCAGGTCGATGTCGTCCAGGCCCATGCCGGCCGCGTCGAGCACTTCGCCGACGGTTTCCTTGAGCGTGCGAATGGCCCACTTGAAGACGGGCCGGCCGTCCATGCGGAGGAAATGCCCGCTGGGATTATCTGCGGAGAACGGTTCGCGCGTGCCGCCGGTGGGACGGCAGATCAACTCCGCGCCTGAGCCGTCGGAGCCGACCGCATAGGCCAGAATGCCCTGGTCGGCACTGCCCGGGGCGAGGACCACGGCGCCGGCCGCGTCGCCGAACAAGGGATAGGTCTGCTTGTCGGCCGGGTTGACCATCCGCGAATTGCAGTCCGCGCCGATCACCAGTACTCGCTGGCTGCATCCGCTGGCCACGTACTGCATGCCGGTGATCAGGGCGAAGGCGAAGCTCGCACAGGCGGCCTGCACGTCGAAGGCCGGGGCGCAGAGCCCCAAGCGATCCTGGACGATGTTGGCCGTGGCCGGCACGAGCATGTCGGGCGTGAACGTGCCCAGCAGCACGAGGTCGATCTGCTCGGGGCGGATGTCGCCCGCGGCGATGCATGCCCGGGCGGCCTCCGTGGCCAGATCGCCCGTCGAGACGCCCGGCGCGGCGTGGCGGCGCTCGGTAATGCCGGTGCGTTGCAGGATCCAATCGGCGTCGTAGCCCAGTACGGCGAGGTCCTCGTTGCGGACGCGTCGCTCGGGCACGTAGCTGCCCAAGGCGATGACTTGCACACCCATCAGGCGGCCGATGCGGGAGCGACACAGCTTGGCGGGAACGTGGTGGGCATCGGATTTGGTTTTCCGCCGCGGTTTGTCTTTACCGCCGGTGGAGTCAAGAACGTCGGCAATAGCCATGGGCTGCGGTCCTCTTATGCAATGAATCGCCGGCTCGACAACCAGCGGAGTCCGATCTTCGCAGCCGGGGAGCCAATGAACGGGTCAAAAGGTTCTATTGTATCGAACATTTATCGGAAGAAAAGCGGCCAGACCCCACCGATGGATGGAACAAGCGATAGAGCGGGCCTCTCTTGCCCATGTATCCGAAGAGTTACAATAGTTATATGCATCCCATTCTCGACCAATCCGCAGAGCAACTTCGAACCTGGATGCTTGAGCACGGCCAGCGGCCGTATCGGGCTGCGCAGATCCGTAAATGGCTCTTTGAAAAACGGGCCACTTCCTGGCAGCAGATGACCGACCTGCCCCGTGAATTGCGGGAGCAATTGGCGGCGGAGTTCGACATCTGGTCGGCTGAAATCGCCATTCACCGCAAGGATGACGACGGTACGCAGAAACTACTTCTCACCCTGGCCGACGGGCGGGAAAAGCTCCCCTCTACCATTGGGAGAGGGGCAGAGGGTGAGGGAAGAAGTGATTGTATCGGCCCGATCGCCCCTCACGCCGGCCCTCTCCCGAAGGGAGATGGGGACACACCGTCCAAGGGTCCGTCGCAAGTCGAGTGCGTCCTGTTGCGCGACGACAAAGGCCACTGTAGTATATGCATCAGCACGCAGGTCGGTTGTGCGATGAAGTGCGCTTTTTGCGCCACCGGTTTGGGCGGCCTGACCCGTAACCTCACCACCGGCGAGATCCTCGAACAGATGTTGCAACTCCAGCGGTTGCTCGAACCCGAAGAACGATTGAGTCACGTCGTTTGCATGGGCATGGGCGAACCGCTGGCCAATCTCGATCGGCTCATGCCTGCCCTGGCCGCGGCGGCGGCAAAGGACGGCCTGGGGATCGGCGTCCGCAAGATCACGATTTCGACGGTCGGTCTGCCGGCGGGCATACGCCGTTTGGCCGAGCAGAACTGCCAGTATCACCTGGCCGTTTCGTTGCACGCCCCCAACGACGCGTTGCGGACGCAACTCATGCCAACCAATCGCCACATCGGCATCGAGGCGATCATGACCGCCGCCGATGAATACTTCGAGAAAACCGGTCGCCGCGTGACCTACGAGTACATTCTGCTGGCCGGAGTGAACGACGGCCCGACCGAAGCGAAGCAACTGGTGGCGCTGCTGCGCGGCCGGCCATCGCTGGTCAACCTGATTCCCTACAACCCGGTCCGCGGCCTGACGTTTCGCACTCCGCGTCCCAGCGCGGTGGCGCGGTTCGTCGAGATCCTGGAACAGGGAGGGCTGAACGCGGCCATCCGCCATCGTAAAGGCGCGCGGATCGACGCGGCCTGCGGGCAATTGCGGCGCACCGCGGGGGGCACAATGTAGGCTGGGCCGACGGGCACCGTGCGCAGCATGGTCAGCGAGTCCCACGGCCCGCCGCGCTCCAAATCGTGGGACTCGGCCCACCCTGCTTATGCTTCGGGCAGATCCTGGAACCGCGCGACTGCATTTAGAACTCTAGCCCGCGCAGACGCGCGATCTCGGCGGCGTCCTTGTCTCCGCGGCCGGAGAGACATACGACTACAACGTCTTCAGCCTTTCGCGACGCGGCAATCTCCAGGGCGCGGCACAGGGCGTGCGAGCTTTCCAACGCGGGCAAAATGCCTTCCAAACGGGCCAAGACATCGAAGGTCGCCAGGATTTCGTCGTCCCGCGCGAAGGTGTATCGCACCCGGCCGGTGTCTTTCCAATAACTGTGCTCCGGACCGGTGCCGGGATAGTCCAACCCGGCACTGACGCTATGCACGTCGGAAGTCTGACCGTCGTCGTCCTGCAACACGTAGCTGAACGCCCCATGCAGTACGCCGGGCCGGCCGAAGGAGAGCGTGGCGGCGTGGTCGCCCGCCCGTTCCGATCGTCCACCGGCCTCGACACCCACCAGTTCCACCTCGGAGTCCTCGATGAACGGATAGAACATGCCCGCCGCGTTGCTGCCTCCGCCCACACAGGCCACGACGACGTTGGGCAGGCGGCCGAACTGTTCCAGGCCCTGGGCGCGGGTTTCGCGGCCGATGATCGTCTGGAAATCGCGAACGATCCGCGGGAAGGGATGCGGCCCGACGACGGAGCCAAGACAATAGTGGGTCGATTGAACGCTACTCATCCAATCGCGGAAGGCCTCGTTCACGGCATCGCGCAAGGTCCGCGAACCGCTGGTCACCGGTCGGACTTCCGCTCCGAGGAGCTTCATGCTGAAGACATTGGGCCGCTGGCGGCGGATGTCTTCTTCGCCCATGTAGACGACGCACTGCAGACCGAAGTGGGCACAGGCCGTGGCCGTGGCCACGCCATGCTGCCCGGCGCCTGTCTCGGCGATGACCCGCTGCTTGCCCATGCGCAGGGTGAGCAAGACCTGGCCGAGCGTGTTGTTGATCTTGTGGGAGCCCGTGTGATTTAGATCCTCGCGTTTCAGATAGATCCTGGCCCCGCCGCAATGCTCCGTCAGCCGGCGGGCAAAGTACAGCGGCGACGGCCGGCCGACATAGTGCTTGTACAGATCGTTGAGTTCGGCGTGGAAGGCCGAATCAGCCGCAGCCCGAGTGTATTGGGTTGTCAGTTCATCCAGGGCACGAGTCAGAGTTTCGGGAATATAGCGTCCGCCGAACTGGCCAAAGCGGCCGGCCGAATCAGGAACTCGCGTGGAGGCAGGCATGGGAGCGGTCTCATGGGAATGTTGCGAAGGATTTCATTGTCAAACCCGGCACGGTCGTGGTCAAGGGGCAATCTCGCGTCAATCCGGCACGCATTGGCGGAATGAACCGCAAATTGTGCCCCGTAAACCCGCGAAATCCGCTGCCAGGGCGCGATCGGGCCGGGCCGAATTTGCCCCTTCCACAAACTTCGAGCAAGTCTTCTACCACGGGCGCGGTGGTGTATAATAGAAACCACCGGACTGGGTTTCGGAAGGGTTTCCGAGCGTTTGCCTTGTGGACTGTGTCATGTTGCGCGTCGTTTCCTTGATGATCTTTTGGACGAGTGTTTGCCGGCTGGCGGCCAGCCCGCTCTGCGCCGCGGGTCCTGGCAAACCGGCGGAAGATGCCGATTCGCGCTTCGTGGAGATCGAACTGCTCGACCATTCCCGCTATGCCGGCCTGATCGAATCCGAAGACGGCGACTGGCTCACGTTGATTTGCATTCAGTCTCCGCGCGGCCAACGGATGCACCTGGTGATCCAGCCCTTCGACAGAAGCCAGATCAGTTCCGTCAAGCGATTGGGTGCCGACCGACGCGTGGCGCTGGAGCAGCAGATCAAGGAGTTCCGCAACCGCGCGACGATCGAAGCCGCCCGTATAGAGGCCATTCGACTCCAAGCGCGGGAGGCCGAAGGGTTCAGCTATCGGCACTATCGCAGCAAGTGGTTCACGCTGGACAGCACGGCCGATGACCAGAACACCCGCCGCGTGGTCGTTCGTGCCGAGCAGATCTTCGCCGCCTATCGCCAGACCGTGCCGCCGCGCACCGAGTCCTCGCAACTTCCTCGGCTGGTCGTGCTGGGGTCGATGGACCAGTACCAGTCGCTATTGGCCAAACTCGGGCTGAAGACGAAGATCGAAAATCCGGCCTGCTTCCTTGAAGACCAGAACGTCGTTGTCGTCGGCAGCGACCTGACTCAACTGGCCGCCGTGACAAGTCAGATCACCGCGCAGAACGCCCAACTGCGCAGGGACCTCCGCGATTTGGAAGGTCGCCTTGCCGACCGTCTCCGCGCGGTGGCCGACAACCTGCACAAGAGCGGCCTTTCCAACGGCGAGATCGCCCGCGACCTGACCCGGGAGCGCGAAAAGTTCAAGAAACAACTCGAAAAGAAACGCGATGAGGTGCGGAGGTCGGACCAGCAGATCGACCTTCTCTTCAAGAAAAGCGCTAGTCAGACGCTCGTGAGGCTCTATCATGAAGCCTTTCACGCCTACCTGCGAAACAGCGTCTATCCACGGCAGCAATATGACGTTCCCCCCTGGCTCAACGAAGGTCTGGCGGTGATCTTCGAAGGCGGCCTGCTGGAAGGCAACACCTTGCGGGTCGACGTCGCCAATCCGGTGGCGTTGAAGAAGCTCAAGGCCGACCTGGACGGTCCGACGCCGCTGAAATTGACGGAACTGCTGTCTGCCGGCCAAGATCAATTCCTCTTGATCGCCCGCGTGCCGCCGGCCGCCGTTGATCGATATTACGTCCACGCCTGGGGACTGGCCCATTATTTGACCTTCGAGAAGCAACTGTTGAGCAGGCCTGCGCTGGAGAAGTACCTGCGGCCCGACAATGCCCGGCTTGCCCCCGTGCCGCGGTTTGAGGCGTTGATGGGTCGTCGGTTGGAGCAGTTCGAGCGCGAGTGGCAGGCGTATATCCGCGCGCTCTGAGTCTTGCTTCCTTCAGTGCCCCAGCAGGCTCTGCATGCCCAAGGAGAAGATGATCCGTACGGCGTTCGCCGCCTCTCGCAGATCGATCTTCGATTTGCCGCGCTGCCGATCGACGAACACGATCGGCGTCTCGCCGAACCGTGCGCCCACGCGCTTCAGGCACCAGAGGATCTCTTCCTGCAGCGAGTATCCCCGGCTGCGGACCTGATCGAAGTCCAGCTTGGCCAGGATTTCGGTCCGATAGCAGCGGTAGCCGCCGCTGCAATCCTTGGGCTTCAGGCCGAGCAGCCAGCGGGCGTAGAAGTTCACGCCCCGGCTCATGAAGTGCCGCTTCAGCGGCCACCCCTCGACGCCGCCGCCCGGAATGTAACGCGAGCCGATCATCACGTCGACGCTCGGTCCGTTCTCGGGATTCATGCCGCCAAGCATCGCCGGCAGGCACTTGGGCGGATGGCTGAAGTCGGCATCCATCGTCAGCACGTAGCTGTAACCGTTGGCCAGGGCGTATTTCATCGCCGCGATGACCGCCGTTCCCAGGCCCAGCTTGCCAGTACGATGCAGGCAGTGCAGGCGGGGATCTTCGGCCGTGCGGGCATCGCACCACCGGCCCGTGCCGTCGGGGAATTGTCATCGACCACCAGCAGATCGGCCGCGGGCAGATAGCGAAAGATCTCATCCGCCAGGGGGGGTAGATTCTCGATCTCGTTATACGTGGCGATGGCAACAAGCGTTTTGCCGGTGTTGGAGCCAGAATTAGACATGGGCGACAGACCTCACCTGTGGAGTGCGGGGCCGATGCGTTTTCTGCGTCGAGTCCCGGCACGGCTACGGTGCCCGTTTGCCCGGCGATCCGTCGCCGTGGCCTTGCGCGGGCCAACCGCTGACTTATATTATCAGATTCGGCCCGAAAAAATCCAGGCCGATTGCTTGCTGTTGGGGCTCGTAGGGTCCTCTGATTCTCCCCACGGGTGAATTATGCCATAGCCGCCGAAGTGCGAACGACCGGCAACTCCTTCCGCCTTCCCCAATCCACCTTCTCCTGCTACGCTTATCGGATGCTTTCTCCTGCTGAAATCCTGGGGCCGTCGGGACGGATCGCCGCACGGCTGCCGAACTACGAACATCGCGACGAACAACTGGCCATGGCCGACGCCGTGGCGGACGCGATCGAGAATCGCCATCACCTGGTCGTCGAGGCCGGCACCGGCGTGGGCAAGAGCTTCGCCTATCTCGTGCCGGCCATCTTGGCCACCGGCGAAAAGCCCAAAGGCGAGCGAGGAAGAAGCGGCACGCCGGCGGGTGGTCATCTCCACGCACACGATCAGCCTCCAGGAGCAACTGCTGGCCAAGGACCTGCCGCTCTTGCGGAGCGTGATGCCGACCGAGTTCACCGCCGTGCTGGTCAAGGGCCGGCGCAATTACCTCAGCCTGCGGCGGATGAAAAACGCCCTGGGCCGGGCCGCGGGCTTGTTCAGCGAGGAAGAAGACTACGAGCAACTCCGCCAGATCGAGGCCTGGTCGCGCGACACGACGCGACGGCTCGCTCGCCGACCTGCCCTACAAGCCGTCGCCCGCGGTGTGGGAAGAAGTGGCCAGCGACAACACCAACTGCATGGGCCGCAAGTGCCCCACCTACGCCACACTGTTTCTACTACCAGGCCCGGCGGCGGATGAGCCATGCCCAGATCCTGGTGGTCAATCACGCCCTGTACTTCACCGACCTGGCCTTGCGCATGGAAGGCATGGGCATGTTGCCCAAGCACGACATCGTGATCTTCGACGAGGCCCATACGCTGGAGTCGGTGGCCGGCGATCACCTGGGCCTGCGGCTCACCAACGGCCAGGTCGAGTTCACCTTGCGGCGGCTCTACAACGATCGGACGAACAAGGGCCTGCTGGTCCGGCCCGGCTACCGCGAGGCCCAGACAGCAGGTGATCGACTGCTACCACCGCGCGCAGCAGTATTTCGAAGACATCGGCGAGTGGCTCGCCGGGCAGACGGGCGGCAACGGCCGCGTGCGGCAGCCGCAGGTCGTCGAGAATGCGCTGAGCGAGGGCCTGAGCAAGCTCTCGCGGCTGGTCCGCCAGCAGGCCGAAGTCGATCCAGAAGGCCGAGGAGCGGCAGGATTTCACCGCCGCCGCCGCCCGGCTGGACGGCATGGCCGAGGGCTTCGATCAATGGAACACGCAGCAGATGGCCGAGGCCGTCTACTGGGTCGAGGCCACGCGGAGCCGCCGCGGGCAGCGGATCTCGCTGGCCGCCACGCCGATCGACGTCGGCCCCATCCTCCGCGAGCACCTCTTCAACAAGGTGCCCACGGTGGTCATGACCAGCGCCACGCTGGCCACGGCGGGCAAGTTCGATTTCTTCCAGTCGCGCGTCGGGCTGCTGCAAGCGGCGACGCTCAGCCTGGGCAGCCCGTTCAACTACGAGGAGCAGGCCGAACTGATCTTGCTGGAAGGGATGCCCGATCCCAGCAGCGAGGCGGCGCGCTACGAGCCGGCGGCGATCGCCATGATCCAGCGTTACGTGGCGCGGACGGAAGGCCGGGCCTTCGTGCTCTTTACCAGCTACGAGATGATGCGGCGGGCCGTGGCGGCCCTCACGCCCTGGCTCGTCGAGCAGAACCTGGCCCTCTACAGCCAGGCCGACGGCACGCCGCGGACGCAGATGATCGAGCAGTTCAAGGCCAATCCCCGCGGCGTGTTGTTCGGCGTCGACAGTTTCTGGCAGGGCGTCGACGTGCCGGGCGACGCCCTGGTGAACGTGATCATCACGCGGCTGCCCTTCAGCGTTCCCGACCGGCCGCTTGTTGGAAGCCCGCCTGGACGCGATCCGCGCCGCGGGCGGCAATCCGTTTCGCGACTATCAACTGCCCGAGGCGATCTTGAAGCTCAAGCAGGGTTTCGGCCGTTTGATTCGCACGCGGCGCGACCGGGGCATGGTCGTGATTCTCGATCCGCGGGTGCGGACGAAGCCTTACGGGCGGATGTTCCTGGCCTCGCTGCCCAAATGCCGGCAAGTGGTGGAAAGGCCGTAAGGCAGATTCATGTCGATTCCCGGAACTGGCGAAGGAGTTTCTTGCCATCAGTTCGGTCCCTTAGAGTCCCAATACTTGCCGCAGCAGGCGATCGGCTTCGGCCTGCAATCTTGGGCCCAATCGCTAAACGACGGATAATGACCCTACGCTCCACGGCAGCCAGTTTGTGCATGCGCAGCACGGATTCGACTGCGCAGACCTGTCAGGGCAAATTCCGGATGTATTGTCTCAACGCGATAATCGGTGGAAGACGCGGATCCGCGAATCACGCTGGAAATCCCCGCAAGAACTATGTCGTCGCCAATCTGCCCTTGAGATAAAACGACTGCGGGGCGGACGCGGCTTCCAGAAAGATCGGTGAACGGAAACTGAGTCAGGACGACATCACCGCGAGCAAGTGTTGGTGAACTCACAGCGGCTCTCCATCCGATGTGGTGTAGACTTCTTCGCCTTCCTCCCTCCAGAAATCGAATGCCCCGCCCTGCTCAGCAAGACGCATGATCGCCAGAGTTGGCACGTCGTCATCTTCCATTTCCACGGCGATTCCCTCGTGGAGTCGCGCTAATTCAACAAGCTGCGCTAATTCGCTTTGCGGCAGGAGAGCCCTGTCGCCGATACGCTGCACATGGATCGTTGTCATAGTTTTCACCAGTATCGTAAATTAAATTGGGCCGCTCTCGCTTCTTAGAAATAGTATAGCAGAATCGGGAGCCGCCAACAATCGCCGGAAAACTGTGGTAAGACCCTTGCCGGCTCGTCCGGCAGGTGAACAAGTGGGGCGGCGCCGGCGATTCATTGCCGAGATCCAGTGCCTGCTCGGTAACGGTGAACTTGTCGTTTCCTTTCCAGCTTTTTGGAAGGCCTGTTGCACCAAAGTCAAGAAGAGCTCAAAACAGGAATGGTCGCAGTACTTCGTCGAAAACTCGGTGGCGGTTTGGACAAAGAGTAATTCCGTTGACTTGTCGATCGCAACCGTGAACAGCTTTCCACTCTTTCTCGTCGATCATGTGGACCGCATCCGGTAGCGGATATGTGGCACCACACATCACGCATGGAAGGTGTTTGTCTTCCTTATCGCGGACAATTTTGCGTTTCACTAACAAAACTCCTTCACCGGCCGGACGAGCCGGCAGGGGTCGGTAGAACTCCCCGCAAAAACTGTCCCGTGCAATTCTCTTCCATCGTCGCGACCTGCTCCGGCGTTCCGGTGGCCACGACGTACCCGCCGTTGTCGCCGCCGTCGGGACCGAGGTCGATGAGCCAGTCGGCCGTCTTCATCACGTCCACGTTGTGCTCGATCACGACGACCGTGTTGCCCAGATCGACCAGCCGGCCAAGTACCGCCAGCAGCTTCCGGATGTCATCGAAGTGCAGACCCGTGGTCGGCTCGTCGAGGATGTAAAACGTCTTGCCCGTATCGACGCGGCCAAGCTCGTTGGCCAACTTGATCCGCTGGGCCTCGCCGCCGCTGAGCGTGGTCGATGACTGCCCGAGCGTCACGTAGCCCAGGCCCACCTCCTGCAAGCTGCCCAGCAGCCGGGCAATTGCCGTATGGTTCTGGAAGAACTCGACGGCCTCGTCGACCCGCAGTTCCAGCACGTCGGCGATCGACAGGCCGCGGTAGCGGATCTGGAGCGTCTGGCGATCGAACCGCTTGCCTTCGCAGACGGGGCACGGCACGTAGATATCTGGCAGGAAGTTCATCTCGATTCGCCGTTGTCCCTGGCCCTGGCACTCCTCGCAACGGCCGCCCTTGATGTTGAAACTGAAGCGGCCCGACTTGTAGCCCAAGGCCCGGGCGTCGCGGGTGCCGGCAAAGACCTTGCGAATCTCGTCGAACATGCCGGTATAAGTAGCCGGGTTGCTGCGCGGCGTGCGGCCGATGGGCGATTGGTCGATCTGCACAACCTTGTCGATCTGGCTGGCCCCGCGAAGGCTGGTATGCGGCCCCGGCTTGGACGCGATGCCGCCCAGCCGGCGGACCAACGCACGCGCGAGCGTTTCGTTCAAGAGCGAACTCTTGCCGGAACCGCTCACGCCCGTCACGCAGACCAGCGCCGAGAGGGGGAACTTGGCCGTGACGCCCTTAAGGTTGTTCGTAGTCACGCCTTCGATGGTGATCGCCCGGCTCATGGCCACGCGGCGGCGGTTGGCAGGCACGGGGATCTTCTCCGTGCCGGCCAGGTAGCGGCCGGTGAGTGAGGCGGGGTTGGCCGAAACTTCGGCAGGCGTGCCCTCAGCCACGATCCGCCCGCCGTGGCGACCGGCGCCGGGACCGAGATCGACGAGCCAATCGGCACGGCGCATGATCGCCTCGTCGTGTTCGACGACCACAACCGTATTGCCACGGGCCTGCAAGCTTTTCAGGGCCTCGATCAAGCGCTGGTTGTCGCGGGGATGCAGCCCGATCGAAGGCTCGTCGAGCACGTAGCACACGCCGACCAGCCCCGAGCCCAGCCCGCTGGCCAGGCGGACGCGCTGCAACTCGCCGCCACTGAGAGTTTCGGCGGGGCGGTTGAGCGTGAGATAGCCGAGCCCGACCTTGCCGAGGAAAGCGAGTCGAGAGAGGATCTCACTGACGATCGGCTCGGCGATCGCGCGGCGGTCCTGAGGAAACTCCAAACGCTGAAAGAACGTCCGGGCCGCCGCGACGTTGGCCGCCGTCGCCTCGTGGATCGCCCTTCCGGCCAATCGCACGGCGCGGGCCTCCGGTCGCAGCCGCGCGCCTTGGCACTCGGGGCAGGCCACCTGTCCGCGAAAGGATTCCAGCATCTGCGCCTGCTCTCGTTGACCGTCGTGGCATATTCCTTTTCCAGGAGTACGAGCAGTCCCAGAAAATGCTTGCCGCCGCCGTGCCAGAGGTGTTCCAGGACCTTGGGCTTGAGGTCGGCGATGGGCGTGGTCCAACTGCCGCCGTCGGATTCGACCCAGGGTTTCAACGACTCGCGATACTTCCGCAGGGCCGCAGGCGAGGCGTTCTTCCAGGCCGCGATCGCCCCGCGCTCGAGCGAGAGCGACGGATCGGGCACCAGCAGGTCGGGGTCGAAAGCCACGCGGGCGCCGAGGCCCTCGCAGGCCGGGCAGGCGCCGTAGGGGCTGTTGAAGCTGAAGGTTCGCGGTTCGATCTCTTCGTAGCTGATCTTGCAGTCGGGGCAGGAATAGAGCGTACTGAAAAGCTCGTCGCGCCATTGCGGCCCGCCCGCGCCGTTGCGGTCTTCCTGGCTGACCAGCACCAGTCCGTCGCCATGGCGGATGGCCAGCCGGATCGACTCGGCCAGCCGCGGCTCGACGCCTTCGCGGATCACGACGCGATCGACGATGGCCTCGATCGTGTGGGCCTTCTGCGACGCCAGTTCCGGCGGTTCGTTGACCTCGTGCACCGCGCCGTCGAGCCTGCGCGGACGAACCCGGCCTTGCGGATGCCTTCGATCGCTTCGTGGTGCTGGCCCTTGCGGCCGCGAACGATCGGTGCCAGGATCATCATCCGCGTGCCCGTGGGGCAGGCAAGCAGCGTTTCCAGAATCTGCTCGGCCGACTGCTGGCGGATCGGCGTGCCACATTGGTAGCAGGTCGATTCTCCCAGCCGGGCATAGAGCAGCCGCAGGTAATCGTAGATTTCCGTGACCGTGGCCACCGTGCTGCGGGGATTATGGCTGCCGGCCCGCTGATCGATGGAGATCGTCGGCTGCAGGCCCTCGATCAGATCGACGTCCGGCCGTTCAAGTTGATGGAGGAACTGTCTGGCGTAGGGAGAGAGGCTCTCGATATACTGCCGCTGTCCTTCGGCATAGAGGGTGTCGAAGGCCAGCGAGCTCTTGCCAGAACCGCTGGGACCGGTGACGACGACCAGGCGATCGCGGGGCAAGGCGAGATCGAGGTTTTGCAGGTTGTGGGTGCGGGCCCCGTGGACGCGGATGCAGTCGGCCGCTTGCTGGCCGCCGCTCGGAGCTTCCTGTATCATTACCTCTGTGGAGTCGCTCACGATTTCAACCAGTTGACGACCTTCAGCCCGGTAACACGGCTGAAGTGTGCATCGTTATTGGTCACGAGAACAGCGTCCAACGCCATGGCTTGGGCCGCAATCAGCATGTCCATCGATCCGATCGTTTGGCCCGACGTTCTCCAGCTCATGCCGAATCCGTCCATAGTGTTTTGGGCAAACAACGGCATCGTAATCGTACAGGTCGAACGGCGTGAGGACTTGCGCAACGGCCGCAATTTCCTCCTCGTATCTGGCACTGTTTTGTGCGCCAAATTCCAGTTCCGAAACGGTGATGGCCGACAAGCCGACGGAATCATCCGCCGCCTGGGCTTGCCGGCAGCGATCCAGAAGGGCGTCGGCCTGCCGGCGCTGGCGAGCACGACGAGCCGTCGTCTTCAAGCCGCGAATCATGAAGATCAAGAGGTCCGTGTCCAGAAGGTAGATCATTCGGTCCAATTCCTCGGCTGGACCTTGGGTTGTTGGCGGCCGGCCGACATGAAGTCGTCGGAGAGATTCGCGACGCCTTCAAGAAAAACCTCCCACGGCTCGCGCGAAATGACCAAAAACCTCCCGATGTCTTTTTCAAGTACACCTCGTCGGTTTCGACGCGAAACTGCTTAGGCAAGCGAATGGCCTGACTTCGGCCGGTTTGGAACACTTTGGCTTTCTGCATTTCGGAACGCTCCAGAGCCGGAATAGCATGATATGTACCAAATGATATACTGCATTGGGCCACCCGTCAAGCGAATTCCAGGAAAGTCCGAGACTCGCCCGCAACGGCTTGCTCGCAGCTGCTTGGTGGTGCCCACTCGTGCGCGCTGGTAGAATGATGCGCAAATCAACGTTCGAGAATGCCCTGGAAGTCGCGGCGACGAGCGCGACTGCCGCCGAACGAGCAACACCAATGACTAAAGACGAGTTGCCTGACGATCTGGTTGAGTTCCTTGGGTCCGATCGCCGCCTGGAGTACGACGCGTCGGCCTGCGAGATTGGCGTCTTTACCTTCCGCAACCTGGAGGAGATCGAGGAAATCGATCTGATCGTCCGAGCCGAGGACCACGAATCGACCTGCACCATTCGCGGACTGGATCTCCTGAAATCATGCGAAGGGTGTGATCCGTATGGTGGCGCGCCAATTCGTCATGTCGCTCGTGCCGCGATCCATGCTGGCAGGCTCAGTTTCCGCGGATGCCGCACATCGGGCTGGACCAGCAGGGGCGGCAGAATTCCTCTTGCTCGTGGCCGCTTGTGCCGCGATCGGTTTTCCGAGGAGTTGGTGATGCGCGCCTATCTGATCACGAGGCTTCAGCGGCTTCTTTCGTCAACGTGGATTGCTGTCGTCGTCACGACCGCGCTGTTCGCAAGTTGCCACGTCTACCGAGGCGCTGCCGGCGTAATCAGCGCCGCCGCGGGCGGCTTGGTCTACGCGCTTGCGTTCTGCTGGTTTCAAAGACTGTGGCCGCTTTGCGTTGCCCATGCGGTTTATGACTTCTTCATATTGCTTTAGCGATATGACGTGAATTCAGAACAGCGGCGCCTTCCCCAGCTTGCGGCGAAGGGCGACGAACTGCCCGGCGTGCATCAGCCAGTGCGTGCCCAACATGGTCAGCACGGCCGCAACCGTGGGGGCATACTCTCGCATCGCCTCCGGGCCGGGGTCGTCCAGCTTGCTCTCCGGGATGGCGTCGACGGCCGCCAAGGAAGCGGCCTTGATTTTCGCCGCCAGGTCCAAATAGACATCCTTGGAAGCGAACTTCGCCCGATCGTCCGAATGGGCCGTCTCCTTGGTATAGCCCTCTTCGAAACCGTCCGGCAACGCCGGCGCTGGTTGTCCCAGCCAGCCGAGCATCTTTTTCGAACCGGCGATCAAGTGTCCCAACTGCCAGGCGGCATGGTTCATGCCGGGCACCGGCCGAACCAACAGATCAGCATCGGCCAGATCTTGCACATAGCTCGTCGTAATCCAGTGACACTGCTCGATCTGCCAACGAAGGTGGTTTTTCAGCGACATGGTCGATTCTCCGCATTGTGTATGAATGTCTTCCCAAGCAGGCATGCCATTATACAATGAAAGACGGTACGAAAGGAGTTGCACGTGGACGCGAATTTTTTTGCAGGCCGCCCGATCATTGAATATCCCTGTCCGTGGGAGTACAAGGCCATTGGCTGGGATGAGGACTCCATGCGCGAGGCGATCGTCGAGATCATGGCCGATCGCCAGCACGACGTGAGCTTTTCCCGCACCAGCCGTACCGGTCGTTACTGCTCGTTGCTCCTGGTGGTCGTGGTGGAAAGCGAGGACCACCGCAACGCCATCTTCAGGGCTTTGCAATCGCACCGCCACATCCGTATGGTGCTTTAAGCCATTTTTTCGCCACGGATGAAACACTGATTGAACACGGATGGAAGGGAAAGCAGGAGCAAGAAGAACTATTGAAATCAATCCGTGCTTCATCCGTGGCCAATTACGAGAGAGACTAAGTTGACTCATCTCGCCCATTTTCCTATACTTCGGACCTGGGAAATTCGATCGCTAGCGCAGAGGATCTAGAAAATGAGCGAATTCCGTGTCGAGTACGATACCTTGGGTGAAGTCCGCCTGCCGGCCCAGGCTTATTTCGGGGCCCAGACGCAGCGCGCGGTGGAGAACTTCCCCATTTCCGGCCAGACCATGCCCCCGGAGTTGATCCATGCCTTCGCCCTGGTCAAGTGGGCCGCCGCCGTGGCCAACCGCGACCTGGGCAAGCTGACCGGCACGGGCAAGACTCCGCTCGATGATCGGCAGGTCGAGGCCCTCTTGGCCGCGGCCCGCGAGGTGGCGGCGGGCAAGTTCGACGACCAATTCCCGGTCGACGTCTACCAGACCGGTTCCGGCACGTCGACCAACATGAACGTCAACGAGGTGATTGCCAACCGGGCGATCGAACTGGCCGGCGGTGATCGTTACAACGCCAAGAAGTCGATCCATCCCAACGACCACGTGAACATGGGTCAGAGCACCAACGACATGTTCCCCACTACGATTCACGTGGCCGTGGCCCAGGCGATTCGCAGCCGGCTCATTCCGGCCCTGCATGAATGCGGCGCGGCCCTCTCGGCCAAGGCCAAGGAGTGGGAGAAGGTGCTGAAGATCGGCCGCACGCACCTCATCGACGCCACGCCCCTGGCTCTGGGCCAGGAGATCGGCGGCATGGCCCGGCAACTGGACCGCTCGGTCGGCCGCGCCGGTCTGGCCTTGGAAGCGGTCCTGGAATTGCCCGTCGGCGGAACGGCCGTCGGCAGCGGAATCAATACGCATCCGCAGTTCGCCCGGCGGGTCTGCGAGATCCTGGCGAAAGAGACCGGGATTCCCTTCATCGAGGCGGCCGATCACTTCGAGGCCAACGCCCAGCGCGACGGCCTGGTCGAGTGCCACGGCCAGATCCGCACGATCGCCGCCACGCTCTTCACCGTGGCCAACAACGTCCGCTGGCTCAGTTCCGGCCCGCAGACGGGCTTCCACGAAATCACCCTGCCCGACCTTCAGCCGGGCAGTTCGATCATGCCGGGCAAGGTCAACCCGGTGATGTCGGAGAGCCTCATGCAGGTCGCCGCGCGGGTGCTCGGCAACGACGCCGCGATCGCGCTCTGCGGGGCCGCGGGCAGCCAGTTCCAGTTGAACGTCATGATGCCGGTGATGGGCCACGCGACCCTGGAGAGCGTCCGCCTGCTCAGCGGCGCGACCTTGGCGTTCACCCGCCGCTGCCTGGTCGGCATGACGGTCAACGTGGAGACCTGCAACAACGAGGTCGAGCGCAGCCCGGCGATGGCCACCGGCTTGAACCCATATATCGGCTACGAGCAGGCCGCCAAGCTGGCCAAGGAATCGATCGCCACCGGCAAGACGGTCCGCGAGCTTTGCCGCGAGAAGAAGATCCTGCCCGAAGACGTGCTGGAGAAGGCGCTCGATCCCTGGAAGATGATCCAGCCGGGATGAAGGATGAAGGATGAGGCGTTCCTATTCCCTCATCGCTTATCCATCATCTCTCATCCCTCTCGAGTACAAAGGAATTGATTTCATGGGACCCATCAAGCGCATCCTGGTCACCGGCGGGGCCGGTTTTCTCGGCTCGCATCTCTGCGAACGGCTGGTGGCCGACGGTCACGACGTGATCTGCCTGGACAACTTCTTCACCAGCCAGAAGACCAACGTCGGGCACCTGCTGGGACGGCCGAACTTCGACCTGATCCGCCACGACATCACGCTGCCCATCTGGCTGGAGGTCGACGAGATCTACAATCTCGCCTGCCCGGCGGCGCCCGGCCATTACCAGTACAATCCCATCAAGACGATGAAGACCTCGGTGCTGGGCTCGATCAACGTGCTGGGGATGGCCAAGCGCTGCCGGGCCAAGGTCCTGCAGGCATCGACCAGCGAAGTCTATGGCGACCCGCAGGTCCACCCGCAGCCGGAGAGCTATCGCGGCTCGGTCAATCCGATCGGTCCCCGTGCGTGTTACGACGAAGGCAAGCGGGCGGCCGAGACGCTGTTCATGGACTACCATCGCGCCAACGGCGTCAACGTGCGGATCGTGCGGATCTTCAACACCTACGGGCCGCGGATGCACCCCTACGACGGCCGCGTGATCTCGAACTTCATCCGCCAGGCCCTGGAAGGCGAGGACATCACGATCTTCGGCGACGGCCGGCAGACCCGCTCCTTCTGCTATCGCGACGACCTGGTCGAGGGCCTGATCCGCATGATGAACGCCCCCGACGATTTCTGCGGTCCGGTGAACCTCGGCAACCCGGAGGAATTCACGATCCGCGAGTTGGCCGACATCGTGATCGAGTTGACGGGGGCGGGCTCGAAGCTCGTTGCCCGCCCACTGCCCGCCGACGATCCCACGCAGCGCCGGCCTGACATTACGCTCGCCCAGCAGCGGCTGGGCTGGCAGCCGACGGTTGCCTTGCGCGAGGGACTGGCCAAAACGATCGACTGGTTCCGCTCGATCGACCTTTCCGAGTACCGCCCGCCGACGCCGAATTATTGACCCCAAGTAAGAACAGGAATTGGGCCGAGTTGCCAGGGTGAGACGGTACGAACTACGTCTTTTTCCCTGTATTCTCTTTGCGCCTTGGCGGCTTTGCGTCTTTGCGAGGCCCTCGCCGCAGAAGGGACGGATACTTCGTCCGCCCCACGGGTTCGCTCTGAACCCTGCGAGCCGAGTTTTTTCCACTTTCGGGTTCTCCTCGGATTGACATAGGCCCCCCCGGTCAGTCGACAACGATGCACTGGTGTGGACAGGCCGCACTCATTTGGGAATAATGGGGAATTCTCAACCGTCGAGCCCGTCATCCTTTCCCCACCCATAATGACCGTTCGCACCCGATTTGCCCCCAGCCCTACCGGCTATTTACACATAGGCGGTGTTCGGACCGCTCTTTTTTGCTGGCTATTCGCCCGGCGACATGGGGGGCAGTTCATCCTCCGGATCGACGATACCGACCAGCAACGTAATGTCGAAGAGGCCCTGGCCCCGATCTTGCACGGACTGCATTGGCTGGGCATCGATTGGGACGAGGGACCCGAGGTCGGCGGCCCGTACGGTCCGTATTACCAGTCGCAGCGGGGCGATCGCTATCAGGCTGCGGTCGATAAGCTGCTGGCTGCGGGGGCGGCCTACTACGACTATGCCACGACGGAGGAACTGCAAACCGAGCGGGAAACGGCCGAGCGGGCGAAGCAGGTCTTCCTCTATAGCCGCCGCTTCATGGCCGAGACCGCGGCCGATCGAGCCCGTTTCGAAGCCGAGGGCCGCAAGCCGTCCGTGCGGCTGAAAATGCCGCGCGAAGGAACGTTGGTCATCCAGGACGTCATCCGCGGCAACGTGGCCGTGGACTGGGCCCGCGAACAGGACCACGTCATCCAGCGGGCCGACGGATCGTTCCTCTATCATCTGGCCAACGTGGTCGATGATTTTGACTTCAAGATCACGCACGTCATCCGTGCCGAAGAGCATCTCTCGAATACCCCGCGGCAGATTTTCATCGCCCAGTCGTTGGGCTATGAACTGCCGATCTACGCTCACCTGCCATTCGTGGCCGAGCCGGGCAGCAAGACGAAGCTCAGCAAGCGGAAGCTCGACAAGTATCTCAAGAACGCCGATTTTGCCGCCCTGATGAAGCACGGCCGCAAGGTGGCCGACGCCTTGGGAATGCCGGTCGATCCGAACACGTTCAATCCGGTGGTGGTCGATTTCTACGAGCAGGTCGGTTACCTGCCGGAAGCGATCATCAACTACCTGGCCTTGCTGGGCTGGGCCCTGGACGATCAGACGGAGCACTTCAGCCGCGAGGAGTTGATCGGGCATTTCTCCCTGGAGCGCGTGAACAGGGCGGCCGCCAGTTTCGATCCCAAAAAGCTCTGGTCCTTCCAGGACCGGCACATGCAGCGGTTGCCGTTGGAGCAGAAGGTCGAGCGGGTCATTCCGTATTTGCAGCGCGCGAGACTTGTCGCTTCACCGGTCTCAAATGATGAGCGATCAATAATTGAAGATTCGGTTCGCGACGCGGGTGATCGCCTGAAGACGGCCGGTGATATCCTTGATTTCGATGACTCCTTACGTAGTAACTTAGGTTTCGCGCTAGACAATCAAGTCTTGAAGACATTCATCTCCAGCGTCGAAGATGCGAAACGCCTCTGCGATTGTCGCGATACAATTCGTCGGACTTCCGGCCTCGACCTCCACGCACGGCGTGAAGCTGTCGCGAATATTCTTGGCAGGGAATCGAATGCTGCGACGATGACGCCACCGCCATGGTACGATCCAGCGACCGATCTGGCTATTGCCGAGCAAATTGAGGCAGGAAACTTTGAAGAATCGATTAGAGACTACGTCAACCAGAATGCAATCAAGCTGGCGGACGTTATTCACAAGCTGCGTTTCGCGCTCACTGGCAAGACAAAAGGTGTGGGAGTCTTTGATATAATTGGAAATCTCGGGACGAACTCGTCTGTGACGCGAATTGACCGAGCGTTGAAGGAATCGGGCTATCCTGACCTAGCGTCCAAGCAAGTTCCGATTCCGGATTCGACACGGCGGGTGCTTAAACACCTAGCGGATCTGCCGCTTGCACTACACGAGTCGAGGGGTTTCTTCGATCCTGATTCCCCTGAAAAATCGGTTCAGTTGTACAGCGGTGGCCTTATGGTTGCATCTTCCGGAAAGTCGATATCAGGTGGTGGACAGGTGGAGCTTGATCTAGCGCCCTCGCCCGAAATCCAGTTTTCCCTCACGCCGGACTCGCAACACTCGATGCCGCCGCTTGGCGAAGGAGAACTCCGAATTCCGGAGTTAAACGCCTCGGTTCCTGTGCTCTTGTCGCACTATCAAGTTACAAGCAGTTCTGGCACGAAACTGCTAGAAGGGCATACGAACGGCCGGTTTGCGTTTGGCGACGGGAGCGCACTACAGCGTGTGATTTTTCACGTAACAGATTTTGTCGACTTTTTCGGAACGCCGATTCGCGACGAGTCAGCACGCCATTCCTGGGCAGGTCGTATGAAACTCATTGCCGGTGGATGGGATATCATAATCGACGCGGTCCCGAACGCAAAAGAGCGACGCGATGCCATGAGGAACTCGGGCGGTGTCCCAATAACGCATGTGGGACTGCTTAAACGATCGGACGGCGGAGTGTTCTCTGCCGAGGATGGTCGCGAACTCCTTGAATCGCTTCGCTATTTCTTGTCATTTACCAGAGGACATTGGGTCGCCCCCTTAATCCAAGTTGGTTTTGGAGTTGAGGGTAGGAGTGTCTGGCAAGACTGGACTCTTTGGAGAATCCGACATAATCGCGCGTTTGAATCGTGGTGTCCGCTGCATCAGATTGCCTACGTGGAGTCGTTTTTTCCTAACTTCTTGGCGCGTTGGGAAAACCAAGTGTGCCAGGAGACGATCAGGGCGGCGATTGGCTCGTATCTTGAAAGCAACAGTCAGGGGTCCCTGGAGAGCTCCATTATTTCGGCGGTGATTACATTGGAGACCGTTGCGGAGTTCGTGCTGGTGGAACGTGCTGGAGCATCGGAATCCAGGTTGGCGCCTTACGAGAAAATTGCCCAGTTACTTGAGCTAGCTGGCATTCCGAAAGAAATCCCCGAGCCGCTGCCAAGACTTAGAAAGGTCGCGAACGCAGAGCGTTCGCGTTCGGGACTCGAAGTGGTTGCGCACGTTCGCAACGCGTGCCTCCATCCGACACGGGAATCGCGCAGTTTTTTGGAACGGCTGGCGTCCGAACGGCACGCGTTCTATGACGTGTCGCGCCTCGCGCTGTGGTACTCAGACATTTGTCTTCTCTGGTATCTTGGATTCGAGGGCAGGTACCAAAGCCGTGTCCATGCGCAATGGGTAGGCGAGACTGAGCCCGTTCCCTGGCGGGCACCCCTTAGACTATAAGCCCACCGAACTCGGCACTGCGAACAAGCCTGTCGGCGGCTAATAGCGATTGTGAAACAAGATAAGGAGCATCCGACGAGGACGGCAACGATTGAACAGATCCTGGTGAACTTGCGTGCCTTGTTATCTGGACTAGAACCTGGCGAAGAATTGTTTATTGTTGAAGAGGGCCTTCCGGTAGCACGTTTGACAAGGCTGCCAAAGCAACGGCAGCTCCGAAGTGCGAAAGGAAAACCTGTGACTAACGAGGACGACGACTCGCACCTGGAAGATTTCAAGGAGTATATGCCCTGAGAATTCTGTCTAACACCGTGCTTACCTTTGGGCGGTACGCGGACCCTGGGCTTGACCTACCAACTTGTACCTGGCAAGTTTGAGATTCCATAGCAGGTACATCGAAGAGGGCGAAATGAAACCATTGGTACCACCGCCGAACTATGACGAGATTCTAGGCCGCATCGTGGACCTGCTCGAACGAGCCCGAAGTACCTCCGCGAGGTCAGTCAATTCCATAATGACGGCGACGTATTGGGAGGTCGGGCGACAAATTTTGGAGGGTGAGCAGAAAGGTGTAGATCGGGCCGAATATGGGACGCAATTGGTGAAAAATCTGTCGAAGGATTTGACGGGCAGATTTGGACGCGGTTTCGGCGTCGTCAATTTGGCGCAGATGCGGCGGTTCTATGGCCTGTGGCCGCAAGCACGAATTTTTCAGACGCCGTCTGAAAAATTGCCTCGCCCTCCAAAAAAGAGGGCTGATCGCAAGAATTTGCAGACGCCGTCCGCAAAATCGGCCGAGGGCTTGCCGCGATTTCCGCTACCCTGGTCCCATTACGTCGAACTGCTCGTGGTTGAAGACCCAGAGGGCCGGGCGTTCTACGAGGCCGAGGCCCTTCGCGGCGGCTGGCCGGTGAGGCAACTGCACCGGCAGATTTCCAGCAAGTTCTACGAGCGGACGCTGCTTTCCCGCAACAAGGCCGCCATGTTGCGCAAGGGCGAGAAGCCGTTGCCGGCGGATGCGGTGTCGCCCGAAGAGGAAATCAAGGACCCGCTGGTCTTGGAGTTCCTGGGTCTGAAGGACGAGTATTCGGAGACAGACCTAGAAGAGGCATTGATCCGGCACCTGGAGAGTTTCTTGCTGGAATTGGGCGGAGACTTTGCTTTCGTGGGCCGGCAGCGGCGACTGCGGGTCGGTAATGCCTGGTATCGAATCGACCTGCTGTTCTTTCATCGCCGGCTGCGCTGTCTGGTGATCATCGATCTGAAACTGGGCATGTTTACCCACGCCGACGCCGGACAGATGCACCTCTACCTGAACTACGCTCGTAAACACTGGATGCACGAGCATGAGAACCCGCCGGTTGGCTTGATCCTCTGCTCTCAGAAGGACGAAGCCGTCGCGCATTATGCGCTGGATGGCTTGCCCAATAAAGTACTGGCGTCAGAATACAAGATGGCCTTGCCCGACGAGCAAGTCCTCGTTGACGAACTGAAACGCACGCAGAACATGCTGACATCGAAAGGAATCCTGCCATGAGCACACCCACCCCTACTTCCACCGACTTCCTCCGCGAGAACATCAACGCCGACCTGGCCAGCGGCCGCTACGACCGCGTCCACACGCGTTTCCCGCCGGAACCCAACGGCTACCTGCACATCGGCCACGCCAAGTCGATCTGCCTCAACTTCGGCATCGCGCGGGACTACAAGGGCCTCTGCAACCTCCGCTTCGACGACACCAACCCGACGAAGGAGGAGATCGAATACGTCGACTCGATCATGGAGGACGTCCGCTGGCTGGGCTTCGATTGGGAAGACCGCCTGTACTACGCCTCCGATTATTTCGATCAGCTCTACGATTGGGCCGAGAAGATGATCCTTGCCGGCCAGGCCTACGTCTGCGACCTTACGGCCGACGAGGTCCGCGAGCACCGCGGCACGCTCACCGCGCCCGGCCGCAACAGCCCCTATCGCGACCGCTCGGTGGAAGAGAACCTCGACCTCTTCCGCCGCATGCGGGCCGGCGAGTTCCCCGACGGTTCGCGCACGCTCCGCGCGAAGATCGACATGGCCTCGCCCAACCTCAACATGCGCGATCCGGTGATGTACCGCATCCTCCGCGCCACGCACCATCGCACGGGCGACAAGTGGTGCATTTACCCGACCTACGACTACACCCACGGCCAGAGCGACTCGCTGGAAGGCATCACGCATTCCATCTGCACGCTGGAATTCGAGAACCATCGGCCGCTTTACGACTGGTACATCAAGACGCTGGGGATCTTCCACTCGCGGCAGATGGAGTTTGCCCGCTTGAACCTCACCTACACGATGATGAGCAAGCGACGGCTCCTGGAGTTGGTGAAGCAGGGGATCGTCAAGGGCTGGGACGACCCGCGGATGCCGACGATCTGCGGTTTCCGCCGCCGCGGCTACACGCCCGAGGCCATTCGCAGTTTCTGCGCGGATCGGCGTGGCCAAGGTCGATAGCGTGATCGACGTGGCCTTGCTGGAGCATTGCCTCCGCGAGGACTTGAACAAGCGGGCCGCGCGGGTGATGGCCGTGCTGCGGCCGCTGAAGGTCGTGATCACGAACTACCCCGAGGGCCAGGCCGAGGAACTGGAGGCGGTGAACAACCCCGAGGATCCGGCGATGGGCACGCGGAAGGTGCCCTTTTCGCGCGAGATCTGGATCGAGCAGGACGACTTCCGCGAGGACCCGCCCAAGGGCTATTACCGGCTTTCGCCCGGCAAGGAAGTACGGCTCCGCTGGGGCTACTTGATCACCTGCACCAACGCCGTCAAGGATCCGCGGACGGGCGAGGTCGTCGAATTGCATTGCACCTACGACCCGGCCACCCGCGGCGGCAACGCTCCCGACGGCCGCAAGGTGAAAGGCACGATCCACTGGGTCTCGGCCGCGCATGCCGTGCCGGCCGAGGTGCGGCTCTACGAGAACCTCTTCACCGTGCCCGATCCCAGCGACGTGCCGGAAGGGGTGGATTACAAGGTGAACCTGAATCCCAAGTCCTTGGAGGCGCTGCCGTGCTGTTGCCTCGAGCCGAGTCTGGCTTCGGCGAAGGCCGGCGATCGCTTCCAGTTCGAGCGATTGGGCTATTTCGCCGTCGATCCGGACACGGCGCCCCGCAAGCTGGTGTTCAATCGTACCGTGTCGCTCCGCGACACGTGGGCGAAGATCGAAAAGCGATCGTAGCGCATGAAGCCTGCGTCTCAATCCTTCTCGGCGCGAAGTTCTTCCGCACCCACGCGCGGAACCCGCGGATCAATTCCGTCTCGCGCGCCTTGCCGACACGGCCGAGGACCCGCTGGAGTCGAGCGATGGGAAGTTGCGGAAAGCAGAGGCTCGACTCGCGCGGATGATAGTCGCCTTCGACAAACTCATGGACCCGCAACCGGCGACGATCCAGTCGCCACAGTTTCGCTTCGGATTCGTCGTTTTTCCCGAGCAGATAAGCCGAGCGGGCGTTCCCTCACCCGCCGTGCATCTTCGGGAACATCTGCCGGATCATGGTGATGGCGGCCGGCCCGACGAGCACCACGAAGATGCCGGGGAAAATGAAGAGTACCAGCGGGAAGAGCAGCTTTACCGCGGTCTTGGCGGCCTTTTCTTCGGCCATCTGGCGGCGGCGGGTGCGCATCGATTCGCTCTGCACCCGCAGCGCCTGGGCGATGCTGGAACCGAACTTGTCGGCCTGGACCAATACGGCGCCCAAGGAGCGCAGATCAGCCACGCCGGTCCGCAGCCCCAGTTCGTGCAAGGCTTCAGCCCGCGTGCGGCCCATCTGCAACTGGAAGTTCGTCAACGTGAACTCGGCCGCGAGCACCGGGTAGGCCTTCTTCATTTCGTCACTCACCTTGCGCATCGCCTGGTCCAGCCCCAAGCCGGCCTCGACGCACACGATCATCATGTCCAGCACGTCGGGCAAGGCCAGGAAGATCGCCTGCTTCCGGCTCCCCGACAGGATCGCCAACACGATGTCCGGCAGCCAGAAGCAGAGCCCGCTCACGGTCGCCACCCACATCAGCGTGCTCTGGCTGAAACCCTTGATCCACAGCACGGCGCCGCCGCCAATCAAGAATCCGGCCATCAGCATCACGAACTTCAGACCGTAGAAAATCGGCACCAGTCCTTCGGCCCGGAAGCCGGCGCTGGCCAGGAGGTACTTCAGCTTGTTCGCCTCGGCCTCGTTCTTGGGCGCGAACGACCTGGTCAAGAGCGATGTCTTTTCCAGGACCTTGGACATGGTGTCGGGCTTCTTGAGAATGGCCTCGGCTTGGGCCGAGCGGCGTTTTTGCGGGTTCTTGATCTCCTCCAACCGCTCCAAGGCTCGCGGCTTGGCGGCAGCCATGCGCTCCAACACAAACCAGGTCACCCCCGCGAACAACCCGAAAATCGCCAGCGGGATGAAATCGGTAAGCGTGAACAGCGGTTGCGAAGCTGCGGCAAGCATGGTTCATACCTTGATATCGACGATCTTCTTGATCACCACGGCGCCCAGGATCTGCATGAACACGGCGACGGCCAGCATCTTCTTCCCCGCCGGGTCGATGAAGAGCTGCGACATGTAGTCGGGATTCAAGTTGTACACGACCACGAACAGGACCAGTGGCAAGGCCATGAGGACCACGCCCGAAAGCCGGCCTTCGCCCGTCAAAGCCTGGACCTGGCCGAGGATGCGGAAGCGGTCGCGGACCAGCGCCCCGATCTTATCGAGGATCTCCGACAGGTCTCCGCCCGTCTGCCGTTGCAGGATCACCGCCGTGACGAAGAACCGCAGGTCGAGGTTGGGCACCCGCTCGCACAGCGACCGCAGGCTGTCGTCCATGGCCACCCCCAGGTTCTGTTCTTCGAACACGCGGCCGAACTCCTTGCCGATCGGCGCGCTCATCTCCGCGGCCACGGCGTTGAAACCAAAGGCCAGACTTTGTCCGGCCCGCAAGGCCCGCGCCATCATTTCCAAGGCGTCGGGAAGCTGCGTGCTGAAGGCCTTCAGTCGCTTCTTGCGCCGCCGCAAGAGCCACATCAAGGGCAGCGAACCGGCGACGATCGCAGCCACGGGAACCATGGCTACGGGGCTCTTCATGGCGACCGCCACGGCACATCCGGCCAGCCCCAGGACCACCGAGACCACCGCCAATTTGCCCACTGTGAGCGTCGTGTCGGCTTGCTCGAAGAGCACGTCGAAGTTGCCGAACTTCCTGAACCACTGGGCCAGCATGTTGGGCGCGTCGTCCAACGGCCGGGCGAGGACGCTGTTGTCCTTGAGCAGATCTTTCTTGCTCGACGGCGAGGCGACGCCGGTGAAGAGGTCCAACCGGTCCTCGAGCCGCGAAGTCTGCGGCTGCGAAAAGAGCATCGCCACTCCGCCCACGAGGGTCGCAACACCGATGAAAGCCATGATGCCGAAGAGCAGGGGATTCATGCCTAATCCTCCAGCATGACACGTTCGCGAAAGGCGCTGGCCGGCAGGCGGACGCCGGCCGATTCCAGGCGGTGCATGAACTTCGGCCGCACGCCGGTCGACACGAAGCGGCCGAAGGCCCGGCCCATCTCGTCGATGCCGTCCTGCACGTAACGGTAAATGTCCTGCATCACGATCGTGTCCTGCTCCATGCCGCAGATCTCGGTGATATAGGTGATCTTGCGCGGTCCGCCTTGCAAGCGCGAGGCCTGCACGATCAGGTTCACCGCGCTGGCGACCTGCGTGCGCATGGCCTTTAGCGGCAGCTCGAAGCCGGACATCATGATCAAGGTTTCCAGGCGGGAGAGGGCGTCGCGGGGCGCATTGGCATGAATCGTCGTCATCGATCCATCGTGGCCCGTGTTCATGGCCTGGAGCATATCCAAGGTCTCGCCGCCGCGGCACTCGCCGATGATGATTCGTTCCGGCCGCATGCGGAGGGCGTTCTTCACGAGGTCGGTGGCCGTGATCGCGCCTTTGCCCTCGATGTTCGCCGGCCGCGTCTCCAGCCGCACCACGTGGTCCTGCTGGAGTTGCAATTCGGCTGCGTCTTCGATCGTCACCACCCGGTCGCTGTTGGGAATGAAGCTGGAGAGCGTGTTCAAGAGCGTCGTCTTGCCGGAACCCGTGCCGCCGGAAATAATGATGTTCAAGCGGGCCTTGATCGCCCCTTCCAGCAGCATGACCATCTCGGGCGTGAAGGCCTTGAAGTTCAGCAGGTCTTCCAGCTTGAGCGGGTTGGCGCCGAAGCGGCGAATGGAAACGCACGCCCCGTCCAGCGCCAGCGGCGGAATGATCGCGTTGAAACGCGAACCGTCCAGCATGCGGGCGTCGACCATCGGGCAGGTCTCGTCCACGCGGCGGCCGACCTTGGAGATGATGCGATCGATGATCTGCATGAGGTGGTCGTTGTCGCGGAAGACGACGCTGGTTTTCTCCAGCTTGCCGCGGCGTTCGCAGTAGATGTTCTTGGGCCCGTTGATCATGATGTCGCTGATCGTGGTGTCTTTGAGCAGCAACTCCAGGGGGCCGAGGCCGAACGTTTCGTCCAGCACTTCGCTCACCAACTGCTCGCGTTCCGAGCGGTTCAACAGCGTGTCTTCGCTGTCGCAGAGGTGCTCGACGACCAACCGGATCTCGCGGCGGAGGATCTCGCCTTCCAGCTCGCCCACCTTGGTCAGGTCGAGCTTGTCGACCAGCTTGGCGTGGATGCGCTGCTTGAGTTCTTCCAGCGAGGTTTCCTTGGTGTCGCTGCTTTGCCGCTGAGGCATGCGGGGTGGAGGCATGACGCTTGACTCTTCCTGCCGTAAGGGTTCTTTGAGTCCGGGGGATGTTCTTATCCGTGCAAGGATAGCTCAAAGCGAAGGCGGAAGCGGTGCGGACCGGCGTATTCATTTCCACCGGCCGCGGAGATGGTGACGGTTGTAACGAATATCGCGTTACATCGCAAGAATCGGGTCGCCGCCATGGGCCCGCCGGGCGTTCCATTCCATGCGCGTGCCGCGGGTTTGATTGGTCACGTGGGCGGGGGCCGGCTGGTCCCAATCCTTGCGATCAAAACCCTCGTCAAGAATGTCTTTGAGATACTTCCGATCCAGCCTGTGTTCGTCGGCCAGACGGAACCATTCTTCTTTGCAGGCCTTGGTAATGCCGTTCTCGTCGACCGCCAGAATCATCTCCTTGAAGAGTTGATGGCGGTTGGAATCGGTCAATCCAAACCGTACGTTCTGATCTTTCTTCTTTCCGCCACCCCCCCCGGACGACATGGCCACGGCGATCACGATGACGACTAGGATCGCGGCCGCGACCCCGCCGCCGATATAGATCAGCATCATCTGATCTTTCTTCTGCTTTGCCCGGCTTACTGCCGTGCGGGCGGCGGCCGCGGCAGTAGCCGGGGTCGATGTCTTGGCTGTCGCTGGTCGCCCGCCGGTCGCCGGCCGGACGGAGGTCGGAGTCTTAGTAGCCGTCTTTGCCGCGACTGGCCCCGGCCCGGAAGACAGATTGTCGAAAAAGGCCATGTTGGAACCGTTTGGCGACGGAACCGCCTCGGAAGTCGTGCTGGTCAAGTCGGCCGCCGACTGCGGCCCATTAGGGGTTACGTCGTCGGCGAGCGACGTGAACCGGCTCTTGCACTGTGGACAAATCAGGGCCCGGCCTTTCAGCTCATCCTTCAGGGCCAGCTTCTTGTCACAATTTGGACATGTAATGACTTGACTCACATTAACACCTGGGGATGAGCGGACAAAAAACCTTATCCTCCAAGGATAAACCAGACCGGCCAAATTGGAAAGTCCCGGTTCCAGCCCGGATTGTTGTAGACCTTTCTTCAGCAAAGCTCCACGGCTTTCGACACAATATGTTGTGTTCGGGTGAGTAGTTCGCATACAGCTAAGAGTGGCTTTGGTGCCGAAGTCTTACTGCAGAAACCTTCAATTTGACATGAAAGCCGCCTGCTTCCACTACTTCTTGTGATGCTCACTCCCCGCTAGCTGGGGTTGCCGTGGAAACTGCCATTGCCCAACTTCCGCAGTTTTGCGATAAAGGCGCAACTTGGTAAACGTCCCCGTGTGCTCGGCAAGGAGGCTGGGCTTAATCGCAATGGATGGCGACTGGTTCTACCTGCTGATTCCGATGGTCGTGGCCTGCGCTGCGTCGTTGGTGCTGACACCCGTGGTGCGGCGCCAGGCATGGCGGTTGCGCGTGTTGGCCTATCCTGATTTGCAGCGGCGATTCCACCCCGATCCGGTGCCGCTTTTGGGCGGCGCGGCCATTTACTTGGCCCTCGTTACCGGCCTGATTGCGGCCCTGGTATGCAGCCGATTCCGGCATCCCGATCTCGCCCGGCTTTGCGCGGTGCTGATTCCGGTCGCTGGTTTGGCCTGCCTCTTCGGGGCGGTCGATGATTGCCGCAACCTCCGCTCGCGGGCGAAACTCGTGCTGCAATTCCTGGCTGCTGCGCTGGTCAGCTCGGCCGGCTTCGCCGTCGATTCCATCGTCGTCTTCGACTGCCGCATCGAGTTGGGCTGGTGGGGGGTGCCGCTGACAATCTGTTGGCTCATGGGCTGCATCAACGCCCTGAACCTGATCGACGGCCTGGATGGTCTGGCGTCGGTCGTCGGCCTTTCTATTTGCTCGATGATGGGCATTATCGCCTGGAGCATGGGCAATACACATGCGGCGGCCGCGGACCTGGCGTTGACTGCCGCCCTGGCCGGATTCCTCGTCTTCAACCGTCCGCCGGCCAGCATTTTCCTCGGCGATTCGGGAAGTACGCTGATGGGACTGGTCATCGGCGTGTTGGGCATTCAGGGAAGCCTGCAAAATCCGACCACGTTGTCAATCACGGCGCCTGTGGTCGTGATGACCGTGCCGATGTTCGACGTGCTCATGGCAGTGGTCCGCCGCACACTGACGGGACGCCCCCTGTTCCTGGGCGACCGCGAACATATCCATCATACCCTGCTCGCGCGGGGGTTCCGGCCGTGGCAAGTGCTGGGAATCCTCGGCGCTTTATGTCTCACGACGGGAGCAGCCGCTGCCATAGCTACCATTTTACGCATAGATGCCTTGGCATGGATCATGACAACGACGATGATCGTGCTCGTGATCCGCCTGCGGGTCTTCGGACACCGTGAATTCGGCCTGATTGGGGAGTTGCTCCGCCGGCAAGCCGGAAATCTCATGCAATCGATATTCTTGCCGAAACCGTCAACATCGTATCAGATTGAATCGCAACGTCCTGCGGAGGCAGAAACAGCCGAAAAGAGATTGGAGGCGACGAGTACAAAACCGTCCGCAGCCGATCAACGCAAGGCCGCCTAGTCCGTCACTTGTTGGGAGGGAAACCACGCATGCCCACTCGCCTCAAGGATATGCCGGCACGACCCAGAATGCCGGCTGCCCCGGTCTCCGTTAATTTGCGTTCCCGGACCATGGCTTCGACATTGCCGCTCAGACCAGCGTCGTCCCCCATTAGTTTGCATTCCCGGACGATCGCTTCGCCATTGGCATGCGACCTGGACGTTGGCGTGATTTACAGCGGCGAGCGCGATTTGATGGGTCCGCTACTTTCGACCATGAAGGCCTCGGCTCCAGGATTGAACTATCGATTGATCCTCGTCGACAACCATTCGCCCGACGGCATCGAGCCGTGGCGGCAGGTCATTCCGGAAACGAATGTTCTGAAGAACAACGAGCGGCTGCACTACGCGACCAATATGAACCGTATCCTGGCGGCCGCGACGGCCCGCTACGTCCTGGTGATGAACACCGACATGTTTTTCGATCCGCGGCAGCAATGTTTGTCGCGGATGGTCGAATTCATGGACTCCCATCCCCACTGCGGCGTTGCCGGCTGCCGCCTGTTGCACCCCGACGGCGACGATGCCCGGGCCGCGCGTCGCTTCCAGACGTTGTCGGTGATTTTAGCGCGGCGGTTCGGGCTGGGTGGCTTCCTGCGGCGGACCTTGGAACGCTATTTCTACATGGACCACGCCCCGGGAGAGTCGTTCGATTGCCAGTGGCTATCCGGCTGTTTCCTCATGCTCCGCAAGCGGGCGATACAGGAGGTCGGGCTGTTCGACGAAAGTTTCGGCAAGTATTTCGAAGACGTTGACATATGCCTGCGCATGGCCCGCTCCGGCTGGCAGGTGACGTATCATGGGGCGACCAGCGCCTATCACATCGAACAGCGTGCCAGCCGCAAGTTGTTTTCGACCGATGCCTGGAGGCATCTGCGGTCGTATTTCTATTGGCTGAACAAGTGGGGTTACCGGTGCCGGCCGAAACGTCGTACAGCATTCGATCGCAGGCCGCGCATACCACCCCGACGTTGATGGCCTCCATATAAAGCGCTGGTGCGTGCCGCCGCTGGTGCGTCGTGCCTGTCATGCACATCTTTTGCAGGTTGATGTGCTGCGGGCCATAGGGGCCATGCTTGTCGGCCGGCCAGGGACCGTAAAGTCCAATGCAGGGCGCGCCAGCGGCCGCGGCTAGATGCAGCGGCCCGGTGTCGGAGCCGAGCGCAAAGCGGGCCCGCCGAGCAATCGCGGCCAACTGCAAGAGCGTGATCTTCGGACAAAGCCGAGCATGGCCCTCGGCGTCCGCGACAATCTGTTCCGCCCGAGCCCGTTCCGCGTCGTTGCCCCAAATCAGCAAGCACGGCAAGTTCCAACGGCGTCCCAAGCAGAGGGCCACGGCGGCATAGCGCTCGACGGGCCACAACTTCGACGCCCAGCCGGCGCCCGACGCGACCAGGACAAAACCATCGTCCAACCCCAGGCGGTGGATCAGTTCCGCAGCCGCATTCTGATCGGCCGCGGCGCCAGGTACATCAAAACGTACAGCGGGCGACTGGATACCCAACGCTTCGAGCAGTTTCAGCCCGCGTTCGACGGCATGCAGACCGTCGGTATCGACAAGATCATTGTTCAGCCAGCGACTGATCTCGCGGCCCCAGCGTCCCCCCATGCCGATCCGCCGCTTCGCCCCCGAGAGCCAGGCGACGACCGCCGATTTGGTCAGCCCCTGGGCGTCGATCGTCGTATCGAAGGCTAGGTTCCGTAGTTGTTTTCGCAGTCGCCAAACGGCGGCGGGCGACCGCAGCCAACCGCGCGGCAGCACGATCCGCTGGTCGATCGCCGGATGGCCTTCGATTAGCTCGCCCGCGCGTTGCTCCACGGCCCAGGCTAGGTAAGCCTGCGGAAACCGCGCGCGCAGTGCGCAAGCGACGGGCATGGCGTGGATTACGTCGCCGATGGCGCTGAGGCGAACCAGGAGGATGCGGGGAGATTTCTCCGAAATCGACATCGAGGCGGATTATAGGGATTCGCCAAGAATTGCGGAAGATCGAAACACGGTAGGTCCCTCTTGCCAAGAGGGACTATTGCGCGTCAACCCGCGTGAAAAACTCCGCGTTTTTCAGTGGGCCGGCGCATCATTGTCCTTGCCGGCAGAAAGGACCTACGCGCGGGGCCTTGCCATTCGCAGAGGGTTCCGATATAGTCAGAAGAGAATGGCCAGCTTGAAAAATGGTCAGCCCGATGATTGTCGGGCTGAAATGCCTGCGAAGGCATGTGGAATTCGAGATTTCATCAGGCCGGCGCCAAGCTTGGTGGGCGTGATGAGTACGTTGGAATTGTTGATTTCCGTCGGCCGAATCAGGCCGAGGGACGGCGGTAATGCTGGTAAGCCAGGAGAACTTCGTAAAGATCCATGGAGATATTGACTTCGTCGTCGGCGAAGTCGCGCAACCAAGTACGATCGGAGCGAACTGCATCGGCCAGGAGCGGCAGAACTTCCGTCAAAGGAACGTTGATCGTATCGCGGACTTTGCCGTCGGCGACCTGAACCGTGGCGGACTCTTCCTGGGGACCGTAGTAAACGCGAAGATGATTGGAACGCATGGCACAGATTCCTTCCTGCCTTGGGGACTTCCTTGTCAGTCGCCAGCTCTTGCAAAGCCCCCCAGTGAGGTGCATCAGCACAGAGAGAGAGGGACCTCGCAGAGCCGACGTGCGGTGCGCTTGGCCGCCACTCTGTTGCCCCTTGTATCGGCAAGTGGTCCCTTGCGGATTCGATCTATTTGAAGGAAAATGTGGTTTTTGCCCACCGTCACCCCTAAGACAGTGGTAGTTGATGAGCCGATCCTCTGGAAAACGCAGGCTTTCATGTAAGTTTAGGATGTCTAGTAAAATTGGGTTTTGACGTGCGAGATTTCTGTCGATTCGTGGTTTTGTCAGGCATCCTCGGGTAGAGTAACCCTCTCATTGACCGCTTCGACGAAGTGGTCGTATTACTTATTCGTGGGTCTTTATGGCCGGTACGGTAACAATTGACTTGCGTCATGTGGCACGCGGGCTGGACTTTCCTCTCCGTCAGGTCCAGGCGGTGGTGGAGCTTTTGGATGAAGGGAACACGGTTCCTTTCATCACGCGCTATCGCAAGGATCAAACGGGCGGGCTGGACGAAGAGCAGATCCGGGAAATCCAGGACCGGCTGGCGAAGATGCGGCTCTTGGCCGATCGCAAGCAGACCATCCTGCGTTCGATCGAGGCCCAAGGCAAGCTGACGGAGAAGCTGGCGCGGCAGATCCTCTCGGCCACGACCACCAAGCGGCTGGAAGACCTCTATTTACCTTACAAGCCCAAGAAGCAGACGCTGGCAACGCTGGCGCGGTCCCGCGGCCTGGAAGAGTTGGCCAGCGAAATCCTCGTGGCCGCAGCGGCAGCCAACGACCTCGACGCCCGCGCCCGTGATTTCGCCAATCCTGACCGCCAGGTGCCGTCTGGGGCCGATGCGCTGTTGGGGGCGGGGCATATCCTGGCTGAGCAATTCAGTGAACGGGCCGATCTGCGGCAGCGGTTGCGGGAGATCTTGCAGAAGACCGGGAAGATCATGACGACGCAGATTGCCCCGGACCCGGTCGCTCCGACGCCGGTTCCAATTGCAGAAACGACTCCGCGAGCGGAGACGCCAGGTGGGGCAGATTTGCTGCCTGTCTCGACTGCGACGGAATCGCATGCCGCGGAGACGCCGGCAGCAGAGGCGAGTCCGCAATCGGCGGATGTCGCCGAGACTGCGGTTCCCGTCGTTCCGGAAGTCATTCCCGATCCTGCTTCAGATGCCAGCTCTGTGGATCCCAGCGAACCACCGCCGACTGTAGTGGGTGTTGCCGAGGTGGTGGCGAAAAAAGTTGATCGAGTGCCGGCTATGGAGGAAGCTTCTGCATCGCCGGTAATTGCCGAGTCCGCGATCGACGCGACAGGTTGCCAAGCTATCCTGGAGGAGAAATCTTCTGAGTCGCCAGCGGCGGGTGGAACGGCAAGCGATTCGGCGAGCGGAACGGAAGCCCCGCCACCTGATGAGGCATCTCCGGTCGCAGAGGCAACTCTGGTTGCAGAAACCAAGCCCCTCGTGGTCCCGGCGGCGGCACGCCGAGCGCGGGACCGGGAGCGGGCCAAGGCCGAGAAGCAGCATCGGAAAGAAGCCAAGCGAAAAAAGATCGAGGAACGCCGCATCAAGGCCTTCCGCGATTACTTCAACTACGCCGAAGACATCAAGAAGATCCCGCCGCACCGCGTGCTGGCGATCAATCGGGCCGAACGGGCCAAGGTCCTCCGCGTGAAGATCGATAGCGATCTCGATGCCATGCATGCGGCACTGGATGAAATCCTCGTACCGCCCGGCCATCCACATGCCGACTATCTCCGCGGCTGTGCCCGCGACGCGCTGGCGCGTCTGATCCTGCCCGCCTTGGAACGCGAGGCCCGCCGCGAGTTGACCGATCGGGCCGAGACGCACGCCGTGGGCGTCTTCGCCCGCAATCTCCGCGCCCTGCTCCTGCAACCGCCGATTCACAACCGCCGCGTGCTGGCTGTCGATCCGGGTTTCAAGAGCGGTTGCAAGCTGGCCGCGCTGGATCAGTTCGGCAACGTCCTCGGGCACGAGGTGATTTACCTGATTGGCAGCAAGCCGGGCCGCAAGGAAGAGGCCAAGCAGAAGGCGCTGGAGTTGATGCACAAGCACGAGTTGACCGTCGTGGCCATCGGCAATGGCACGGCCTGCCGCGAGACGGAAGACTTCTTCGCCGAGATGGTCGGCACGGATCTCAAGGACCAAGGCGTGGCTTACGTGATCGTCAACGAGGCGGGCGCCAGCGTCTACTCGACGAGCCAGTTGGGCCGCGAGGAATTTCCCGAATACGACGCCACGCTCCGCGGCGCCGTTTCCATCGGACGGCGACTCCTCGATCCGCTCAGCGAGTTGGTCAAGATCGAGCCGGCGAACATCGGCGTGGGGCTGTATCAGCATGACGTCAAGGCCAAGCACCTGGAAGCCTCGCTGGACGAAGTCGTCGAGTCTTGCGTGAACTACGTCGGCGTTGACGTGAACACGGCCAGTCCCGCCCTCTTGCGTTACGTATCAGGACTCAACCAACTCACGGCCCGGAGGGTCTATGAACATCGCCGCGAGCATGGTCCCTTCCGCAGCCGCGAGCAACTTCGCGAGGTGCCCGGCTTCGGCGACGCCACCTTCGTACAGGCGGCGGGGTTCCTGAAGATCGCGGGCGGCGAGAATCCGTTGGACGCCACCTGGATCCACCCGGAAAGCTATACGGTTGCCACGCGGGTCCTGGAGCGGTTCGGCGGCAAGCCGGCCGATCTTGCCGAGAAGGAATCGGCCTCAACCCTGGCCCAGCGGATGGCAACAGTCGATTTGGAAGGACTGGCGAAGGATCTCGCGGCAGCGTTTAACCGGGAGCCAACGGCAACGGCGGAAAACGCGGATCTCCAGGGGGGAGCCAAGGACCTCGAGTCGCATGACTCGGGGAGCGAGGCGCCCGTCGCCGTGGCTGTCGAGTTGGTTCCATCCCCCCCAGGCGAAACCACAAGCAAGATTTCGACCCAAGCCGGCATAGTTGCGGCGGAGCCTAGTGAAACAGAAGGGGAGATTCCCGTGGCAGCGGCCACAGACGCGCGGACGCCGTTTATTTCCTCCGTCGCTGCTGGCTCCGGGTTAAACGCCGAAGCGACTATTGGCACGCTTACGCTGCGCGACATTCTTGCCCAGTTGGTTCGTCCCGGTCGCGACCCGCGCGAGGACCTGCCGGCGCCGGTCTTCAAGCAGGGCATTCTGAAGCTGGAAGACTTGACTCCCGGCATGGAACTCACCGGCACGGTGCTCAACGTCGTCGATTTTGGCTGTTTCGTCGATATCGGCATGCATGATAGTGGACTCGTACACGTCAGCCGGTTGGCCGATCGTTTCATCCGCGATCCGCATGAAGTCGTGGCCGTGGGCGATATCGTCAAGGTCTGGGTGATGGAGGTTGACAAGGAGCGGCGGCGGGTATCGTTGACGATGGTCCGCCCCGGTTCCGAGCGGTCGCGGCGTCCGGCCCGAGGAGAAGTGGCGGGGTCCGAACAGGATCAGCAAGCAGGCCAGGGTCAGGGAGGTCAAGACCGAGCAGGTCAGGATCAGGCAGGTTACGGCCAAGGAAGGGGCCGACAACATGGCGATCGTCCGCCGCGCGGCGGACAAGGCCGGCAGGGCGGACGTTCCGGCCAGCAGCAGAATGAGCAGGGCCGGCAGCAGAATCAACAGGGTAGTCAGCCGAGTCAACCGGGCGGAAGGCCGCAAGGTGGACGTCCGCAAGGCGGCAAACCTCAAGGCGGACGGCCTGACCAGGGCCGCCGACCGCAGCATGCCGGTGCTTCGCAGCAAGGCGCCGCGCCGCAGGGCGAAGGCGGCCCCGGCAGCAAGCCCCGTCAAGATCGTCGCGGCGGGTATGGTGGTCCGCCTCCCCGAAAACCGCGGCCGCAAGGTCCCGATCAGGGCCGCGCGCATGAGTTCAAGCCCAAGCCCAAACCGCTCATCCCGATCACCGATGCCATGAAGAAGGGCAAGGAGCCCATGCGGACGTTCGGCGACCTGATGCAATTCTTCGGGGCCAAGGCGGACGAGCAGAAACCGCCCGTCCAAAAGGAAAGGAAAGAGGACCAGAAGCAGGCCCCGTCCGCAACGGAGGCCCCGACCGTACTTGCCGCGGCGGAGTCTGCCATGCCGGTGGCTGGACCTGCCGATGGCGAGAACCTTCAGTCGCCACCGCCCGCACCTTCGCCTTCGCCTGAGTCCGCTCAGTCTGTTTCACCCAGTCAAGGCGAGCCTTTGCCCGAACCGCAAACGCCGTCGGCCGACGAGGCCCAGTAAGAACTGAAAGTGGGTGGATGGAAGCCTTCGCCATGGATTTTCAGGAACGACTCGAACGCGCAATCGAACGGGGCCGACGCCAGGGCAACGCCCGGGCGGAGGAAGAAGCCCAGCGGGCCTTGACCGAAAAGGAGCTGCAGCGATTGCACTCACAGGCCCGCCTGCAACTTTCCGAGCACGTCGAGCGCTGCCTGCACCAGTTGGCCGATCGTTTTCCCGGTTTTCGTTTCGAGACGATTGTCGATCAACGGGGCTGGGGCGCAGCGATCAGCCGCGAAGACCTTCGCTTGCGTCGGGCGGGGGCACCCGCTGGCGGGTCGCGGCAGACCTGTTTCAGTCGCTTGGAGATGCTGATCTCGCCTGTCACGGCCTCGTTGATCCTGGATCTGACGGCCAAGGCGACGGTCTGCAACCGGGAAGTTTTCAGCCGCACGCATTATCAGCTCCTGGCCGAGTTGGACTTGCCGGCCTTCACCGACTTGATCGATCTCTGGGTCTTGGAATTCGCCGAGCGCTACGCGGCCGAGTAGGCTTATCCGCGCCCACCATGCAGCGTCAGATGAATGATCTCGGGCGTGCAGTTCATCCGTAGCGGCAACTCGGCGGAAAGGCCGCGGCTGACGTTGAGAATCGTCGGTGGGGCGTGAAAGAGCCCCGCGGAGTATTGCACGCCGCAGCGACTGGCCGAGAACACCGGGCCGATCAGCGGCAGACGAATCTGTCCGCCATGGGTGTGGCCGGCAAGCAGCAGATCGCCGTCGCCCTGGCGCGCCCAGGGAAGCTGATCGGGCGAATGCGCCAGCAGGAGCCGGAAAGGAACCTCGCTCCGCGGCGGGCAAGCAGCCAGATCGGCCGACGGCTTCAACCAAGGCAACTCGTTGCCGGCCATGAGCACGGGCTGACCACGGACCTCAATCACCTTCCAGCGGCCGCCCAGGTAGACCAGCCCGCAATCGTCCATCATCCGTTGCAGCCGCCGCCAATCGACGCGGAGGTCATGATTGCCCAAGATGTAATACACGCCGTAACGGGCCTTCAAGCGGCCGAACGTGTCGGGGATCCAGTCGAGGCACCGTGGCTTGTCGACGAGGTCGCCCGTCAAAGCCACGATTTCCGGCTCCAGGGCGTTGCTCATCCGCACGATCTCTTCGAAAAACGGTTTGCCGACCCGGCCCGTGAAGTGCGAGTCGGACAGATGGACGATCGACAATCCTTCCAGGGCCGCCGGCAAGCGGGGCACGTCCAGACCGCGCTCGGTCAGGTCCAATTCCAGGCTCTCGTTGCCCGGTAGATGGACGATCGCGTGGTGCGGATGGTCGGGCGAGTGGAGGACGTGGCTCGTGGCCAGGCTGCGGCTGCGGTGGAAGCGATGGATTCTCGAGATGTCGTGCGCCAGCGTCCATCGCAGGCGCGCGACGAGAGTTACCGCCGCGCCCAGCCAACAGAAGGCCAAGTAGCTCTCCATGGCCAGCATGCCCACAGTACAGGGAGCAGCCGACGAAAACACCCGCCAGGGCATCAGCGCCTGCACGTCTACCCACGGCAGCCAACAAGCAGCCACGGGCGGCGGTATGACGAGAAAAAGAAAGAGCAGCTTGTCGAGTTTGCTGACGATCGAGTGCGGCCAGCCTGAGGCGTGCGCACGATCGATAACCCTGACCCAGATTGCGGCATGGCCCACGGCGGCAACAACAAGGAGAAAAACCGCGGCGATCACGTCTGCGGCACCCGTCACGGATCTTGGATAATGCGTTCTACGGCACTAAGGAGCTGGTCCAAACGGAACGGCTTATAGAGAATGGCCCAGGCGGGCAACCCTGCCTTGCGGGCGTTGACGATCGAATGGCCGGGATCATAACCGAAGCCGGTCATCAAGATCAGCGGCAGCGGCTTGACCACTTCCCGCGGCTCAACCGATTCCTGCGGCTTCATCGCTTCCTGAAGCTTGAGCATCAGTTCATAGCCGTTCATGTCCGGCAGGCGGATGTCGGCGATCATGACGTCGTAGGGCGTATCGGAGGTGGCGCGGACCATGCACAGGGCCTCGGCCCCGTCATGGGCGGTTTCGACCGTAACCTTATAGCGGTCCAGGAGGACGTGGGCGGCGCTGCGCACGTTGCCGTCGGCGTCGGCGACCAGCACCCGCCGGTTGCGCAACAGCGGCCGGTCCTCGACCTGCATGGTTACCGGGTGGGCCTGTCCGGGCGACATCGTCTGGCCGACCCTCTGGATCACCTGCTTGATGTCGCGGGCGTTGCGCAGGATCCGTTGCAAACGTTCGACCACCTCGGGTTCGTGGCCGATGTAACGCTCCATCACGTTGACCGCCTCGTTAAGGATTTCGTCGACCGGCAACGCCACGGCGCTGTGGATGGCTTCGACGCTCTCGGCGGCCGTGTTCGCCTTTTCAGCCACGAGCAGTTCCAGCGTGTTCAGCGCGGCGGCCACGTCGCGGCTGAAGATTTCCAGGAATTGCAGGTCGCTCTCGCTGAACGCCCGCGACTCCATGCTTTCCACGTTAAAAGTACCGATCACGTCGTCGTGCAGCAACAACGGCACGGTGAGCGAACTCTTCGCCCCGCGGACCCCTTCCATGAACAGCGGGTCTTCGGTCGTGTCTTCGCAAAGATAGCTCTTGCCGGTTGCCGCCACGAAACCGGTCACGCCGTTGCCTTGGGGCAAGGCGAAAATCTCGCGCGCCGCCGCCTCGGGGTCCATGGCCACGGCCAAGAGCGGTTCCAAGCGATTCGTCTTGCGATCGAGGAGACGAATCTCGGCCACTTCGAAGTGCAGCAGGTCCTTCGTGAAATGGATGATGTTCGACTTGAGAAGCTCGATCCTGTCGCGGATCGGCATATGAAAGACTTCTTCCGGAGTCAGGTCGGCTAACTCCAAACCGGCCTGATGGATCGCAGCCAGTTTCTGCTGCTGTTGCACCTCGGGAGTCACGTCGCGAACGGTAATGATCAGGTGGCGGGCCGGAGTTCTCAACTCGCGAAGCGGGGCGGCTTGCACCTGAAAATAGCGATTGTCCTGGTTCCGCAACGTGGAACTCGTCCCCTGGCCGGTTGCCAAAGCCGTGTGGAAGGGACAAAAGTCCGGGCCTAGGATCTCCGGGCTGCCAAGGGCCGCGTAAAAATTGACCCCCACCACCGAATCACGGCCGCTCCATTCACACATCCGCCCATTGCCCCAGATGATCGTATTGTCGCTCTCCAAAAGGGCAACCCCATCGGGCATGCCCTCGAGAATCTGTTCGTTCTGGAGAAGCTTGCCGATCTCGAATACGTCGCGGAAGTGCTGGGCAGTGACGAATACGCCGTCAAACTGCTCACGGGTCAGCAGCGCCAGTGCCCGCATGGGATTCTGGACGACAACCACCTCGTGCGACTGGCAGGTGGCGGGGAGCGTCTGCTCGACGCTCTCGCGAGAGTCACCGACAAGCAGAATCTTGGGCTTTTCCGACAATATTAACATACTCCGGCGGAATCCGAAAAACATTCCCCCCTGTTGTCTGATTATACGGACCATCCCCAAATCAAACAACCGGGTCGAACGTCCTGCGTACGACGGAATTCATTCTGTTCGCGTGAAGAAAGACAAAAGGCATGAATTCCGTTCTACGAAGTGGCATCGGTCTCCGGCTTACGACAAATTGACTACCAACTACCCAAATCCCCCGATTTTACTCATTCTCGGACGTTGCCGTTGAGCATCGCTGCTACGAACGACAAAGAACGACCCCCACGAACGATCAAAAGTATTTCCCCAAGCCGAAAACGCGGATCGCACCCAGGAGAATTCCCAAGGAAACCGCTAGGCAAGCCGTCTCGCGCCTGTAGGTCTCGCGCATCGCGGGACGATGGAACACTGGAGAGTCGAAGTGCATCGGGAGTGAAAATATGTTGCGGGCATTCTTCCTCGCGATTGGTACGTATCTGATAATTGCGGGCGCGCAGTGTTTGGCCGTGGACCGTGTCTTCTGGCGAGCGACGGGGGAACCGGTACCATCGGCGATCCCCTTTCAGAAGCCGGCCGCCCCACAACCGAAGGAATTCCCCCCGCCCCGTGGGTTGCTTGGAGCCTCATGACCACGGGGACCGTGGTTTGCCTATACTCCTTTACTATCACGAAGCGGCTGGGCGCCAAGAAGTGAGAGGCTATCCGGAAAGCTGCTGGCCCAAATCTCCGACTTACTTTCCCGAAGCCGATAGTCTCTAATCGCCGTTCTGGCGTTGACTCTCGCGGCGCGAATCGGTAACTTCCCCCTCGCGCCGCATGATTTCTTGGCACGGAAGCCAAGTGCCGCGGCATTTTCCGGTCATTTTCTGGAAAGCCACGATGAGTTTCACCAATAATGGACAGGGAAGTCAGAATGGTGCGATCCAAGGCGTCCCGCTCTTGGACTTGGGTCGCCAACACTCGGCACTGCGAGCGGAAATCCTCGCCGCACTCGGCGGGGTTTGCGATAGCGGCGGATTCGTGCTTGGCACGGAGGTCACGCGACTCGAACAACAACTTGCCGCCTACTCTCAGGCAAAACACGCCGTCGCCTGTGCGTCGGGCAGCGATGCCCTGCTGTTGGCCTTGATGGCCCTGGACGTGTCGGCCGGCGACGAGGTGATCCTGCCTAGTTTCACGTTTTTCGCCACGGCCAGCGCGGTCACGCGACTTGGCGCCCGGCCGGTTTTTGCCGACATCGATCCGCAAACGTTCAATATCGATCCCGAGCATGTTGCGGCGCTGGTGACTCCATCCACGAAGGCCATCATCCCGGTACACTTGTTTGGACAGGCCGTCGACACCGTGGCCTTGGCCAAGATCGCTCAGCCGCGCGGAATTGCGCTGGTGGAAGACGTCGCCCAGGCGATCGGCGCCGAAAGCCAGGGCCGCCGAGTGGGTTCGATCGGCGCGATCGGCTGTTTCAGTTTTTATCCGACGAAGAACCTTGGCGGGGCCGGCGACGGCGGTATGTTGACCACGCAGTCCGACGATCTGGCCGATCGCCTGCGACTGCTCCGCGGCCACGGCATGCGCCCGCGTTACTTCCATTCATGCATCGGCATCAACAGCCGCTTGGATTCCTTCCAGGCAGCCGTGCTGAACGTCAAATTCCCTCTCTTGGATCACTGGACGTTCCTGCGACAGACGAACGCCGACCGCTACGCGGAACTTTTCACCGCGGCCGGGCTGCATCGCACGATCGTGCTGCCGGAGACCAGGCCTGGCGTGCGGCATGTCTGGAACCAGTACGTGGTTCGCGTGCCCGGCGGCCTGCGCACGCCGCTCCGCGAGGCGTTGGCCGAAGCCCGCATCGGCACGGAAATCTACTATCCGCTGGGGCTGCACCAGCAGGAATGTTTCCGTTATTTGGGTTATCAGCCCGATGATCTGCCGGAGACGCGATGCGCGGCGGACGAAGTGCTGGCGCTGCCGATCTTCCCGGAACTGCGGGCGGAGGAGCAGAAGTTCGTCGTCGAGCGAATCGCAGCCTTCTTTGCCAACAGGCACCATGTACCCATGGTCGGCGGCGGCCACGCAATTCAGCCGCCAAAATTCCTTGCGCGACGGTCGGACGCCGGCGTCGAGAAGCCGTAAGAGGATTGAGACACTTTCTCGCGCAGCGACGGGTGGGCCTCACTCGTCGGCCATGATGTTCTTTTCGACGTATCCTGCCGGGCGCTCGCGGTCGCGACGATTGCTCGCTTTGGCGACAACCAGCAGTCCCAGCACGATGCCCAAGAGAACGACCACGTAGGACAGCATGTACTCCGTCATGCCGCCCTCCGCCGGCGTGCCCCCGGCAGAGTCTGCTGCCAAGGTCTGGGTGGCTACGAGCCAAACGGCGAACGTCGAAAGGAAGAAGACGAAGGTCTGCGAGATTGATAGCATGCGATTCATGGCAAAATTCACCTTGGTGCGGATCATCTTCCATTGTAATTCAGCCACGGGACGAAGGGAACCCGGCGCCGTTCTACGAAACTAGTTCCAGCGTTGCCCAGAGGCTGGGATCCTCGTCATAGGGCATGGGCCGGCTGACGCTGAAGGTTTGCTCGCCCAACTCGCGATCGATCACGGCGTAAGTAAACCCCAGTCGGGGATGCTCGCCCGGCTCGAAGCCCATCATCGTCTCCGCCGGAACAAAACACTCCAGCCGATAGCCGTCGGGTCGAATTTGACTGCGGGCCTGCAAGAGCCCCGCGGCCACCGGCCGGGCCGGCTCGCGGGCGCGATTGATCGGCAGCGACTGGCCAAATGCCTCGTCGAACTTGCGGCCTCCGCCACTGGGCAGAAAAATGAAGCGGTGGCAGAAGCGGCTGGCACGGTGTACGTTATGTACGTCGCGCGTATCGATCCAGACTTGCAGGCCGTCGCTATCCTCCGGACGCGAGGCACGACACCAGACCGGCTGCTTCTTCCCGCTGACCGACACGGCGAACACGAGGCCCGCTTCGCTCCACGCTGCGCCAATTTCGGCCATTGTCGGCCGATCTTCCAACTCGGCCAGGTGGATCAGCCGGTACTTCTCGTCCAGTCCCGCTCCGCTGGCTTTCCAGAGCGGATCGCGATACAGGCATGGGGCCGAGAAGCGGAAGAGGAAACGTTGGGGGAGAAGCGATTCGGACATAAGGAAATATTCTAACCGAATTCGGCACGCGTGGCCAACACGCCAGTTCCCTTTCGCTGTGATTCAGACGTAAGCGGAAGGGGCGGCGGACCTGGCGAGCCCGACGGCTGGCGTCGGCGGCCGGGTTGGGGTGGCGAGGACGGCGATAGTCGGCCTCGATCGCGCTGGCGGCAGGCGGGGCAGGCGCGCGACGCGGCAGGCTGGCGGCGGCGGCCGTTCAGCGTCGGTAGCGCGCGGCGGATAGCAATGCCTCAAGCTTCGGTGGGGCAACCGAGACTGGACCCCAACACCCCCTGCTGTAACCGGCGCGTCTTGGCCAATGCCGTGCGCCGCGCCTTGCCTTGTAAACTCAACGTCAACTCCATGTGCTCCAGTAAGCTGAAGAATCCGAAATACTGTTGTCGATAAACAATCACCCGATCGCCATCGGGCAGCAACCGGCGGGTCGTCGGCCAGGTACGGCGGTTCGACTCCTCGTGCCCTTGCTGGATCAGGTGGATTTGCAGCAGGCTGTAGGTCAGGCAGACGAACACCGTTCGGCTCACGATCAGATTCCACGCCGTGGAGTGGAACCGCGTCAAGTCCCAGAAACACTTCACCTCCCGATGCCGCTCTTCAATGTCCGTGCGCAATGCCATTTACCAGATACACTTGGCCGGAGTGCCTCTGAACGAGATCAGCCGGCAACTGCATGTCAGCCGCAATACCGTGTGGGCGGTGGTCCGCCAGCAGGGCGCCATGCCCCGGACGGTGCGGAAAGACAAGATCCAGATTGACCCCGATCTGCTGCGGCGACTTTACCGGGAATGCGACGGCTGGATGCAGCGCGTCCACGAGAAGCTGTTGGAGGAGGAGGGGTTGAAGGACACCACCCTTGCCCACCATCTACGCCATATCAAGGCAGCATGCCGTTGGGGTGCCAAGCTGGGGCTGATGGCAAAGGCTCCGGCAGTCGAAATGCCGAAACGCGCCAAAGGCTAGAGTCAGGCCCGTTCCCGTGCGATCACGACGGAGGAATACGAGCGGGTGCTCGTCACGGTCCCCAAGGCCCGGCCGCATGACGCTGATCAGTGGGAGCGGTACATCACGGGTCTATGGTTGTCGGGCCTCCGGCGATCTGAAGCCCTCACGTTGTCGTGGGACCAGGACGAAGCATTTTGCGTCAATCTGGCCGACGTAGTTTTCACCATCCGATCCGACGGCCAAAAGAGCGGCAAGGCCGAAACCTGCCCTATGGCTTTCGACTTCGCTGATTGGCTCCGTACCATCCCCGAGGCCGAGAGTTCCGGCCGGGTCTTCCACCTGATCGACAGGCGGCGAATCAACCCTTCGGTGAAAACCGGGTGGGGCGAATCGTGGAAGGCATCGGCCGCAAGGCCCATATCAAGGTGCGCGTCAGGACGAAGCGGGACAAGAAGACCGTCACGACAACCACGGTCCCCGTATTCGCCGGGTGCCATTCCTACCGCCGTGGATTTGCCAAGGGGCGGCAAGGACCGTGAATTCGCCGTTCTGGCTGGTAATCATCATTTCGTTCCCGTTGGTGTCGTCCCAGGCACGGGCCCCATCGAGCTTCAGAGCGATCTTCTGACCGGCCTCGCCGCGAACGTGGGCGAGCACCATGAAAACTACTCATAGCGGAGATCCTCAGGGATGAGCTTCTGGGACATCTTCAGGGCTTTCGCGGCGTCGGCAAAACTGAAGTCTGCCGCCGGCGACGGTCCGCCATTCACCCGCGGCCTGGCCCGGTTGTGCAGCGGATGAAGATCCTCGTCCGGCCTGTAGGTGGGGAAGCCGCCGGGATAGAAGTTTTCCTGCGGGCCGGTCAGCAGCTCGATGACTTTTTGTTGAACCACGTCGTACTTGGGGGCGTCGCCATGCAGTACGTGCTGTATTTCGGTCCAGACTTTGCCTTGCGGCTGCAACCTGTCCAGGCCGCCCAACGCGCTGCGTTCACTGACAGTACAATCATTTCCGTTTGGCGAATTGTTGTCAAGACTCCTGAAAACCGCCGCCCGTAGCATGTCCATGCCTGCCGAGCGGCCTTTGTCGGCAGCTTCGGACACCTGTTCACCCGTAGAAGTAGAAAGAGGGAACAAATTCCTTAATTCCTGAACGTAACTCAGCGCCCTCGTCAGGGTTTGAAGGTTGCTGACTAGGCCAATCGTCGTGCCGCGCGAGTCCCAGCCCATTTTCGAGAGGAGCTCTTCCAGGACACCCGGTTTCACCAAGATAGGGCGAAAAACGTTCCAGATTTTCGACATCCTCCCACGATAAAGCTCGTCCTCTTCCACGTCTTGCTGGGAAGCTATGCAAGCCACGGCGTGAACCGCCATGGGAGTCTGCTCAATCCGTCGCAGCGCATCGCTGCCGGGAACTTGGTCCAGTGGGGCCTCGGTGCGGATCTTTTGTTCCCGCCAGTCCACCCAGCCGGAAAACAAGTAGCAGATTATTCGGGCAGCGACACGCCAGTCCTTATCCCCCTGGTCGGCAATGGACATGAGCCACATCACGTCGGAGCCGCGGTGGGTCGAACAGAGGGTAACCAGACGATGGATGTCTCCTTTCTGAAAGTTCTCCTTGCGATGGTACCAGCCTTGCGTGTACGAGTTCGAAGCGTAGACTCGGGCCAGAACGCCGCCCAGGCTGTGGGCAACCAAGTCGGCCTGGGTAGCGGCAAAACCTTGGCCACGGCAGAACTTGAGGGCTTTCTCGATCCCTTCGCCGTCGCTCCCGGCCGTGTGTCCGTCCCAGACCACACGGCGATTGAATTGGATTGAACTGGGGTCGGCTTTGCCACTGGAATTGCGGTAGTCCACGGCAAAGACGCGGTCGCCGAAGCCGAGGGCCCTGAGCCGCTGGTAGAGCCCCTGGCCGGAGCCCTTTTTCGCGATGTCGCGGTCCTTTTTCCAACAATTGTCGGGATCGTCGTAGGTGCCATGCACGAGCACGACCGGCGGACGAACGAGCACGATCGGGCAATCGTTCGGCCCCAGGTTGACGCCGCCCGCTTGGCTCGGCGCTCCCGCCGCAGGTTTGTGCTCGGCCTTTACAGTGAATTTGCGGCTCTGCTGCGAAGGAGGAAACGGCCCGAACTCGATCGGCGGTTTGTAGAGGGCGAAGGCGTAGAACTTGCCGCCTAGAGGATACACGGGCGTTTCCACCGTCGGATTGCCCGGCCGCTGGAAGTCCGTTTCGGCGAAGGACGCAATGTCCCACAGCGAACCACCTTTTTCCGGCCCTTCCAGGGAAAAAGCGACTCGCCCCTGGCCGTCGACTTCGGCACGGACCAGCAGCAGGCTGACGCCGTCGGCCGCCGCACCCTGCCGGGTCTCGGTCATCGCCGCCAATCGGGTCTGGATGTTTATGGCGGGCGGACCGCCCGGCAAGGGAAAGCTAAAGTCGCGGACGAACTCGGCATTGGCATCGAGCAGTTCGATTTTGTGGAACGCGCCGGCCTGGGGAACCGCGCGGTTAGCAAGCCGCGGTTTGGCGTCCGGCTGAATCCCCTTGCCGTAGATGTACGCGGTAACCGCATCTTCGGGATTGGCTCGTGATCCGGGCAACGGCGATTGCCGCGCCACGGTCAATTCCCAGTTCCGCGAGGGCGGCGGTTCGGCAACCAGGACAAAGCTCACTTGCGAAAAGCCCGCGCTCAAGAGCCGAGACTTGGCTGACTTGGCGCTGAAACCGATCAGCGACGGCACGACCCGCAGAGCCGGCTGCGAACGCGGTTCCCCACTGTCAGCCCTTCTCGGATGGGGTTGTGGTCGAGGCTGCACGACGGGCGCAGGCTCCATGCTGGGTTCATCGTCGTCAGCAGGCTCCATGCTGGGTTCATCGTCGTCGGCAGGCTCCATGCTGGGTTCATCGTCGTCAGCAGGCTCCATGCTGGGTTCATCGTCGTCAGCAGGCTCCATGCTGGGTTCATCGTCGTCAGCAGGCTCCGTGCTGGGTTGATCGTCGTCAGCAGGCTCCATGCTGGGTTCATCGTCGTCAGCAGGCTCCATGCTGGGTTCATCGTCGTCGGCAGGCTCCATGCTGGGTTGATCGTCGTCAGCAGGCTCCGTGCTGGGTTGATCGTCGTCAGCAGGCTCCATGCTGGGTTCATCGTCGTCAGCAGGCTCCATGCTGGGTTCATCGTCGTCGGCAGGCTCCATGCTGGGTTGATCGTCGTCAGCAGGCTCCGTGCTGGGTTGATCGTCGTCAGCAGGCTCCATGCTGGGTTCATCGTCGTCAGCAGGCTCCATGCTGGGTTCATCGTCGTCAGCAGGCTCCATGCTGGGTTCATCGTCGTCAGCAGGCTCCATGCTGGGTTGATCGTCGTCAGCAGGCTCCATGCTGGGTTCATCGTCGTCGAACATTCCCTCCTGGGGCATTGGGCCATCCGCCCCGAGCTGCTGGGTAAAGAGCACGAAGGGCATGAACACGAGGAGCGCGACACAGCCCATGCGAAAGAAGGTCAGGCCACGATTTCGGGCGACGGTAGGAGTGGGTCGAAGGTTTTCCATTTTCGTGCCATGGTACGGGGTGGTAATCAGTCGTCTGGATCTACAATTTGCGAAGAGCCAGCATTGCCGTTGGGCATTGCGGGCTCGGGCGGGCGGCCTTCGTCTGGCAGCGGCGTCAGCTTGAAAGGCCGGGCATCGAACGTGTAGGTATCTCCCCCTGCGGTTTTCACGGTGCCGAACAAGCGGCGAACACCTCCTCTCGGCTTGCCGCGCGGATCAAAATGCAACGTGGCGCGGACGGATTTTCGCTCGCCTGCAGCGCCATTTTCACCGCTGGCGGAAATGGGAAGCCCGGGAATCACAATTTCTCCGTTAGCCGCCAACTCTACGGCCGAAATCGTCCACTGCTGGAAGTTGCCGGCTCGCACTTCTCCGCCCAGGAAGCTGTGGCTGGTTGCCCCCACGTGCAAGGTCAAGCTGGAAATGGTCTTGGCCCCGTCAAGTACGTGGCCCTTGAAGATCAACGTCGGCTCCGAAGAGGCGACCGCGGCCAGCGGGTTGCCCGGCCGTCGCGCCGGCATGCCTCCGGAGGCGACGCGGCGCGGTGTTCCCCTGTTGTTGCCGCTCACCGGCCCGTCCGGTTCGTTGGGCGTTATGTCCGCCCGTCGTAGGCCTGCGGAGGTGATGCGGCGCGGCGTTTCCGTGTCGCCGCTGGCCAGCCCGGCCGGTTCGTCGCGCGGTATGAATGTGGTTCCTCCTTGTCCGGAGAATGCAGGTAGGGCAGTCCCCGAGCCGCCGCTGCCGGTCGGCGCGGCGGGTTCGTCGGACGGCAGGAATGCGGTTCCTCCGCCGGACCCAACGCTCGAAGGACGCGCCGTGCCGCCGCGGGACGCCGGCTGCCGTGGGTTCTCCGCATATACGACGGCCTGATAATCTCTGGCCACCGCCGGACCTTGTGGGCGGAGTCTTACCAGGACGAATTTCTTATTCGCTGCGATGACGGTGCCCGAGCCGGCTTTTGCCCGCTCCTCGACTCCAGGGATGATCATGGAGAATTCAACGCGATCGCCCGCTTTGGGCAAATAGTCCGACTCGATGCGGACCTTGGCAACCCCGGCACCGACCTGGACCACGGTCCCCGGGATTTGGATCGAATCGTCGGCCCAAGCCGACCCGCAGAAAGCCAGGACGCCAGCCATTAGTGCCTTTTTCATGGTTTAATCCTCTGAGAAATCAGGAATCGCCGGCAGCGGACGAAGCGCCAACTGCCGCCGATCAGCAAGGAACCGTTACAGTGTCTGCTACACTCTCTGCCGCCGCCTCGATCCGGCCGATGGCGTAAGCCAGCAAGAGCCTCTTCTCGATGTTGTACTTCATGGTCGGGCAGGGAATTTCGCCGTCGTCCCACTTCTTGTCGCACGACGCGCCGCAAAACGGCAAAATCGCACACTCCCGGCAGGGATATCCACCCCGGCGGATCCGCTCGTGGAAGCCGCGGAACGAGCGGCGGTCCGGATCGTCGCCGCGGGCCAGGTCGCCGATCGCGTACTTATTGCGGCTGTGGGTGTGGAGGGCCAGGGCCACGACATTGCGAAAGATGCGCTCGAAGCTTCCCTGTCCGGTTTTCCACTTCCGCCGGCGATCGTGGAATTCCGCCGTGCCGTCGAGCGTGACTTCAATCACGTCGACATCCATTTCCCGGGACAGGGTCGCGGCCAAATCGTGAGGGATATCTTCCAGCCGGCCCTCCCGCAGGGACACCCACAGCGCCTCGTCAAGAACCCGCCCCTCGGCCTTACGGGCGCTGAAGACCAATCGCTTCGCCCGCCCGCCATCGTTCTGGTCGGCCACCACCTTGCCGACGACGTGATAGCGGGATAGTTTGTACTGGCGATTCATGTCGTCCGTCCCCAACAACCAAGCTGCGAAAGGCGGCCGTCAAGCCGCTTCCGGCGGCCGCCCGATATGCGAAGGACCGGTCCGCTGCACCGCTAGGGCTTGCACCCGCTCTTGCACAGGAGCACCATGGGGCAGTTGCCGTCATCCGGCGGCGCCTGCGCTGCCGAACCGGCCAGAGGCTGGAAGGACTGCGCATTGAACTGGCCAGCCGGAGCGGACTGGCTGTTATTCAGCGCAGCCCCCTCCGGGGCACCCAGCGTCAGATTGGCGGCAACCAACAACTCTGCGACACCGGGTATCATCATGCTCTCCCAATCCCGGCAGTCGGAGACCTGGAAGCGGCCGACGGGACGACTGCCGCGACGTTCGCATCACCGCAAAAAAACAACTCCTGCTGTCATTATTAGGTGGACGACAAGTCGAGTCAACGTTTGAAATTTAGACAAGCCATTTCCGACGCCCTTCGATCGGAAAGAGAAAACCGGCGCAAGCCGGTTTTTATGTTCTTGGGCAAATCACCGCGATTGCTAGCTGTTTTCGGCAGATCACGGCTGTCGGCAAGTCTTGCGCGGTGCCGCAGCTTCGCTGCGAGCTTGCTGCCAACTGGCGTGCGTTCCCCGGCGATGACCCCGGCCCTGCCGCTGCCAACGCGGACGTGCAAACGAAAGAAACGGGAGTCTGATCGGCTTTGGAGTGTTTATGGAGTGTTGCACCAGTGTTGCTCGTTCGGAAGATGCAAGAAGCCCCGCAGCGACAAATCATAAGTCGTTGCGGGGCTTGCCTTTAGAGCTAGCCGAGGCGGGGCTCGAACCCGCACTCCCCGTCAGGGGAACAGGATTTTAAGTCCTGTGCGTCTGCCTATTTCGCCACTCGGCCTCTTCCGCCCGGCACTCCCTACGTAGCGCCGGGGGGTGAATAATCGGTCAGGCACCAATTCCGAAGATCAAAATCCGCGACCGGCAAGCAGGTGCCCCGCTACAGAAATCCGAAATTCCAAATCCGAAATCCGAAACATATCCAAAAGTATCAAATCTCAAATTCAAAACGCCAAACTGCCGGCGTCTTCAGTTTCGCCGCCCTCACCCCCTGCCCCTCTCCCGCTAGCGGGCGAGGGGAGTCTTACGCCGTCACCGCGGCAATCTTGTTGATCGCATTCAAGAAGGCCCTCGCACTGGCCTCCACGCTGTCGGTCGAGACGCCGCGGCCGCGATACATGCGGCCGCCGTGCTCGACCTGCACCATCACCTCGCCCTGCGCGTCCTTGCCGACCGTCACGCTGTGCACGTTGAAATCCTTGCAGACGACCGAGATGCCGGTCAGGTTCTCGATCGCCAGGAAGACCGCGTCGACCGGCCCGTCGCCGCCGGCCACGTCGGTCGAGACCTCGCTCGTGCCCGCGACGCAGCCGCAGGTGCACGCTGGGGATCTGGCCCGTGCCGCTGGTGACGTTGTAGGAGACGAAGCGTCCAGAGCTCGGGCACCTGCGCGGATCTCCTGCTCGATCAGGGCGGCGATGTCGGCGTCGTAGATCTCCTTCTTCTTGTCGGCCAGGACCTTGAACTGCTCGAAGACCGTGCTGGAGCTGCTCGCCGCCCAGCGTGATAGCCCAGGGCCTTGACGCGGTCGGCCAGGGCGGCCCGGCCGCTGTGCTTGCCCAGCACCAGGTCGGTCGTGGCGAAGCCGACGTCCTCGGGCCGCATGATCTCGTAGGTCGTGCGCTCCTTGAGCATGCCGTCCTGGTGGATGCCCGCCTCGTGGGCGAAGGCGTTCTGGCCGACGATCGCCTTGTTGCGCTGCACCTGGATGCCGGTGATGTTGGCCACCAGCCGGCTGGTGGGCACCAGCCGGTGGGTGTTGACGTTCGGTGTGGGCATGATAGTAATCGCTGCGGGTCCGCAGGGCCATGACGACCTCTTCCAGCGAGCAGTTGCCGGCCCGTTCGCCCAGGCCGTTGATCGTGCACTCGATCTGCCCGGCGCCGGCCTCGACGGCGGCCAGGCTGTTGGCCACGGCCATGCCCAGGTCGTTGTGGCAGTGGACGCTGATCACGGCCTTGTCGATGTTCGGCACGCGGTTGCGCAGCGTGCTGGATGACGTGGTGCATGTGGCTGGGCGTGGCGTAGCCGACCGTGTCGGGGATGTTGACCGTGGTGGCGCCGGCGGCGATGGCCGCCTCGACCACCTGGCAGAGGAAATCGGTCTCGGTGCGGGCGGCGTCCTCGGGCGAGAACTCGACGTTGGGGCAATAGCCCACCGCCCGTTCGACGCCGGCCACCGCATGCCGGATGATGCTCCTCCTTGTCCATCTTGAGCTTGAACTCGCGATGGATGGCGCTGGTGGCCAGGAAGACGTGGATCCGCGGCTGCTCGGCGTGCCGCACGGCCTCCCAGGCGCGGTCGATGTCGGCCTCGCGGCAGCGGGCCAGGCCGCAGATCTGCGACGCCGCGGACCGTGCGGGCGATCTCGCTGCACGGCCTCGAAATCGCCGGGCGAGGCGATGGGGAAGCCGGCCTCGATGCACGTCGACGCCCAGGGCCAGCAGGGCCTGGGCGACCTCCATCTTCTCGGTCAGGTTCATGCTGGCTCCGGGCGACTGCTCGCCGTCGCGGAGCGTGGTGTCGAAGATAACGATGCGTCGCGAATTGGTGGGGGTCGTGTCTGTCATGGAAAGTCCTTGCTTGCTCGAAATGGTGTCTTGGGAAAGAAGATGCTAACAGCGAACCGATGGCCGACTGAACGTCGGCCCGGGCAACACCAATCGCGCCCTCGTGGCAATCAGGCGACGGCGGCTGATCACATGCTTGGAAACCATGGCAGTCTCTGCAACAATGCACTCAACAAAAAACCCTAAGACCTTGCGGGCCTTAGGGTTATGCTTGTATTCGGAACTTGGTTGTCTACGCGCAAACCCTAAGACCGGACGCTGGCAACGGCCAGCAATAACAACGGTAATAAAGCGGTTAGGGTAGGCATGATGCGGGCTCTGTACGGATTTTCGGCACGCAGACCGATGAATCTTACCTTAATTTACATAAGATCGACGGAAAGGTCAAGGGGTTTATTTGGAGTGCGGGGGCTTGCCACCGCTTTTCAATATGGCAGGCTCCGGGCCAGACAAGTCCCCTCGCGTTTTGGAAAGCGCGACCCGACGTCGCCGGGTGCCCGAGTTCCCCCACTCGAAAGATATATTGAGTCAAACGGTCATTTAGGGTAGCCTTCGGCCCGCCATGGAATATGAAATCGAGCGATCGGCGAAATGCTGCGCGGCGACAGGCCGGGAATTCGCCGCCGGCGAGGAGTTCTACTCGGTGCTAATCGCGGCAGGCGCCGAGTTGAAACGGTGCGACTACTCGGTCCAGGCTTGGCAGGGGCCGCCGCCGGGCACGGTGGGTTGGTGGAAGTCGCAGATGCCCGATCAGCACGCCCGACGAGCCCATTGGGCGCCGAACGACGTGTTGCTGAACTTTTTCGATGAACTGGCCGCGCAGCCGGACAAGCAGGACATGCGTTACGTGCTGGCCCTGCTCCTGGTTCGCCGCCGGGTGATGCGGATGGAGGAGGAACAGCGCGACGAGGCGGGGCATGAGCGGCTACTGCTATACTGCCCGCGGCGCGATACACAGTACGAAGTGCCGGCGGCGCCGCCTGAACCGCAACGGGCGGAGGAGATCCAGCAGGTGTTGGCGAAGTTGCTGGAGAGATGAGGGAGTGCTCGGTACTCAGTACTCAGTGCTCAGTTGCCAGTGGGATTCATCACGCGGAGCGTGACGAGTACGTATGATGCACGGAAGCACGCCTCGACATCTTCTGTTGGCGCTGGCACTGGCGACGCTCGTCGCCCAGGGTGGTTGCGCGTGGCTGCGCTTCTGGCAGGAACCGCATCCACGGGTCCTGCCGCCCGGGGCAGCCCTGGATCAGGTGATCGCGGCGGTCAACCGCAACAACTCGCAGATCCAGACCTTGTCCAGCAGTTCGGCTACGCTCCGGGGACCGGGCTATCCGACCCTGCGGGCCCACATCGCCTATCAGCGGCAACGCAACTTCCGTCTGAAGGCCGATACGGGGCTGACCGGGCCGGAAGTCGACCTGGGCAGCAACGATCAATACTTTTGGTTCTGGATCAAGCGCAGTCAGCCGCCGGCGGTCTACGTCTGCCGCCACGATCTGTTCCCCACGAGCCGGGCGCGGCAGATGATTCCCATCGATCCCGACTGGCTGGTCGAGGCCCTCGGTACGCTCGAGCTGGATCCGTCGCTGCCGCACGAGGGTCCCTATCCGGACCAGGGCAATCGGATTCGCATCCGCACGGTCCTGAGAACGCCCGAGGGAACAAACCTGAAGGTCACGATCATCGACGCGGTCAGCGCGTGGGTGATGGAGCAGCAGATCTGGGACGCCCAAGGGCGGCTGCGGGCGCGCTCGGTGGCCGAAGGATACCGTCGCGATCCGCGTTCCGGGCTGTATGTTCCCACGGCCGTGCAGGTGGAGTGTCCGGAGGCGCAGTTCTCGATGCGCGTCGACCTCGGCGCGCTGGAAGTCAACCAGCCGTTGCCCGGCAATCCGGCCGAGTTGTGGACACTGCCCAGCTATCCCGGTTTCCCGCTGGTCGATTTGGGCAATCCGAACCTGTTCTCTGGCCCGCCCCCGGGGATACCGGCGGCGCGGTAGGGCGGGCTTTCGGGGTCGTTTGGGGATACCTTCAATCCGTACGGGCTGACGCTATAATCAAGGGAGGGTGTTGCTCCTTGCGAGAGATGCTTGCACAGGCGCGCGGGACGGGATATAAATGCGGGTCCAGACGGGCCGATGACGAGACAACGCAAGACCGCACGCCATGACGCCAAGCGAAGCCGCAAATCGAGTGCGACGGGGACAAGGACCACGCGGCATTGACCGAATTGATCCTCCCCACGTGCCCGGCGATCAGTGGCACGCGCATTTGGGCCCGGGTGATGGAAGCCCGGCAGTTAATCAGGACGGCACGTGGCGACATCCTAATGGCCTGAAAAAGAAACAGAGAGATTTTCTGAGGAATGCAGGTTGGAACGTATGACGCTTACAGTAACCATCAAATCACAATTCGAGAATCTGCTGCGCAAGGGGGGGTTGGCCGATCGATCGATCTTTGATCGGCGCCAGTTTTTTGCCGAGTTGCCGCTGTATTCTCGGTACGCCCAAGTCGAATTCTTGAAGGACTACGGTGATCCAAACACACTCCTGATCGAGTTGGCATTGGACTACCTGGATGACTTGACGCAGCGACACCGCGGGAAAACAGAGTGGTTTGCGGCCGTGACGATCTTGGACGATTCGGATAGCGACTTGTTTGTTCCGCATATCTTCGTATGCAACGGCGATTTGTGGCCCCTGCGAGGACTTCATCTCAAGCGCGTGGCCACTACATTTGCCGGTTACGTTCGTTCAATCCTCATGTCCTACTGTGGCAGCCAGTTCCAGGTCATGCAGGATAAGGAGACAGTTCCCGGCATGGTCCGCCTCTTTCTGAGTTTCAGGGTTCCACCCGGCAAACTGGTACCAATGTCACGATTCGTCCCGCAATCCTGCCCTACGAAAAACTTACAGTGTCCCCGCAAAACTAGGAAGGTCTTAGTATGAAAATCGCCACGATCGAGACCAATAAAGGCACCATCCGCGCCGTCCTGCATGCCGACAAGGTGCCAAGTACGGTCGCCAACTTCGAGAAACTTGCCGCCAAAGGCTTTTACGACGGTCTGAAGTTCCATCGCGTCATCGCGGACTTCATGATCCAGACCGGCTGCCCCAAGGGCACCGGCACCGGCGGGCCGGGTTATGACTTTGCGGACGAGTTCCACAAGGACCTCAAGCACAGCGGCCCCGGCGTGCTGTCGATGGCCAATTCAGGTCCCAACACCAACGGCTCACAGTTCTTCATCACTCACGTCGCTACCCCCTGGCTGGACCGCAAGCACTCGGTCTTCGGCCAGGTGATCGAAGGCCAGGACGTCGTCGATGCCATCAAACAGGGCGACAAAATGATCAAGGTCACCGTGACCGAAGAAGCCGACAAGAAGTAGGTCCTTTCTGCCGGAACGGACTTTTGCGCGGCAATCTGCCGCATGACCTTCCGCCCTTATTGAAGTTCAAAGCACACTCGTCCCACTCGGCAAATGGGACCTACTTGGGACTACGCCATGCAATGGCTGCGGGCTTGTTTCTGGATGTTGATTCGCTTCCTGACCCGTTTCCGTTACCGGGTCCGCGTGGAAGGACTGGAGAAACTTCGCGACCTCCGCGGCCCGACCCTGGTGATGCCCAACCATCCCGGGTTGATCGATCCTCCCTTGGTGCTATCGAATGTTCGCATTCCCGGCGGGATGCGGCCGATCGTCACCACGAGCATGTATCGCAAGCCGCTGCTCTATCCGCTCATGCGGCTGGTCAACGCGGTCGAGGTGCCGGAGATGGCCGAGCAAAGCCGCGACGCCCGCGAACAGACGCTGACGATGATCGACACCGTTGTTGCCGGGCTGAATCGCGGCGAGAATTTCCTCATCTATCCGGCTGGCCGGACCGAGCGGCGGGGAATCGAGGAAATCGGCGCCACGCGGGCCGTGGCCAATTTGTTGGAACGCTGCCCGCAGGCCAACGTCGTGCTGGTCCGCACCCGCGGCGTCTGGGGCAGCATCTTCACGATGGCCTACACGGGCGACCATCCGAACCTGGAACGCTGCGTCGTGCGGGCCTTGGGTTGGGTCTTCGCCGCACTGTTCGTCTTCTTGCCGCGGCGGAATGTGACCATGACCGTCGAGTTGATCGATCGCCGCGACCTGCCGGACCCAGAGGGCGCCCCCACCCGCGAAAAGCTGAACCCGTTCCTGGAAGAGTGGTACAACCGTGGCGCACCGGAGAAACCGACCTTCGTGCCGTTCAGTCTTCTCTTCGGCCCGCGGCAGTACGAATATCCGGTGCTGATCAAGACCGGCCAGGTCGATTTGGCCAAGATCCGGCCGGCCACGATCCGGGCAGTCAACGAGATGGTCGAAGAACGGCTGAAGCGACCGCTTTCCGGCGAAGAGAATTCCGCCGAGATGCTCTTGGAGCGGCTCGGGCTCGATAGCCTGGAACGGATGGACCTGGCCTTGCACATCGAAGACCGGTTTGGTTTCCGCAGCGATCGCGTGGCCGACACGCTGGGAGAGCTTTGGGCCCTGGCCGAAGGGCAACTCTCCACGAGCGGGGCCAACGTCGAGTTGGCGCCCGCGGCCTGGAACGTGCCGCCGAGCGACCAGGAAGCGCCAGCCGTACTGGGCGAGACGCTGGCCGAGGCATTTCTCCGCCGGGTCCTCAAGAACCCTGACGACGTTGTGGCCGCCGACCGCGTTTCCGGCGTGCTGAGCTATCGCAAGTTGTACGTCGGCGCAGGCTGATGGCAAAGCGGTTTCGGGAATTACAAAGTACTCCCCACGCTCCGCGTGAGGTCGATAATCTCGCGGATCGCAAGGCCGTGCATCACGCGAAGCGTGATGAGTGCGTTCCCGTCGGCGTGCTGCTTCCCGGTTCGGTGGCGGCCGACGTGGTTTTCTTCGGCTTGCACCTAGCCGGCAAACTGCCCGTGCTGTTGAACTGGACGACCGGACCCGCGAACATGGCCCATGCGGTGAAAACGCTGGGCATCCGCTATGTGATCACCTCCAAGAAACTGATCGACCGGCTCGGCATCCAGATCGAAGGGGCCGAATACTTGTTCCTGGAAGACGTCCGTGCCGGGATCGGCAAGCTGGAAACGGTGACCGTCTTGCTTTCGACCTACGTGCTGCCCGGCCGATTGCTGCGCGCCGCGCCGCGACCCGGAGTATCGCCTGCCCCAGATCCCGACGCTCCGGCGGTCATCCTCTTCACCTCCGGCTCCGAAAGTACGCCCAAGGCCGTGCCGCTCTCGCACCGCAACCTGCTCACGAATCTGCGGGCGTCGCTAACGGTCTTGCAGGCCGGCCGCGACGACGTGTTGTTGGGCTTCTTGCCGCCGTTTCATAGTTTCGGACTGCTGGCCAACGTTCTGGCCCCGGTCCTCGCCGGCATTCGCGTGGCCCATTATCCCGACCCGACCGACGCGGCCGGTCTGATCCGCACCGTGGCCGCCTACAAGACGACGATCATGGTGACGACGCCGACGTTCCTCAACTACATGTTCGGCGCGGCCAAGCCCGAGGAGCTGGCTTCGCTGCGGGTCATCGTCACGGGCGCGGAGAAATGCCCCGAGGTCCTTTTCGAGCGGGCCAAACAGATGGTTCCCCAAGCATTCATCATGGAAGGTTACGGCATCACGGAATGCTCGCCGGTCGTGGCGGGTAATCCGCGGGACAAGCTCAAACCGGGGTCGGTCGGGCCGCCGGTGGCCGGCGTGGAACTGTGTATCGTCGATCCCGATTCGCATCAGCCCTTGCCAGCCGGCTCGATCGGCATGCTGCTGGTCCGCGGCCCGTCGATTTTCCACGGCTACTGGAACTACAGCGGGCCGGACCCGTTCACCGAGGTTGACGGCAAGCGGTGGTACGTGACGGGCGATCTCGTGCGATTGGACGAGGATAGCTACATTTATTTCTGCGGACGGTTGAAGCGGTTCCTCAAGATCGGCGGCGAGATGGTTTCCCTGCCGGCCCTGGAGGAGCCGCTGAGCGTGCGATACCCGCCCACGGAGAACGGTCCGCAGGTGGCGGTGGAAGGCGTCGATGCCCCCGGCCGCTGGATCGTACTCTTTACGACGCTGGACATTGCGCTCAAGCAGGCCAACGCCATCCTGGCCGAGGCGGGCTTGCGCGGCGTGATGCGGCTGGATGCGGTCGAGCGGATCGAGAAGATCCCGGTCTTAGGGACAGGAAAGACGGATTACAAAGTGTTGAGGAAGTTGGTGGCGGAACGGTCAGGTTCGTGAGCGGTCCGGAAAGTGGCAGTCGCCGCAATTCAATCTCGATGGCGGCGGCGTTTCGCCCGCCGGTCGCAGCCATCCATTTCCTGCGGACGCCAAGTCTTCTTACCGTCTTCCCTGCTTCCACTTTGCAAGCGAGGTCGCAGACTCGGCCGACCGTCTGCCGGCCAGCAGCCCATCGACGCTGATGTCCTCGTCGAGTTCCGGCCAATGAATTCCTTCCCCCGTTCCGATTAATTCGTAGTGCCCCCGTTCCTCCTCGGTTCCGTCCAACAGTCGCGGATACCAAGTCAAGGGCACAGACAGCGCGCGCCCGTCATCCAGCAGCACCGTCATAGAATCCTCCGAAAAGCGAACCGCTTGGGCAAATACGTCACGCTCAGTTACCAAAGTGCTCATTCCAAACCTCCACGATTCTTGCCCGGTTCTCTGCTACGATTCGTTGAATCTTATGCAACTCGTGATCATTGAACCCCCGAGACCGGCCAAGCCGGACAGGATCCAACCAGTATTTCGCGGTCGCGCAACCCCGTCGCACATGAACGTGACGCGGCTCGGCCCCTTCGGCGGAGTAGAAAAACAGCTTGTACGGGCGTATGTCGGCGACGGTCGGCACGTTATTCACCTTTCGTCAAGAAGTATATCACGACTTTCGACGATGTTCAACTCGTCTGTCTTCCTCGTCATCACCAAACCGCGCGGGCACTTTCAAATCTCAAGTCTCAAATCTAAAATACAGTGCTGCAATCTGAACAGGACACTCTAACGTAAGAAAACCCATGACACCTTCCCGATTCCATCCGGTGCTTCTTCTGCTCGCGATGACAACCTCCCTTTCCACCGCCCATGCCGGCGACAAACATCTCGCCTACCCTCCCACCCGCCGCGTCGCTCACGTCGACACCTACCACGGCACGAAGGTCGAAGACCCGTATCGCTGGCTGGAAGACGACGTTCGCCACTCGCCCGAGGTAGCCGGGTGGGTCAAAGTGGAGAACCAACTGACGGAGTCCTACCTGGCCGCAATCCCCGAGCGCGAGACGATCCACCGCCGCCTGACCGATCTTTGGAACTTCGCCCAGTACTCGCCTTACATGAAAGAAGGCGGCCGCTACTTCTTCTTCAAGAACGACGGCCTGCAAAACCAGCCCGTGCTCTACGTGGCCGAATCGTTGGAGGCCGAACCGCGGGTCTTGATCGACCCCAACACCTGGTCGAAAGACGGCACGATCGCGCTGGGCGAGATGGGTTTCAGCGACGACGGCAAGTACCTGGCCTACAGCCGTTCCGAGGCCGGCAGCGACTGGTCGACCTGGCACGTCCTGGAAATCGCCACCGGCCGGCAACTGCCCGACGAGCTGAAGTGGACCAAGTTCTCCAACGCCTCATGGACCAAGGACGACAAGGGCTTTTTCTACAGCCGCTACGAGCAGCCCAAGCCCGGCGCCGAGTTCCAATCGCTGAACTTCAACCACAAGCTCTTCTACCATCGCATCGGCACGCCGCAGGAGGCCGACGTGCTGGTCTACTATCGGCCCGAGCATCCCGACTGGCAGTACGAGGGGGAGGTTTCCGAAGACGGCCGCTACCTGGTGATCTCGATCGTCGTGGGGACCGACGCCCGGCAGCGGATCGTGGTCCGCGACCTGACGGAACCCTACGCGATGCCCTTCGAAGTGATCGACAATTTCGAGCACGAGTTCACGTTTCTCGGCAGCGAAGGGCCGCGGCTGTTCTTCAAGACCGACGTCGACGCCCCGCGCCGCCGCGTGATCGCCATCGATCTCCGTGCGGCGAAGCAAAAGGACTGGCAGGAGATCATCCCCCAGGCGGAAAACACGCTGACCGACGTGAGCCTCGTCGGCAACCGCTTCATCGCCCTGTATCTCCAAGACGCCTCGACCGAGGTCAAGCTCTTCTCGCTGGCCGGCAAGTTCGTCCAGGACGTGCAACTGCCGGGCATCGGCACGGCGGCCGGTTTCACGGGCAAGCGGCACGACGGCAAGCGGACCGACAAGGAGACGTTCTACAGCTTTTCCAGCCTGGCCACGCCGCCGAGCATCTATCGGCTCGATCTGGCCACGGGCAAGAGCCGTTTGATTCGGCGGGCCGAGGCCAAGTTCGACCCCGATCGCTATGAGGTCCAACGCGTCTTCTACAAGAGCAAGGACGGCACGCGAGTGCCGATGTTCATCGCTCACCGCAAGGGGCTGAAACTCGACGGCGGCAATCCGACGCTGCTCTACGGTTACGGCGGGTTCAACATCGCCGTGCCGCCGATGTTCTCGATCAGCCGCGCCCTGTGGATGGAAATGGGCGGAGTCTACGCCCAGGCGAACATTCGCGGCGGCTGCGAATACGGCGAGGCCTGGCACCAGGCCGGCACGAAGCTCAAGAAGCAGAACGTGTTCGACGACTTTATTACCGCCGCCGAGTGGCTGATCGCCAACAAGTATACGCGGTCGGAAAAGCTGGCCGTGCAGGGCGGCAGCAACGGCGGGCTATTGGTCGGGGCGGTGATGACCCAGCGGCCGGACCTGTTCGGCGCGTGCCTGCCGGCGGTGGGCGTGATGGACATGCTCCGCTTCCACAAGTTCACCGAGGGCCGCACGTGGGTCGACGACTACGGCTCTTCCGACGACCCCGAGCAGTTCAAGGCCCTGCTGGCCTATTCGCCCTATCACAACATCCGGCCCGGCACGTGTTATCCGGCGACGCTGGTGACCACCGCCGACACCGACGACCGCGTGGTGCCGGGCCACAGTTTCAAGTTCGCGGCCGCCTTGCAGCGGGCGCAGTCTTGCGACAAGCCGGTGTTGATCTTGATCACGGTCCGCGCCGGCCACGGCGGCGGCAAGCCGACGAGCAAGAAGATCGCCGAGACGGCCGATTTGTGGGCGTTTTTGGTGAAGAATTTGGGGGTGAAGGTGGAGTAGGATCGCCGACCGCCGGCCAACCTCGCGCGGTCCATGTATCGCGTTGCTTTCCAAGAGGGTATAATGCAACCCATGAGAGCCGTCATGCTGGATATCGAATCGGGAATCCTCGATAAGCGTCGCCGCACGGGTGCCGATCGCTGGGATGAAATGTGGGATGGAGTTCTGCATATGCCGCCGATGCCCAATCGCTCGCACCAGGAACTGGAGTTGAAGTTAGGAGCATGGCTCGATGCCTATTGGGCTCTCCCCAATGGCAATAGGGTATACCCGCCTATAAACCTTGCTCTGCCCGGTCGCTGGCCCCAGGACTATCGGATTCCGGACCTGGTGCTTCTCACGCCCGATCGTTTTCAAATCGACCGCAATGAGTATTTCGACGGCGGGCCGACCGCGGTCGTGGAGATTCGCAGCCCGGACGACGAATCCTACGAGAAATTGCCTTTCTACGCGCAATTGCAAATCCCGGAAGTCTGGATCATCGACCGGGATACGCGGCAGCCCGAAGTCTTTCGGCTGGTGGACGCGGACTATCAGTCGGTACCGCCCGATCGCGACGGATGGGTCGTTAGCAGCATCACGGCAGTCCGCATGAAGGCCGAGCGCGGCAGGCTGGCGATTGCCCTGATTGACGATCCGGCGTCTTTGCGACTTCTGCCTGAAGACTGAGGCGCCTTATGCCCGAAGCAGCGATTCGTCATATCGCCACGTCGTACGATGGCTCAGTCGTGGCGTTGGCTGAGTTCGAGCGAAACGTCTTCGTCGGGGACTTGCAGACTCACTCCCTTGTGTCCAACTTCACGACCAATCTGGACTTCGGTGGCCGCCGACTGGCGATCACTTCTGACGGCCAGTACTGCATCGCGGGCGCGTACCAGGTTCAGCGGTCGCTACGCGACCACAACCGTCTTCCCGCCCCGATTCCCGGTAATCCCCAGCACCACGTATTCCACGTCTTCGCTGCCGCGGTTCGTCATGCGATGAATCTCCCGGGCGTCGATGGCAATCGTGTCGCCGCGGCCGAGTACTACCGTCTCGCCCGCCACGACCATCTCCGCCGCGCCGGCCACGATAATGAAGATCTCCTGCATGTCCTCGTGGTAATGGGCCGAGAAGCTATGGCCCACCGGCAACCGGGCCCAATTGACCATCTGCACGGTGCCCGGCTGCAGTTCGTCACGCTGAAAGAGGACTTTTTTCCACACGCCGGGGGCAAGCGGATTCTCGTGGCTGGCGGGGATGAACGATTTGTCGGCGGCGCGGATGATCTTCATGGGGATAGTTTACGCCTTGACCCATAGGCAGGTCAATCGCTGCTGGAAACCGTCTCTAAGGCTTGTTACAATGATGGACTGACGCCGCCCCTGTCGGCGGCCCCTTCCTCGAAATCCCACCCCCCGGAGAACCCACCCATGAAACGTCGTCAATTCTTGAAGACCACCGCGGCCGCGGCCGCAACCAGCCTGCTCTTGTCGCCCCGCGGCGCGCGGGCGGGCAAGAACGCCCCCGGCAGCAAACTCAACGTCGCCCTGATCGGCGTCTGGGGCCGCGGTCTGGCTCATTACGACTCGCTGGCCGACGAGAACGTGGTCGCGCTTTGCGACGTGAATGAGAAGCGGTTCCCGGATGCCTTGAAGCGGTTCCCCAAGGCCAAGACGTATTTCGACTGGCGGAAGTGCCTGGAGCAGAAAGACCTGGACGCCGTGGTCATCTGCACGGCAGATCACACCCATGCGTTCATCGCCAATTGGGCCTTGAATCGCGATCTGCACGTCTATTGCGAGAAGCCCTTGGCAATCAGCGTGGAAGAAGCCCGCGTCGTCCGCGCGAACTGGCTGAAAAAGAAAGACAAGCTGGCCACGCAGGTCGGCATGCAGCGGCACGCGATGCAGAACTTCAACCGCGTTCGCGAATTGATCCTCGACGGCGCGATCGGCGACCTCTCGGCCGCCTATGCCTGGGGCAACCGCAAGATTCGCCGTGACGGGTACTTGCCCGGCCAGGGGCAGCCGCCCGAGGGATTCCACTATGATCTGTGGCTTGGCCCGTCGCCGGAGCATCCGTACAACCCCGGTTATTTCTCCGGCGGTCCGGGCGCGAACTGCCTGCAGTGGAACATGTTCTGGGACTTTGGCGCCGGCCAGATCGGCGACATGGGCAGCCACACGATGGACTTGCTCTGGAACGCCGTGGACGCCACGCTGCCGACCTCGGCCGAAGCCAAAGGCGAGAAGTTCAACCCGGACGTCACGCCAGTCGAGTGCGAGTTGGACTTCGAGCATCCGGCCAACGATTGGCGCGGTCCGATCCGCATTAGCTGGTATCAGGGCGGCGCCTTGCCCAGTTCCGCGCCGGAGAGTTATATCGACCTCAAGAAGATCGGCCATGGGGCGATGTTCAAGGGCTCGAAGGGGTACGTGGTCGCCGACTTCGGATCGCGCGTGCTGGTGCCCTTCGGTGACAAGTCCGACCTGACGTACTACAAACCGCGGGCGCAGGACAAGGTATTGCCGCCGCTGGGCCATTTCCAGAAGCAGTGGATCGAGGCCTGCAAGAACGGCGGCAAGACGGCCTGCGACTTCGAATACAGCGGCAACATGATCGAGCAGATGCTGCTGGGCCTGGTCGCCTACCGCGTCGGCAAGAAGATCCATTACAACGGCGCCGAGGGCCAAGTCACGGACTGCCCGGAGGCCAATGAACTGTTGCGGCGGAAATATCGCCAGGGCTGGACGCTCGACGGTTAATCGCCCTACGGCAACGGCTGCTGATGCCGCCAACCGGTTTCCACGTCCCATTCGAGGATCGGCGTGGGTCGCTTGGGCACTTCCAGGGAAGTCGGAATGTTCTGTGACTGCCCGGCCGTGGAGAGGCGGTACGGTTTCACGGCGGCGGGCGGATCGCGATCCACTGTGATGAGTTCACTCTTCGCTTGCGGACCGTCGCTAACGATGTACACTTTTACCGGCCCGTCGTGGACGCGGCGGTGGATCTCGTCCATGACCGCCTGCTCGCCGCTGGCCGTCGTACCGGAGTCGGTGGTCGTTGCGCGGGGGACCGCGCAGCCCGCGCCGATGGCCGCCGGTGCTGCGGCAGCCGCGTCCTGGCTGGGAGTCCGCACTTGCGGGGCGGCCATGCGACCGGCAGAGAACGGATCGACTGCGGCAATCGCCGAATGCGCGTTGTTGACCGCAGGCACCATCGTCGGCGGCGCGATGGCTTGCTTGTAGAGTGAAGCGAGTCCTTGCTGATCCAACGCGGCGTGGATCGACCCCAGGGCCGCAAACAAACCTTCGTGATCGACCGGTTCCGCCGCGTTGCAAACGCCGATCACCATGCCGTCGACCGAGAATAGTCCGCCGCCGCTCCGGCCCACGACCGGCTGCCCGGCGACTTGCAGGTTCCACGGCAGGTGAGGCCCGCCGGCGGTACTGCCGCCGCGTTGCGCCGCCGGATCGAGGAAACGATCGAGCGAATTGACTTGGCTGTGCTGTACCGTAGGATCGGCGCCGTTGTTGCAGCCGACGCTCGTCACCGTATCGCCGGCACGGAGGGGATAGTCCGGCGGGGCGACGCGGGCTACCATCACCGGAGCCTGCGGCCGAAAGGCGACCAATCCGACGTCGCGCTCCAGGTCGTAGGTCAGCAAACGGCCCGGCACGCGGACGGCCGACCCGGAAGTGAAGACGTCAACGTCGATCTTGCCCGAGCCCTTGGAGTCGCGGAACAAGTGTCCGCAGGTGAGCACGAGGGCCTCGCCGCCGGCGCGGGCGTCGATGATCGTGCCGGAGCCGCAGGAGTGGCCTTGCGGATCTTCCACCCGCAACCGAACGCTGGCGGCCAACATTGCCGCGTCGGTGACCGGCGGTCGCTGCGCCGCCGTCGCATAGCTGACCGGGATGACGGGCACGTTCGGTCCTCCGCTTCCCGTCGTGCCGCCGTGACCCGCAAGCGGGTACCCCGCCGGCGCCGTCTGCGCAGGCATTGCCAGCATGGGGTTGGGAGCCGCGGGAGAGAGGGAGGCCGGCACCCCCCAGGCGACGGCAACGGGGAATACTGCCGGGTCGCCTGGGGGGTGCGCGCCTCCCTCTCTCCGCCGGCCCAGGCTGCAAAGTTGTTGCAAGCGGCCGATGCTCGTTAGTCCGACCACGCGGTCCGCTTCCTTGCCGTCGACAATCATCACAAAGCAGGGAATGGTGGTAATTCCAAAGCGTTGGGCCAGATCGTGATACTGATCGATGTTCACCCGCCGGACCGGGTATCCGGCAGCGGCAAGTTGCTCGACGGCAGGGTTCATGGAGCGGCAGGGACCGCACCAATCGGCATAGAAGTCCAAGAGCACGGTTTGGCCGGCGCCGCCGCCGGTGATCGCCATGGCGACCAATGCCGCAGGCAGAGAGAACATAGGATCCTTCCTTACTGGGCCGCCGCAGGGAGTTCCCCTGTTCGATCATCCTTGATCGTCGATCATCCTTGATCGAAGGGACGAGAGAAGCACGCGTCGCGGCAGGCCACGAATTCCTTTTCGTTGGGACGAACTTTTCAAGGGTGCAGACACCAGGTAGGCACCGCATTGTTGCAATTGATGTCCGGGCGATCAAGGCCAGTTTTGCGAGAAAAGGACGGTCAGCCTTGGGACGGTCATGGTCGTTGGCCAGGAGCTTTCGGTTTATACCCCAGCTTCTTGGCCTGGGTCAAATCTTCTTCGGCCTTGGCCTTCGCACCCATTTTGTCGTAGGCAGTGCCCCGGTGGTAATATGCCCGTGCCAACTTCGGGTTGAGCCTTATGGCCTCGCTGTAGTCCACGATAGCCTTGTCGTATACGGCCTTCTCCTGGTAGGCATTCCCCCGGCCGGAATAGGCCACGGCCAACTTCGGGTCCAGACGGATGGCTTCCGTGTAGTCGGCAACGGCTTTGTCGAAATCGCCCTGGTGCCTATAGGCGGAGCCCCGGTTGTTATACGCCTTGACGTATTTCGGCTTCAGCCGGATGGCCTCGTTGTAGTCGGCAATGGCCTTGTCAAGTTCGCCCTTGTGCCGGTAGGTGTTGCCACGATTGTAATAGGCCTCGGCAAACCCCGGCTTGAGCCGGATGGCCTCGTTGTAGTCGGCGATCGACTTGTCACGTTCGCCCTTGTGCTGGTAGGCGATGCCGCGGTTGATATACGCATCGGCATTATTCGGGTTGAGTCGGACGGCCTCCGAGTAGTCGGCAACGGCTTTGTCGAACTCGCCCTTCTGCCCACGGGCATAGGCCCGTCCGAAGTAGGCATTGGCGTGTTTTGGATCAAGCCGAATGGCCTCCGTGTAGTCGGCAATGGCCTTGTCGTGTTCACCCTTGTTCCCGTAGGCCACGCCGCGATGGTAGTATGCATCGGCGTGTTTCGGGGCCAACCGGATGGCCTCGGTGAAGTCGGCAACAGCCTTATCGTGCTCGCCCGTCTGAGATGCGGAAACGCCTTTCTCGAACGTCTGCTTCGCACTATCCGTACAGCCGCAGACCAAGCACGAACTGAAAGCCAGGATGCCGAGAATGCTTTGTTTCATGGACGCTCCCTTCAAAGAACAGAAGCGGTTAAAAGACCGTCCCAGTCATCGTAAATGGCGTTCCGTCAGATACTATCCAGCATACCGCAGGCGTGGGGTGGTGACAAGTTGGACGATCTGCGCGGCGATTCGGTTTTTCAGCATCGCCGAATCAAGGACGGCAAATAACCGGACGCGAGGAGCCGCTGATTTAGCTCCCAACACTATCTGAGAAGGCGACCCCACTTGCAGGTTGTGTGCTTTGGCCGCATGCTGCCCGAGATTGCGGTTCAGCCATTATTCTCTGGCATAAATGCAGAAATTCTCCGACAGAATTGGCGAAAGGGCTTGACGAGCGACATTTAGTGGACGAGAATCTCGGGAATAGAGGAGGCTCGTACTCTCGATGATTCCGGCCGACTGCGCATCGGCCGACCATGAAACCAAGCGATATCGACCGCCAACCTTCCGCTAGGGGGCAACTGTGACAACCGGCTTCACCACACCCGCAGGCGACGCCGCGGGACTCCAGGCCCACGGCGAGAAGGGGCCGCTGGAAAAGTTCGTCTATAACGATTCCATCGTTCGCGCGTTTCTGATGGCTACTGTTCTCTGGGGAGTGGTCGCCTTCCTCGTCGGACTGATCATCGCCCTGGAGCTCGTGCTGCCGACGCTGGGCTTCGGGTTGCCGTTCTTGTCTTTCGGACGGCTTCGTCCGCTGCACACCAATGCGGCGATTTTCGCTTTTGCCGGCAATGCCATTTTTGCCGCCGTTTACCATTCCACGCAGCGACTCTGCAAGGCGCGGGTCTTCAGCGATTTTCTCAGTTGGTTTCACTTCTGGGGATGGCAACTAATCATCGTCATGGCCGCCGTGACGCTCCCCTTGGGCTACACGCAGTCGAAGGAGTACGCCGAGCTCGAGTGGCCCATCGATATCACGATTGCCGTGGTATGGATCGTGTTTGCCGTCAACTTTTTCGGTACGCTCGCGCGCCGCCGCGAACGCCACATGTACGTGGCCCTGTGGTTCTACATTGCCACGGTGGTCGCCATCACCGTCTTGCACGTCTTCAACAGCCTGGAACTGCCGGTCGGCGCCTTGAAGAGCTATCCGGTCTACGCCGGCGTGCAAGACGCGTTCATGGAGTGGTGGTACGGGCACAATGCGGTGGCCTTTTTCCTCACGACGCCCTTCCTGGGCTTGATGTATTACTATTTGCCGAAAGCGGCCCAGCGGCCGGTCTATTCCTATCGCTTGAGCATCGTCCACTTCTGGTCGCTGGTGTTCATTTACATCTGGGCCGGGCCGCACCACTTGCACTACACGGCCCTGCCGGAATGGGCCTCGACGCTGGGCATGCTCTTCTCGGTGATGCTCTGGATGCCGTCGTGGGGCGGCATGATCAACGGCCTGCTCACGCTGCGCGGGGCCTGGGGCAAGGTGGCCGCCGATCCGATCTTGAAGTTCTTCGTCGTGGCCGTAACCTTCTACGGCATGGCCACCTTCGAAGGCCCGATGCTCTCGGTCAAGGAGGTCAACGCCCTGGCGCATTATACGGACTGGATCATCGCCCACGTTCACGGCGGGGCGTTGGGCTGGGTGGGCTTCATGACCTTTGGCATGCTCTACTGGCTGATGCCGCGGATGTTCCAGGCGCCGTTGTGGAGCAAGAAGTTGATGAACGCCCACTTCTGGATCGCCACCGTCGGCCTGCTGCTGTACATCGTGCCGATTTACGTAGCCGGCCTGACGCAAGGCCTGATGTGGCGGGCCTTGGATCCCATGGGCGGCCTGCGCTACAGCAATTTCCTGGAAACGGTAATGGTGCTGATGCCGATGTACTGGATTCGGGTGGCCGGAGGCACGCTTTACCTGGTCGGCGGCCTGCTGTGCGGCGTCAACCTGCTGAAGACCTGGGCCGCCCGGCCGGCCAAATACGAGGAGACGGTCCACGAGTGCCGGCCCTGTCGCCGAAGTACGTCGAGCCGCCGGTTCCCGAGTCGCGTCTGAAGGGCGCGGCGGTGATCGAATTCGCCCACTGGCTCGACGTTTGGCGGCAAGGCTGGTGGCACCGCCGCGGTGAGCGGCGACCGTTGCGGTTCACGATCTGGGTGGCCTGCGCGATTGTGGCCGCCACCTTGTTCGAGGTCATCCCGCTGTTCCTCATCCAGTCGAACATCCCCACGATTTCCGCGGTGAAGCCCTATTCGCCGCTGGAGTTGTTGGGCCGCGACATCTACATCGAGAACGGCTGTTACAACTGCCATTCGCAGATGATCCGCCCGATCCTGGCCGAGACGAAGCGTTACGGCGACTATAGCAAGGGGGGCGAATCGGTTTACGACCATCCGTTCCAATGGGGTTCGCGGCGGATCGGACCGGACCTGGCCCGCCTCTACAACAAGAAGCTGACGCCCGACTGGCATATTGACCACTTCCGCAGCCCGCGGGATACGTCGCAAGGCCAATCGATCATGCCGGACTACGCCTGGCTCCTGGAATCGAAGGCCGAGATCGATGCCATTCCTCAGCGGATGCGCGGCATGCGGATGCTGGGCGTGCCGTACACGGAACATCAGATCGAAAACGGCATCGACGACGCGCAGAAGCAGGCCGACGAGATCGTTGCGAAGATCAAACAATACGATTCGCCGGCAGAGCTGAGAGACAAGAAGGTCATCGCCTTGATCGCCTATCTGGACAAGCTCGGCCGTGATATTTCCGAGCCGGCGGCGGAACCAGCCACGCCGGCAACCGCGGTGAAGACACCCGGAACGGCCAAGAAGTGACACCATGACCGTGGAAACCCTGCAATCGATTGCCGATCCCCTGCGGATGGGCCTGATGGTCGCGGCGCTGGTGGCCTTCGCGGCCATCGTCGCCTGGACCTTCCTGCGGCCGCGCGAGCGCATCGAGGCCGACGCCCAGTTGTGGAAAGACGACGAGAAGTAACCGAAGGAACCCGCCATGGCCCATGACCAATTGCTCGATCACGAATACGACGGCATCCAGGAGTACGACAATCCGTGCCCCGGTTGGTGGCACGCGATTTTCTGGCTGACCGTGCTCTTCAGTGTCTTGTACTTTCTCTTCTTTCACGTCGGCTACAACGGATGGACACTGGCGGAATCCTGGAACACTGCCGCGGCCGAGGACGTGAAGCAGCGGTTCGGCAGCATGGGTGAACTCAAGAACGACCCGGCCACGCTCTTGAAGTACAAAGACGACGCCGATTGGATGGTCTATGCCAATAGCGTCTTCCTCACCAATTGTCAGTCCTGTCACGGCCCCGACGGCAGCGGCGTGGTGGGCCCCAATTTGACGGACGACTACTACAAGAATGTCAAGAAGATCACCGACATCGCCGAGGTCGTCAAGAACGGCGCTGCGGGCGGGAGCATGCCCGCCTGGCGCACCCGCCTTCATCCCAATGAAATCGTGTTGATGGCGGCTTACGTGGCCAAACTGCGAGGCAAGAACCTTCCGGGCCGTGGGCCGGAAGGCGACAAGATTCCACCCTGGCCGACTGTCGCGGAAGTAGGGCCCAAGAAGTGAGTTCTAGTCCGCCCGATGGCCGAGTCCTTTCCACGCTGATGGAGGACGGTTCGCGACGCTGGCTTCATCCGCGGCTTGCGCGGGGGCCCTATCTGCGGGCGCGGCGGATCCTGGCCTACCTGTTGATCGCTGTTTTTACGCTCATTCCCTATCTGAAGATCCATGGCAGGCCGGCGGTGCTCTTGGACTTGCCCCATCGCGAGTTCACCATCTTCGGGTTCACGTTCCTGCCGACCGACACGTTGCTCCTGGCCCTGGCGCTGATCACCACGATTTTGACGATTTGCCTGGTGACAGCCCTGTATGGCCGCGTGTGGTGCGGCTGGCTGTGTCCGCAAACGGTTTACACGGAGTTCGTGTTCCGGCCGATCGAGCGGCTTTTCGACGGCCCGCCGGGAGCCCAGCATCGTCCGGGGCGGAAGCGGACGCGGCCGCGCACGCTGGCGAAATATGCCCTCTACCTCCTGATTTCCGCTTATCTGGCCCACACCTTCCTGGCCTATTTCGTCGGCGTGGAAGCCCTGGCCCACTGGGTCCGCCGCTCGCCGCTGGAGCATTGGGCGTCGTTCCTGGTGATGCTCGCCGTGACCGGGCTGATGATGTTCGACTTCGCCTACTTCCGCGAACAGACCTGTATCGTGGCCTGTCCCTACGGGCGGTTCCAGTCGGTGATGCTCGATCGCGACTCGCTGATCGTCAGCTACGATCCGCGCCGCGGCGAGCCGCGCGGCAAGTTGGTCAACCGCAAGTCCGGCTCGCCCCATGGCGACTGCATCGACTGCGGCGGGTGTACCGACACCTGTCCCACGGGCATCGATATCCGCTACGGTCTGCAATTAGAGTGCATCGCCTGCACGCAGTGCATCGACGCCTGTAACGGCGTGATGGCGCGGATCGGCAAGCCGAAAGGACTGATCCGGCTGAGTTCGCAGGCGGCTATCGAAGGTGGTCCCAGCCGCTTGTTGCGGTTGCGGGTAATCCTCTATCCGGCCCTGATGTGCGTGTTGGCGACGATCTTCCTGATAGTCCTCGGCAACAAGAAGTCGGCCGACGTGACGGTCCTGCAGGGGTTTGGGTTGCCGTATGCCGTGACTGCGCCGAGCGAGATCACCAACCAGGTCCAGGTGATCATCGAGAACCGCAGCGGCCGCGACGCGGTCTACAAGATCGAAGTTGCCGGTGACGGACAGGCCCATTTCGCCCGCACGCCGGGGGCCGTTTCGCTTGCGGCCGGTCAGAGCGTCAAGACGCCGCTGGCGATCGTGGTCCCGGCTGCGGCTTTCGAACGGGGGCACTGCACCATCTCCTTGCGGGTATCGGATGACGGGACCTTCCGGCAGGAGGTCGCCTGCCGGCTGTTGGGACCCATGCGGACAGCGGCGGCTTCAGGAAGCGCAAAATGAGCAACACGATGGACGATTCGCCAAGTCCGGCAACGGTTGATAAGCCCTCACGCCACCTGTTCTGGCCGATTCTCCTGACCAGTCTGATCAGCATCCACGTCGTCTCGGTCGTAGTGATGGTGATCGTCGCCACGCACGATCGCTCGTTCGCCATCGAGCCCGACTGGTATCTGAAGGGGCTGAACTACGAGCAGACGTCCCGGCAGCAACGCGACAACACCCGGCTCGGCTGGTCGGTCCAACTCGACGTTGGCGAGCCGCTGGCCGGCACTCACCGGCGCAACGTGACGTGCAAGGTTCTCGACCGCGAAGGCAAGCCCGTGGAAAACGCCACCGTCGATCTCCTGGCCTTCGCCCACCTGCATGCGAGCCCTGCGATCGACCGTCCGCCGAACCTTTTGCTGCCGCGCAAGAGCGGAGAGTACGCAGCCACGTTGAACTTCGAGGATCCGGGGATGTGGGAGTTCCGGCTTGTCATCAAGCGGGGGCGGGAGACGTTTACACAAATCATGAAACGCGAGATCTGATGCCCAACTCCCCTCTTCCTTTAGGGGAGGGGCAGGTAGTGAGGGCGACTTTATTTTGTCAGGTATCCTAATTCCCCCACGCGGGCGCCGATAATCGGAACGTGAAAAGCACGTTGACTATGGAACTACTCATCGCCGTTTCGATCAGTTTCATGGGCAGCCTGCACTGCGTCGGCATGTGCGGGCCGCTGCTGGCGTTTGCCGTCGGCGATCCGACCGTCGCAAGGCGGACGTCGCGCGCCTGGCTGCACGCGGCCTATCACGGCGGCCGACTGTTGACTTACGCGCTGGTCGGCGCAATCTGCGGACTTCTCGGCGCGGCGGTCGATCATGGCGGGGCCCGACTAGGTTGTCATCGGGCCGCGGCCCTGCTGGCCGGCACGATGGTGATCGCCGTGGGGCTGGCGGCGGCCTTGCGGGCCGTGGGCGTCCGCTTGCCCCAGGCGCCGCTGCCCGGCCTGATTCAGCGATTGGTCCTTGCCGGCCAGCGGGCGGCCTTTGCCCTGGCGCCGCTACCGCGGGCGTTTTCCACCGGCCTGCTCACGGCCTTCCTGCCGTGCGGTTGGCTTTACCTGTTCGCCTTGAAGGCGGCGGGAAGCGGCAGCCCGCTCTGGGGCGCCGGGTTCATGATGGCTTTCTGGCTGGGCAGCGTACCGGCGTTGGTCCTGGTCGGCGCCGGCGTGCAGACCCTTGCCCGGCTGTTCGGGCGGCGCCTGCCGCTGGTCACCGCGCTGGTGATTGTCTTGCTCGGCGTTTTCACGCTCACCTTCTGGATGCACGCGCCCGTGCAGGCTTTCGAGCCTGCGCAGGATCAAGCCGCAGCCGCCTCGGTCCAGCAGATCGAAGAGCTTGGCAGAACGGTCCCGCCCTGTTGCCGGAAGCATGCCGCGGCGGCCGAGAATTCGCCGTAGGGGGAAGGAGGAAGGGGGACGAGGCGGCCGGCGGCCCTGCGCTTCCGCCTTCCCCCTTCTCCCTTCCCCCTTCCTCCCTCTTTCCCGGCCCACTTTACAAACGTGGCCCGGTTTGGGACGATGGTACCTATGCCATATAGCGACTTCAATCTCCATGGACTGGCCTGCTACCTCCACCTTACGCCCCAACAGGTGGCCAAACTGGCGGACCGCGGCCACCTGCCGGGACGCAAGGTGGGCGGGGAGTGGAAATTCTCCAAGGCCGACATCCACCATTGGCTGGAACGCCGGATCGGCCTTTCCGATGAAGAGGAGTTGCTGGAAGTCGAAGGCGTGCTCAAACGGTCGGCGCCGCCAGATTCGCTTGATGCAGCGGGGCACGAGCAGGATATTTCCATCGCCGATCTCCTGCCGCTGGAGGCCATCGCCGTCCCCCTGCTCGCCCGCACGCGGAGTTCGGTCATCGACTCGATGGTCGAACTGGCCGCGCAGACCGGCTGGCTGTGGGATCCATTGGAGATGGCCGAGGCGATTCGTTCCCGCGAGGAGATGCACAGCACGGCCCTGGCCAACGGCGTGGCCTTGCTTCACCCGCGACGGCCGCTGCCCAAAATCCTTGCCCAGGAGTTCGTGGCCTTGGGGGTCACATCCACCGGCATCCCCTTCGGCGCCGACGTGCCGATGACCGACGTTTTCTTCCTCATCGCGTCAACGGAAGACCGCGGCCACCTCCGCACGCTGGCCCGGCTGAGCCGCATCCTCGCCACGCCCGGATTTGTCGAAGCCCTCCGTGTGGCCCCCGATGCCAACGCAGCGCGGCAGCTTTTTGTTGATGCGCAGCTTGCCATGGATGGTAAGGGGAAGATGTAGGGAATTCAGTCCTGGTACGCCGGTACCACCTACCTATGTCGTGCCTTGCTCTCCACCTCCTCGTCATCGGCGGTACCTCGCGGCCCGAATTCTGCGCGGCCGTCGCTGCCTTGGAGGAGCTTGCACGTGTAACCCGCTTCCCCGAAGTCGAGGCTGCAATCACTGCCCTAGCCGAGGACTTGCCGACCGTGCATGGTATCGTGTTGGCCCAGGCCTACCCCGACCAGTTTTCCGTCGCGGCCATCGACCGCCTCCGCAGCCTAGCGCCCTTGGCCCGGCTGATTGCGATCCTGGGAAGCTGGTGCGAAGGCGAGCCTCGCAGCGGCCATCCCCTGCCGGGCGTGACTCGCATCTATTGGCATCAGGCGGCGGTCCGCCTCCGCCGGGAGTTTCCTCCTTGCTTCGAGACCGAGGGTTCCGCGTGGCGACTGCCGGCCACCGCGACCGACGAAGAACGGCTGCTGGCCTCGATCCGTGCGCCGCTGCCCAATGGCGTGGGACTGGTAGCCATCTGGACGCGGCAGCCTGAAATGGAATGCCTGCTCTCGGACGCCTGTCGCAGGGGCGGTTACTCAACGGCTTGGTTGCATCCTCGGCAGCCGGCCCGGGTACAGGGCGCCGTGGCCGCGATTTACGACGGCGCCTTGCTGGATGCCGCCGGCCTGGCCGAACTCAGCCAGGTGACCGCCGGAGTTTCTCCCGCCCCGGTGCTGGCCTTGCTCGACGCTCCACGGATCCAGGAGGTCCGTCTCGCCCGCACGCTCGGCGCCACCGTGCTGGCCAAGCCGTTTCGTGTCGATGAGTTGCTGTGGCTGTTGCCAAGGAAATAATCTCTTCGGTAGATTTTACGGAAGCATCGTGCTCTTCACCTTCTCCAACTCCACGCCCAGCACTTCCTTCGCCAGATCGGCCAGCGTGGCCGGATCGGCCTGGATGTGAATGGTGCGGTGCTGATGCGAAAGCGACTCGCCCGTCTTCAACGCCTTGGCCGGCGAGAGCGACTCGATCTCATAGAACGGCCCGAGACCTTTCTTGCCGGGCGCCGGAGGGCCGTCGTTGTAGCTGTTGGCCACGTCGCCCTTGTAGGGCTCGGCCGATGGGCCGCCCCACTGGTTGTTCATGTACAGCTCTTGCGTCGGATCGGCCGGCATGCTGAAGTGGACCAGCGTCAGCACGTTGTTCTGGAAATCGATCGAACCGAGCACGTTGCGGGCCCGCCGCTGCGAAATGCCGATCTTCGAGCGGTAGTTGCCGTCGGCCCGCAGGAGCACGGCCTCGGGCAGTGTTCGCAGGCGCTCGGCGGGAACGGCGCCGAAATAATCGGACTTGACCACGTGACCCAACTCGGCCTCGCTGCCCGGCTTGTAGGGCACGATCACTACGGTCTGCGGTCCGGAATTCATCATGCCCAGGATCCAGATCGAGACGAGGCCTTTCTCGCGGGTCATGTCGGCGCCGCGGTTGGTCAAGCGGTTGTCGGTCTCGTAGGCCACGCTCTTCACGCCCGGCGCGGCGATCTTCTTCGCCGCCGACTCGCCGAGCATCCGCTTCAGATCGGAATTGCCCAGCAGGCGGACGCCGCGGCTGACGTCGAGATGGAACTGCGTGCCGGAGGTGTTCTGGAACTTCATCGTCGTGGCCATGCGGAGCGGCTCGGTTCGCAACGGAGACGACTTTCCATGCCCCTTCGTTGAAGGCCGGCGGCGTGAACCAGTTGTCGAGGTTCTGCGGCTTGCCGGGCTCGAACCAGAGGCTGAACTGCCCGCCCTCGGGCGAGAGCCAGAGGCGCTCTTCGGCCCCGTAGTTGTTGAAGTGCGGGTTGGGCTTTCCGGCGGTGATGAACTCGTCGTTGACGAAGCCGAAACTAAGGCCTTCCATGCCGCCGCAGGTCGAGGTCATCACGCGGCCTTGCCACTCGGGGCAGACGGCCACGCGGGCCCCCTCGTCGTTGGTCAGTTCGACAAGTTCGGTATGTTTGGCCAGGAATTCACGTGCTTCGCCGTAGGACATGGGTTTGCCTTTCGTTTCCGCGGAGGCGACGGCACCGCAAGCTGCCAGCGCCGCGGTCAGGATCATGGAAAAACGGTTCATTAGTAGTCCTCCCAGGCAGATATTGATTTTCGCATTATAGTCGTTGCCTATTCGCAACGCCAGCGGGAGAGAGGGAGGCCGGCACGCCCCATGCGACAGCAAGGGACAATGCTGCCGGGTCGCATGGGGGGTGCGCGCCTCCCTCGCTCCGCCAATATTCTCATTATTCTTACACGCATTCCGGGGTGTTTTTGATTCAGTATCTAGTATTTGGACTAGAAATCGCGAGGCATCCGGGTATCTTCTTAGTAATGATGTGTGTTACGTGCTTACCGAAATAGCCGGGTTCTACCGATCGGTCGATATCCTGGATGCATCCGAAAGGGTGGCTAAAATTCGCCGCGATACGAGCTTTTCTCGGGATTGCGTTTTTGTCATTTTTGATTGCCGGCCCGGTTCTCTATGCTGCTACGCGGTTTGTCACGCCCCGATCTCCTGCGCGAGGAATGCCTCGGCGATCTTCTGCGCGCCACCGCCCGTCGACGTCCCGATCATGCCGCCTTGATCTGGGGCGATCGGGTTGTGACCTACGGGGAACTTGACGCTCTAAGCGATGCCGTGGCATGCGAACTGGTCGCCCGTGGAGTGAGGCGTGGCACGGTGATCGGTCTGCACCTGCCACGGGGGGCCGATCTGCTGATTGCCCAGGCGGGAATTGCCAAGAGCGGCGCCGCCTGGCTGCCGTTGGATGCCACGACGCCGTGCCAGCGCGTCGAGCTTTGTCTTTGCGCGGCCGGGGCCTGTGGCTTGATTACGTCACGGGAATGGATGCATAAGCCGGTCGCGAGCGCGGCGTCTCGGTGGGCCGTCGAAGACCTGCTGGAACACAGCGGCCGAGAATCCGGCGGGCCGCGGGAGAGAGGGAGGCAGGCACCCACCATCGGAGCGATTGAGGCCGGCACCCCCCAGGCGACGGCAACGGGGAGTACTGCTGGGGCGTCTGGGGGGTGCGCCTTCCCTCTCTCCAGCGGCAACGGGCAATGCTGCCTGGTCGCATGGGGGGTGCGCGCCTCCCTCGCTCCGCCGATCGCGCGCGTCCGACCGATCCAGCGTATGCGATCTACACCTCGGGTTCGACGGGGCAGCCCAAGGGGATCGTCGTCAATCATCGTAGCATTTGCCATTTTCTGCGGAGCGAGAACGAAGTCCTCGGCATTCGTGAAGACGACGTGGTCTACCAAGGCTTCTCCGTGGCCTTTGACATGTCGTTCGAGGAGATCTGGATTTCGTATCTTGTCGGCGCGACGCTGTGGATCGCCCCGGCCGACTGCGTGGCCGACCCCGAGCGGATAGCCGCAGAGGTCGCGCGACAGCGGATCTCCGTGATCCATGCCGTGCCGACCTTGATCGGTCTGATCGAGGATCCGTTGCCCTCGGTGCGGCTGATCAACCTCGGCGGTGAGGCCTGCCCGGAGGCGCTCGTCGATCGCCTCGCCCGGCCGGGACGAAAGCTCTTCAATACCTATGGGCCGACCGAGGCGACCGTCTCGGCCACCTTGGCTCGATTGTACCCGGGACGGCCGGTGACGATCGGCGAGCCGCTGCCCAATTACGGAGTGTTCGTCGTCGATTCCAAACTCTGCCCGTTGCCCGTCGGGGAGACCGGCGAGATTTGCATTTTCGGACCGGGCGTCGCGGCCGGTTATCTCGGCCAGCCGGAACTGACTGCTCAGCGGTTCGTGGCCAATCCACTGGCAATCGACGACGACGACGCACGGATGTATCGCACCGGCGATTTGGGACGGATCGACGTTGACGGCCAATTGCTTTACCTGGGCCGGGTGGACGACCAGGTGAAGATTCGCGGATTCCGCGTGGAACTCGGGGAAATTGAAGCGGCGATCGCTGCGGAGCCGGGCGTGACTGCCGTGGCCGTGACCATGCGTCGGCTGGCAGGCATCGAGCAGTTGGTGGCCTTCGTGTCCACGACCAACGGTAGTCCGCCGCAGCCGTCGCATCTGCGGAAAGCCCTCGGTGAGCGCCTGCCCAAGTACATGGTGCCCGCCCACTTTGAGTTCGTGGCCGACCTGCCGCGATTGACCTCGGGCAAGGTGAATCGGAAGGCATTGGACGATTTGACCTTGAGCATGGCGATTCAGGACGGTCGTCAGGAAGACGCGGGGCTGCGCAACGAAGACGAGGAAGCTTTGTACGCGGCGATCCGACCGCTGTTTCCCGGCCAACAACTGCGCGGCGAGCTGGATTTCTTCGACGACCTGGGCGGTCATTCGCTCCTGGTTGCCCGTCTGGTATCGACGCTGCGGGCCGATCGGCGCTACGCGATATTGAGCATCCAGGACGTCTATCGCCAGGGCAGGCTCGCACAGATCGCCCTGCGGCTAGGACAACTGCGACAGCATCGCCAGGCGTCGGCGGTTACGCCGCGCAGCCCCGTGCCGTGGACGCGGCGGTGGCTTTGCGGCGCGGCGCAGGCGGCAGTAATTCCCGGACTGATGCTGCTGCACATCGCCTCGTGGCTGTTCCCCTTCTTCGTCTATCACTTTTTCACCGGCGACGAAAATGACAGCACTCTCCTGGCGACAACCTATTCCGTGCTGGCGTTCCTCTTGGTCGAGGTGGGGTTATTTCCCGTGGCCATCGTCGGAAAGTGGCTGGTGGCGGGACGGTTGAAGGCCGGCCGTTATCCGCTGTGGGGCGTGACCTATTTTCGCTGGTGGCTGGCCGACCGCCTCTGCGAGTTACCGCGGGTCGCTCTGCTTAGCGGCACGCCGCTGTTGTGCTGGTTTCTGCGGGCCTTGGGGGCGAAGATCGGCAACGACGTGATCATCGATTCGGTTTACTTGCGATCGCCCGACCTGCTTACGATCGAGTCGGGCGCGAGCATCGGTACGGCCGTCCACATCGGCAATGCGGGAGTCGAGCAGGGGATGCTAGTGCTGGGCCCGGTGCACGTGGGTCGCGAGGCGGCGGTCGATTCCTACGCTGTCTTGCAGAATGATACGTCGGTGGGAAACAGCGCGCGGTTGGGCGGGCTCTCGGCTTTGGCCGCCAAGCGGAGCATACCCGACAGTGAAAACTGGGAAGGATCTCCCGCGCGGCGCGTTGATCGGCCGATCGAACCGCTGCCGTCGCGGCCCCGCGTCGGCCGGAGGGTGCGGGCGGCCCGGACGGTCTTCTTCATCGTCGCCGGCATGGCGGTGGCGGCCATGTTCTTCATGACCGTCTTTCCCGGGTTCATTCTCATCGACTGGATCGATTCCAACTCGTACGACCTGTTTGCTGAAGGTCATGAAACACATCCCCTGGTGGCCTTCTGTTTCTATTTTGCCTTGAGCATTCCGGCCAGCCTGGTGCTGATGACGCTCACGGTCCTTTTGGCGGCCGGCCTGCGATGGCTCTTTCTGCCGCGGCAAAAGGCGGGGATCTTTTCGCTCTATGGCCTTGCGTACTGCCGGAAATGGATCTTGAACCGCGTCCTGGATGGCAGCCTGGACTTGCTGCACGGCGTCTACGCCTCGATGTTTGCTCCGTCCTGGCTGCGCTTGATGGGGGCCAAGGTTGGCCGGCATGCCGAGATTTCGACCGCCGTCGGGATCGTGCCCGACATGCTCACGCTAGGCGACGATACGTTCATTGCCGACGGCGTGATGTTGGGCGATGAAGAGCAACGCGGCGGCTGGATGGTGCTGCGGCCGACGAGCATCGGCAACCGATCGTTCGTGGGCAACGGGGCCTACGTCGCCGACGGAGCGGTCGTGCCCGACGACGTGTTGATCGGCGTGCAGACGCGGACGCCGGAGAATGATCAACTGCGCTCGGGCCAGACCTGGATGGGTTCGCCGCCGATGTTGCTGCCGGCCCGCGAGCAGATCGAGGGTTTTCCCGAGTCGTTGACGTTCCGACCGGCGTGGATTCGAAAGTTCGGCCGCGCGGTGGTCGAGTCGCTGCGGATCGTGCTGCCGCTGGCCTTTGTCATCGCGTCAGGTTATCTCATCGTGCAAGTCGTGATGCCGATTGCCGAAGCGGACGACGCAGGGTGGTTCGCCTTGGTCAACGCCCTGGCCCTGGCCGGCGTACTCTTTGGCCTCGCTTCGTTCCTGCTGGTGGTGGCGCTGAAGTGGATCCTGGTGGGCCGCTATCGGCGCCGCGCGGCGCCGATGTGGACACCGTTCGTATGGCTGAGCGAAGCCGTGACCAACGTCTATGAATCGTTGGCCGTGCCGAATCTTCTGACGCATCTCCGCGGCACGCCGCTTTTGCCCTGGGCGTTGCGGTTGTTGGGCACGCGGATCGGCCATGGCGTTTACCTCGACACGACCGACTTCACCGAGTTCGACTGCGTGCGGATCGGCGACGAGGCCGAACTGAACGGCTGGTGCGGGCCGCAGACGCATCTCTTCGAGGATCGCGTCATGAAAATCGGCTACGTCGAGATCGGAGCCCAGACCTCGATCGGCGAGAGTTCCACCGTGCTTTACGACACGCTGGTCGGCGACCGCGCGGTGCTCGGGCCGTTGACGCTGGTGGCCAAGGGGGAGCGTCTGCCCGCCGACACCCGATGGGAAGGCTCGCCAGCGACTGCGCTGGAAGGGTAAGGGCAGAAGGCGGAAAGGGGAAGGATGAAGGCGGAAGCGCAGCACCTCCGTCGCCTTGGCTTTTCACCGCCGCCACCCTCCCCCTTCCCCCTTCCCCCTTCCCCCTACATCTCCACCTGGTTCGGCTTGTTCGGATCGAGCCCCAGCGCCTTGATGGCTTCGCACAGCTTTGCTTGAGCGTACTCGCCTTTGTGGGCCAGTCGCTCCAGCGCGGTCAGGGCGATGTTCTCGGCATCGACCTCGAAGAACCGCCGCAGGTCCGCGCGGGCCTCGCTGCGGCCGTAACCGTCGGTGCCCAGCACGGTGTAGTCGGGACCGACCCACGGGCCGATCGCCTGGGGCACGACGGCTACGTAATCGGACGCGGCCACGATCGGCCCCGCCACGTCGCCGAGGACCTGCTCGACGTAAGGCCGCCGCGGCGCCCCTCCGGGATGCAGACGGTTCCAACGATCGCAGTCGCGGCCATCGTAGTACAGGTTCTTGTAGCTCGTCACGCTGTAGACCGTGCTGGCGACGCCGAACTTCTGCTCCAGCAGGTCCTGGGCCCGCAACGTCTCGCGGAGGATTGCACCGCTGCCGAAAAGTCGGCACGTGCGGGCGCTGCGGTCCCGCCTGCCGCTGCGGAGAGCCGGTAGATGCCCTTGCATATCCCCTCGGTCGAGCCCAGCGGCAGGATCGGCATCTCGTAGTTCTCGTTCATGAGCGTGATGTAGTAGAAGACGTCCTGGTCTTCATAGTACATCTTGCGAATGCCGTCCAACACGATCACCGACAACTCGTAGGCATAGCACGGATCGTAGGCCATCACCCTGGGGAATGCCAGGGCGTTGAGATGGCTGTTGCCGTCCTGGTGCTGCAGGCCTTCGCCGGCCAGCGTCGTGCGGCCCGCCGTGCCGCCCAGCAGGAAACCGCGGCAGCGCATGTCGCCGGCGGCCCAGATCAGGTCGCCGATCCGCTGGAAACCGAACATCGAATAGTAAATGAAGAACGGGATCATGCTCACGCCGTGGCTGGAACGCGAACTCGCCGCGGCAATGAACGAGGCCATCGACCCGGCCTCGTTGATGCCTTCCTCCAGGATCTGCCCGTCGACCGCCTCGCGATAGTAAAGCACGTTGTCGGAATCGACCGGCTCGTAAAGCTGGCCGGCATGGGAGTAGATGCCGAACTGGCGGAAGAGGGCCTCCATGCCGAAGGTGCGGGCTTCGTCGGGCACGATCGGCACGACGTAGCGGCCGATGTTCTTGTCGCGCAACAGCCGCACCAGCAGCCGCACGAAGGCCATCGTGCTCGACACGTCGCGGCCTTCGCTGCCGGCGAAGAACTCGGCGAATTCCTCCCAATTCGGCGGCTTCAGGCGCATCGTCGGCGCCCGGCGGCCGGGCACGAACCCGCCCAACGCCGCCCGGTGCTGGCGGAGATAGACCATCTCGGGGCTGTCTTCGGGCGGCTTGTAGAACTCGGCGTGCGACGCCTGTTCTTCACTGATGGGGATGTTGAAGCGGGCGCGGAATTCCAGCAGCTCCTGCTCGTTGAGCTTCTTCTGCTGGTGCGTGATGTTGCGGCCTTCGCCCGCCTCGCCCAGGCCGTAGCCTTTGATCGTTTGCGCCAGGATGACCGTCGGCGCGCCGCGGTACTCGATCGCCGCCTTGTAAGCCGCGTAGACCTTCAACGGATCGTGGCCGCCGCGACGCAGCGAGATCAACTGGTCGTCGGTCAAGTCTTCGACCATCGCCAGCAGACGCGGATCGACGCCGAAGAAATGCTCGCGGACATAGGAACCGGGCATGACCGAGTACTTCTGCAACTGGCCGTCGACGATCTCGCCCATGCGGCGGACCAGCAGGCCCTCGGTGTCCTTGGCCAAAAGCGGGTCCCAGTCGGAACCCCAGAGGACCTTGATCACGTTCCAGCCCGCACCGCGGAAGGCGCCTTCCAGCTCCTGCACGATCTTGCCGTTGCCGCGGACCGGTCCGTCCAGCCGCTGCAGGTTGCAATTGATGACGAAGATCAGGTTGTCCAGGCCCTCGCGGGCGGCCAAGGTGATCGCGCCCAGCGTTTCCGGTTCGTCGCACTCGCCGTCGCCGAGGAAGGCCCAGACCCGCGAGGCCGTGGCGTCGGGCTTGATGCCGCGATCGACCAGGTAGTGGTTGAAGCGGGCCTGGTAAATGGCCATGATCGGACCCAGACCCATCGACACCGTGGGGAACTCCCAGAAGTCGGGCATGAGCCAGGGGTGCGGATAGGACGATAGCCCGCCGCCGGGCTTCAACTCGCGGCGGAAGTTCACCAGGTGCTGCTCGGTCAAGCGGCCCAGGAGGAACGCCCGGGCGTAGATTCCCGGCGTGGCATGCCCCTGGAAAAAGACCTGGTCGGGCGGCTCCGTGCCCTGTTTGCCGCGGAAGAAGTGGTTGAAGGCCACTTCATAGAGCGTAGCGGCCGAGGCGAAGGTCGAGATATGCCCGCCGATCCCGCTGCTCAGCTTGTTCGCGCGGACGACCATCGCCATGGCGTTCCAGCGGATGATGCTCTTGATGCGGCGTTCGATCTCGCGGTCGCCGGGGTACTCGGGCTGGAGTTCGACCGGAATGGTGTTGGTATAGGGCGTGGTTGCGCTGGAGGCGAAGGGCACGCCGATGCGGAAGGCCCTTTCGCGGAGCTTTTCGAGCAGGAATTGTGCCCGCTGTCGCCCTTGGGCCTGGCAGACGAAGTCGAGCGACTCCAGCCATTCCGCCGTTTCTTGGGGATCGTCATCCCGTTTGCAGGATGGGCATGACGCCCAAGAGCGGTTTTTTTTCGTCAGCGTTTGGTTTCATATAATAAGGGTTCCCGTCATTTGCCGTTTATTGTACGGAGAACGGCTGGCGCGTCCAATGGGGGCCGCGTAAGTCGCGGGAAATGCCGGGATTCACGCGAGAGACAGGAGCGTGTTCCGGTCCGGTTGAAATCCCTTCATCACTCCAGCATAATGATCCGGTCATGCGAATAGGAGCAAACTTCCATGAAATGCAAACATGTACAAACAGGGATCTGGTTCCTGGCGGTGATCGCCACGCTTGTCGCAGAGCGGCCGGTCACCGCCCAACGACCGGTCGATGCCGACTGGACGGCCAACGCCACGATCGACGATTTGCAAATCGCCAGCGACCCGCAGCTTGGCGCTGCCCAGGGGGTCAGCTATCGGCACGATCGCCTCTACTTCTACGGTGATGTCTACCAGGCCAAGCCGCGGGTCGGCGTCATTCGCGAGTACGGACTCGACCTGAAACCGACCGGCCGCGACATCCGCCTGGCCCGCCACGGCAAACCGTTAATCCTGCATCCCACCGGTCTGGCCTGGGACGTGGAATTCGGTTGCTTTCTGGGCGACACGGTCAACAAGGTTGCCACCATTTACAAGCTCGACTGGGAGCGGGCGATTAAGGACGGAAACCTCGACGCTGCCGTGCTCGCCGAGATCCACGACGATGCGGCGGTCAATGGCTGCCGCCCGGAATACGTAACCGTCAAAGGTCGTCGCCTGCTGGCGACTGCCGACTATGGCGACGTGCGGCCGGCCGTGCGGCTTTACGATCCGCGACGACTGGTCGATGCCAGGCGTTCCTCGGCGCCGAAGGTATGTGTGGCAACGATCCCCTGCGACGCGTTCAACCAGAACCTGTTCTGGGATGCGTCGAAAGGCGAGCTTACCTGCGTGCAGAACGTGGTCGCCGGACTGGGCTGGAAACTCAACGTCTTCAACCTGGAGAAGGCGGTCGCCGGCGCGAAGTTGGAGAAAGCCCGCGTGCATACTTTCATCTTCAAGCCGCACAGCGAACTTGAAGGGTGGCTGCGGCAGCCCGACGGCCGCGAAGTGTTTGTCACGTCGAGTCCCAAGGACAATCTCTACGTCGGCAAGAGCAGGCCGGCGTCATCGTTTCCCACGCCCGCCGGTACCTTCAATTTCACCAAATGACCTTGCGCGGTTAAATGATCAAGTGGTTTCGTCCACTGCCAGGCGCCTCTGCACCTCCACGACCGGCAGGGCGAATACACCGGGCTTGATTGGATAGTACTCGTTGCCGGGATATACGACGAAGCCGCGAGCCGGTTGCAGGTCGGCCAGCGCGGCCCAGAACCCGCGGCCCGGCTGGGGCACAAGCGAGTACTTGACCTCGATCGCTATCAGGGAGCGCCGTCCGCCCGGTTCCAACAGGAGATCGATCTCCGCGCCGGCCGCCGTTCGGTAAAACGCTTTTCCCCAGTTTTCCGGTACGACACCCAAGATCTGCTCGATCACCCAGCCCTCCCACGACGCGCCTACGGCCGGATGGGAAAGCAAATCATCGAAATCTTGGATGCGAAGCAGGGCATGCAAGAGCCCGCTGTCGCGCAAGTAGACCTTGGGAGTTTTCACCAGGCGCTTCGAGGTAAACCACCGTCTGAGTCTGTTGCGCAGCAATAGCCTTGGCCAAGGTGGTCTTGCCCGTTTGGCGAGCGCCGATCAATCCGACGATGGGAAAATTCGCCAGCGACTGTTCAATGGTTGGTTGAAGCAAACGAGGTATCATCCTTGCAATTTTAAAGTGTCGTTTTAATTTTGCAATGATGAACCACACGAAATACAGCACTACGCCAGGGAACATGAACATCAGGTTGGTGCCGTGCTGTCATCATTCCGAGACTTGTGTGTGATCGAATTGACGACGTTCTTCCTGCCAAGTTCTTCGTTCGGAACGGATTTGAATGCCGGAACCAGTTGCGTAGGAACGACTTATGTAAATTCCGCCGAGTTCGGGCACGAAACGTGCTAACGAGTTATTCGCTGGATCAGCCGGTGCCGTTCTCCCGGACCCCCAAGATCAGGTACCGACTGGCCAGTAAACTTGGCTTTTATCTCGCCGGGGGTGTTGTCTTGGAGAAAAATCATGAAGAGCGTGGCAGTTATTGTTGTGGCGTTGGGTTTGTGTTTGGCGATGACAGCCCCGTCGCTAGCCCATGAGCACTGGGCAGGCCACGGCGGATATTACGCGCCGATTCATCACCACCATTACGGATATGCGGGTACCTACTACGGCGGCTATTTTCCCGTGGTGGTTGCTCCCGCACCGGTCTACGGCTACACGGGCTATCCGACTGTCGTTGCGCCGGCTTATGGGCCGGTTGTGCCCGCGCTCGGTTACTACTATGGTGGCCCCGGCGTGACCTTTGGCTATCGTGCCCCGCACGTGGCAGTCGGAGTCGGCTTTTAGCCCGTCGTACCTCGATCGAGCTTTCCGGATGGTCAAGAGGCGGAACTTTCGGCCCGCCGCGGGGTTTATTGCTGATACGCTTTTTTTCCGGCCGGGCAGTCCCCGGCCGGATTTCGTGAGAGCTTTCTTTTCATCACGTTTCTCGAATCGAGGAGTATCAACATGAAGGTAGCAAGACTTGCGTTTGCCTTGGCAGTGGTTTGTCTCATGGCGGGCTCGGTCCTAGCCCAAACGGAGGGTGACAATCAAGGTGGCGGACGCGGCGGACGGGGCGGACGCGGAGCGGGCGGTTTCGGAGGAGACGCGGTTGGGATGTTTGAGCGACTGAGCACGGCCGTGCAGAAATTGGATCTCACTGCGGACCAGAAAGAGAAGTTCGAAGCACTGAAGAAGGACTATGCTCCCAAATTCAAGGCGATCCGCGAGAAGTCAGACAAGATCCTCACCGACGACCAGAAGGCGGCCATCAAGGCTGCGCGTGAAGCCAAGCCGGAAGATCGCCGCGCGGCCTTTCAAAAGGTTCGCGATGCAATGGCGAAGATGACCGACGATCAGAAGAAGCAGATGGAACCGGTGGCGAAAGAAGGCCGGACGCTGATGGAAGAAGCGCGTACCAAGATCACGAACATCCTGACCGACGATCAAAAGGCCAAGCTGCGGGAAGCCATGGGCGGCCGGCGCGGCGGCGGCCGGCGCGGTGGCGGTAATGGCGGCGCCGAGCAGTCGCAGCGGTCGACTTGAACGAAGTTGAGGCTGCCGTTGGCCCTGCCGAAAGACTCATCGATGCGACCCCATCCAGGTGCCTGGACGGGGTCGTCTGTCGTTGGTGCGGATCGCACGCTGTGACTCCAATCCGGTTCACTGTCTGGGCAGGCCCGGATTTCGGTCCGAACTCAATCACTCCTCACCCAGCGTGGAGCGTTTTCGCAAGAGATGGTGATAGTGCTGGGCAAAGCGGTGGGCCTCGTCGCGGACGTACTGCAGCAGGCGGAGGGCATAGCTGTGACGGCTGAGCCGCAATGGTTCGTTGCCGCCCGCCACGTAAACCTCTTCCTCGCGCTTGGCCAAGGAGAGGACCGTTGTCGGCCGTACGCCTAGTGCGCCCAGGGCGCGAAGGGCCGCATGAAGCTGCCCCTGGCCGCCGTCGATCAAGAGAATGTCGGGCAAGGTGTCGCTCTCCGTTGATCCTTCGACCGGGGCACCCGGTACTCCGGGTCGCTGAAAGCGCCGTGAAACGGCCTCGTGGATACTGGCAAAATCGTCGATGCCTTGGACCGAGCGGATCCGCAACCGCCGATAGCCGGGCTTGAACGGCAAGCCGTCGATGAATCGCACGACGCTGGCGACCGTTTCCGTGCCGGCGGTGTGGGCGATGTCGATGCCTTCGACGGTCCGCGGCGTCTGCTCCAGGTGCAATACCTTCTGCAGGCCGGCTAGCCCCTTCTTGGGATCAATCGGAAAGACTTCCGGCTGCACGTGCTTGTCGAGTTTGCCGCGCTGGTCGAGCGTCTCCAGCAGATGGATCTCGTCACGGAGCCGGGCCGCCTCTTCGAAGCGAAGCTGCTTCGAGGCCGTCTCCATCTCCGCCCGCATCTCGTCCAGCAGAGTTTGCTTCCTGCCTTCGAGGAACTGCTGCAAACGGTGGATGCCCTTGCGATAGTCCTCCTTGGAAATCCGCAAGTTGCAGGGGGCCGAGCATTGGCGGATCGAGGCCAGCAGGCAAGGGCGGAACCAACGCCAGCGTGGATCTTGCTCGGCAATGTCCAGCGAGCAAGTGCGGAACTTGAAGATCTTCTGCAAGACCTGCAGGGCGCCCGCAGGCCGCGGGTGTTGACGAAGGGTCCGAAAAGCTTCGTACCTCGGTCACGGGGAGTGCGGGTGATTTCCACGCGGGGGAACTCTTCGTGGGCGTGGATTTCCAGGTAGGGAAAGGTCTTGTCGTCACGGAGGTCGCGATTGTATTTCGGCAGGATGTCCTTGATCAGGCGGGCTTCCATGAGAAGGGCATCGACCTCGCTTTCGGCCAGCAGGTAGTCGATGTCGCGGATTTCCTGGACCAATTGGGCGGTGCGGGGGTCTTCGGCCGCCGCTTTGAGAAAGTAACTGCCGGCGCAGGCGCGGAGGCTCTTGGCCTTGCCGATATAGATCACGCGCCCGGCATCGTCTTTCATGAGGTAGACGCCCGGCGATTGGGGGAAATCGCGGACTTTTTTCGCGGCGCGGGAATTATCTTGCGGCTCGGCGGGAAAGGACATTTCGGACATAGGCGGAGAAATCCGAAATCCTAATATCGAAATCCGAAACAAATCCAAACTAGACGATTCAAAGGCTCGAAACCGCGCGTTTCGGACTTTTCTCCTTTGAATTTCTTATTCGTTTCGGAGTTCGTGCTGCGGGTTGCGGATTTGATATTTCATTATACCGCACTGCGCCCTACTTTTCGGCCGTCATCGTGGCCAGCCGATCGGAAAGCTCGTCAAGATGCTTCAGGACGGCGGTACGCTCGTCGTCGGGCAGCGAGTCAATTTCGCGGAGGTGGGCTCGCAGGTTGGCGATGTGCGTGCCCATGGCGGCCACGAGGGACCCCGAGGAATCGATCTGGCCAACCTTGGCCTGCTCCCGCGCCGTGATCAGATTGCGGAACAACGCCAGGTCCTTTTGCCGCAGCACGAGGATGTCCAAGCGGCTGAGCAGGGCATCTAATTCGTCGGCCGTGAAGTCGCGTTTCTCGTTGAGTTCGGCTTCGAGGTTCCGCAGACTGAGGTTGATGCCTTCGATTCGCGTGCATAACTCGTCGACATTCACCTGCGCGTGCTGCTCCGCCTGCTCGGCGGGCGACGGCTGCTCGGGTCCGACAAAACCAAGCGGTTTACTTTCCAGCCCTCGGACGGCCAGCACCAGGGCTTGATGCGGCAGCGCGGAAGGCCTCGTCAGTTCCCGTGGATCGTCCGCGGCAATCGACGGCAAGACATGCAACGGCGGCACGATGGCTGGCGGGGCAACGTCCGGCAAGGGCAACGACGGAAAGTTCTCGGCCCGCCGAAGCACGACAGCCGTGGGCGCTTGCTTCACCAGATTGATCGCTCGACGTGGATCCGGAACCCGTAACGGCAATAGCCAATCGCTCGGCAAGTCCGCTCCAAGCAGAAAATCGTCTGCGGGCTGGCGGGGCGCGGCCGGCTGGCTTTTTCCCGGCGTGCTCGCCGGTGGCCTGGCGGCAGACGGTTGGGTCAACTGCTTGACGAGCTGTTCGGAAACGAGCGGGACATCGTCGCCGAACTTCGGATCGGCCGGCAGCGGGCCGACCGAATCTTGACTGGATACCTTGATGGCAGCGGCCAACCAGTCCATCAGCCGATCTTGCTGATCGGGCGGACTGCCGGCCTTCTCCCACAGCGACCAGATGCGATACCAGGCTTCCTGCCGATCGACCAGGTCGCGCGGCCGCTTGCGGAATGTTTCGTAAACGTCCAGCCGGTATTGTCGCACCAGGCGGGCGATGGCCGCCTTCTCACGCTGATCCAATTGCCGCAACAAGTCGATCAGTTCGTTCCAGCCGACGGTCCCTTGGCGAAGAACCTTCGCCACGCGGGCTTGTTCGCGCTTGGCATCCTCGGGCTTCAGCGTGAGAAGAACGGCCCACGCGTAGCGCTGTTCGACAAGCCGAAGCCAGACGCGCTGATGCTCCGGCGGCAACTTGGAAACCCGTTGCAAGGTCGCCTGGGCCCGCCGAGCGGGATCCTCGTCCTTGGCCGGCGCAGCCAGGAGGAGACAAGTCGTCAGCAGCAAACCCAAAGAAGGCGTCACGATCGTTACACTCGCGAAATCCGGCAAGCGGGTGCGCAGCGCGCACTCCCACGAAAGGGTAGATTGCCGCAGCCGGAAGTCAACTTAGAACGTTGGGAAGAAATGAGCGGAAACCCTGAAAAAACCCGGGAGCCGCACCAATTCCTTCCGAACGCTCTTAAGCTAACGATCGATCAAGTGTCGTCGGCGGCCTTGCCCTTCTTACCGGCTGGAAGCATCTTGCGGATGGGAAAACCGCAGAGCAGGGCCATGGGGGTCTCGTTAAAATGGCCGGCGGCTGTGCCGCCGTCGGGTTGAAGGGCATGTCATAGGCCCCGGCCACGCCGCTGGCAACGTCGGCAATATAGACGACGGACCTGCTCGGCATGATTTGCCCACCACGACCACCGCGGTTAAGGTCGCACGTGCCGGTTGTCATGAGAAACTTGGGGGTCTTGTCGCCCTCGGCCTTGAAATCCTGCAGCACGTTGCGATAGGAATGTTGGAGCACGCCAAAACCGCCGTTGCCCGTGCGGCCGATCACGTAGCCGTGCAAATCGCCCGTGAGGTGGTCGAGGAAATAAACCGCCTCGTACTCGGCTTCAACGTGCCCGGTGGCCATGCTGAAGGTATCGATTTTGTCGGTCGCTACCGCATGCAAGGGCACGCTCGGCAAAAACCCGGCCACCATCAATCCGGCCAGAAGCCCCAGCCCCAGCCAAAACAATGCACTCGCTTTTCGAAAATTCCAAGACATGACACACCTCATGAGGTTACGATTTTTCAAGACTGGCCTTGTCTGGATAGTAACCTGTTTTTGTCCGAATTTCCAGCGGAGGTTGAAGAATTTCGAGATTTACTTTTGCGGCGGCAGCGGGGCGACCGGGATATCGGCCGGAATCGGGTTGGGTGCCGGAACAACGGGCATGTTTTGGACACCCGCCGGGGGCGGCGTCGGCTGCGGCGAACCGGGTCCCGCTCCCTGCTGGCCAAGACGGATCTCCCAGCCGCCGCCCAACGCCCGATAGACCTGGACCAGGCCCAAGGCGATCGAACCGCGGGCCGATGCCTCGGCATTCTGCTGTTGCACCAGGGTGAGCTGGATTTGAGCGAGGCGGGTGAAGTCGACCGTGCCCACGCGATACTGGGCGATGCCGATCTGGTATGCCTTGTTGGCGGCGACAACGCTTTCGACAAGAATTTTGTCCTGTTCCTGCGATTTCAGGAAAGCGATCAGTCCGTCCTCGGCCTCTTGGTTGGCGGTCAGCACGGAGGTGCGGTAGTCGAGCAAGTACTGCTGGAACAAGGCATCCTGCAAGCGGACGTTGTTGGAGAGTCGGCCGTAGTTGAGGATGTTCCACTGGAACGACGGCCCGACGCTGCCGTTGAAGGCGGCGGGGGTGAACAGTTGCGAACCCTGCGCGGCCGACCAGCCCAGCGCGCCGTTGATCGAGATATGGGGATACAACTCGGCTTCGGCGACGCCGATCTGCTCGGCCTGGGCCGCGACCTTGCGTTCGGCGGAGCGGACGTCGGGCCGCCGTGCCAGCAACTGCGCCGGAATGCCCACCACCACTTCGCTCGGCACCGTGGGAATCGGCCGCTGTCCCAAGCGGGCCTGCAGATCGGTGGGCGGGATGCCCAACAAGGTGCAAAGCTGGTCTTGGCTCTGCCGCAGAGTGATTTCCAGCGCCGGGATCGTGGACTCGGTTTGCGAGAGCGTGGTTTGTTGTTGATCGACGTCCAGTTCCGTGACGGTTCCGGCCTCTTTACGGGCTTGGACGATCTTCAGGACGTCACGCTGCAGTTTCACGTTCTGCCGGGCCAGTTCGATCAGTTCCTGGGTCTGGCGCATCGTGACGTAGTACTGCGATACGTCGGCAAGCAAGGTGACCAGTACGGCGTCGTAGTTTTCCACCGACCCCTCCAAATTGGCGTTGGCGCTCAAGACTTGACGGCGGTATAACCCCCAGAAGTCCAGTTCCCAGGCCAGGTTGAAGCCGAGACTCAAGTTATTGAAGACAGAAACGCTAGTGGGCAGGGCGTTGCTCGTGGCGGTTGATACTTGACTGTGGGTTACGCTGCCTGTAGCCTGCTGCGTCTGGGGGAAGATCTCGCCCTTGGCGATTGCCAGTTGATACCGCGCTTGAAGGATGCGAGTGCCGTACTCTTTCAAGTTGATGTTCTGACTATAGGCATGGTAGACCAGATCGTTGAGCGTGGGATCGTTGAAGACGCACCACCAGCGGCTGAGGTCGACGGCATGACTGCGCACGCGGATGTCGGCGGCGTCGATCCATCCCGGCGCAATGGCGGCCTTGGCGCCGCCGTACTCGGGTCCCACCTTGAAGCCGTGGTGAACGTAGTCGGAAAAACTCGTGCATCCGCTCAGGCATAGCACCGCGGCGGCAACGCAGATCAAGCAGGCGTTTCGATGGGCATGTTGCATGGTTGAACTCCTCGCGCGTCTCGCGCAGCGGCTGTTTCGCCGGATTGCTGTCGGACGGCTGGCTGGTCGGGCCGTCCGCGTGGCGGCACGCGCGGCCTAGGGCAGGGTCTTACGGGAATCATCAGGCGGATTTCGCGACAATTGCAGTCCTTTCGCCACAAGTCGCAAATCAGCGCCAGCGGTCAAAACAACCACAACCGTTTCCGTGCTAACCATCGGCAGATGCGGCGCAACCCCGACATTGGAAAAGTGCAACGCGAGAGAACCGCTAGATCCGTCATAGGTCCGACGCACAGAGCATGCGATACAAGCCGCAAAATCGGCACCGGAAACCCGCCGGGAACCGCCACATTCATCCTCCGCGCGAGAACCGGCAGATCCGTCATAGGCCCGATGCACGGAGCATGCGATACAAGCCGCACAACCGATACCTGAAACACGCTAGGAATCGCCACGGCCGTCCACCGCGCGAGAACCGCTAAATCCGTCATAGGCCCGACGCACGGCGCACGCGATATAAGCCGCACAACCGATACCGGAAACCCGTTGGGAATCGCCATAGTCATCCCAAATTAACAGGAGGCGGATTCATCTTGACGTGCGAGGCGGTATTGCGGATAAATCGCGCCCATGGCGGTTTATCCGCATGTGACAAGATTTTCCGGCAGACCGGCGCCGCCGTGGCACGGCCTTGCCAGCGAATTAATGGTTTGTCGACCTTTCCCCTGCGACGAGGCGAACGATGGCCGAACTTCCCTTACCGACTCCCGTGCTGACCCTTCCCCGGCAGATCAGCAGGCACGTTTTCGCCGTGGCGGCCGTGGCGGCCCTCGGCGCGGCGGTGGGCCTTTGGTATCTGTTCAACCACACCACGGTCGAGACCCTGAAACTCGGGGCCGGCATGGAATTGAAGTACCGCGAAGGCCTGACCGACATCCTCTGCGACGAGGCCGAACACAAAGACCTGAAGATCGAGATTCAATGGAATCACCAGGCGGCGGACGTCGTCCAGCAAGTCAACCAGCACGACCTGGACGCGGCGATCATCCCCGCCGGCCTGTCGATCCCGGCGAAGAAAGTCCGGCAGGTGACCATGCTGGATTGTCAGACGCTGCACCTTTTCGCCAAGCCGGAGATTTACGAACAGGGGCTGGCGGGACTTCGCGGCCACACGGTCTTCATGGGCCAGGCAGGCGCGGAGGTGCGGTGCGTGGCCGAGGAGATCCTCAGGTACATCGGCCTGACCGGTGGGAAGGACTTCGTCGTCGATTCCCGCGGGTACGAGGAGATGATGAAGTCGCCTGGCACGATGCCCGACGCGATTTTCAGCCTCTCGCCTTTGCCCTCGCCGCTGGGTGAGAAGCTTGCGCGGCAGTTCGGCTATCAACTGCTGGAGTTGCCTATGGGCGCGGCCCTCTCGTTGCGGCGACCCTGTTATGAAGATATCCTGATCCCTGCCGACACGTATGGCGTCAGTCCGGCGGTGCCGCCGAAACAAATCCACTCGATTGGGGTCCGCGGCGTGCTCATCGCGCATTCCAGCGTGCCGAGCATTGCCGTCGAGCGGCTCCTCGAGGTGTTCTACGAAAGCGATTTCGCGCTCCGGGCAAACGTCAAGAAACTGGATCCGATCTTGCTCCAGCGGTCGGGCGACTATCCGTCCCATCGCGGCACGGTCGCCTATATCCACCGCACCGACCCCTGGCCGTTGCAGAAACTGCTGACCAAGCTCCAGGGCTTCATCGGCTCGGTGGTCTCGGTCCTGTCCGCCATTCTTCTCGCCTGGCATTGGATCCGCCGCAAGAAAGTCGACGTGGGGGCCTACCAACAGGAATGCAGCCATCTGGACCTCGACGCCCAACGGGCCGCCTGCCAGGGCGAATTCGGCGAGGCCGAGCTGAGCGCCTGCCTGGTCCAGTTGGCACGGCTCAAGGCCGAAGTGTTGGAACGGTATCATCCGCAATTCTTGAGCGGCGACAAAGATGTCGTTGACGTCGTCACGCGCATCGAAGGGCTGCAAAAGCTGTTGCCCAGCCTCGTGCGTTCCAAGGTGCCCGTGAAGCGGCTCTCGCTCGACTTCGGTGCTCCCCCGCGCAAAGCGAGTTAATGGCCACCCTACAGTCTCTGCGGGTGTTCCGCCGGGGCGTGGTAAGGCCGTCCCGACTTGAATAACTCCAGGCGCCGCTGGATGCCGGGAAGGAGGTCGTCGGCCCGCATGATTCGGGCCTGATCGAGGGCCTTTTCCGCCGCTGCGACGGCCTTCTCGAACTGCCCTGCCTCGGCCTGAGCGGCGGCCAGCGTATCCCAGTATTCGGCCTGTTTCCAGGATGACAATTGCAGCGCCTGTTCCGCGCATTCCACGGCCTTCCTCCCGTCGCGGACGCGGTCTTCGTCCAGGAGGTTGCCAGGAGCCAGGCCTTGTGGCGGTACGGCTCGGGCTGTTGGGGGCGGTCACGGATCGCTGCATCGAGCTGCTCCAAGGCCTTCTGCGGTTGATGCCGCACGGCCAGCAACAGCCCCAAGGCGCGATGGACAGGCTCCAGGCCGCCATGGAGTCGGATCGGATTGGCGTTCAGGATGGCCTCGAATTGTTGCTGCGCCTCGTCCAGTCTTCCGTCCTTCCAATAGACCATGCCGAGTCCATGCTGCGCGACGAAATTATTGCGCTCGGCCTCCACGGCATGGCGGTAGAGGGCCTCGCTGCTGGACCAGGTCGCCACCTGCCGCCAGGTGCAGCCAGCCGCAGGCGGTCAATACCGCCGCCGCCACGATGGCCTTGTTCCTGGCGGGCCAATCCGTCGGCGAACTCCGCGGCGCCCCAGGCGGCGATGATGAAAATGCCGATGAGCGGAATATAGGTGTAGCGGTCGGCCATCGATTGTACGCCCACCTGCACGATGCCGATCACGGGCACCAGGGTGCCCAGATACCAGCACCAGCCGACCAACAGGAACGGCCGGATCTTGGCCAGGCGGACAGCGGCGACGCTGATCGCACCCAGGGCCAGAAGCCAACGATCAACACGTCGATCAGCCTGCGGTTAGTATACGGGTAAATGGCCGCCAAGGGGCTGGGCCAGCAACTCTTTTCCAGATATTGTCCGTAGGAGAAAACGGCATTGCCCAGCCGCCGCCACAGAGGCACTTGCTGACCCAGCATGCCCATCGAGCCGCTAAGCTGTTGAACCAGATAGGTAATCACGGCGCTGACGGCGACGAGAACCAACAAGGGTATTTTCTCGACGATCAGACGCAAGAGCGGCCGCTTGCCCAACTCGTCGGCCGGCGATTGTCCCGCGTCGGCGGTTGCCAGGTCGTCTTCGTCGGCCATGCCGTTTTCGCTGTCTTCCATGAACTCATCGTCTTCTTCCGGGTCTTCGTCATCTTCTTCGCTCCAAGCCGACTCAGCCGATTCTGGCGATTCATCGTCGTCCGCGACGTGGATCCTAAGGAATGGATTGCCCGCCTCAGAGGGCCCGTCTTGAACTTCCTCGACCTTTCCCAGGCTCATGCGGTTCAAGGGCCAATAGTCCAGGAGCAGGAGCACGAACGGCACAGTCACCAACATCGGTTTGGACATCAGCCCCAAGGCCAGCAATACGAATACCGCGACGTAGCGGAGGGTTGCCGGCCGCTGGACATAGTGGTGATAGGCGATGAGGATGAGCATGAAGAACAGCGTGCTGAGGACATCCTTGCGTTCCGAGACCCAGGCCACCGATTCGACGTGCAAGGGGTGCAGTCCAAAAAGCGCCGCCACCAAGGCGCTTCGCCAGAACGCCCCCGTCATCCGCCGCAGCGCGATGAACAACAGAACCGTGTTGGCCGCGTGCAGTGCGAGGTTGACCAGGTGGTGCCAGCCCGCCCCTTCCTCGACGCCGAAAAATTGGCAGTCGAGCATGTGGGAAAGCATCGTGACCGGATGCCAGTTGCCCACGGTAACGCCCGTAAGGGCATGGAGGATGCCCTCGCAGGTCAGGCCGTGGCAGACATACGGGTTTCCGAAGACATAGCCGGAGTCGTCCAACAGCACGAAAGGATAGGAGTGGACCGGCCAGTAGACAGCCGCCACGGCCGCGACCAGCAGGAAACAGACGAGCAATTCGCGCCGCATGAAAAACTCAAAGGAACTTGACGATGTGGGTTCCGCCCGGGCACCATGTCGGGCACCATGCACCCATGGTCGCGGTTGGCGGAATCCTTGAGTTTAGTCGAAACGTGGGGAAAAGTCACCTTGGGTGAGGACAAGGACGTTCAAAACAAGAATTGCCCTACCCCCTGCATTTTTCCGGCCCGCGTTGCTAAGATTCAAGTATTTGAACTTCCCACCGAAAGCCTGGCCGTGGCCCACTCGCCGTCAACCGATAACACACCGAGCCGTTATGTCGTCGGATTCGACCTGGGGACGACGAATTCGGCCGTCACGTACGTCGATACGACGGAAGAACCGTGGCACGTCCGCGTCTTTGCCGTGCCGCAACTAGTCGCCGCCGGACAGGTGGAAACCCGCGAGACGCTCCCTTCCTTCCATTACCAACCGGGAGCCGGGCGAACTGCCGCCAGCCGCGCTGCGTTTGCCTTGGACCACGGCCGGAGTGCCCGGTGGGGCACCCGGTACCATGGGTCCGGGTCGCGATAGCCCGCCGCACGTCGTCGGCTTTTTCGCCCGCGATCATGGCGCCGTGGTGCCGGGGCGGTTGATCAGTTCGGCCAAATCGTGGCTCTGCCATTCGGGCGTCGACCGCACGGCCGAACTGCTCCCTTGGCACGGGGCGGCCGACATCCAGCGGTTGTCGCCGGTCGAGGTCAGTTCGCGGTACTTGGCCCATGTCCGCGCGGCTTGGGACGCCCGCTTCCCGCAGCAGCCGCTGGCCCAGCAGGATTTCGTACTCACGCTGCCGGCCTCTTTCGACGAAGTGGCAAGAGAACTGACGATCAAGGCGGCCGCCTTGGCCGGCTTGCCGCGAGTGGTGCTCATCGAAGAACCCCAGGCGGCGTTCTATGCCTGGATCGACGCCCATCGAGACCGCTGGGACCAGCTCGTGCAACCGGGCCAGAAGATACTCGTTTGCGATATCGGTGGCGGCACGTCCGACTTCACGCTGATCCGCGTCCGTCGCGGGGAAGGTGGCAAGGTGCAGTTCCACCGCGTGGCCGTCGGCGATCACCTGATCCTCGGCGGCGATAATCTCGATCTCGCCTTGGCGCACTATCTGGAGCAGAAGCTTACAGGGAGCGGAGGAGCAGGAGAGAAAGGGGGAAGGGAGAAGGGGAAAAGGAAGAAGGAGGGCGAGAGCAGGCAGAGAGTGCGCAACCCTCACCCCAACCCTCTCCCAGTGGGCGAGGGGGAAGATTGGAACCCCGGCAATGGGCCATGCTCGTGCAGCGGAGCCGGCAGCTCAAGGAAACCCTGCTGGGGCCCGCGGCGCCGGAACGGCTGACGCTCAGCTTGCCCTGGTCGGGTTCGCGGTTGATCGGCGGGGCGCGGCAGGTCGAGATCCAGCGGAGCGAAGTCTACGAGCTGCTGGTCGAAGGTTTCTTTCCCCTGGTGCCGCTGGATGCCCGGCCGAGTCGCCGCAGTTCCGGATTCCAGGAATTCGGACTGCCCTTCGCGCCCGACCCGGCGGTGACCCGTTACCTGGCGGCCTTTCTTACGGCACACCGGCACGTGGCCATGGAGGACGTCGAGTTGCCCGCCGGCCGGGATCCGGCCCGGCCCGACATCGTACTCTTCAACGGCGGTTTGTTCGAATCGCCCGTGCTGCGGCAGCGGATGATCGATGCGCTGCGGCACATGTTCGGCGGCGGCTGGGAACCGATCGTGCTGGACAACGACCGGCTCGACCTGGCCGTCGCCCGCGGGGCCGCCTACTATGGCATGGTCCGTCGCGGTCTGGGCGTGCGGATTGCCGCCGGACTGGCGAGGACGTACTACATGGGAGTGGAGGGGAAGGGGGAATGGGTAAGGGAGAAGGATGAAGGCGGAAGGATGAAGGTTGAAGAGGAAAAGGCGGAAGCAGGAGCGTCGCGCGATGATGCCACTGCCCTTCCTCCTTCTCCCTTCCCCCTTCCGCCTGCTGCTCTCTGCCTCGTCCCGGCGGGTGTCGAGCCGGGCCAGGATGTCAACCTCAGCGAGCGCCGCTTCGACCTGCTGGTCTCCGAGCCGGTCGAGTTCCCGCTGTATGTTTCCAGCACGCGGCTCACCGATCGGCCGGGCGAGCTGGTGCCCTTCGATCGCGAACAGATGACGCCGCTGCCGCCGATCCGCACCGTCCTGCGGACGCGGAAGAAAGGCGAGACGGAAACCGTGGCCGTCAATCTACATGCCAGGCTTACGGAAATCGGCACGCTGGACCTTTGGTGCAGCGAGATCGAGGGGAAGCGGAGCTGGCGGTTGCAGTTCGATGTCCGCTCCGCCACCCAGACCGACGTTGCCGCCCACGAGTCGGCGGCGGAAGGCGAGGGGTTCGTCGATGAGACCACGTGGCAGGACTGTCTGGCCGCGATCCAGCAGGTCTTCGGCCCCGAGCGGCGCCGAAAAGCCGGAAGGCCTGATGAAGCGGCTTGCCGCGATCACGGGCATGAACCGCAACGCCTGGCCGACTTCGCTCTGCCGCCGCATCTGGGAGGCGTTGATCGAGAGCGAGGCCGGACGGCGCAAGGGCCCCGTACACGAGGCCCGCTGGCTCAATCTGCTCGGTTTCGGGCTGCGGCCCGGCTATGGGCTGGCGGTCGATGACTGGCGGGTCGCCGAGACGTGGCGGCTGGTGCAAGGCAAGCTCGTCCATCCTTCGGCCGCGTCGCGATTGGAAGGCTGGATCCTCTGGCGGCGGATCGGCGGCGGACTGCTGGCCGGCCAGCAGCAGGCCCTGGCCGAGCCGCTCTTGGGACCCATCCGCGGCCTGCATCGGCTGGTGGTCGGCGGCAAGGGCCGCGGCGGCGATTTCGGCTTCCAGCCCAACGAAACGGCCGAAATCTGGCGTCTGCTGGGGTCGCTGGAACTGCTGCCGGTGTCGCTGAAGATCGAGTTGGGCGAAATCCTGCTCGACCTGTTGCCCAAGCGGAAGATGGAGAGCGTGCGGCCGGCGATCGTCTGGGCCGTCGGCCGCTTGGGCGCGCGGACGCCGCTCTACGGCCCCTTGAATACGGTCGTGCCCGCGGAGACGGCCGGTCCCTGGCTGAAGCGGTTGATCGATTCCTTCGGCGGCGATCCGGTGGGAGCGCTGGCGGTGATGCAGATCGCACGCAAGACCGACGATCGTTATCGCGATCTTCCCCAGAAGCAGCGCGACGCGGCGGCTGCCTATCTGACCAGGGAGAACGCCGCGAGCCATTTCATCACCCTCGTCCAAAGCGGCGGCAGTCTCGACCGCGAAGAGCAAGGGCTCGTCTTCGGCGAGGCGCTGCCGAAGGGACTGCGGTTGGGATGAATTACTCCTTCGCCTCGAAATCGATCTCGTTTCGTTCGTCCGATTGTTCGCGGCGGCGAAGGTAGAGCTTGATTGGCACCTCGTTGAACCTGAGCTGCTCGCGAAATACGCCCAGCAAATACCGCTGGTAGCCCTGCGAGATCAACTTCGGATCGTTGCAGAACAACACGATCGTGGGCGGCTGCTCGGCCACCTGGGTAGCGAAGTAGATCCGCGCGCGGCGGTTCTGGTGCGAGGGGGGCGGGTTCTTCTCGATCGCCGCCCGCAAGAGCTTGTTGAGCTGCGCCGTCGAAAGCCGCATCCGCGACTGCTTGAAGAGCATCTGGGCGTGGTTGATCATGGCCTTCACGTTCTTGCCGGTCTGCCCGGTGATGAAGGCGATGGGCACGTAGAGCATCGTTCGGAAGGTGTCGCGGAGGTACGTGACCCACTTCTCCATGGGCATCGAGCCGGCCATGAGGTCCCACTTGTTGACCACGAAAATGCACGGCTTGTACTGCTGGGCGATGTAGTCGCAAAGCTGCTTGTCGACTTTGCTGATCCGCTGCGAGGCGTCGAAGAACAACAACACCACGTCGGCCCGGCGGATCGCCCGCTGACCGCGGTGCATGCTGTAGAAATCGATGTTGGTGGTGACGGCGTTGTTGCGGCGGAAACCGGGCGTGTCGATGGCGATGAACGTCTTGCCGTCCATCTCGTAGCGGACGTCGATCGAATCGCGGGTGGTGCCGGGCACCTCGCTGACGATCACCCGCTCGGCCTGGGCCAGGGTGTTGACCAACGTGCTCTTTCCCGTGTTGCGGCGGCCGACCATGGCCACCTTCATCACGCCGTCTTCCGGCGGCTTGGTCTCCGCATCTTCCGGCGGCAGTTTTTCCAGCACGGCCTCCAGCAGTTCGTCCTTGCCGCGGCCCTCCTTGGCGCTGACGCGGATTACCTTGCGGCCCAACTGGTAGAACTCGTCGGCCTGGCTCTCCAGGTTGGGGTGGTCGGTCTTGTTGGCCACGCAGACCACCGGCACCGTCACGTAGCGGAGCCGCTCGGCGACCTTGTTGTCCAACGGCGTGATGCCTTCGCGGGTATCGACGACGAACAGAATCACTGCGGCCGAATCGATGGCCGCCTGGATCTGTTCTTCGATGTCCTCGGTCAGATTGTCGACATCCTCGATACCCATGCCGCCGGTATCGACCAACTCGACGAAGCGTTCGCCGAGTTGCGTGAGGTGCGTGACGCGATCGCGGGTCACGCCGGCCTCAGGATCGACGATGGCCAGCCGCTTGCCGGCAAGCCAGTTGAAAAGACTCGACTTGCCTACGTTGGGCCTACCCACGATGGCGACTTGCGGAACACCCATAGTCTTGATTCTATTTCTTGAACGAGAAAGCGTCGTGGGGGGCACTTCAATCCCAGGGCAAAGTGCATAAAATCTATCTTAGTTGAGCGCCGCTCCAAAGACTAGGCCGGAGGGCCCAGTTGCCTCAGATTAGGGGATATATGTCGCAGGAAAAGGCCTATTCGCAAGCCCATATTGCCCGTGCCGTGAGGCAAAAGCTGGAGAGCCTTCGCGCCGCCGGGGTCTCGCACATTCCCAAGGCCAAGCCACGAGCGAGGAGGCGCAGCAATGGGAGAGAAGGGGAGAGAGGGAGAAGGGGAGAAAGGGAGCGAAGCAGCCGCTGTAGTTCCGCCAAGGGGCGCAACCAAAACGACGAGCCCGGCCCCGATGACGGCCTCGGAAAAGCCCGCCGCCTCGCGCCAGGAGACTTCTTCCCCGACCCGTAAAGCCGATGTTCCGCCTGCCCCCCTCCCCCCTTTTCCCCCGCTCCCCTTCTCCCTTCTCCCCCGCTCCCCGCTCCCGGCCTTTCGCGCGAGGCGGCCCTGGCCGAGGTAGCCGGGCGGGTGGCCGCGTGTGCGCGCTGTCCAGTGTTGGTGCAAAATCGCACGCAGACGGTTTTCGGCGTTGGCAATCCGCATGCCAAGCTGGTCTTTATCGGCGAGGCCCCAGGCGCAGACGAAGACCGCCAGGGCGAACCGTTCGTCGGCCGGGCGGGTCAATTGCTGACCGACGTTATTACCAAAGGCATGAAACTCCGCCGCGAGGACGTTTACATCATGAACATCCTCCGCTGCCGCCCGCCGGACAATCGCACTCCGCTGCCGGCCGAAGCGGCCAACTGTCGTGAATACCTCGACGCCCAACTGGCGATCATCCAGCCGCAGTTCCTCTGCTGCCTGGGGGCCTGTGCCGCACAAAATCTGTTGCACGTCGAGACGCCCATCGGCAAACTCCGCGGCCGCATGCTCGACTTCAACGGCATGAAGGTTCTTTGCACCTATCACCCCGCCTACGTACTGCGCAATCCCCCAGCCAAGCGGCAGGTGTGGGACGACATTCAGATCCTCATGACCGAAATGGGGCTGAAGCCGTAGACAAATTGACGACCATGTACGAAACCTTCGACCACACGGCCGACGTCGGACTGCGAATTCGTGCCGCGAACCTCGAAACGCTGTTCGCCGAAGCGGCGCGGGCCATGTTTTCGGTCATGGCCGGGGACCTGAAGGCGGTGCGGCCGACGGAAGAGATCCGCATCGCCCTGGAGGCGGATGATCTCGACGCCCTCCTCCGCGACTGGCTTGGCGAACTGCTCTACGCGTTCCACGTCCGCAAGCTCGTGTTCTCGGATTTCACCGTTTCCGTATCCGAAGCCGGGTTGCAAGGGATCGCCCGCGGCGAGCCGATGGACGCGGCCCGCCACGAACTCGACGTGGAGATCAAGGCCGTCACCTGGCACGGCCTGAAAGTCGAGCGAACCAGCGACGGCTGGCTGGCGGAAGTCATCGTGGATATCTGAATCAGCACGATTCGCGCTCGCGGCGCAACGCCGTCGACGACACGTCCTCCCGAAACTTCTCCGCGGGAATCTCGCGGCACGCGCGGCGCAGCACGTCGGGAAGATCGAGGTCCGAAAGCCGGATGAAACTCGATCCCGAGGCCCGGCCGAAGACCAGGAAACGGCAATCGCGGGCGATGATCCGCTGGAGCGACTGTAGCATGCGATCGTGGTCGTCGCCATAGTAGCGCGGATTGGCGATGCGGCGCAAGGTATCGACGCCCACGACGAACGTCGCCCCGGGGAACAGCCGCGACTTGTCTTCGAACGTGGCCGCGCGGGTCAGCCAGACGGCCTGTTCCGGTGGAAACTGCGCCAAGCGGCGATCGATCTCCAGGTAGTCCAAGGCCGGCTTGTCGACGTTGAGAAGCGAAATCTCCATGGCCGCCGGCAGGCCGAGCATCTCCTCGGCGATCTCCACCATGCGTCGATGTCCGACATGCAGCGGATCGAAGGCCCCGGAGAGAATCACGCGCGGCGCGGTGAATGCGTCCCCTCGCGACCCGGGAATACCGGGTGCCCCGCGCGCGACTATCGCTGCGCGACGGTGCCCGCCACTCTACGGCCTCGACGCGGCCCAGGAGCAAGTCTTGCCATGGCGGCGGCGCGGCAACCTGTTGGAACTCGACCCGTTCCTGCTCCCGCAACGGCAAATCGAGTCGCTGGGCAACACCGCTGGCCTCGGCCACCGCGTTCAGCACCATGCGACTGACGATTTGTTCTTCTTCCGGGCGGCTGCGGGCGTCTTTTTCCAGTTCCAATGCCCAGTGTCGCGTCTGGCCGGCGGTCTGCACGGCGACGTGGGCGCGGTGGGGGCCCTGTTTCGGCCGATCGGTGGCCAGTCCGGCTGTACACGACACGCCGGCCGCCTGTTGTTCCGCCGCCCCGTAGCGCATCGCACGGTCGAAGGCGATGATCGCCATGGCCCGCGCGGTCCGAGCCGAGCAGAACTGTTCCGGCCGGCTGCCGAGCCATGCCGAGAGCGATCCCTCGGAGTAGGGCACGGCCGCTTCCAACAGAATCTTGGAGCCGCCCGGTACTTCCAGCAGTTCGGCCACGGCCCGGCTCCCGCCGCCGGTGAGCACGAGGACGATTTGCCCTCCGGCAGCGTGGATTTGTCGGACGAGTTCTTCAGCAAGGAGACTCATGGAAGCTGTGCCGTTAGCCGGTAGCGCCGTGCCTTACCGGTTGATAGGCTTGAGCGGGGTTCCCGCCGGCAATGTGGAGCCTTTCCAGGGCAGGTACGGACCGACGACGAACGAGTTGACTTCCGCGTCCGTCAAAGCCTCCTTCCCCGTATCCTTGGGCGTCCACTCCCTTGCCGTCCAGGGGAACAATCGCTCGAAACGGGCCTTTGCGATATTGGAACAGAGGCACATCTGGACCCCATCGTCCGGATGGTCCGTGTCCACGCAGGCCACGCATAACCATCCGTCATTGTTGGAGAACGACATCAGCCCGTCTTTATAATGGCGCAGGCCCGGAGGAAGCGACATCTGTTTCACCATCTGCCCACCCTTGTAGACGAAGATCTGGTTGGGCGTTTGCGCGACTGCCCAACGGTCGGAGTGGATGTCGGCCGCTAGGCCGCCAAAATTGGAACGGCAACGCTCCGGATCGGCAGATTGGCCATTCCCCGCGAAGCGATACACGCCGGACGGGTTCCCGGCGCCGAGCACGACCTGATTATCTTTGGTCGCCGCAACCGACATCCCCATGTCCAGCGACGTGCGGCCCAGTCCGGATTGCGGCGGGCGACCGACGACGCGCGCCGGCCGGCCATCGACGTGGGTCCGCGCCAAGACATTGGCAGCATCGTCAGCCACGAAGATATCATCGGATCCGCCGGGGATCGCCACGTCCAAGGGATGCGGCAGGGCCGGATCCTTCTCCAGGATCGTCCAGGCACCACCTTTTTTGTCGATGCGCATGATCCGCCCCAAGTCGCGGGGGACTGCCAACACCAGCCCTTGGCAGTCGTCCATGCTCTTGTTGTGGAAGGCCATGCCCGCCGGCGCGAACCGCAGCCCCACGGAACCGAGGATGTTCCCATGCATGCTGACCATGTAAACCCGGCCAGCCGCGTACGGCTTGCCCGCGGCAATGTAGAACACGACCCTCTGGCATCGTTCGTCGTCAGGCATTTTCAGCCACGAGCGCCTGGCCTCGATGCCATCTTCATCTTCGCCGCCTTGGCCACCCTGGCCTTGGCCACCTTGGCCTTGGCCACCTTGGCCGCCATTCGGCTTCGCTGCGCCCGTGGATCCCGGTCCGTTGCCGGGAGTCCCAGGCGATTTCGTGGCGGGACCAGGGTGCGCAGGAAGTGCCGCGGGTCTAGCGGGGCGCTCCCAACCTCACCCGCGTCGTTCTCGTTCTTGACCACTTCTGGAACAGGAGCACGATCGTCCGTCCTCACCACCGCATCCTTTTTCATCGCCAGCTTCAAGGGATTCTTGTCCGACTCGACAACCTTGTGGTCTTTCAGCTCCAGGGGTTCGTAACCCGCAGCCGCGACCGCCAGGTCGAATTGGCCTGGCGGCAGTCCGCTGAGGCAATAGTGCCCGTCAGCGTCGGTTATCGCGGCGACCGTAGTGCCGGGGATTCGCACCTTGGCTTGCGCGACGGGTTCGCCGCTGCCTTCGCTGACCACCGTTCCTTGCACCTCGCTGTTTCCCGCCAGGGCAACATCGCCAAGGGGATGGTTCGGCGCGTCGCCCGAAACAGGCCGCAGTCGCTGCATGGGTTTGCAGTCGCTGTAGCCCGGCGCGGAGACAACGAGGCGGACCGCCCCGCTGGGAATCCCGTCCACGACGAACTGGCCTTGCTCGTCGCTTTGCTTGACGATGGGCGAGTCGTCCAGCCGGACCGTCGCTCCGGGGATGACGCGCGGCGGATCGTACGTCGAATCGACGACCCGGCCGGAAATGGCCGCATCGCCGCGCAGTGGGACCGTCTGCTCCGCAGTCGTGCGCGGATCGCAATCGACTTCCTTCGTCTTGAAGCCCGGCGCCTTGACGACGAGCGTCACCGGCTTCGGCGGCAGTTCCTCCAGGGAGAAATGGCCTTTGGCGTCGGCCTTCACGAGCAGGTTCGTGTCTTTCACGGCAACCGTTGCCGAACTGACGGCGATTGCGGAATTGTCGGTTGGGGCGGGCGTCTTACCCGCGTCAGGTAGCGTAGGCATCTTGCCTGCGTCAGGTAGCGTAGGCATCTTGCCTGCGTCAGGTAGCGTAGGCATCTTGCCTGCGTCAGGTAGCGTAGGCATCTTGCCTGCGCTCGCACACTCCCACACGATCGAGCCTCGCAAAGACTTTGAACCGGCAAGCGCCAGTTCGATCGGCCGGTTGTCTTTGGCCATCACGATCGTCGCTTTCTCGGCGTCGCGAAAGCCGTCACCGGAAACGCGCAGGACGTGGTTGCCGGGCGGAACGGCGGCAAGCGTGAACTTCCCCTCCGGACCTGTCTTGGTCTGCAGATGCGTTCCTTGCAGCGAAACGCGGACATCGGCTGCCGCCTTTCCCGTCAACTGGTCGGTGACAGAGCCCTCGACTGCGGCCACTCCCGTAAGGGCGACGTTTTCCAGGGCGGCGCCCTCGTTGGATAAATTCGTCGTGACGGTCCGCGCGGCGTATCCTTCGGCCGAGATCTCCACGGCAACATCATTTCGGCCGCCAACCAGAGACGGGATGCAGAAACGGCCGTCCCCGTCCGTCGTGGTCGTGGTCTCGCCGCCGACCAAGCGGACCGTGGCCCCGGCAATCGGGGTTGGCCGATCGTAGCCCTCGGCGACAACGTTCCCCTTCAGCGATGCGCCGCCCGCCAGCCTGATCGCCAGCGGCTTGGCCCCGGCAACCCAGGACGTGACCGTTGTTTCATAGCCGGGCAACTCTGCCTGGACTTCCGCTTTTCTTTCCGGGAACGCCGCGAACTGGAAACGCCCGTCGGCGGCCGTGGAAACCGTCCCCGCGTTGCTGCCCCGGACCGAGACTTGCACGCCCGCAAGCGGTTGACCGTTCTCGCCGTCGAGCACCTGCCCCGCGATCGTCGCCGCACCGCCCGCTCCTGGACGCAGTTTATGGCGTGCCAAGGGGATGTCGAGCCGGGTTTCGGCGCCACGGTTCATTTGCGCCGTGAGGGTGCTGTCGTCGTAGCCGGGAGCGACGACTTTCACCTGGATTGCCCCCGCCGGCAGCAAGTTCAAGAGGAAGCGTCCTTGCGAGTCGGTTCGCACGGAGCGCGTCGTGCCCACGACGGTAATCTCCGCGCCGGATACCGGTTGACCGTGCGACTCGGCAGCGACGACCTGGCCGGAAAGCATGGCCGTGGGAGACGCATACCACCAATACGCCGCTCCGCCCGCCAGCAACAGGAGCAGAAGGAGCAGAAGAACGGAAACACGCCAGAACATGGGGCCGCGACCGAAAGGATTACTGAGAGTACTCATAGGAATCTCCAATCGTTTCTAAGTTCTCAAACCGATTATTACGGGCGAACAAACAGCCTTCTCCCGCCCCCGCCGGGCTTGCCCCAGCGGAGCGCAGGACTGGCCACTACAGGCGACCATGCAACTTCCTCCCGCCCCCGCCGGGCTTGCCCCAGCGGAGCGCAGGATTGGCCACTACAGGCGACCATGCAACTTCCTCCCGCCCCCGCCGGGCTTGCCCCAGCGGAGCGCAGGATTGGCCACTACAGGCGACCATGCAGCTTCCTCCCGCCCCCGCCGGGCTTGCCCCAGCGGAGCGCAGGATTGGCCACTACAGGCGACCATGCAACTTCCTCCCGCCCCCGCCGGGCTTGCCCCAGCGGAGCGCAGGATTGGCCACTACAGGCGCGGAATTGCTCCCAAATCATACTCACCAAATGTCCCCACGTAATACGCGAAGTCGAACACGTGCTTCATCCCGTCGCGATAGGCCAGATTGTTCATGAACCGAACGGCAATCTTGCCGGGCGATTGATTTGGCACGCCGCCCAATGTCAGGTGGACGTGATCCGACACAAGGCCGGGCGCGAAAGAAGGTATCCCTGCTTCTCGCACACGCCCACGATCATCGCCCTTCTGGCCGCGATCCGTTCTTCACACACTTCCCGAAAGCGCTCGGCGTGAGCCAGAACGAGGTGTAGGTTGTACCAGTAAATCGCATGGTCCCCCTCGCGCGGCCGCGACAGGGCAACATGCGGGTTACAGATCTGGTTCCGCTCGAAGATTGCCTGTACCCTGGGATCGGCCATGGGGTGGTGCCCCGGCTGACCACGTACGTACGCCTCCACGTCCTCGCGTGTCACCGACCCAACGCTCCGCAGGCAATAATTCCTCTGAAACGCCTTGGGGCGATCGCTACGAATCAGGTACTGCAACCTGCCCTTGACCGAACGAACCAGCGCGTGCGGCGAGACCGCGGGCTTCGTACTCACGAGGAACTGGCTCATCCTCTCATCGACAAAACAATGCTTCAACACGCGGACGCCATCCGCTTCGGTTGCCGCCTGCAAAGCCTCGAGCCATTCTGCCGCAGAAGGCTGTTGATGCCAGAAGATGGAAAGACTCCAGTCGAGTTGAAAGGCCGTGCGGCAGTTGTCGATCGTGTAAATGGGCGAAGGCGCTGGCATGATAATCATTTCACCTAGTGGCCAATCCTGCGCTCCGCTGGGGCAAGCCCAGCGGGGGCGGGAAGCTGTCCGGCGTAGCCGCGGTAGTGGCCAATCCTGCGCTCCGCTGGGGCAAGCCCAGCGGGGGCGGGAAGCTGTCCGGCGTAGCCGCGGTAGTGGCCAATCCTGCGCTCCGCTGGGGCAAGCCCAGCGGGGGCGGCAAGCTGTCCGGCGTAGCCGCGGTAGTGGCCAATCCTGCGCTCCGCTGGGGCAAGCCCAGCGGGGGCGTATTTATCACATCAAACGTGCGAGGCTGACTCCAATCGCAAAAATCCAAATCGTAAAGAAGCCGATGAACGCCAGGGTCACGATCAAGACGATGCTGACGAACATCCAGAACGTCTTCAGCCGGTCCATGGCGCTTTCCAGGACCTTTGATGCATGACCATAATTCAGACTGGCAAGACGGTTGGCGTAGTTCGACAAGAGGATTCCGCCCGTGGCGGTCACGACGCCGCTGACCATCCAGAACAACCCTGCGGCGACCAGGAACGGGACCCCTTTGTCGGCCCCCTGGATCAGCATCAAGAAGCCGAGGAAAATGCACAAGCCGGCGTAGACAAAGGCCGTGATCGCCAGGAACAAGGCCCAAGGGCGCGAGGCCATGGCCGACTTGCAAAGACTCTCCAGGCCGTCGTCCGCTCCGGCGCGCGGGGCCGCCGCCAGGTTTCTCCCGGTTGATGAACGTCACGGGAATCAGGCCGGGAACCTGCGACGCCGCGGTCCATTGAGTCATGCTGTCGTTCCAGACGAGCGTATTCGGCGCCAAGTTGGCCCGTCGCCAGCATTTGCCGCAGAACAGATTCATCGACCGGTCCCTGCCCGGCGCCGCGACTCTCGTAATACCAACTTCGGCCCGTTTCTGCCGGGACGACCTCTTTGGAGGCCGGTTGCGACACCACCACCGGGTCCTTGAGAAACGGTATCGAGGGATCGTTCGCCGGCGACTGTGCGGGCGGCGGGGAGGCGACCGGCATTTCGGGAACCACCAGCTTGACGGGGGCCCCGACGAACAGTTCCGCGTAGGTTGAGGCTTGCACCCAGTGAGTGCCGTCCGTGGAAACCTGGTGCATGCGGCTGAGTTGGCCGCGGCGGACCAGGGCTTGGAGTTTCTCCTGATCGAATGGACCGAGGACCCTGCCGCGGACGCGCAAGTACAGTTGGGTGTCCATGGTCAAGATCTCCACGTCACTTGGTTGGCGGTTTGGCGACAAAAACGGGCCGGCCTTCCACCAAGGCGGGCCCCGCGTGGGCCTCGATCACTGCTTTTGCCCCTCTGAGTTCCCCAACCGGGTCAAAAACCGCCTTCGCGTTCTGGCCGGCCTCGGCGGGCCGGATGACTACCAGCTTCCCCGTTTCCGGGCATCCCGATTTCGTGGCGCACTGCCAACTGCCGGAATTCTTCAGCCAACCGACGCAAGTATATTCCGTGCCGATCGGCCCGCCCAGCCTCTTGTAATCGTCGAAAGCGCTCTTCTGCACGTCGCTGAAACTAGGCAACTTGTCGAGTTCCGCCTCCGCCACGGGACGTTGCTCCACGGCCACGGCGTCGTTGGGATCAACCCAATTGACGCCGTCCGGAACCTTCGTGGCGTCCAACAGTTCCTTGTAGCGGCCGAAAGCCTTCTGGAACCAAAGGCTCCCCTTGCAGCCCACGTCGAGGATCTTGCGCAAGAGGAAGTGCCTCAACAGCGGATCGGTCTGGTGATCGTTCATGACCGTCTCGATCATGCTGCAGAACGAGGGCTCCCACTGATCGTCGTTCACTCCCTCCAGGATCGCAAGCAGGGCCTTGACGGTCACTTGCTGCGGAGCAACGAACCCGCCGGGCTTGATGTCGCTGCCGAAAAGGGATTTTTGCCCCTTATGCTGCTTGGTGAGATCGGCACCGGTAAAATACTCGAAACCGTAGCTGCGGTCAGCTTTCAGCGGCGTGAACTTTGCCGCAGGATCTTCCAACAGGTAGTACTTGTGTCCCGCCGTATCCGTCAGCATCCACGTCCCGGCCGCGATGAGGTCGTTGAAGACTTCCTTGAGACTCCACTCGATCGGATTACCGTCGCCATCGCTCCGCTGAACGACCGCGTCCAGGAACGGCAATCGCTCCTTGAATGCGTCCGCATCGGGATGGCCGGGGCGGCCGTCGAGCAGTTTCCGCAGTTTGTCTGCCAGATCCTTCGCTTCCTTGCGCTTGAACCGGGTGGAATTCTGCCTGCCGATCTTCTTCACCGCGTCTTCATTCCACTGTCCGATCCAGTCCCAGAGCGGCGCTTCGTCGCCGGCCACCGTGCGATAACTGGCCGACTCTTTGGCCTGGGGGAACTTGTCGGCATAGTCGAGCAACCTCTGCCGGAACGCCGCATTGTCGCCGCAGGCCTCCGTGACGGTGTCTTCGCGTTTGCGCATGTCGATGAACTTTTGCGGCTCGTCGATCAGCCCCTTCACGCGGGTCCGCAGGGCATCGGCATGGTTCTTCGCCGTGTCGCTGATCTGGGAGTTGCTCGCCACCAACTTGGTCATTTCCACCGAGAGATGATTGAGCTTGTCCTTGCAGGCGTCCGGCTCGTCCTTGATGTTCTTCTCGATCGCGTCGACCCGGTCCTCCAACTTCTTCAACTGCGCGAGGAATTCCTGATCGACTTTCGAACCGAGGGATTTTTTCAGTTCGGCATATTCCATGTCCGCTTTGCGGACCACCGCGCGATCTTCCTCGGTCAAGGTCTTGGCCGCCGCCCTGGCCGCGGCCAGGGCGTCGTCGGCCTCGTCGTTGGGGAACTTGTCGTCGAGCGCTTTCTGGACGAGACCCATCTGCGTCGCAAAAGCGCCGCGCTGGGCGTCCATTTCCTTCTGCTGCTTCTTCAGCCGGCTGCCGATTTCCTGGATCCGCGGGTCGGCGGCCGACTCCGCCGGCAGTTGCTCGATCAACTTTCGCGCCTCGTCGAAGTTGCCGTAATTGATGAGTTGTTGCAACGCGGCGAAATCGCGCTCGACCTTGCCGGCCTTGATGTTCTGATAGACCACGACGGCAATCACGGCGGCTACGGCCAGAACGAACACGGCCACGACGGCCGCCGCCAGGCGGACGCTCCGTCGACCGGCGCGGTCGACCGCTGCCAGGCGCTCGCGGTAGCGTTTTTCCACGCGCGGGGAAATCTTGCCGCTGCGTTTGGCTTCACGATAGAGGCGGTGCAGTTCGCCGACGGGCCTGCCCGTCGTGAGGGCATGATCCAGGTCGGCGACGGCGGCCTCGTGCCGCGCGGCCTGCGCCGCCAACTTCTCCTGCTCGCCGAGCCAGCCCAAAGCGTCGGCGACTCCCGCAGACAAAGCCGGATCGGCGAAATCTCCCCACTGTGCCAGCAATGCCTCCCACGCGGTCTTTGCGCCGCGGGCGCCCTCGACGTCGGACGCGGTGTACATGCCGTTCAGGCGGTCCGCGGCGCAGCGCAGCTCGCCGAGTCCTTCTTGCCGCGCGGCTTTCGACTTCGCGGCCGAAATCTGCTCGATCAAGGCATCCGGCTTTTCAATCCGCCAGGCAAAACTCTCCAGTTCGTCGGACAGGGCCTCCAGGACGGTCGCGTCGCCGCGGGCAATCGCCTGCGGCACTTCCTGCTGCAACTCCTTTACCCGCTCCGTCTCGAAGGTCCGCAGGTCCTGGTCCCAGATCGGGTTTTCCGGATCGGCGTCGGCCAGCCTGCGGAGGGTTTCCACGCGCAGCTTCAACGGCGCGCGGCTCATCGCCAGGAGGCGGTGCCGCTGTAGGAGGGTGGCCAGCGGTTGTTCGACGGCGTAGGCCTCGTTTAGGTTGGCGGCTACGTCGAGCATCAGCGCGGCCGGCGACGCCAGGCCGTGCAACGCCAGCAGTTCCTTCCAGGAGTCGCGCTCGGGGAAATCCAGAATCCCTACCACGTCGAGCAGGTTCGGCTCGATTTCGCAAAGCTGGATCGCTTCGCTCCGCAGTCCCTTGCGCAACAGCGGCCCACACTTCCGCAGCCGTTCGTTGGCTTCGTCGACGGCCAGCGCGTAGTCGGCCGCCGCGCTTTGCAGGAACTCGTCCCCATCTTGCCCGTTGTTGAACAAGGCGCTGCGGACGTTGTCGACAATTCGTTGGTAGTCAAGCATGGCAAAAATCCGCACTTACCGCGCGACCGCAGATCGCGTGGTCGCTCGGCCAGATCCCTCGTAAGGAGCTATTTCCTCTCTGGTGCTACAGCAGGATGGTCCTCAAAATCCCCTAACGGTACTGTATACTCCGGTTTATCTTTGTCGCCCGAATTCTTGAGTCGAAGGCCGACGCGAAAACTGAGGGAGAACCGCGTGTCGCTCTTCAGAATTGCGCGAAGCAGCGCGGCAAAAGCTTCGGCATGTGCGATACGGGCAGTAGTGTCGTTGTATTTTTTCTCGAGTTTCTGGCATTCCCCCTCTAGACCTTTTTCGCCGCCTTTGATTTTACGGTTGACCTTATCGAAGTCGGCGAATTGGCTCTTCTTTAACTTATCAAGAGGCCCACTTATGGCACGGTCAATATCCCGAGGTGCGATCGGTGTATCCGACTTCGGCTTTGACGCCGCTCCGGAATTGGCCCGACCGCCCTGCTTCGAGGCAACATCGGCGTCCGAGAGCCCCTTCTCTTCCAGTCCTTCGTTTTCCAGCAAGTCATTTACGTCATAGCGAACCGTGATGTCGATTTTTATCTGGTTCGTCTTCGGGTTGTAATCTGGAACGACTGTGATACGAAGTTTTTTCTTCAAATTCTCCGTTTGTTTTGCGCGTTGCTCGGATAGACGGACAGCTTCGTTAGCGTAGGTGATGGACAGTTCGTTCTCGTTCAGTTTCTCCACTCTGATTTTGTCAACGTGAGGATTCAGATCGAGACCTTCGAGAACCAGTTCAGGAGATGGCGGCAAATCCGACACGTCTTTAATGCAAAATGAAAGGCAACCATTGACCTGAAATTGATCGTTCTCCGTAAGCAACCTCAACTTGGGTGGTTTTTCCCTGTGACATTGGCGAAAATAAACGGTTTTCTCATGACCGAACGCCTTTATCAAGAGTGCGCAGTTTCTGAATTGCGCGGCAGGACCGTCCAGTCGAAATGACTTAAAATTCAGAGTCTGCTCCTTCTCGTTTATGAAAAATTCCCCAAGGAGAGTGGGACCGTGTTCTGGGATCAGTTTGCATTGCCAAACCGGCTTATCGGGATCGGCGCGAAAAGGGAGAAACGCCTTCTTGGCGTCAGAGACAAGGCTTTGATCGCAAAGAAAGGACAGTTTGACTTTGTCTTTGTGGTACCAAGTCGAAGGACCGAGTGACGTGCGGTTCTTGCTTGTACCACCGCTTTGATAGCTTGAAACATCGATGTATTCCGGCAGATTTTTGAACGCGTCGTTCTCAGGTCCCGTCATCGCGTCGAAGTTCACAAGAGGAGGTCCGGGGACGTTCTTTTTCGGTGGCACCTCCACTACAGCCGTTGTCACTTGCGGCCCGGGAGGAGGGGCTTGTCGTGGGTCTTTGGTCTGCGCCGGCGTAGTCGAATCTGATTTCGCCAGGGAACCCGAGCGGGCATTCTTTGCAAGCGACTCGGCGTCTTCACGCGACTTCCCCGCTCTTGCGGCAACCCGGCCCGCATCGGTCGCCGCCTCGGTCGCACGTTGCGCGCTATCTTTGGCCGTTCGTGAAGCTTCCGCGCCAGCCTTCTTGATCAGGTCATTCGCCTGCTTAGCAGCTTTCGTGGCCTCGGCTGCATTAGCCTCAGCATCGTTCGCCGCTCTGGCGGCCGCATTGGCGTCGGTTTCCGCTAACTGCGGCTGATGGTCTTCAGCCCATTTTTTCACTCTCGCGCTCGCACCATCGGCTCGATTGGCCGCTTCCTCAGCCGCTTTCGCCGCGGCAGCCGCTTTGTCCTCGAATTCCTTGACCGATTTCTCCAAGTCAGCTCTAGCCTGCTTCTGCAATGCGGCGTCTATCGCTGTTTCCGCACTCGCGTGGTCAAGAGGCTTTGGCACGTCCACATGGCCTTCGCCTGTTCCGTTATCTTTCTGGCTCTCTTTATGGTTGGCGGTCACCTTTTGCTTATGGTCGCTCTTATTGGCCAGTTCGAATCCCAAGGCTGCGAGAAGTAGAATGACGACCGCCCCCGCCAAGCCGGCGATCAGCGGCCATTGCGACTTCGACTTGGGCTTGAACTTTCGCGGCCTGGGCGGCGGCGCAACGCCCGTCCCGCTGTCTGCTTCGGACGGCGGACCGACATCGTAGGGTTCGCCTTCGGCGCTCTCCGCCGTGGCAGGAACGACGCTCAGATCTTCCGGCCAACCGGGCGCGGACGCCAACGGTGCGGCCGCGGCGGGTTCGCCCAACAATCGATCCAAATCCGCCTCGCCGGGCCGATGGGCGCCGGGAAAGGACGGCGGCTGCCGCCGCGCAACCGGGGCCGCTGCCGGCGGCGCTACGCCGCTCCGCGCCGCGCGGACCAGCGGACTGTCGGCCGCCGCTCCCAACGGCTTGCCCAAGTCAATCACCAAGGCACCGGGCAAACGCTGGTTGGCAATCGCCTCCGGACTCCCCTCCAGCACGCAACGCCACTGGCAGTCAAGGCCCGGAGGCAACTTGTTGAAATAGGTGCTGAACGATACGCCCCAGCGACTTTCCGCGGGGAGCAGAGCCAAGGATTCGACCAAAAGGGGAAGCAGATTGTCGCCCGGCCGAAAGATGATCACCGCCGGACGGGCAGCGCCGGGGCTGGCCGTCTCGGCCAAGGCGCCGCCCCAACCGGCATCGCCCGTAATCTCCGCCCATGCCCGGCAAATCGCCGCGGGAGAGTTGGCCGCGGGCGGACAACGGCCCGCTGGCAAGACCTTGGGCACGCCATCCCAACTCGATTGCATGAACCCATTCGCGGCCAGCAACCATGCCGGTCCACCCGGCGCCAGTTCCCGCGGATCGAGAACCACGTGATGGGCGAACTTGTTGGTCCGCTGGGTGTGATCCAGGCCGGCATCGCAGATCCGCGAAAGCACGTGGCACCGCCGACCGGCGAGGCTGAGGAGCAAGTGCGAGAAGATCACCGGGTTCAAGTTGGCGCTGGGCCCTTGCGGCGGGAAAACGTGGCGATAGCCGCTGAGGGCTTCCAACCGTTGCACGAGGGCGGCGGAGATGCCTTGCGTGCTCACGACCGTGCAAAAACCATGGCTGCCCGGCTTCAGGCCGCGGGGCGCTGAGGTGTAGATCAGTTCCTGGCTCATTACGACGCTTTCCGGTTCGCGGTAACTTCAGCCTTTCCGGCAGCGCCATTGGGCGACGGCACGGACGACTGGACCCCCACCGACTGAACCGCAGACGACTGGACCGCTGGCGATTGGGCCGCGGCACTCCCCTCGCTCTTGGAGCGTACGCCGGGCCTGACACAAGGCACCAGCCCTTCGGTCCAACGCCCCAGGGCGTACAGCATGGGCACTTCGGCCCAGATCGGGTTCATATCCTTGGGCCGAAAACCGAAAGCGCCCGTCTCGGGATCAATCTCCGGACCGCGGCCAGTGGCGCTGACGGGGACATACAACACCTGGGAGGCGAAACTCTCGGCGGCGGCGACGATTTCCGGCGAAATCTTCCAGAGCAGCGTGCGGACGAGCCGGGAAACCGCCTCGATGCCGTCCAGATTCACGGCGCATTGATTGTTGGGGGGACTGGCCACGCGGACAGCCGGCAGGGTGGCGCCGGCCAGCAGGTGCTTCCAGCTGTCGAACTTAGTCACCAGGACCATCAAAGGCTTGTCGTGCTTCTGGGCTTCCGCCAGGCCGGTATAACGGCGGACCCGCTGCGCGGCCTCGGAGAGGATGGTCTCCTGCCGCACCGCCCGTTCCCGCTGCAACCGTTCGGCGCGCTCCATCATCTGCGGGTCGGCCGTCTTGCCGCCGCACAACCGGCGGAAGCGCATGTCCTGCGTCGGATCGAAGAGGAACATCAAGACCCGCGACAGTGCCAAGTGCCGGGTAACCGGACTTGTTGCGGTGTCTTCGCCCGGCAGGAAGCTCTCGCCCGCATTGTCGTAGACGCAGATCACTCGGGAGACTTTGGCGGAAGCCTGTAAATTGGGATGCCCTTCCAGAGGCACGAGCGAGAAGACGAAGGGACGCGGATAGCTGACGGCCTGGTCGCCGTAGAGCACCATGTCGTACAGGTCGCCCTGGGTTTCGGTCTTCTCGATGGCCACCAGGGATTCCTGGTTGGGATTCAAGAACTGCAGGTCTTCATACTCCCGCAAGCGATGATTCATGGCCGGATCGGCGTCGTTGAAACCGACGGCGAAGTGCTTGGGCAGGCCGTTTCGCAGCCGCCAGGTCATGGCCGCCAGAAAATACGACTTGCCACTCGCCGGGGAACCGAAGATCGAGACGAACATCCTTCGCATCTCGAACATCGGCCGCGGCACGCCCAGGTGGCACTTGGGACATGCCAGGCCATGGCACGGAAAGTCTTGTGCATCGAGGGCCGCCCCCTGTACGTTGAATCGCGTGGGCAGAAAACGCTGTGGCTGATCGGCCCCCAACCGCGGATCGCCGACCAGATCCGGGTGCTGGGCGATCCACAACGCGCTGTCCGGCGGGAACTCGTTCCAACAGTGCGGGCAGGTCACCCGAGCCCGTAGCGGCAAGACGAATTGCGAAGGATTGGCTGTCGAGGGCATGAGACTCTCACCTCCCAATAGGGCGCTTCATTTCATCCGGCAAAGGGCCTCTCTGAGGCAGACATCCAAGGGGTGAATAATACAATGTTTAGGTGACAAAATCCCACCTGTAAGGGAAAATAACCCTTGTATCGTATCACAGCATTCCAGAACAAGCAAGTCCCCCAAATACTACGACGCGGCTTCTTTCGGTCAGAACGCCGCGTCCCATGCCGCTTTCATTTCCATGGCGGTTGGATAGCGCTGGGCCGGATTGGGCCGCAGCGCCCGGTCGATGACCCGCGCCACGGAAACAGGGACCGTGTTCTCGTGCTCGCGCAAGGGCAGGGGATCCTCGCGCGCGATGACTTCCAGCGGTTCCCGGCCGCGGAAGTCCCAGGGATAGGAAGCGGTGAGCGCATAGTAGAAGACCGCCGCCAGGCTCCAAAGGTCGCTGCGTGAATTCAGGCCATGTTCGCTGGTGAGTTGCTCCGGGGGTATGAAGCCCGCCACGTGCGGATCGATCGCCTGGGACGGCAGACCGGAGAACTTTCGGCCGAATTCTCTGGCGAGGACAAAATCCGAGATCTTTGCCACCCGCCGGTCGGCGGCGCCAGTGAACAAGATATTCTGCGGAGTAATGCCGCCATGGACCACGCGGCGCAAATGCGCGTGCTTCAGCGCTTCGAGGCACTGTTGCATGACACGCCGCACTTCGCCCGCTTTCAGTTTGCCGCCGCTGGATTCCATCCACTGGGCGACATTCCCGCCGTCACAATACTCGGTCACGAAGTAAAATGCCTGCCCCACGGTTCCGCGTTCGATCAGGCCGACGATATTGGGATGTCGGGCCTGTGCTGCGCGGTCGATTTCCGCCAGAAAACGCCGCCGGACGACTTCCGTCGCGGGGGTCTTGATGGGCATGATTTTTGCCGCGACCGATTGGCCGGTCGATTCGGACTTGGCCAGGAAAACCGTGCTTGAAACCCCGCGTCCAATTTCAGTTGTTAACTCGTATCCGCGGATTTTCGGCCGCGAAACCGCGGGGAGCTCGCAGCGCTGTCCAGCGGGAGGACCGTCCCTGGCCGGACTCTTTCGGCTTGGAGACAGTGGCAGGGTGGGTCTTGGCCAGCCTTCACCTGAAGGGGGGGTTACGCCCGCATCGCTGCCAGGGGACTCGGGCGGCGAGTAGGCGGGGATTTGACAGCGTTCGATGATCTCATCAAGCAGGGGCACGTCGTCGATGCCGCCCGCGGCCGCCGCGAACAGACGCTCGGTCATGTCACGGACATAAGGTTTGGGCAAATCCAGCAGATCGCGTCGCAGAGCGGACTTTTGCGGGAAGCGAAAATCATCTTCACGAAACAACAGTTTGTCATAATTTGCCTTCTCGACGTATTTTCCCCAAAGTGCCGGATCGACAGCCAAGGCATGCAGCGCGACGTAGATCAACAGGGCGGAAAAATCATCAAGACGGAGCGATAGTTGTGCCAGTCCCTGCCGATGCGGGTGCTGGTAAGGCGGGGTGCCAAACTCCAAGCACTCGGCGCCGACCAGGGCCGGCACGCACATGCCATCATAATCAACGAGCTTGAGTTTATCCTCGGGCGTGACCATGATATTGGCATGTTGCAGGTCGCCATGGGCGATTTGTTCCTGCGAAAGCTCGGCGGCCACGGCCGGCCATTGTTGCGCTGCGCTGCGGAGTGCCGCCATGTTGCCCCGGCGGCATTGGTTGCGGACCCATTGAAAGAGAGTTTCTCCCTCGACCCAGTCCATCAGCACGATGGGGTAGCGTTTTCCATCCCGCAAAGAGCGGATTTCCTCTTCGCGGTACTCGAAGGATACCAGGCAAGCCAATCGCCGGGCCGTGAGGTACTCACCGATTTGCTCGTAGCGACAGCGCCGATGGGGCGATTCGGTGGAAAAGACGCGGATGGCCACCGGGTTTCCCGTGGCGTCGATGCCTTTATAGACGACGGCGAACGACCCGGCCCAAACCCGCGGCTGGCCGAGAACATTCCTCTCGATCGAGCAAGACCGCAGGTACGGATCGCGAAAGGCGATTTCGGGGTTCTGGAGAATCGTCTGAAAATCGGAGGCTAACGGCCAAGACATCGACAAATCCCCCTCGGGGGTACGAAAACCCTAGCATAACCAACCCGTTGTCAGATGGGAAGGGCGCGGCTTGCAACTGGTCTTCTTGGCCCTTTTCAGGCGGCCGCCCGCGCCCGTGTGGTGCGTGCCCGGCTGCTGACCAGCGACCAGATGAGCGTGGCGGCGTGGGCCGCGGCCTGCGGCCGCGCCAGGCCGCGCATGGCGTGGGCCATGATCGCGCGGCCGTCGGCATCGCCCAGCACGCGGCTCGAGCAATTCGGCCAGTTCATCGTCCAAGCGGCCGGCAATCTCGCGCTCGTCAAGCAGGCGGGCAGCCCCGGCGGCAACGAAGACATCGGCATTCTTCCGCTGATGGTCGTCGGCGGCGTGGGGATAGGGCAGCAACACGGCGGGCGTCGCAGCGGCCGATAGCTCGGCAAGCGTCGTTCCGCCTGCACGGCAAATCGCCAGGCTGCTGCCGGCGAGCAACACCGGCAGGTCGGCCCAAAAGGCCTCGACCCGGGCCTCCAAGGCGAACTTGCGGTAGAGCTCGCGCGTCGATTCCACGTCGGCCTCGCCCGACTGGTGCAGGATCTCCCAGCCGGTCAGCAGGTGGCGGATCTTGTACAACGCCCGAGGAACGTTTTCGTTCAAGGAGCGGGCCCCGCCACTGCCGCCGAGCACGATCAGGCGAGGCGGCGACTGTAGGGTGGGCTTTAGACCACCTTCATCCAGAGGCGGACTAAAGCGTGCCATCTTGTCGGAATCGTCCGCCGCGAAGTTGCGGATCGGGTTGCCGGTCCAGCGGACGGGACAGCGCCAGTGGATCTGCTGCTCGGTCTGCTGGAAACTCGTGCAGACCAGGCTGGCGAAGTGCGACAGCCAGCGATTGGCTTTTCCCGGCACGACGTTCTGTTCCAGCAAGACCAGCGGCAGGCGGCGACGTGCGGCGGCCCGGCCCATGGGCACGCTGGCGTATCCGCCCAGACCGACGACGCCGGCGACGTGCTCTTCATCCAGCAAACGGCCGGCGGCAAAATAGCCGGCCACGTTTTCCACGACGAAGGAAATCGCCTCGCTCGCCCGTCGCGGCAGCGGCCGGCTGGGCAACGGCACGTACTCGAATCCCGCGGCCGCAACGTGCCGGCGCTCCAGCGGCTTGCCGGTGCCGACGAAGGTGATCCGCACGCCGGGGCGATTGGCCGACAGTTTTTCCGCGACGGCCAGGCCGGGGAACAGATGTCCGCCCGTGCCGCCTCCGGCGAAAACGATATGGAAAGTGTTTTTCATGTTCAATGCCTTTCTTGGGCAGTAGGCAGTAGGGTGGGCCGAGTGAAACGAGTCCCACCAACCTCTTACCGCACCGTGCGCTCTCCGCCGGCCAGCAGTTCCACGCTCCGGCCCGCGGGCTTTTCCACGACGTTGATTCTCAGGCATGCCGTGCCCAGCAGAGCGCACAGAGCGGCGGCGATCCAGAAACGGACGACGATCTTGCTTTCCGGCCAGCCGCGAAATTGAAAATGATGGTGCAGCGGCGCGCAGAGGAAGATCCGCCGCTTCCGCCACTTGTACCAGCCGACTTGCAGGATGACGCTGGCGGCCTCGGCCACGAAGACTCCGCCCACGAGCACCAGCAGCAACTCCTGCCGCGAGACGACGGCCATCAGCCCCAGCAATCCGCCCAGCGGCAACGAACCGGTATCGCCCATGAAGACCTGGGCCGGATGGCAGTTGAACCAGAGGAAGCCGACCACGGCGCCGATCATCGCGGCGGCGAGGACGGCCAATTCGCCGCAGCCGGCAATATGAGGAATGTTGAGATAGGCGGCCCATTGGGAGTGCCCCGCCGCATAGACCACCAGGGTCATGGCGGCGGCGGCGAACAACAGGCATCCGCCGGCCAGGCCGTCGAGCCCGTCGGTCAGATTCACGGCGTTCGACGAGCCGACGATCACCACGATTGCCAGCGGCACGAACCAGATTCCCAGCGATAACGGCGTCACGTTCAGCGGCGGCGGCAGGACCAGGCCGTCGGGCAAGGCGGCGTGATCGAAGTACAGGTACAAGGCCGCCACGCCGGCAATCAGCAACTGGCCGATCAGTTTGCTTGCGGCGGAAATGCCGCAGTTTTTCCGAACGAAGTTTCACCAGGTCGTCGATCGCGCCCAGCAGCGTCAGTCCGCCGGTAACGCCCAGGGCCAGGAGCAGATAGCGGCTGGTCAGATCGCCCGCCAGCAGCAAGCTGCCGGCCAGTCCGGCGACAATGAACAGTCCGCCCATGGTGGGCGTGGCCTTCTTGCCTTGATGCAGGCGGCGGATTTCGGGCGAGTCGCTCTTGATCGGTTCGCGGAAGCGGCGGGCCAGCCAGGCGATGAGCGCGGCCCCAGGATCACGGCCAGCAAGAAGCTGACCAATGCCGCCAGCGATGCCCGTGCGGTGATCTTCCCCAGGCTGGCCAGGGATGAAGCGGCGGCAACATGTTGGAGGAGCCAGAGGAGCATTCGGACGAAAGATGAGGGATCAGGGATGAGGGATGTGAGATGATAAAGCAACAACCTTTATTTCTTATCTCTCATCCCTCATCCCTACGCGTGTTCCCTGAGCAACCGGGGCGGCGCGATGCGCCGCCCCGGCGCTCAGAACGAAGTCCCACCGTGAAGCTCTTGCCGGAGCGACCGACCCAGTGGTCGCGGAACCCGGCAAGCTGTATTGCTTCAACCCAAGGAGGGGAGGGCGGCAGCCAATTCCCGCAAACCGGCTGCCAACGGTGGAACTCCTCAATGGTTTGGTGTTCTGGGTCCAGTATCTCCTTCATGCTATGCCGATTTGCGTTTTGGATATTGTTTCAAAGCCTCGATCAGGCGTTCCATCGCCATCACCCGCGAACCTTTGACCAACACGATGTCGCCCGGCAAGACGGCCTGGCCCACGTAGGGCATGGCATCCTCGATCGTGTCGCAGGGCACGGCCCGGGCGCGGTTCAAGCCGGTCGAACGGGCCCCGGCCGTGACGTGTCGGGCGAACTGGCCGCAGGCGATGACCAACTCGGCCCCGCCGATCTGGACGATGTCTTTTCCCATCTGCCAATGCAAGGCGATCGATTGCGTGCCCAACTCGGCCATGTCGCCGCAGATGACGATCCGCCGGCCGGCGGCGTCGAAATCGTGCAGGAGTTCCAGGGCCGCCCGCATGGCGGTGGGGTTCGAATTGTAGGTATCGTTGATGATCGTCGCGCCGCGGATTTCGCGTCACTTCGCAGCGCATCGGCACGGCCTGGTAGTTGGCCAGGGCCGCGGCAATTTCTTCCAGGTCGAAGCCCATCATGCGGCCCACGGCCACGGAGGCCAGCGCGGCGTTGACGTGATGGCGGCCCCAGACCGGAATGGAAAACCGCACCGGCGTTGCTTGCTGCTGCCGCCCCGTGCTTGCCGCCGCGGCTGCCGGTGGCCGGCGCCGCGCTTCACCGCAGGCCACGTGGAATTCCAAGCGGCCCTGCTGGCACTCGACATTCACCGCGCGCAGGTCGCACTGCGGCCCGGTGCCGATCCAGGTGATCGGCGCCGCACAGCGCGACGACATTCCTCGCAGCCACGAATCGTCGGCCAGCACGGCATGTCCGCTGGCGGGCAACGCGGCCAGCAACTCGGCCTTGGCCTCGGCCACGCCCTGGCGATTGCCGAATCCGCCGAGATGGGCGTCGCCAAGCTGCGTGATCACGCCCACCTTGGGCGCGCACAACTCGGCCAGCATGGCGATCTCGCCGGCACGGCTGGCCGCCCAATTCCAGCACGGCATAGTCGTGTTGCGGTTCGATGGTCAACATGCTCAACGGGCACGCCCCACTGATTATTGTAGTTTCGCGGGCTGGCCGTTCCCTGCAAGCGGCTCTGCAACACGGTATGGATCATCTGCCGCGTCGTGGTCTTGCCCACGCTGCCCGTCACGCCGATGACGATGCCGGTGAAGTGCCGCCGCTTCCAGCGGGCCCATTGCTCCAAGGCCCGTTGCGTGTCGTCGACATTCAGGATCCAGCCGTCGCTCGGGGACGGTTTCGATTCGCGAAACAACGACGCCTTGCGCACCGCGGCGAAAGGCCTCGTGGAGGAAACAGGCCCCGTCGTAGTTCGGTCCCGAGAGCGCCCAGAAGATATCGTTCGGCTCGACCTGGCGGCTGTCGGTGACCATCCGACCCAGCGCAATGGCAGCGGCATCCTGAATCCTGTGTGCAGGCAGGATCCGGCCGCCGGTCGCTTGTGCCAGGTCGTGCAGGGTTTCCATCAGTCTAGTTCGGTGTCAGCTTGCTGCTTAGCTCGATACAGCCACTCTTCCGCAATCTGCCGATCGTCCAATGCGATTCGCTCGTCGCCGACGATCTGATAATCCTCATGCCCCTTGCCGGCGATCAACAGGCAATCGCCCGGCTGGGCCTGGGCCAAGGCCCAGTGAATCGCTTCGGTGCGATCGATGATCACCCGGGCGGCCGCCGGTTGCTGAAAGCCGTCGAGAATCTCCGCGACGATTTCGCGGGGATCTTCGTGCCGCGGGTTGTCGCTGGTGAGCACGGTGCAATCGGCCAGTTTCTCGGCCTGCCTGGCCCATCAGCGGCCGCTTCTGCCGATCGCGATCGCCCCCGGCGCCGAACACGCAGATCAGCCGGCCGGAAGTCACGTTCCGCAGGGCCTGCAAGGTGCCGGCCAGCGCGTCGGGCGTGTGGGCAAAGTCGATGAACACGCTGAACGGCTGCCCGCACTCGATCCGCTGCAAACGGCCGGGCACGTAGTCGACCGCCTCCAGCCCGCGGACGACCGTGGTCAGGTCGAGTCCATAGGTCAAGCCCACGGCGGCCGCGGTCAGGCAGTTGTAGATATGGTGCGTGCCGATCATGCGGGTCCGCACGGGCACGGTTTCGCTGCCGGCGGTGAGCAGGAAGGTCTGTTCGCTGGGGAACTGTTCGATGCGGCGTGGCCGTGATTTCGGCCGGCTTGCGGATGCCGACCGTCAGCGCCGGACCGTGGAAATGCCGCAAGTAGCCCGCGGCAATCGCGTCGTCGGCATTCACGACGGCAAAGCCTTCCGGGGCGAGGTAGTCCAGCAGCTTGGATTTGGCCAGGCGGTAGTCTTGCAGCGAAGGGTGATAATCGAGGTGGTCGCGGCTGACGTTGGTGACGCAGGCCACGTCGAGGCGAACGCCGGCGATGCGGCTTTGCGCCAGGGCGTGGCTGGAAACTTCCATCGTGGCGTGCGTACATTCGTTGGTCACCATCCGCGCCAGCAGCGGCGCCAGGCTTTCGGCGGGCGGCGTGGTGTGCGTGGCCGGCTCGACCTCCTGGCCGTCGAAATAGCCCAAGGTTCCCGCGATGCCGACGCGGTAGCCGGCCTTCAAGAGCACGCTGGCGATGAGGCAACTCGTGGTCGTCTTGCCGTTGGTCCCGGTGATGCCGATCAGTTTCAGCTTGAAGCTGGGATTTCCGGCCAAGGCCTGGCAAACGCGGCCATAGGCATGGTGTACGTGGGGCACGACCCCGCACGGCACGCTCAGGCCCGGCTGGCGGACGTTCGCAGAGCACGGACGCTGCGCCGCGGCGGATGGCCTCGGCGATGAACTGGTGGCCGTCGTATCGATCGCCGGGCAGGGCGGCGAAACAGATCGCCCGGCCGCACGCGGCGCGAGTCGGACGTGCAGCGCAAGGGGTGGATGTCGTCGGCGCCGATGAATTCGGCTTCCGGCAACAAGGCCCGCAGACTAAGCAGTCGATCGGCGACAGATACAGGTTCGCACGGCCCAAGGCCTCCATGCCGCAGGGCAAGACAACGGATGTTCGATTCACCGCCCGTTCGACAGACCGAGTGGTCCGGCGGCAGGCACGATGATTTTGCGGGCCGGATTGTCGCAATTTCCGGGGCTGTGTCAAGGCGAGTTTTGGAGCCATTTCCCCTGGTTTCTTGACAAAAATTCCTGTGTAGTCGACTACGGGACGGGAAAATCGGAGGAAAATATGAAAACGTCGGAGCCATGCTTGCACCAGGGTCTGCTGCAGAGGTACGATTGAGAGACTGGATGCCGTCGATTGCGGTAAGGGCTGTAAGAGGCAAGTCTTTCAAGCTGTCAGTGTTAGCATTGCTAGCAGCCTGGCCAACGTGTTGTAGTTTGTGAATAATGTGTTATCGTACTTGACCTTAGAGCAATTTGTTAGGATGGTAACACAGTGATGTTCAGTGAGATATTCGATCGGTTTGCTACGAAAAGCGCGGTGAGTGTAATGTTTCGCGGCACGTTGGAAAATGCCGTTACAGCGGAATTGTTGGACGAGATCTTTTCAAAGACCGCGAAACGTCAGCGTTGTGGAGAGCTTTTGTTTTCCTCGGTCGTGAACCTGTTGGCCGTTGTGGCGACGGGCGGCCGCAGGTCGGTCAACGATGCCTACCTGGCACGCGAGGAGGAATTCACTGTCTCGGTTACGTCGGTCTACAACAAGCTCAATCAGATAGAGACGGAGGTTTCCCGACAGATGGTGCGGCAGACGGCCATGCGGATGGCGGACATAGTCGAGCAGTTGGCGCCACGGCGCCAGCCGCTGCTGGCCGGCTACCGGACGAAAATCCTCGACGGGAACCATCTGGCTGCCACCGAACACCGCATCGAGGAGTTGCGGACCATTGCCGCCGGTCCGTTGCCGGGGCATGCCTTGGTGGTCCTGGAGCCGGATCGGATGCTGGCGACAGACGTTTTCCCTTGCGAGGATGGACATGCCCAGGAGCGAAGTCTGCTGCCTCAAGTCTTGACGACCGTGGAAGCGCAGGACCTGTGGATCGCTGACCGCAACTTCTGCACGACCGGGTTTCTCTTCGGGATCGCGAACCAAGACGCGGCGTTCGTCATTCGCCAACACAAGCAGAACTTGACTTACGAACTGCCGGGCGATGCGCCACAAGATCGGCCGCTGTCCCAGGGGCATGATCTACGAGCAACAAATGCAGATAACGGACGAGGAGGGAAAACCGAGGACGATTCGCCGCGTTACTATCGAATTGAAGGAGCCGACCCGCGACGGGGAAACCGAGATCCACGTGTTGACGAACCTGCCCAAAACGGTCGCCAATGCCCGCAGCGTTGCGAACCTCTATCTCCATCGCTGGACGGTGGAAAGAGCATTCCACGAGTTGGACCAGGCATTTAACGGCGAGATCAAGACCTTGGGCTATCCCGGCGCGGCACTGTTGAGCTTCTGCGTGGCCCTGTTGGCCTACAACGTGACCAGCGTGGTGAAAAGCGCTTTGGTCGCGACCCACGGCGACAAAGCAAAACGCGAAGATCTCTCGGGCTATTATCTGGCGGGCGAAGTGGCCGCTACATACCACGGGATGATGATCGCCATTCCCGAGGCGGAATGGACAACACACTTCGCCCTGCTCAATCCTGCCGAGTTGGCGCGAATCCTGAAGGCTCTGGCCGCGAATGTACGTCTCAATCGCTTCCGCAAGAACATCCGTGGCCCCAAGAAACCAGCCCCGAAACGGGTCTACGACAAAAAACATCCGCATGTTTCTACCGCTCGTATACTTGCGCAACGCCAACAGCAAAAAGCCACTCAATGCTAGCTTGAAAGACTTGGGCTGTAAGAGGCTATCCGAAAAGTTCTTGTCCGCAAATCGACATTGAAGCCCGACTCGCCAGCGAGGAATGTGCCGCGAACAGCCACGAAAGCCGATTCCTCGCCGACCATGAGTACACGGTGCCCGCGTCGGGCTTCAATACCGCAAACAACCGCGAGGACTTTCCGAATAGCCGCTTACTGAGCCAACCCAACCGGCGTAAAATGTTGGTAATTCCTACAAGGATCGATAGATGACAATCCAGCTTACCGAGGAACAGTGGGCCAATATCCAGAGGGACGAGTTTCCCGTGCGCGTGAGCGATCCCGCGCAGAACGCCGCGTTCGTGCTCGTACGGGCAGACGTATACGAGCGATTCAAGTCCTTATTCGAGGAGGACCCAGTAAGCGAACAGGAGCGGCTGTTCCAACTCCAGCAGTTCGGAAAACGCGCCGGCTGGGACGATCCGGAAATGGACATCTACGACGAGCTTGATCCCCGCCGCAAATCATGACTGTTTCCCGCGGTGACATCGTCCTGGTCGATTACCCGTTCAGCGATCGAACGGGCAGTAAAGTCCGCCCTGCCCTGGTCGTGCAGACGGACGCTCTCAATCACCGGATCACGGATACGATTTTGGCCTCCATAAGCCGCTCGACGCACCGGGCCTCGGCCACCCAGTTGTTCATTGACATTTCCACGCCGGAAGGCGCGGCAACTGGGCTGCGGCAGAAGTCGATGGTCCAGTGTGAGAATCTGCTGACGTATGATCAGCGGCTTATCATCACCAAGATCGGTCAACTCTCCGCCCCAGTGATGGAGCGGATCAAGGGATGCCTCAAAGTTGGCCTCGATTTGCCGTAGACGATCGGCAACTGCTCCGATCAGCCTCGCAGCCGATTCGCGAGCGTGCGGTCTTCCATAGGCCGCAAAATGGCGCCGCCCTCGATAGGGCTGTCGGCCAGATTCGTGGGTTCCTTCCCCGCGAGGCAGAGCGGGGCGGGGACAATCTCGCTCGGCCCCGGCACGACACTCGCGACCGCGCCCGATTGGGCAAGCGACGAGGATTTGTTGACCGGGTTATCACCCGGTACGCCGCTTCACTCGGCCCACCCTACAGCATCAGATCGGCTCGCTTCGCCAGATACCGCGTGCGAGCCGGCCGTGATGGCGGCCGTAAAGGGCGAAGAAATCCATGCCTGCGGCCAGCCAGACCCCGAACCTGATCCAGGCCATCCAGGGCAGCGCGAACATCAGCCATAAACAGGCCAGGATGCCCAACAACGGCACCCGGGGCTAACCCTTGAGCCCCTTCATCGCCCGGGCGAGCGCTTGCACGCCGCGGCCGATCTCCTCGATCGAAGGCACTCCAAAACTCAATCGCAGCATGTTCCTCTGCCGCAGCCGCCCCTCCTGCGGATAGCAACACTCGCCGGGCACGTACAGTGTTCCCTCGGCAACTGCCCGCGGGAACAAGGGACCATCGACGCCCGTATCGATCCATTCCGGCAGCCGCATCCAGACGTACAGCCCGCCCGTCGGCCGCACCCATTCGACTCCCAGCGGCGCCAACTCCGCCTGGGCTGCGCAAAGCGTGGCATCCAACTTCGCGCGATAACTCTCCCGCAAAGCGGCGACGTGGCGATCGAATAGTCCCGTTTCCATCAGGGTGGACATCAACACCTGGTTGAAATGCGGCGAGCCGAAATCGACGTTCCCCTTCTGCGCCAGCAGCGGTTCTGTAAGCCTTTGCGGGAGGATCCCCCAGCCGACGCGGATGCCGGGCGAATAGGGTTTCGAAAAGGTCCCCGCATGGATCACCGCATCGCCGTCTTCGTCCAGGGCAAGCAGGCTGGGCACGTCGTCGCCGTAGTATCGCAGTTCGCGATAGGCCGCGTCTTCGATCAAGTAAATCGTCTCCTCGTACGACCATCGCCGCACGACCTCAAGCAACTGCCGGCGCCGCGTCAGCGCGGTCGTAATACCCGCCGGATTGTCGTAATAGGTGCTCAGGTAGACGGCTTTCACGCGGGCCAGTTCCCCGCCCGCCTGCCGTCGTGCCAGTTCTTGCTCCAGGGCCGCGGGGATCATGCCCTCGGAGTCGATCTCCACGCCCACCGTCCGCGCGCCGACATTGGCCAACGTGCCCAGGAAGACGAAATAGCTTGGCGCAGCGCAGAGCACGATGTCGCCAGGGTCCAGGAGCGTGTCGGCCACGAGGTGCAGGAGTTGGTTGCTGCCGGCGGTGATCACCACTTGATCCACGGACGGCGGCCTGCAACCGCTTACTGATCCGTCGGCCGCCGCCAAACGGGCGAGAATCGCCTCGCGCAACGGCACGTAGCCGATGGTGGTTCCATATTGCAGCGCGGCGCGGGCAAGAGTCGGGCTCGACCACAACACCGCCAGAGCCTCCTGGGTAGCCTCGACCGGCAGTGTCGCTTGATCGACGAAACCGGCGGCAAGCGACACCAGGTTCGGCCCGGCCAGGGCCTCGGCCATGAGGCGGCTGATGAGCTTGTCGCTGCCGGCCCAATGGGCGCGGCGGCTCAAACCATGTTGTTGATCGTCTACCATTGTTTAACGAATTTGTCGGGGTCTTCGATCACATACTCAACCTCTAATCCTTGGCCACGCGCACCAACTGCTTGCCGACGTTCTCGCCGTGGAACAGGCCGATGAACGCCGTGGGCGCGTACTCCAGGCCATTCACGATCCCCAGTAGCCCACGACGACCTCGCCCGGCCGGTAGCCTGGGCGCCGCGACTCGACCACGGTGCCCACCGTGCCGCCGACCATCACCTGGCCGATCTGGACCGGCTCGGCGTAGCTCTTGGCTTCGCTGATCCGGCCGCGCATATAGGGATCCACCGACAAGTAATTCGTCGTCCGACAAGTAATTCGTCGTCACCAGAAACTGCCCCTCGGTGAGTTCTGGGACCGGTGTCTCGACGAGCCGGAAGTCGGACGGCTTGGGCAACCCTTCCGGCCGGGCTGCCAGGACGATTTGACGATTCATCATTGACAGTTTCATGGTTTCGTTCTCGCAACAAACCGATGTCGAAGCCCAGCCCCCATCTTACTCGCTGATTCAGCCCGCGTCGATTGTCCGAAACTGGCTGCCCGGCAATTATTCCACAGTTTCCGCCTTCGTGGGACTTCGCACGCCGCTGTCAAAACAGCGACCACAACGACGATTTTCTGTCCGGCCGTGTGCGGATAGAATTGGTGGAGGTGCTCGGGACGGAATATTCACCGGTAAGCACCAGTGTCTTTTGCAGAGAATTCCCTCCAATGCCTATCGAGAGCCAGCCCCCGGAAAACTCCCGCGAGGTTCCGACGGAACCCATCGTCCGTGAGACCGTCTGCAAGTCGATCCTCAACCGGGGCGGGCTGAGCGACTATTCGCTGAACTGCTACACGGGCTGCACCCACGCCTGTGTCTACTGCTATGCCCGTTTGATGCAGCGGTTTCATCCCCATGACGAACCCTGGGGAGCGTTCGTGGACGTGAAGGTCAACGCCGTCGAGGTGCTCAAGCGGCAGTTGCGACGGGCCGAGCCGGGCACGGTCTTCGTGAGTAGTGCGTGCGACGGTTGGCAGCCGGTCGAGGCCCAGTGGCGACTGACCCGCCGCTGCTGCGAACTGCTCTTGGAGCATGGCTTTCAGGTGCATGTGCTGACCAAGAGTGCCTTGGTGCTCAGGGATCTGGATGTATTCGCCGGACGCTCCGCGAGCATCGGTATCACCTTGACCACGTTGGATGAGCGGCTGCGGGAGCTATGGGAGCCGGGTGCCGCCAGCGTCCAGGAGCGGCTGGCAGTGATCAAGGCGGCCAGGGACGCGGGCCTCCAGACCAGCGTAATGTTCGGTCCCTTGCTGCCGTTTCTTTCCGACAGCCAAGCGGCAATCGACGCCCTGCTGGAGCAGGCCACTGATCTGGGCGTCGACCGGATTTGGGTCGATGCGATCAATTCCCGACCTCGGGTTTGGCCCGCCCTGGCCAAGTTGCTTCGGGCGAACTCGCCAGTACGCGGCATGCACACCCCGATCTGCCACCAGACGGTCTCTCACTTGTTTCCGGTTCGCGAACCAGCGTCCACGGGAAGGCGGTACTGGATCGAGTGCGTAAACTTCTCGTTCCGGCCGCGGATCGCCTGGAACCGCACCGTCGGTAAACCGTCCTGAATGATCTGCTCGGCGGGCTGGGGATCGACGGAAGCAATTTCGGCCCCCTTAGGAAGCTGCACCGTCACGAAGTAGGAGTTTTTCTGCTGGCCAAACTGCGGATCTCCCTTATACGTCCAGAGGGCTCCCTTCTTCTCGGCCATCTTCGGACTCTCGCCAAAGATCGTTTCCCGAAACTCCTCGCCGGCCCTTACCGGTTCGACTAGCTGAACCGTGTATCGCCTATTCGGCGGAATGGTCTCAACGGTCATAAGTAATTCCCTTCCACGGTTATCGAGCCAGCGAGTGAATTTGTACGGTCCTTCCCCGGTCCACATGGAAGCGGAAGTCATCGGGGTCAGGCCGTTGTATTGATAGGAGGTCTTCGATACCTCGCTACCCGAGCCGTCGGCGGACAACTTCACCAGGGATTCGTTGGTCAGCATTCCCTCCCACCCCATGAGCCAGGATGCAAATAGGAAGCTCACTGCGGCGACCAGGATTAGCACTGCGAACCATGCCGCGCCTTCCCAGCGCGAGAGGGTGCGCCAAATAGTAACGCCGGTCGGGACGGTTTCCCAAGGCGGTGCGATCGTGTGATCGGTGGGGCATCCCAGGTGCTCCAGCCGCAATAGTTTGATCTCCTTGAGCAAGGCGAGCTTGGCGTTCGTGATTCGGGATTGAATGGCGACAATCCCGGTCCCCACGATGGCGAACACCAGCACTACAGCGAAGGCGAGCATGGCCTTGGTGCTCACGGCGAGGCCAAAGCCAGCGGCAGCGATTTCGAGCACTGCAATGCAGAATATGATGCGGACGAAGTCGAGCCGCGCCATCCACTTCAACCGCTTGTCAAACCAAGCTCCCGCTTCAGCGGTGACACGTTTTGCGGTTTCGTGGTCGAATCTCCCATTTTCGGCCAATGCTTTTTTCAGTTCGTTTTCGTGCTCACTCATCATTCTGCTCCAGATAGTTGCGCAGGCGCTTTCGTGCGTAAAACAGTTGTGATTTTACCGTCCCTTCCGGGATTCCAAGGATGACGGCAATCTCGGCGGTGTCGAATTGTTCCTCATAACGCAACGACAATATGGCCCGATCTGGGCCGGACAATTGTTCCAGGGCCTCCCGAAGGCTGCTGTACTGCTGCTGCACGGTCGTCATCTCTTGCTCCTCACGCTGTACCCGCTCGACGTAGATCTCGGTGGCCTTGTGCCGCTGCTGGTCGCGGCGGGCTGAGTCGCGGCACTTATTGCTGACGATCTGATAGGCCCAGGCGGGAAATGCGGCGGCATCCTTCAGCCGGCTCAACCCACGGCTAATGCCGATCCAAGCTTCCTGCAGCGCATCCCAGGCGGCGCTTTCGTCGCCGCTCAAACGCCAGGCGTGTCGCCACAATCGCTGCTGCCAACGGCCGACCAATGCCTCGAACGCTTTGGCGTCGCCCCCCTGACACCGTAGCACGAGCAATTCGTCGTTGAGCCGGTCACGGTCGTTCATGATACAATTAGGTCGTTGCAGAAGGGAAATCGGTTCAATCAATCGCGAACAATATCGCCGTCCCCCATGTTGGAGGATAACCTCCATAAGAACAGCGGGCAATGATCGATGTCCTTGGGACGGATTGCTCGTCAGCATGACGAACATGGTGCAGGTCTTTGCGTAAGAGAAGTTGCCGTTACGATGTCATGGCGGCACGTCGCGCCGCCCGTTTCCGGCGACGACGGGCCTGGGCTTCGCGGGATTCTTCTTCCCGCTGCTCCAGCCGATGTTCGGGATGGGCGGCCACCCAGCGATCCGGCAACCCGATCCGACTGATCGAGTGGAGTACATCGCCGGTAAAGCGTCAAGGTCGAACCGCGAACCCCTGCTGCTTCAACCAAGGCACAAGTTTCTCCATCCACTTGCCCGCGACTGACGGCCGGTGGAATGCGCTGTGTCCACCGCTCTGGACTCTCAAGTACAGAACGGGCGTCTGAAGTTCCTTCAACCGCGCTGCCAAGGGATCGGAGAAGTTGATCGACAGTTTGTCGTCGGCCGCGCAAGCAAGGAACACCGGGGGTAAGGGTGCTTTCAGCGGATACTTATCCACCGTCCAGAGATTCCAAGGGCACATCAGCACGACGAAGTTCGGGCGGCAGCCGAGCCGGTCCAAGGGGTCCTTGGCTTGAGGATCTCCATTGTCGGCATGGGATATTAAATTCACGAGCAGGTGCCCCCCCGCCGAGTAGCCTTGCATGCCGATCTTCTGCGGGTCGAGCTTCCATTGCTCGGCATGGCTGCGGACCACTCGAAGCGCGCGCTGCCCCTCCGTCAAAGCCAAATCTGCTTTCGTGGGGACCTTGTAGAGCAGGGCGATCACTGCAATGCCTTGCTGCTGGTAGTCCGTCACGAATTCCGCGACATGCGCCTTGAAGTCCAGCAATCCGTAGCCACCGCCCGGGCAGATGATCACCCCCGTGCCAGTAGCCCGATCCGCTGGCGGAAGAAAGACGCGTAGTTCCGGTTTGTCCATGCGGCGGATGAGGCCGTGGGCATCGGGAGTCTGGTTCTGAGGGTTCTGGACCTTCACGCCGGGCGGCAAACCGTCGCCAGGCCACAAGGGGATCACCGCGTCCGGCTCGACGGCTTTTGCCCAGCCACCCAGCATCCCCATCGCCACAATCAAGCAGGCCACCTTCTTCCATCGCGCTACCATGGACGTTCTCCGGTTGATTTTCTCTTCAGACAACTGCATGCCAGGCTCACGACTTGCGCTCGTGGCACGGTTTTTTGCTGGCCGGCATTGCTTCATCCCGCGTATTGTAGCTGATCAGATCCCTCTCCGAAATCCACTGCGCCCCCGCCTGCTTCGCCCCCCCCGAACGGCGTTGGCAGCCATGATGCCCGACCCGGCCTTTATCGTCGCTTCTGCTCCCGAGGCCGCGAGGAGCCGCACCTGCCCGCTTCTCCAGCAAATCCCGAACCGGCGATGTCGCGGAATGGGGGCTCTGGCGGCTACCAGCACGTGACCGAACGACCGACTGCGACCAGATGAGCAATTCCAGGATCAAGGGGAAACGTAGCAGGAAAAAATCGGCGGGCGGAGAGCCAATTGACTCGGGGGCAGGCGGCGATCACAATGGAGCCGACATGCCCACCGGCCATCCCGCCCTGAACTACATCCTGCCCACAAGAGAGGTCTGCCATGAAGAAGTGCCTGTCGTCGTGCATTGTTGCCTTTTTCCTTTTCGTTGCGTCGTCCGCCGTGCCCCAGGCCCGTGCCGACGTTACCCTCCCCAAGGTGCTCGGCAGCCACGTGGTGCTGCAACGCGACCGGCCGCTGCCGATCTGGGGTTGGGCCGCCCCCGACGAAGAGGTCACCGTGAAGTTCGACGAGGCGACCGCAACTACCAAGGCTGACGCCCAGGGCAACTGGAAAGTAGCTGCTTCCCGCCGCGAAGGCCGACGGCAAGGCCCACGCCATGACCGTCAGCGGCAAGAATAAGATCGAGCTGGACGACATCCTCATCGGCGACGTGTGGATTGGCTCGGGCCAGTCGAACATGGAAATGGGAATCGCCGCCTGCGAGAAGGCCCAGGAGGAGATAGCCGCCGCGAACTACCCGAAGATCCGGCTGCTGCTGGTGCCGAAGGTGCAGTCCGGCCAGGCGGCCAAGGACGTGAAAGCCGACTGGGTAGCGTGCAGCCCCAAAACCGTGGCCGCCGGCGGCTGGGGTGGCTTCTCGGCCGCACTGTTTTACTTCGGTCAACGGCTGCACAAGGAATTGGACGTGCCGGTTGGACTGATCGACAGCTCGTGGGGTGGATCGCCCATCGAGCCCTGGACGGTCTCCGAGAAAAACAGCGGAGGAATGTACAACGGCATGATCGCCCCCCTGAAACCCTTCGCCATCCGTGGCGTAATCTGGTATCAGGGCGAATCCAACGAGGGCAATGGCCTGAAGTACGCCGACAAGATGAAGAGCCTGATCGAGGGCTGGCGCAAGGTCTGGGGTTTCGACTTCCCGTTCTATTTTGTCGAGATCGCACCGTTTGCGGGATATGGTCCCGGCAGCCTGCCGCTGCTCTGGGAAGCCCAGGCAGCCAGCCTCAAGATCCCCGGCACCGGCATGGCGGTTACGACCGACATTGTCCACGACATCAAGGACATCCACCCGCGCAACAAGTTCGACGTGGGCAACCGCCTGGCCCTTTGGGCGCTGGCCAAGGACTACGGCAAGAAGGATCTTGTCTACTCGGGGCCGCTCTACAAGGCCATGAAGGTCGAGGGTGACAAGCTCCGGCTTACGTTCGCCCACGTCGGCGGCGGGCTGAAGTCGCGTGATGGCAAGCCACTGGCCGAGTATGAGGTCGCGGCAGCGGATGGCAAGTTCGTGCCCGCCGAAGCCACGATTGACGGCGACACGGTCGTCGTCCAAGCCAAGGGGGTCGCTGCGCCGACCCAGGCCCGCTTCGGCTGGCGGAACGAGGCGAATCCCAACCTGGTCAACAAGGAGGGCCTCCCCGCCTCGCCGTTCCGGACCAACAACTGGCAGGGCGGCACCGGCGAGTGATTGCCAGACGATCAGCGAGGAGTCGGCGGCGGATTGCATTGCCGAAAATGATCCCGCACGCCGATACCACGGGCTCGGTTGGGCCTGGCAAGGGAATAATAGAGTTCCCCGCCGGCAAAATGGGCGGGCTTTGGGCCGAGGAAGGCACTGCTTGACGAGCTTTCGCGATCGCGGCTCATTGGCGGCTAAAGACGCGCCAGCAGCAGCGCGCCTCCAGCCAAGGGGAGGAAGAAGTGCATGACCAACCGGAGCCAGAATCGCCAGCCGCCCAGAATGCCCGCCAAGATGGATTTCGAGAGCATGTTGGCCATGACCGCCAGAACGATCAATCGCCAACCGTCGATGGCCACCGTGGCGTCGGTGATCGAGAGCCGAGCGGTGGACAGCGTGATGGCGTCCATTTCGGTCAGGCCCGACAGCCCGGCGACGACGTACAATCCGTGGTCGCCCAGCCAGGCCTTAGCCGCAGCCAGCGCTAGCAGCACACCCGCGTACAGTACGCCGAACACGAGGGCTGGCCGTAACTCTGTCGGATTTTCAGGGGGCGGCATCCGGCCTGGTTCCGAGCGGCCGCAGAACCAGGACACCACCGGAGGCACCAGCGTCAGGATCATCACCACCAACAGCGGCGGGGCCACCGTAATCAGGAGTTTCGGTGATACCACGGCCACGGCCGCCAGGACGCGCAGGCAGGAAACGGCCGAAGCGATCATGACCACGATCGAAGCGCTCCGTGCGTACGCGGGATCGCTGCGCACCATGCGGGCGTAGCTCACGGTGGTCGCCGTGCTCGAAATGGCCCCGCCCAGGATGCCACCGAACAGCGTGCCAACATCTTGGCCGAGGAATTTGTAGAGAATGTAGCCGCCCAGGTTCATGCCCACGATCAGCACGACCATGAGCCAAATTTCGAACGGATTGAACACGTTGAGATGGCCGTAGGGCGGATCGGGCCAAAGGGCAATTGTCCGGTGCGGCAACACGGGCAATATAATGCACGTGATCAAGACGAACTGCATGATTGCCCGCAGGTCTTGGTCGCCCAACCGCTTGGCGAATCCGTGTAGTTCAGGCTTGAATTGCAGGAGTACGGCCACCGCGCCGCCGACAGCCACGGCCACGGCGATTGGCCCGGTGACCAACAAAGCGCCGACGGCATACATCAGCAGCATGGTGACGTCGGTCGTGGTGCCACCGTGGCCTGGCTCCCGAAGGGCTTTCGACGAATGGACGGCGATCAGGGTCGCGATGCCCAAAAACCCTGCGGCAACGATCCAACCGCCGAACTCATTGGCCAGCACCGCGGCAACTGTGCCTAAGAGCGTGATTAGGGGAAAGGTACGCATGCCGGCGATCCCCGACGCGGCATGTTCCCTTTGCAGTCCCACCAGCAGCCCCAACAGCAGTGCCAAGCCGGCCTGTTGAAACATTGGTTCCATGTGTATTCCCCCAGAAAGTGTAGCACATGGAGGAAAATGCGGACGTTGGAATAAACGGAATCGCAGGGTTGCGGCAATCCATTTCCACCGGTAGGTAATCCGAATTGATGAGCGAGTCCAACGCCGGCAGCGTCGCTTCAATGGGGCCGCGGTTTTTCAACCGCGGAAATGACGATTACCCAGGCCGTGGTTACGGCCGCCGACAGGCTTCAATGGGGCCGCGGTTTTTCAACCGCGGAAATGACTGGAACGAAGTCTACAAGATCTTCCGCTACGCCGGGCTTCAATGGGGCCGCGGTTTTTCAACCGCGGAAATGGCATGACGCTCGACGCCTCGGCCATCCAGGCCGCCCGCGCTTCAATGGGGCCGCGGTTTTTCAACCGCGGAAATCAGCACTCCGGTCTTTTCCCAGGCCCGGTAGTCAATGCTTCAATGGGGCCGCGGTTTTTCAACCGCGGAAATCAGCGTTGCTGTTGCCGCTTGACGTCCTGTCTCTCGCGGCTTCAATGGGGCCGCGGTTTTTCAACCGCGGAAATACGGCCGAGCCAGAGCGGCCTCCAGCCGGCGGCGGCACGCTTCAATGGGGCCGCGGTTTTTCAACCGCGGAAATACGAGTGCGCCCGGGTCAGACCGGATCCGGCAACGGCGGCTTCAATGGGGCCGCGGTTTTTCAACCGCGGAAATACGGAAGTCGTGCGCGCCCGCGTCAAGGATGATCTGCGCTTCAATGGGGCCGCGGTTTTTCAACCGCGGAAATTGCCAGCACGTCCCCGCCGAACTCCTCCTCGACGCCGCTTCAATGGGGCCGCGGTTTTTCAACCGCGGAAATGAGCAGGCGGTGGTGGCCGACGAGCTGAGCGCCGACGCTTCAATGGGGCCGCGGTTTTTCAACCGCGGAAATTCGATCACCATCACGCCCTCGACCAACGCCACGGAATAGCTTCAATGGGGCCGCGGTTTTTCAACCGCGGAAATAACCCCAGCTTGACGCTCTTGGTGAGCCTGGCCTCGCTTCAATGGGGCCGCGGTTTTTCAACCGCGGAAATTGTCATGCTCCAGATAGGGGCGTTCGACGAGAAGCTGCTTCAATGGGGCCGCGGTTTTTCAACCGCGGAAATAAATCATCAACCCAGAACTCACGGCCGCTGTTACGGGCTTCAATGGGGCCGCGGTTTTTCAACCGCGGAAATGCCGTCCTTGCGGCCGCTGACGCTGGTCTGCGTGGCGCTTCAATGGGGCCGCGGTTTTTCAACCGCGGAAATGCCGACGGGTCTGGGCTCCGCAAGAGAGCCCTGACGCTTCAATGGGGCCGCGGTTTTTCAACCGCGGAAATTCCCGACGCCACGCCCGCCAACACGTCGCGGAATCCGCTTCAATGGGGCCGCGGTTTTTCAACCGCGGAAATCTCGTGAGCCTTGGTGCAGCGGTCCTTGACGCTCTCCGGGCTTCAATGGGGCCGCGGTTTTTCAACCGCGGAAATGTCCCTTTCCACCGCGTGCGCCGGCTGCTGGTGGGTCGCTTCAATGGGGCCGCGGTTTTTCAACCGCGGAAATCCTACGAAGTTTTTGGCGAAAAGTCATGCGGCAAGTGGCTTCAATGGGGCCGCGGTTTTTCAACCGCGGAAATCTTTTACGACTTTGGTGCCAAGAGAAGGCATTTATCTTGCTTCAACGGGGCCGCGGTTTTTCAACCGCGGAAATGCGGATTGTTGCTGCCCAAGGAAGGCCGTGAGCCCTGGCTTCAATGGGGCCGCGGTTTTTCAACCGCGGAAATTCGAGACTTGCCGGAAGAAAAGTACCCAAGCCAAGCCGGCTTCAATGGGGCCGCGGTTTTTCAACCGCGGAAATTGCTCATTACATCCGTCCCACCCGTCCTACTTAGTGTGTGCTTCAATGGGGCCGCGGTTTTTCAACCGCGGAAATGAGCGGGGCGTGCCGTATCGCCCGACCTGTCGAGTATCGCTTCAATGGGGCCGCGGTTTTTCAACCGCGGAAATGACGCGCCAAAGTGCTGGCGCAGCTTCAGACCCACGGGCTTCAATGGGGCCGCGGTTTTTCAACCGCGGAAATGGCCGACGGGTCTGGGCTCCGCAAGAGAGCCCTGACGCTTCAATGGGGCCGCGGTTTTTCAACCGCGGAAATTATACCTCGGGCTCCAATATGTTCTCTTGAAAGGAGCTTCAATGGGGCCGCGGTTTTTCAGCCGCGGAAATACGACGGGGCGAATTTCGGCTTGCGGGAACTGCTGGGCTTCAATGGGGCCGCGGCTTTTCAGCCGCGGAAATCCTGCCACCCTGGAAGGTCTGACCTTCGAGGATGACGCTTCAATGGGGCCGCGGTTTTTCAACCGCGGAAATGTAGGGGTTTCCGTAGGCATCCCCTACGGTAACGTGGGCTTCAATGGGGCCGCGGTTTTTCAGCCGCGGAAATCAGTGGAGGCCAAGCGGCAGCCGCTGCTGAATCTGAAGCTTCAATGGGGCCGCGGCTTTTCAACCGCGGAAATAAGAGGAGGCCAAGCGGCAGCCGCTGCTGAATCTGAAGCTTCAATGGGGCCGCGGTTTTTCAACCGCGGAAATGAGAAAAGGCACGCCACCCACCGGAGATTTTCAATACGCTTCAATGGGGCCGCGGTTTTTCAACCGCGGAAATTCGAACGCGTCGTCATCGTCGTCTCCGCGCTCTGCCATCGCTTCAATGGGGCCGCGGTTTTTCAACCGCGGAAATATCGAGAACGCCAGGGTAAACACCTTGCCGGCGACGGGGCTTCAATGGGGCCGCGGTTTTTCAACCGCGGAAATCGCAAAAACCGCTGGAGTGCATGGCCCGGCCGATACGGCTTCAATGGGGCCGCGGTTTTTCAACCGCGGAAATGTTTGGAATCAGGTCGCGACTCACAAACTGATAGTAGCTTCAATGGGGCCGCGGTTTTTCAACCGCGGAAATTTGATCCTGTTCGCAAGCCTGGGTGGTATCGGGTGGTGCTTCAATGGGGCCGCGGTTTTTCAACCGCGGAAATGGCACACCTCGCAAACTGTTGCGAGCGTTGCCCTTAAGCTTATCGTTTCGAGCAGTTGCTGTCCAGATGCCATGTCTTCTGTCCTCCAAAACGAGCCATCGCCGAAAAGCATTGGGAAAACTAAGGTTGCGCCTGCGAGCGGTCAAGGGGTTTTTCACGCCACCGGACCGCTCGAAAGCCCGTCGAACGAAAAAAGGGGCCGCGCAGCGGCGATTTGCGTCGCCGAGCCGGTCCCACGAAACGCCGATAACACCACATTACCCTCACCCGCTGCCCCTCTCCCAAAGGGAGACCGCTGAAAAAGTGCAAACGGATACAACATGTAGTACTGAGTACTCAGTAATCAGTACTATACGTTGTGATCGCGGTAGACTTTTTCAGTGGTCTCACAGGGAGAGAGGAGCAATATCTCACACCGCCCTCTACGTTGCCCTTCTCCCATCCAGCCGCGCGGCTGGCGGTAGGCGGGAGCGGAACGGCCGTTCTCTACACGATCAACCGCCCGAGCGAATCGTGCGCTCGATGAACACGATCCGAGCCAGCGGAGGCCGCGCAAAGCTTCCCATGACCGTCTCCTTGCAAAAACTTGCCCAGAAAAGGGGCGAACTTGTCAAGAACTGGCCCAATTGTAGCGAAGGGGGTACGACATCCATAGTGTCAGGGTAGCGGCCGCCGTGAAATTTTTTCAACCGCCCGGCAACGTCTCGTACAAGTCCAGCGCAAGAAGGGACTACAGCGATGGTGGCCAAACATGTGTTCCCTCGGCACGGGGCTGAGGGGGACGATGCGCGTGGCCGTGCGCGGCTGTAGTGGCCGGAGTGCAGAGTACCGAGTGTTCAGTCGCGGGAACGACTGCGGGAACCAAACGCGCGCATGGGGCATTTTGCGGCCCTTTTTGCTTCCCCTTTCTTTCCGAAATCCGGTTTTTTCCCCGGTTGCTCTAACATGGCGGGAAGCAACGCCTTACGACGCGCCCATGAGCCGCCCAACTCGAACTCGAGAGAAGTCCGCTGCCTCAAACCGACCGCTCGATCGTACTTATTATGTGGACACGTCGTTCTTCGATTCCATTCCGCAGCCTCTGAAGAGGATGGTCGAGCATGACGGACGGCAAAGTAAATTCGTCGCGAATTCCATCGTGGGGGGTGCAATTCCCCAATGTTCATCTTTGGACCGCTATATCATAAGGGGGGTTTGGAATGCGTGTTTCTCGGCCGAAAACAGGGGTTCTCGCTCAACGAGCCGGAGAAGGCACGAAAATGTGAGTATCACGTGCTGGACCAAGAAAAACGTGCTTCTTTAGTTCGGCACTGCTCTTTCTGTCGTCCACTAGAGGGGACAGAAGGAACGCAAATTAGAAAAGAAGATGAAGGAAAAGAAAATGAAGAGAAAGGATTTCATGGGCAAGTCCGGTTTTGGGCAAATCGGGCAACGATCCCCCCATGAGTGTCGTGCGGGCGGGGAGCAAGAGCACGGAGAAAGAACTTGCCGCGGAGTTTGGACCGCACCGTGTCGGACCACGCGGAAGGCCGCCACGCGGGTCAATCGCCTGACGACAAACCACTGGCGAAGATCCTGCCCGATCACGAAGAAGGACGAGACCGTATGTTACCCAGGTTCATCCCAATCCCGTTCGCCCGTTTGGCCATTCATGGTAAAATGCCGACATGCAACTGATTTCCCTCCGCGAAATCCGCAAAACGTACACGCTGGGCGAGGTCGAAGTCCATGCCCTGCAAGGCGTTTCGTTGGATATCGACCACGGCGAGTTCGTGGCCCTGATGGGGCCCTCGGGCTCGGGAAAGACCACGCTCATGAATACTCTCGGCTGCCTCGATCACCCGACCAGCGGCAGCTACCAGCTCGACGGCGAAGAGGTCATGGAGATGTCGGGCGACCAGCGGGCCCGCCTGCGGAATCGCAAGATCGGCTTCGTGTTTCAGAGTTTCAACCTTCTGGCCCGCACCACGGCCGCGGAAAACGTGGAACTGCCGATGCTCTACGCCGCCGGCCTGCGTGCCGCCCAGCGACGCCAACGCGTGAAAAGCTTGCTGGAAAAAGTGGGACTGGAATCGCGGGCCGACCACCAGCCCTCGCAACTCTCCGGCGGGCAGCAGCAACGGGTGGCCATCGCCCGGGCGCTGGCCAATCGAGCCGCCGATCCTCCTGGCCGACGAGCCGACGGGCAACCTCGACTCGCACACCAGCCGCGAGGTGATGGACCTGTTCCGGCAACTCAACCGCGAGGACGGGATCACGATCATCGTCGTCACGCACGATGCGGAAATCGCCCGTCACGCCCGCCGCGTGGTCGTCCTCCGCGACGGCAATGTCCTCTGCGACACGCTGGACGTCGACCTTGCCGCCAGCGCTGCACAGCTACGAAGAGGCCAACCCGTGAAACCATTCCTGGTTTGGTCGAACGCACCGCACCGTCACGAAAGGGCAGGGACGTGAAGCAATTTCTGTTCTGGTCCATCGTTCTGGCCGGCCTGATCGCCGCCGGGGCCGCGGGATACCAGCATTACAATGCCACGCGGAGCATGAGCGGGCAGTTTCGCACCAAGGAGGTCCGCCGCGGCGACGTGACGCTGGTGGTCAATTCCACCGGTACGGTCCAGCCGGTGTTGAGCGTGCAGGTGGGAGCGTTCGTTTCCGGCCCCATCCAGAAGGTGTGCGTCGATTTCAACGACAAGGTGAAGAAGGACCAGGTCCTGGCCCAGATCGATCCGCGGAACTACGTGGCGGCCGAAGCCCATGAAAACGCGGCCCTGGCGCATGCCAAAGCCGACCTGGCGCGCGTGCAGGCCCTGCTCGAACATGCCGTCCATTTCGAACAGCGAACCATTCGCCTGACGAAGAACGGCGCAATTGCGGAGAACGATTTCGAGCAGAGCATTACCGATCGCAAGAGCCTGGAGGCCCAGGTCGATCTTTGCAAGGCAACCATCCTGCAGAGCGAGGCCGATCTGGCGACCGCCCACACCAATCTCGACTTCACCAACATCAAGTCGCCGGTCGACGGCATCGTGATCGATCGCAAGGTCGATCCGGGCCAGACCATGGCCGCGCAGTTCCAGACGCCCGTGATGTTCATCGTGGCCCCCGATCTGGAGAAGAAGGTTTATGTCTACGCTTCCGTCGACGAGGCCGACATCGGCCTGATCCGCGACGCCCAAAAAAGCCGGCAGCCGGTCATTTTTTCCGTCGATGCCTATCCCCAGGACAGTTTTACCGGCCACATTGCCCAGGTGCGGCTCAATCCCACGACCGTCTCGAACGTGGTCACGTACACGGTGATCGTCGAGGCCCCCAACGGCGACCTGAAGCTGCTGCCCGGCATGACGGCGAACCTGGTCTTCCAGATTGAAAAGCGAAATAACGTACTCACCGTGCCCAACGCGGCCTTGCGCTTCCACCCCAAGCCGGAGCAGGTCCGCAAGAGCGATCTGGCGATCGTCGAAGGACGGTTGGAAGACGACGCCAACAGCGATAGTCCGACGGACTTGGGCGAGAAGAAAGACTCCGCGGGCGTTCGCGCGCGGAAGCCGACCTACGTCTGGACGCTGGATGGCAACCAATTGGCCGCGGTCGAGATCGTCACCGGGTTGGCCGACAAGCACGGCACGGAGATCGTCTCCGGCGAGCTGGCCGAGGGGCAGGAAGTGATAACGGGCACGCAAAGCAACGCCGCGACGTCCTCCGCCCAGTCACAACGTTAAGGGATTCGATGAAGACCCTGATGATCCTTCGCGTCGCGCTGCGGGCGCTGGCGAAGAACAAAATGCGAGCGGGCCTCACCGTGTTGGGCATCGTCATCGGCGTGGCGGCGGTCATCCTCCTGGTTTCGATCGTCCAATCGGCCGGCCAGTTGGTGCAAGACCAACTTCAGGCCGTGGGCACCAACGCGGTCATTATCTTTCCGGGCAGTCGGAAGGGAAGCGGCGCGCGGAAGGCCATCGGCAGCATTCCCACGCTTTGCGCCGCCGATGCCGACGCCATGGCCGCCGAGTGCCCGGCCGTATTGGCGGCCACGCCGCTAATCAACGCCGGGGGGCAGGTCGTGGCCGGCAATCAGAACTGGTCGCCCGACGAAATCCTCGGCGTCAACGTATCGTACTTGACGGTCCGCAATTGGCAGATCGAGCGGGGTGATTTCTTCACGCGAAGCGATATCCACTCGGCGGCCAAGGTTTGCGTGGTGGGGACCACCGTGGCCGACAATCTGTTCCAAACCCGCAACTGCGTGGGCCGCTCGATCCGCATCAAGAGCATTCCCTTCGAAGTCGTGGGGGTGCTGGAACCGAAGGGAGCGAACCTCTTCGGCGGAGACCAGGACAACATCGTGCTCGCCCCCTATACGACGATCAAGAAACGGATTTACGGTTCGACGTTCAACAACGTCGGCGTGATCTTCGCCTCCGCCTGCTCGGCCAATCGCATCGCCGACGCCGAGGAGGAAGTGGCCGAATTGTTGCGGCAGCGGCATCGCATTCGCCCCGGGGCGGACGACGACTTCACCATTCGCGACTTGGGCGAAATCGCCGACACGCTCAAGGGCATCACCACGGTCATGTCATTGCTGTTGGGCTCGATCGCGGGCGTGTCGTTGATCGTGGGCGGGGTGGGCATCATGAACATCATGCTCGTATCGGTCACGGAGCGGACCCGCGAGATCGGCATTCGCCTGGCCGTCGGCGCCCGTTCGCGCGACATCCTGCGGCAGTTTCTCCTGGAAGCCGTAGTGCTCTCGCTCCTGGGCGGCGCACTGGGTATTGCCTTGGGCATCGGCGCCGTGGTTGCAGCCACCTGGGTGGTCAACGCGTTTTTCAGCAGCACGCACTGGCCGTTGTCGATTTCGGGCGGGGCCATCGCCGTGGCCTTGGCCTTTTCCGCCTCGGTCGGCATGTTTTTCGGCTATTATCCCGCGCGGAAGGCCAGCCGCCTCGACCCGATCGAATCGCTGCGCTACGAGTAAGGTGAACGAAGCGAACCGTTAGAGAAATGATGGATTGCGCACGGAGTCGAGCTTTGGAGAAGGCGTGCCGTCGGTCTGGATCGGTTTGCGCAACGCGCCATCCGGGAATCCCGTGCTCCACTCACCCTACGAAGCTACGGCTTGCCGTCGTTGTCGGCCGCTTCGGCGGTCTTCCAGGCCGGGGGGCCGAGGAGCTTCTCGATCGCCACGTCGTCGAGCGTCTCTTCGGTTTCCAACGCCTTGGCCAGGCATTCGAGCTTGTCGCGATGCTGCGTGAGCATCTCGCGAGGCACGGTCGGAGGCGGCGCGGAGAATTCGCGACACCTCCTCGTCGATGAGTTGCGCCGTGTGCTCGCTGAAACGCCGCGGCTCGGCGATCTCGCGGCCCAGGAACGGATGCTCCTCGCTGTCGCGGAACGTCACCGGGCCCAGCAGCTCGCTCATGCCCCAGTGGGTGACCATGCGGCGGGCGAGGTGCGTGGCATGGTTCAGATCGCTCTCCGCCCCGGCGCTGTACTCGTTGAAGACCAGCTTTTCGGCGGCGCGGCCGCCCATGTCGATCAGCAGGAAGGTCTGCAAACTGCTCTCGCTGATGTTGACGCGGTCCTCCTCCGGCAGGAAGTGCGTCACGCCCAACGCGCGGCCGCGAGGAATGATCGAAACCTTGTGCAGGTGGTCGGCGCCGGGCAACAGCCAGCCGAGCAGGGTATGGCCCGCCTCGTGATAGGCGGTGAGCGTCTTCTCCTTGCCCGACAGGATCTCTTCCCGCTTGGCGCCCATGAGGACCTTGTCGCGGGCGTAGTCGAAGTCGGACATTTCGACTTCTTCCTTGTCGTGGGAACTGGCCCAAAGCGTGGCCTCGTTGACGAGGTTGCGGATGTCGGCCCCGGTCAGCCCGACGGAGCCGGCGGCGAGCCGCTCCAGGTCGACGTCCTTGGCCAGGGGAATGCCGCGGGTGTGGACGCTCGAAGATTGCCAGGCGGCCCTTGTAGGTGGGGCGATCGACCGTGATATGGCGGTCGAAACGGCCCGGCCGCAGCAAGGCCGGATCGAGCACGTCGGGCCGGTTCGTGGCGGCCATGACGATCACGGCCTCGGTCTGCGTGAAGCCGTCCATCTCGCTGAGGATCTGGTTGAGCGTCTGCTCGCGTTCGTCGTTTCCGCCGCCCACGCCGGTGCCGCGATGCCGGCCGACGGCGTCGATCTCGTCGATGAAGAGGATGCAGGGCGCGCTTTCCTTGGCCGTGGCGAACAGATCGCGGACCCGGCCCGCGCCCACGCCGACGAACATCTGGATGAACTCCGAGCCGTTGATGCTGTAGAACGGCACGCCCGCCTCGCCGGCCACCGCCCGGCCCAGCAAGGTCTTGCCGGTGCCCGGCGGGCCCATGAGCAGGATTCCCTTGGGCACGCGGCCGCCGAGGCGCTGGAATTTCTTCGGATTCTTCAAGAATTCGACGATTTCCTGGAGTTCGGCCTTGACGCCCTCCAGCCCGGCCACGTCGTTGAACGTGACGGGACGCTCGCCCTGTTCGTATTTCCGGGCGGGGCTCTTGCTGAAGCCGAGAATGCCGCCGCCGCCGAAGATCGAGTTCTGCGATCGCCGCAGCATGTAGAAAACCGCTCCCAACATCAACAGCGGCAGGCCGACCATGGAAAGCAGGTACAGGAACGACATGGTATCGGGCGGCGTCGTGACCTTGAATTTGTCGCCCAACTTGGCAAGAAGCAGCTTGACGAGGTCCGGGTCGTCGAGGACCGGAACCGTGGTCGTGAACTTTTTGTCCAGCTTGACTGGTTCTCCCGTCTTACGATCGGTTTTGCCTGGTGTGGGGTCGTCCGGGGGAGGATCGATGAATTCGCCCGTAATCTTCAGTCCCTGGAGGTCAACGCTGTCAATTTTCCCCGCTACGAGCTGTTGGCGGAAGAACCCGTAAGCGATCTCCGGGGTACGATCGAAGACCGGCCCCAGGACCATGAAAACGATCACGCACACGACGATGGCGATAATGAACCCGGACGGGACGCTACGGCGGGCCGGCGGCGGGGCCTTCGGGGGAGGGTTGTTCGGGTCGGGCGGCGAGGGCGTTTCCGGTGGAATGGACATGTAGTGGATTCACGTGAGCGAGGAAAGGTATCTCGGCAATTGTACGTTATCTCAGACCACTTTTCGAGGGGTCACCATCGTTCGTAGTAACGCCTTTAGGGGGAGTATCATTCCCACGCTTCGCGTCGTCACGAGGCCGCTTTTCAAGAGGCCGCCGGCATTATCGGCATTGCAGGTAAACCTGCACCTCTTCATAGCGCGTGCCGGGTGGAAGCTGGGCCAGCAGCGGGCGAATCTGTTTTGGCCGATTGTCGCCAATCACGGCGTCCATTGCCGCGATCGTTTCGGCCGACAGGCACCAGGCCGCACGGACCTCCAATCCGTTTTCCGCTGCCTGGCAGGCATGATCCAACAGCGTTTCGCGCGTGATTCCGCGGATTGCCAGGCACTCGTCGGCCGGAAAGCCTTGGGACAAGAGACGCCAAGTCCAATAATACGACGGCCGGTTGGCCGCCGCCGGCGCTTGCTCCGATGGCCGGGGGCCAATGGCGTCCGGCACGTCCGGCTGGCCATAAGTACTCGCTACCGGAGCCTGGCCCCCCTCGAAGGAATCGCCCGGCTCGCCCTCATCCGTCGATCCGATAATCCAATCATCGTCGGGGGGGTGTTCATATTCGGCGGTGGCGGGAACCAAGGCCGAGGGCAGCACGGTGGATTTTTGTCCACCTGCTCCGCCCTCTTCGCCCTCGTTATCATCGGCTACGTCGGGGGGCTGATCCAAGGGCTGAACAGATCTCGGCCGACTGGGTGCTTGCCGCTCCGGTCTTTGCCCTCCGACCTCCGACTTCTGCGCTGCGGCTTTCGGTCGCCGCAGTTTGAGCCGCAGCTCGCCCGGCAGTTTCAAACCGGCGGGCAAGTCGGCCTTGCCCCGCATCACGTCGCCGCCCAGCGGCGTGAGCTTCAACACGGGCCGGAAGCGATCGATCTCTTCCTGCTCCAGGCAGCCGATGGCAATCAGGATATCGATCAGCGTCGCGACTTCCGCCTGCTTCAACTGCCAGAGCAGACCAAAGGTGCTCAACTGGTTCAGCCGCAGCTTCTTGATCTTGGCCGAATTGGAACCGCAGAGCATCTGGGCGATGAGGTTCTTGCCGCAGGCGATCCGCGACTCGGCGCGGGCGACCCCGCTGAGCACCATGCGAACGGCCTCGATCACGCCTTGCTCGACCGCTTCTTCGGCCACGAGCTTGTCGGCCGTGCAGTACTCCGGCCGACGGCGGCTTTGCCGTCGCGTCGGCCGCCGCGGAGCGACTGCGGCCGTCGCGGCGGCTGGTGCTTGCGGCAATTGTCGCAGTGATGGCACGGGCCCGGCCTCGCCTTCGCCGAAATAGTGCAGTATCTCCTGCTGGCGGCAGGCTCCGCTCAGCGCGAAGCGCACCATGCGGTTGAGCTTGTCGTACTCCGCCGCCTTGCGTTTCTCCAGGGCCTCGAAGTCGATTTCCAGGTCTTCGAACGGCACGTCGCGTTTCAACATGCGGATGGCCCGGCCGCGAAACGGCGGCACGTAGGTGAACCAGTCCGATTCGCTCAACTCATAGAGGGCATGGGCCACGGCCGGTTGATCCATCTCCAATGCCGCAGTCAGCTGCCTGCGGGCGGAACTGGACCAACTCGTTCCGCTGATCGCCCACGATCTTCTCCACCGCCTGCAGCACCCGCCGCCGCACCTTGGCCTGCCGGGGCAGCAGATCGACGCAGGTGGGCAGATCGCTGTCGATCCGCACCGTGGCCATGTTCTGCGACGACACGAGCCGTTCCAGCACGCCCGCGCTTTCCAGGATTTGCTCGCAATTGCCCACGCCGTCGTTGCCGATCGACAGGCCCAGTTGCTCCTTGACGTCCTGCTGGGTCAGTTGAATCGGGTCATCGTCGAGCGACGCGAGGAATTCATAGACCTGCTGAATGACGTCCGGGCCGGGGTACGAGTTCTCGATGAAGAACTCCTGGATATAGCGGTCGCCGCCGTGATAGAGCATCGCGCAGCGCGAGGGCTTTCCGTCGCGGCCCGCGCGGCCGGCTTCCTGGTAGTAGGCCTCCAGGCTGCCCGGCAGGTTGTAGTGGACGACGAAGCGGACGTCGGCCTTGTCGATGCCCATGCCGAAGGCGTTGGTGGCGACGATGACCTCGAAGCGGCCGCTCATGAAGGCTTCCTGCGTCGCGCGGCGTTCGTCCGGCGGCAGACCGGCATGATAGACGGCCGCCCGCCGCGTGCGTCTGCTGCCCGATGATCTCGGCGACTTCTTCCGTCCGCTTCCGCGTGGAAGCATAGATGATGCCCGAGCCGGGCGTCTCGCGGAGGAACTTGACGAGCATCTCGGCCTTTTCGCGATCGGTCCGCGGGCTGAGCACTTCGTAGAAGAGGTTTTCGCGGGCGAAGCCGGTGATGAAGATCCGCGGCTCGTTCAGGGCGAGGTGTTCGACGATGTCGCGGCGCACGTTGTCGGTGGCCGTGGCGGTCAGGGCGATGGTCGTCGGATTGCCCAGCATGCGGCGAAAATAGCCCAGCCGGGCGTAATCGGGGCGGAAATCGTGGCCCCATTGGCTGATGCAGTGGGCCTCATCGACCGCCAGCAGTTTCAGGCCCACCGCCCGCACGGCTTCCAGGAACCGCGAGCTGCGAAACCGCTCCGGGCACGACGTAGGCGAGGCGGAACTCGCCCGCCGCGATGCGATCGAGCCGGTCGTACTGCTCCTGGACGGGCAGCGTGCTGTTGATGAAGGTGACGGGAAACCCGCGGGCCTGGAGTTGATCGACCTGGTCCTTCATCAGCGCGATCAGCGGCGAGACGACGAGCGTCAGCCCGTCGAGCGCCAGGGCGGGCAATTGGTAGCACAGGCTCTTGCCGCCGCCGGTGGGCATGACGCACAGGCAGTCTTTTCCCGCCAGGACGGTGGAAATGACTTCTCGCTGGCCGGGACGGAACGTCGTCAGGCCGAACCGCGGCAGCAGGGCATCGAGATGATCGGCGGAAACGCTCATGCTGGCATTATAGAGGCATCGTGCGGTGGCAAAAAGTGGCGGCCAACATGCTCGTCACGCCGACCATGCTGCACACTGTATTCGCGTGATGTTCCTTCATCCAGATTTGCGCAGATTCGTTGCCCGTTCTTGACGGTGATCGGTGTCCATGCCAGAATTAGGGGCGTTGCGTTCGATCAAAATTCCAATCGATTGGCTTTCCGGACAAATTCGCGGTTGCCGGCGCCTCCGCCGATACGCAGCCGCCTTTCAAAGTGGCGGCCGTCAGCGAGGTAAACCCCATGTACAGCAATCCTACGGATTACATCGCGCGGCGGATCCTGCCCATTGCCCTGGCCTGTTTGGCTATCCCTTGCGCCGCGCCGGCGATTTGTTACGGAAGCTCGGTCGAGCAGGACATTGAGGAGATGACCGTTGAACTCAACAAACGCCTGCCGCAGCAGATTGACGCGATTACGCGTTTGGAACGGCTCGAGGCTGGGCCGGGAAAGGCTTATTCCTATGTCTACACGCTTCTCCAGAACGTGACCGATGCCCAGAAGCAGCAAGTCCGGGAGACGACCACTCGCAAGGCGCTGGCCACACCAGAAATGCAGCCGATGTTCAAGGCTGGGGTCACGGTCTGGTATAAGTATTTCGATGCTACCGGCAAGAAAGTGCTTGAGTTCCCGGTAAGGGGCGAGGCCGCGCCGGAGACAGATAACGCTCATGATGCAGCGTTCAGAATCGGATATTTGATCGGCGCGTTTTGCGGCGCTTTGATTGCGGGCACGTTGTGCGGTTCGCTTCCGCTATTCTTGGGGATTCGGCGCGGCAGGCCAAAGTTGGCCATCGCCGCGATGGGCAGTTGCGCCGCGGCAGGGCTTGTGTTGGGCCTTTGGTTGGCGGTTCCTACAGCCGTAGTCTTTACGACAGTTATTCTGGCGATGCCGCGCGTTGTCCCCCAGAGCATGGTTGAGCCGGGTGAGCGTTTCGAATGACGGTCTTATCCGCCGAAGTTGCGCAGAGTCCGATATACTAGCTAAGGTCACGAATTCATGGCTACCGTGGTGTTGGATGAGAGTACTGTCGACGAATTGCGCGCCGCAGCCGCAACGAGTGGGACGCTTTCGCCGGATTTTTCTCTATAATAACGAGCATGACTGATCAAGAACTGGAAGCACTCCTGGACGACCCGGAGTCTGATCGAGTGGAGCGCAAGGAATCCGCCGTGGATGGCGACAAGATCCGTCAGACGATTTGCGCATTTGCCAATGACCTGCCCGGCCACGGCCGGCCGGGGGTTCTGTTCGTCGGCGTGAATGATCAAGGCGTTCCGACTGGACTGGCAATCACAGACCAGTTGCTCCAGAACCTGGCGTCGATCCGCGGGGATGGTAATATTCTGCCCTTTCCCTTTCTGACAGTCCAGAAGCGGCGTCTGAAGGGGCAAGACATGGCGGTCGTCCTGGTGCAACCGGCCGACGCGCCGCCGGTGCGATTCAAAGGCACGGTCTGGGTTCGCGTCGGCCCCCGGCGAGCGGTAGCCTCGCCTCAGGAGGAGCGCATCCTAGCCGAGCGTCGCCGACATCGTGACGCTCCCTACGACATCTACGCCGTGCGCGAGGCCGACCTGGGCGACCTTGACGACAACCTGTTCCGCGAGACGTATCTTCCTGCCGCCGTCAGCCCCGCCGTCCTCACTGAGAACAACCGCACCCCGTCCGAGCAGATGGCCTCGCTCCGCCTAGTGGAACTCGGGCCGCCGCCCGTGCCGACCGTTCTCGGGCTGCTGGCCATCGGCAAACAGCCCACCCGGCACCTGCCCATGGCGTACGTCTCCTTCGTTCGCGTCGAGGGCCTCGAACTGGCGTCGGAGGTCATCTCGGCGCACGAGATCCAAGGCCCGCTGCCCCGGCTAATGTCCCAGATCGACGAACTGCTCCGCCTGCACATCATGACTCGCATCGACATTACCTCGGCCGACACGGAACGGCAGCACCCCGACTATCCGCTGCCCGCCCTACAGCAGATCGTTCGCAATGCCGTCATGCACCGCAGCTACGAAGGCACCAACGCCCCGGTGCGGCTCTACTGGTACGCCGACCGGGTCGAGATCATCAGCCCCGGCGGACCATTCGGCGTGGTCACGGCCGAGAACTTCGGCGCCCCCGGCATCAACGACTACCGCAACCCACACCTGGCCGAAGCGATGCGCACGCTTGGCTACGCGCAGCACTTCGGCGTCGGCATCCAGATCGCGCGTGACGCGCTGGCCCGCAACGGCAACCCGCCGCCCGAGTTCCGCGTCGAGCCGCGTACGGTCATCGCCACCATCCGCCGTGTGGCGTCGAATAAACCATGAACGCTTTTTTGCCGTGCGGACATTTGGCGGGTGCCGGGCCGCTACACGAGCCTTGGTCGGCGAAAGACGATGGCAATATCTCTCGCAGCATGTACGACCTGAATCACGCGCACCCCATTTTTCGCGGAACTATAGAGCACCAGATTTGATCTCATCGGCAAACGCCCGCAGCGCTTGCTCATCCTCGAATTCGATCCCTTGGTCAATTTGGCGATTTGGAGTGCGAGGGCTTGCCGTCGCTTTTCAAAACCCGAGGGGAGCCGGTTGGTTTGAAACTGGCCGTAATGGAAAGTAGTGGCAAGCCACCGCACTCCAAACGGCCTGGATTTCCACGGATTGTGAATGTATAATCACAATAGAGCATGCATTTCGCAGGCAGGATGCCTACGCTACGGAAGTTTCCGCAGGCAGGATGCCTGTGCTACGGAGGTTTCTTATGGCCGACGCCAAACTGCAAACTCGAATTCGCCGCGAACAGATCGCCGAGGCCGCCCTGCAATTGGTGGCCAGCGAGGGCGTGAAACGGCTGAGCATCGCCGCCGTGGCCCGCCGCGTGGGCCTGGTGCCCTCGGGAATTTACCGGCATTTCCAGAGCAAGGACGCCATGCTCGATGCGGTCCTCGATCTGCTGGACGCGAAGTTGCAGGCGAACGTCAAGGCAGCCCAAGAAGAAACGGCCGACCCACTCGGCCGCCTGCACGGCCTGTTTCTCCGCCACATTCGTTTCATCCGCGAAGGACAGGCGTTTCCCCGCATCATCTTCTCCGACGAGGCCCTGGCCGCTCGGCCCGAACGCAGGACCCGCGTGCGACGGATCGTGGGCGACTACCTCGCCGCAATCGAACACATGGTCCGCGACGGACAACAACGGGGCCTTATCAACCGGCAACTGCTACCCCGCACGGCAGCCATGCTGTTCCTGGGGATGATCGTTCCCGCGGGCGTGGTCTGGCACCTGACCGACGGCGGCTTCAATCTTACCCAGCACGCCGGCCGGGTCTGGAAGATGTTTCAACAGGCATTGACTGCGGGAGTTGCAATGGATGGTTCACCGTGACTGAGGATTCACAATGACTACTTTCAGGAAGCTGACTTTCCTTGCAGCGGCTGCGATCGTAGTGATCGGCGGCGGCAGTTGGTACGCGCTGCAGCTCGCCGGCAACGGCGACGATTCGCTCCATGTCTCCGGCAACATCGAGGCCGTCGAGGTCGCCATCAGCTTCAAGATCCCGGGCCGCGTCGTCAAACGCTACGTTGACGAGGGCGACCCGGTGAAGAAAGGCATGCCCTTGGCCGAATTGGAAACGGCCGATCTACAAGCCGACTTGGCCCTTGCCCGCGCCCAGTTGCAAGCGGCGCAGGCCGCCTTGGCCGCGATGCTGGCCGGATCCCGGCCCGACGAAATCGCCGCCGCCGAAGCCACCATGCACAAGGCCGAAGCTAATTACGTCGAGTTGAAAAACGGCAGCCGTCCCCAGGAGATCGCCGCCTCCGAGGCCGAATTCCATGCCGCCGAAGCCGATCGCGAGCACCTCAAGAGCGACCTCGACCGCGACGAACAATTGCGGAAGGCCAGTCCGGGCGCCATCACGGCCGAGCAATACGATATGGCTTATGCCGCCTACCGCATGGCCAATCAGCGCTATCTCCAGACAATGAAACGCTACGAGTTGGTCAAGGAAGGCCCGCGGCAGGAAGAAATCGCCCAGGCCAAGGCCGCCATGGAACAGGCCCAGGCCCAATATCGCCTCGTCAAGGAAGGTCCGCGCCAAGAAGACATCGATCAAGCCCGCGCCAAGGTCGAACAAGCCAAAGCCACGCTCCTGGCCGCCGAGACGAAACTCAGCTACGCCACCGTGACCTCGCCGCTGACGGGCGTCGTGCTCTCGAAGAACACCGAGCCGGGCGAGTACGTCGCCCCCGGCACGCCGGTGGTCACCGTGGCCGACATCGAGAACATCTGGCTGCGGGCCTACGTTGACGAACGCGATCTGGGCAAACGCAACATCGTCCTGAACACCGAGGCCGAGATCACCGCCGACGCCTATCCGGGCAAGGCCTACAAGGGCCACGTCTCTTTCATCTCGCAGGAGCAGGAGTTCACGCCCAAGTCGGTGCAGACCACTCACGAGCGGGTGAAGTTCGTCTATCGGATCAAGATCGACGTGAAGAATCCGGACAAGGAGCTGAAACCGGGAATGCCGGCAGATGCGCGGCTGATGACGCCAGCGACCTGAAAGCCGGGAGGAAAATCCCCATGATTCGCGTCGAGCACCTCACCAAGCGATTCGACACGCTCTCGGCCGTCGACGACCTTTCCTTGGTCGTCGAGGAAGGCGAGATCTTCGGCCTTGTCGGTCCCGACGGCGCCGGCAAGACGACCACCATGCGGCTGCTCACGTCGATCATGGACCCCGACGAGGGCGAGGCCTGGGTGGCCGGGCATCACGTCGTCCGCGAGGCCGAGGCGGTCAAGGCCGAAATCGGCTACATGAGCCAGCGGTTCGGGCTCTACGCCGACCTGACCGTGATGGAAAACCTCGACTTTTACGCCGACATTTACAGCGTGCCCCGCAAGGGCCGCGACGAGCGGATCCAGCGGCTGCTGGCCTTCAGCAATCTCACGCCCTTCAAACGCCGCCTGGCGGGGAACCTTTCCGGCGGCATGAAGCAGAAGCTCGGCCTGGCCTGCACGCTCGTCCACACGCCGCGGGTGCTGTTCCTCGACGAACCGACCAACGGCGTCGATCCCGTCTCGCGCCGCGACTTCTGGCGGATCCTCTATCAACTCTTGCGGGAAAAGGTGACGATCTTCGTCTCCACCGCCTATCTCGACGAGGCCGAGCGCTGCAATCGCCTGGCCCTGATCCATCAAGGCCGGATGCTGGCCTGCGGCACGCCCGACGAGGTCAAGCAGTTGATGCGGGGCACGATCCTGGAAATCCGCAGCGCCGAGCCCCGCCAGGCCGCCGCCGTGCTTGCGGCAGCAGTTTCCCGCCGCCTCGGTCGGGCTGTTCGGCGATCGCGTGCATTTCGTCAACGTGGACGGCCAGGGCGAGATGGAACAAGTCGGCAAGACCCTGCGCGACGCCGGCCTGCCGCCGCAAGCCGTGCGAACCATTCCACCGACGCTGGAGGACGTGTTCGTCTCGGCGATAGGTGGAGAGGAGAAAGGGAGAAAGGGAGAAAGGGAGAAAGGGAGGGGCTCCCTTTCTCCCTCTCTCCCTTTCTCCCTTTCCTCTTCTTCCCCTTCCGCCGTCGCCGTTGACAATCTCGAACGCCGCTTCGGCAGCTTCATGGCGGTCAATCGGGTCAGCTTCGAGGTCAACCGCGGCGAGATCTTCGGCTTCCTGGGTCCCAACGGGGCAGGCAAATCAACCACCATCCGCATGCTCTGCGGAATCCTCTCGCCGACCGGCGGCCGCGGCAGCGTGGCCGGCCTCGATATCCGCACGCAGGCCGAGCAAATCAAGGCCAACGTCGGCTACATGAGCCAGAAGTTTTCGCTCTACCAAGATCTGACCGTCGAGGAAAACATCGACTTCTACGCCGGCATCTACCGCATCGGCGCCAAGGAAAAGGCCGAACGAAAGCAGTGGGTAATCGAGATGTCGGGTTTGGAGGCCCATCGGCACCGGCCCACGGCGATCCTCTCCGGCGGTTGGAAGCAGCGGCTGGCCCTGGGCTGCGCAATCTTGCACCGGCCGCCGATCCTCTTCCTCGACGAGCCGACCTCCGGCGTCGATCCGATCAGCCGCCGCCAGTTCTGGGACCTGATCTATCAGTTGTCCAGCGAGGGCGTGACCGTCTTCGTCACCACGCATTACATGGACGAGGCCGAGTACTGTGACCGCCTGGCCTTGATCTATCGCGGCGAGCTGATCGCCCAAGGCACGCCGGAGAAGCTCAAGCACGAGGCCATGGAAGAGGACGTGCTGGAGGTCGTCTGCGAACGGCCCGAAGCGGCTATGGAGGCCCTGGCCGGGCTGGCCTCGGTCAAGGAAGTCGCGCTCTTCGGCAAGAGTTTGCACCTGGTGGCCGCGGGCACCCGGTACTCCGGGTCGGGCGATCGCGCAGCCGCGGAAACCGGCTCGCGGCTGGCCGAGCAGGGGTTCCGCGTGCAGCAGATCGAGCGGATCGTGCCGTCGTTGGAAGATGTCTTCGTTTCCCTCATCGAGGCCCGCGACCGCGCCGAGCAGCCGCAGGAGGAGGTGCGGCGATGAACGTGCGACGCGTAACGGCGGTGGCCCGTAAAGAACTCCTGCACGTCCTCCGCGATCCGCGGAGCCTGGGCATGGCGATCGCCATCCCGATGCTGATGCTGCTGCTGTTCGGCTTCGCCCTGACGTTGGACGTCGATCACGTGCCGATGGTGGTTTGGGACCAGAGCCGCACGCCCGATAGCCGGGAGTTGGTGAGCCGCTTTGCCGGATCGCCCTACTTCTCCCTGGTGCGGTACGTCGACAACGAACGCGACATGAACCGGGCCATCGACTCCGGCGCGGCCCTGATGGGCCTGGTCATCCCCTACGACTTCGCCCGCAAACTGGCGTCCGAAACCGTGGTCCCGCTGGAAGTGGACCTTTCGGGCGTCGACTCGAACACGGCCACGATCGTCCTCGGCTATGCCGACGCGATCGTGGAGATCTACTCGCAGGAGTGGATGATCCGCCGCTTCGGCCGCCTCGGCCCGACGAAAGTCCAGGTTCCGCTGAATGTCTGCGGCCGCGTCTGGTTCAACGCCGACCTGGAGTCGAAGAACTATATCGTGCCCGGACTGATCGCCGTGATCATGATGGTCATCGCCGCCATGCTCACGTCGCTGTGCTTCGCCCGCGAGTGGGAGCGGGGCACCATGGAACAGCTCATTTCCACGCCGGTACACGGCTCCGAACTGGTACTCGGCAAGCTGATTCCCTATTTCGCGATCGGCCTGCTGGACATGGTGCTGGCGGTCGTCCTCGGGCAATTCATGTTCCAGGTTCCGCTCCGCGGCAACGTGGCTTTGCTGTTCGGCGTGGCCTCGATCTTCCTCGTCGGCGTGCTGACGATGGGCATGCTCTTCAGCATCACCACCAAGAGCCAGCTCCTGGCGAGCCAATTGGCGATGACGACGACCTTCCTGCCGGCCTTCCTGCTGTCGGGCTTCATTTTTGCCATCGTCAACATGCCCCGGCCAATCCAGTGGATCACGTATCTCGTGCCGGCGCGTTATTTCATCGGTATTCTCAAAGGGATTTACCTCAAGGGCGTGGGCCTGGAGATCCTGGCCATGGACACGACCTTGTTGATCGTGTTCGCAGTGGCGATGGTGCTCTTGGCCCAAGGGAAGTTCAAAAAGAAATTGACGTAAGGAAGGTCTTAGAACTTAGAACTCAGAACTTAGAGGTTACGGTACTGAGTACTGAGTACTGGACACTAAGACCCAAGACCCAAGACCTAAGACCTAAGACCTAAGACCTAAGACCCAACCACCGTGTTCGAGCGTATCCGCCAAATGCTGATCAAGGAGTTCATCCAGGTCTTTCGCGACCCGCGGATGCGTGCCGTGGTCTTGATCGTGCCCTGCATTGAGGTGCTGGTGATCGGCTACGCGGTGAACATGGACATCCGCGACGTCCGCACGGCCGTTTACGACCTGGACAACACCCCCGCCAGCCGCGAACTCCTGGCCCGCTTCTCCGCCAGCGGTTATTTCAATGTCGTGGCCCGACTGGACGACGACCGGCGGATGCAGGACCTCATCGACCGCAGCGCGGTACAGATCGTGTTGCGGATCAACCACGGCTTTGCCGGCGACCTGGAGGCCGGCCGGACCGCCGCCGTGCAGGTGATTTGCGACGGCACCGATTCCAACACGGCGGGCATTGCCATGAGCTACGTCAACCGCATCACCGCCGACTACGAACGGGAGATGTTCGTCAAGCGGATCGAGCGCGCCCAGGGCGTGGCCGACCCGTTGGTGCGAATCGATTTCCGCCCGCGGGCCTGGTTCAACGAGAACCTGGAGAGCCGCAACTACTTCGTGCCCGGAGTGATCGTGATCGTGGTCAGCCTGGTAAGCCTGCTGTTGACGAGCATGGCGGTGGTTCGCGAGAAGGAGATCGGCACGATCGAGCAGATCATGGTCACGCCGATCACGCCCGCCGAGTTCATTCTCGGCAAGACGCTGCCCTTCGTGCTGATCGCCTTCGTCGACGTGACGTTGATCCTCCTGATCGGCGTCTTCTGGTTCGAGGTGCCGCTCCGCGGCAGCATCGTGCTGTTGTACGTTTCGACGGGCCTTTACCTGTTGACCATGCTGGGCGTCGGACTGTTTATTTCCACGCTCAGCGAGACGCAGCAGCAGGCGATGATGAGCACGTTCCTGTTCTTTTTCCCGGCGATGTTGCTCTCGGGCTTTTCCTTCCCGATCGCCAACATGCCGCAGGTCATCCAGTGGCTTACCTATCTCAACCCGGTGGCCTATTTTCTGGTGATCGTGCGGACCATTTTCTTGAAGGGCGTGGGCCTCTCGTATCTCTGGCCGCAACTGCTGGCGCTGGCGGCAATGGGCGTCGCCACGCTGGTGTTGGCCGTGCGGCGGTTCCACAAGACGCTGTGACAATCCTGTAGGGAACGCCCTCCGTGGCCTTCCCAGGAAGAAGACGAATGCCTTTCATGAATACCGGGGGACCAACGCCGGGGTCGGGAAATGGTTGTCGGTTGAGGAAACCGAGCCCGATGAAGCCGTAAAGATGATTGCCACCCCGTACTTTGCAGCGTTCTTCGTCACTGTCACCGGGCGCTTCAAAACCAGCCACCGAGAGGCGCTTCAAAACCAGCCAATTTGTGATCGTTGCCGCGCTTTGGGGTTATCGGTCCCCTCCAGCCTACTCCTTTGAGGAATCCTCTGACGATTCCTGCTTTGTTCGTTTCGTCTCCTTGGATACTTGGCCGTTGCCGTGGGGCGCTTCCGCTTGGCCGCCCTGGTTGCGTAGGCGGTAGCTGCGGCCGGTAATCGTGACGATCTCGGCGTGGTGCAGGAAGCGGTCGAGGATCGCCGTGGCTGAAGGGACGTCGCCGATCAGCTTGCCCCAGTCCTCCAAGGGCCGATTGCTGGTCATCATAGTGCTGCGGGTCTCGTAACGTCGCATGATGATCTCGAAGAGATACTCTCCGCTCCGCTTCGGCAACTGTTTCATGCCCATGTCATCAATGATCAGGAGGTCCGGCTTGAGGTACTTTGCCAGGATCCGCTCTTCGCCGCCGAAGGCTTCGTCGTGCAAGAAGTCTCGCACCACGTCGAAGATCGAGCGGTAGAGAACCACGAAACCCTGCTTGATCGCCTCATAGGCCAAGGCCTGGACCAGGAACGACTTGCCCACGCCCGGTGGTCCCATCCACAGCACGTCCCGCCGCTCGCGAATGAAGCGGCAGCAGGCCAGGTCATAGACCAGCTTCTTCTTGATCGAGGGATTGAAACTCCACTCGAAGTCCGCTAAGGGCTTCAACTCGCGGAAGCCCGCCGCCTTCACCCGGCGATCGACGAGCCGCTCACTACGCACCGACAGCTCATCCTGGAGAATCAGCTCCAAGAACTCGGCGTGGCTGAGGCTGTGGCTGGCGGCCTCCTGAAGCCGCACCTCCAAGGTCTGGGCCAGGCCCGAAAGCCTCAGCTTTCTCAAGGTCGATAGCAACGCTTCTTTCATCACAAGGTCTCCTGGGGTTTAGAAAGGAAAGAACTACCATAGACAACACTCCGAGAGACCGGTGGCCGCGGTTGTTGGAATGACGTGGACACCAGTTTCCCGTAATCACTCAAGGGACGAATGATCGGATGTTCGTCAAGGAAGTCGAAGGTCTCCTGCTCGGGGGCATCTCGCTTCAGCAGTTGGCGGATGGTCCGCAGCCGCCAGACGCCGTGGGAGAAGGCGACCTGGCAGGCCCGCTCAATGGCCTTGGCGTCGTGTTGTTTCGTCAAGGCCAACAACCCCAGCAAGACCCGTACTCCCTCGATTCCGCGGGCTTGAAGCATGTTTTCCGCCCAACGCGCCGTGTGCTCGCCAACCCGGCGGGCACGGTTGAGGAGGGCGACTGCTCCATCCTCCACGCCGCTTCGCTTGTAGCTGTGGATGTATTCCGGCGGCGTGCTGAATTGGCCCGGCTCCTTCCGCGACTGCACGCTGATCTGCTCCATGCGCTCATTGAAGATCCACACCATGCGCAGGTCCCACCGCACCCAGAGTTCATGGCCCAGGTACTCCGCCGGCAACGCGTAATATGCCTTGGCCACCTCAATGTGTCCATCCCGATGTACGATCCGCTTCCCTTCATGGAAGAACGCGAACCGCGCCGCCGGCAACGGTTGCAGGGCGCTGCGTTCCACTTCCTGGAAGAGCTTGCCGACCTGCTTGCGGATCGTGCCGTGAATGCGGGTGTCGGCCACCGTAGTTTCCCAGTCGAGGAGGTGTTCGTTCTCTTTCTCCAGGGCTGTGAAGCCGTGGCCTTTCAAGCCGTTCTCCTGGACATAATTGACGCCGCTTTCGATCTTCCCCTTGTGCCTCGGCGTGCGCGGCTTCGTGGGCAAGACCACGCAGCCGTAGTGTTCGCAGAAGGACTGGATCTTGGGATTCAATTCCGGGTCGTACCAGTCGGGCTGTTTGACCGCCGCCTTGAGATTGTCGATCACGAGAACTTTGGGCACGCCGCCGAAATGCCAAAAAGCGTTCTCGATGCAGCGAATGAAGTCCTCGGTCGTCTGGCGGTAGACTGCTTCGCAGTAGCCCTTGCGGCTGTAGGAAAGCACGATGCGGAAGACGTGCGACCGTCGTCGTTTGCCGTTAGGCAACTCGATCCAGGCCCCCGTGCCGAAATCGATCTGTGCCTCCTCGCCCGCCGCGCACTCCATGCGTCGGAACGGCAGGGTATTCGTCCTCTGCAACTTGGCCACGAAACGCCGCACGCTGTGGTACTCATGGCCGAACCCGTCGCCGACCAGATCCTGATAGATTCGCTGAGCCGAGAGACCGTGCTCCAACTTCTCCAGGATCACCTGACGATAGGGCTCGCAGGCGCTCCGACCGCACTCCCTCTCCAAAGAAATAGACCCTGCCAAAGTGCCGCCTGGCACTGCCGGTCCGAGCGATGCTACCGCCGGATCGAGGGGGTCCGAACACGTTTCCGACCCGATAGGCGCTTTGGCTGGTTTTGGGTCGGAGCCGAGGGGCGCTTTGGCTGGTTTTGAATCGCCGGCCGCTGTCTCCGGCAGGAAAGAGGACGCACTCGCCTCGATCCCCCTCTCCTCATGGGAAGCCAATGCCGGCAAAGGGCTTTCTAGCGCTTCGGTCGCCTGCGCGCCCGTTATCGCCGGGCCGAGGGGCGCTTTGGCTGGTTTTGAAACGCAAGCCGAAGCCCGGATGTACTTTGCGACCGTCTCCCGGTCGATGTTCAACTCCCGCGCAATGCGACGATTCCGCCACCCCCTCTGATGTAAAGTTAAGATCGCTTGAATATCCGCCATCCTGAGCTGGTTCGCCATGCAGGATCCCTCCAGAATCCAAATCTGGAAATCCTACCGGGCAAACCCCTTCCTTCGCAGGGTGGCTGGTTTTCAAGCGCTCATAGATGGCTGGTTTTCGGCGCCCGCTGACATCGTCACCAAAGCCTTTTTGCCCGAGATGCTCAAGCGGAACAGCGGATACATCATCAACATGACCTCGGCGGCGTCCCGTCTGGTATGGCCTGGTGCTTCGGCCTACATTGCCGCCGGATGGGCCATGCACGGATTCACCGAAGCTCTGCAAGCCGATCTTAATGGCACTGGCATCCGGGTCATGCCCGTATCATTTGCCAAGGTGGCAAGTTCCTACTGGGAGAACAATCCTGGCAGCGAGGAACAGCTCCCGAAGGCCCAGTCGATGATGCGTGTCTTAACGCCGGAAGAGGCCGCTGCCGCCATCATCAGCGGGGTCAGCCGGAATAAGTACGAGGTAATTGCTCCATTCATGTTGGGCATAGTCTTTGCGCTCAACCGCTTCTTTCCGTCCGTAACCCGGTGGATCATGAGATCTATGAAGTGACGAAAGGTGAATGTTCGTATGATGATCCATCGCAGACTGTTCCTCCTTATCCCCTTGCTTTTCGTCCCAGGTTGCGCAAAGGCCCAGGTGGGCGAGCCGCCGATGAAAGTGCTTTTCATCGGCAACAGCTACACGTCGGTGAACGATCTTCCATTCCTGGTGGAAGCCCTTGCGGAGACCGCTGGCGGCCGGAAGATCGAGACGGACCATCACCTCCCTGGTGGATTTACCTTCGCACAACACGCCAACGACAAGAAAGCTATTGAGAAGATCCGGGAGAAGAAATGGGACGTGGTGGTTCTTCAAGAGCAGAGCCTATTCCCGGTCCTCAATCGGGACTCGATGCATAAGTACGCCCGCATTCTTCAGGAGGAGATTTCACAGCAAGGGGCGAAGACGGTCTTTTACCCGACCTGGGCACGACAGGATATTCCACAAATACAGGATGGCGCAGACCCAGCGACATCACCCGATTATGCCAGGGCGATGTTCCAACTAATCGGGCTAACCAAGGCCGCGGATTATGAGGCATTCAGTTCTTTATGTATTGCCCGTGGATCCGTTCGATGGCGTGAAATGGAGCGATGGACTGTTGGAGGTCAAGAAGGCCGATCTCCACAATAAGTACGGAATGATCTGCGTCCAGCCGACTTTTTCGGAAATGCCTTGGTACGCCGATCATCCGACCAATGCCGGGATTCGGCAGGAAAGTCACTTCCGCAACGTTATCGTGCCTTTCATCGACAACACGTACCTTCAGCGACAAGTCCGCTCGGCAGGAGTTCGGGCTGACACAGCAGGAAATCTATGCCGCCATGATGTCAGGTAAATTGCAGTTCCGGGAAGCCAGCATGCATGGCAATCCCTGGTTTCGGCTGCTGCGTCACGAAGTTGAGGCTCTGGTCAAGGAGAAGAGCGGGCAGGATCACCTGCACAAGAAGAAGCTCCAAAAGGAGTTGGCCGACCTCAAGAAGGAAGCGCGGAAATTAGAGACTCGCTTGGCGGCCCTCGAACGGCGGCGGGCTGAACTGACGAAGGACCTTGGCGAATGACGCCGCACGGCGGCAAACGGCGACTGGTAATAGGAGGAGTATTAATCGAGAAAATGGCAAAGGCGGCGGCACCCGATGAGGACGGCTACTTCGATCCCGCTCCCATTATACGTGCGTGTCTGAGCCAGGGCCGCTCATCGCACGTTCAGTACCAGGAGCCGACAGGAAGACAAGTGGGGCGACAGCGAGCATCGGAGAGGATTAGTTCCTCAAAGGTGGGCCGGAATGCGCTATGTCCGTGTGGAAGCGGCAAGAAGTTCAAGAATTGCTGCATGCGGAGGCAGATCGGTGGACCATGAACAAGGATTGGAGCGAATCGAGGAACTTCAAGCAGCGTGGAGTCGTATGGTGTAGCATGAAGTGCGAGGAATCCGAATGAAGGGAACGACGATGAGATATTCCTGCCTCGTGATTCTCGTATTTCTGTGGCTCGGCTGCTGCGGCCTTGCCTGGACTGCGTCCTCCGCTGGCCCTGACAAGGGCGATGACGCTACCACCATCAAGGTCAGCATTCCCACGCTCAACACTGACAACGGGAATGTCAACGCAGCGTTTCGCATCGGCGTCGGCGACCTGCTGGGCAACGTAGGACCGTTCAAGGACGGACTGCTGGAGAAGCCTGTTCCAGTCATCCTTGCTGGCCTGGACTATAACACGCCTTGAACCAGAGATGCGTCGATCAATGCCCGGAATGGTGCTTCGTTGATCATGCCGGACGTAGCTCGCAACACGCTCCTGGCGGTTCTCGTGCGTTCCGGTGGCAAGGTACGAATCGGTGGGCAGTATTGGGACGCCATCGTCTGGGTGACTGGGGCGTGGTACCACTGCTTGTACACCGGTGACAAGTGCTTCCTCGCTTTGGCTCTGGATGTGACGAAGAATTCGCTGGAATATTTCGAGCAGACCGAGTTCGATGCCACCGACAATCTCTTTCGTGGCCCTGGCTGGAGCGATGGAGTGACTGCATACCCAGACGAATACGCCGATGCCGGTGGTTCCAGTGGCATCCTCGACTGGCCGACGCACAATCCCGGCAAGATGTCGAGGCCGGGATACGGCATCCCGATGAAGGCCCTTTCGACCAACTGCCTCTGCTACAACGCCTGCGTGACTGCCGAGAAGATGGCCGCACTTGATCAAAGCCCCAGCCGATGCCGGGATTACTGGCTCGCCCGGCGATCGTCGGGTTCCACCGTGATCATGTCTCCCACGCTGGCCTCCATCACGATGGGCATGCCGCGGGCGGCATTCGGCGCCAAGTTGACCAAGGGTTGCCTGTCAATCGCCATCGATTCGACCTGAACCAGGAATTCCAGGGTGATGACCCCGGCCAACACGAGTTGACTCCCGGAACGCAAGGGAACGGGCTGGTCTTTGACCAGGGTTACGCCGTCGAGTTGCGTTCCCACCCGGCTGCAGTCGACGACGCGCCACTGGTTTCCGGTCCGTTGAATTTCCAGGTGCCGCCGGCTGATGTGCAGGCTTTGATCGTCGGCGTCCGGCACGCGGATCACCAGGTCGTTGCCTTCGCCCGCCGCCGCGCCGGGCTTGCGCCGCTGCCGGCCGACGGTAACCGTTTGGGCGGTGACGGGGGCTTGATAGGCGTAGGGAGTGCCGACAACGCGGAGGAAAACGGTCGGCGGGCTCGATCCATCGGGCAGTGCGGAGCCGACTGGAACACGCTTGGTCGAGGGCGATGTCGTCGTTCCGGCGAGGTGAAAAGCGAGCGCGCGGAGACGGTTGCCCTGCTGGAGCCAGAACACCCCGCCACAGGCGGCAAGGACCGCCACGAGCATCCCGATCACCAAGCTGAGCAGCCAGGGCCTCTGCTGCGATTGATCGGCCAACGGCCCGGCCGGCAGCGAGACTTCCTGCGACCTGGCCGGGCCGTCGGCCAGGGCGATTTCGGCCGTGCCGTCGCCGCCAGCCGCGCTGGCCGCGACTCCGGTGGGAAAGAAATAGAAATCGCCCTCGCCACTCAGCCAGCCGCCTTGCGGATCCTGGTTCGCGCCTTCCATTTCGGCCATGCGATGGGGCACATAGGCGAACAACTCACTGGCAGTGAAAATTCGCCGCTCCGACGAGAAGGGACTTTTCTCCAGGGCCTCCAGCAGGATCGACGTGAACGGCGAGTGCTTGCCGCCCCGCTGGCCGTCGGCGGCAACCTGGCTGGCCCGTGCGGCGGCGATCGCCTGGAACGTCGGGCGGGCAAACAACTGCGGCCTGAATCCGCGATTCACGCCCGTGCCGCGGCTGACTTTGAAATTGAAGACCTCGCCGGAATGACAACTATCCAACAGGACGAGCTTGTGCCTGGCGGCGCAGTAGTCTTGGAGATAGCGAACCAAATCGTCGATGCGGAGGCAGGTGATCGTATCGGCCCCCTTGCCCGGCAAGACGCGGACGTCGGCCGGATAGAGCAGGCCCACGAACTGCTCGGCGGCCGCCGTCTTTTCGCGGCGATTGCCGTGGCCGGCGAAGTAGAACAGCACGCAGTCGTCGGGCTTCACCTGCTGGTTATCGCCCAGAAAACTGTTGCCGAAGCAATTCTCGACGGCCTGCCGCGTGGCCGCTTTTCCCAGCAGCAGCCGCACCCGCTCGGGCTGAAAACCGTAGTCTTTGGTGAGCACGTCGTACATCGCCTGGGCGTCGTTCTCGGCGGTTCCCAGCGGCGGAATTTCTCCCGCGGCGGCGCCGCCCAGGTCGCGATAGTTGATCCCCACGATCACCGCCCAGGCCGCCCGATAGTGGGCCAGCAGCGGCGCGGGTTCGTCTTCCCGCGCTATCCCTCGCGTGGCGGCGGGATGCGATGCGCGTATCGGCCGCGCGGCAGGCGGACGGCTTGGCGCAGAGCCCTACGGCAACCAGCCCCGCGAGGCAGGGGAGCATCCACAGGCCTTGATTTTTCGATTGGCCGTTCATGATGTGCAAGACCTCCGACAATTGCTTGAACCTCATTGCTTCGGCAGTACGCGGAAGGAGAGAAACTTCTCGCTGACCAGCGGCGACGCGTCGCTTTCCATCGTTACGCCTCGCGTGACCACCAGCGGTGAGACCCGATTCCGCCCGGGCGCGGTGGATGCCACGACGTACAAGTACTCCGCGCCTTCGGAAAGATGTGCCGTATAGCCGGGCTTTCCATCGCCGGGAATGGTCCGCGCGATACCGGCACGAAGGCGATCGTCGCTTTCGCCGCCGGTGGGAAACAACTGCGTCGCCTTACCCCGTTGATCCAAATGCCATATTACCAGATGACAGTCGCGGTCAGCCGTTACCCGACAGACGATCCGCCGGCCATCCACGAGTTTGACCTCCGTCGGGGAATTGCCGTCTTGTCCGAGCAGTTCGAAATCGACCGCGAACTCCACCGCCAAGGGTCGATGCAAGACCTGGCGGGCAAGCTGACTGGGGTCGACCTTGGTTGCCGTGCCGCCCGAAGGGAAGAGCCTCCAGGCCAGTGCGGCGACGACCAGCAGCAGCCCCGCGACGCCTGCGGCAAGAACTGCGCGTCGAATCCTGCGGGGCCTCGCGAGGAAGCGTTCCAGGTCGTCGGCCATGGCCTCGGCGGTCTGGTAACGGGCCTGCGGATCGGCCTGCATTGCGCGGAGACAGATTCGGGCCAGTGCGGCGGGAATCTCCGGCTTGCGGAGCGCCGCCGTGTCGAAATCGCAGGCCCGCGCCTTAGCGAGCGAATTGAGGACGTCGTTGTCGTGGAAGGGGGCGTGCCCAACCAGAAGAAAGTAAAGCACGCCGCCCAGCGCGAAGACATCGCTGCGCGGCCCGATGAGACTCGTCTGACCGGCGGCCTGTTCGGGCGGCATGTATTCGGGCGTACCGCTGATGGTCCCCGACTCGGCCGCGCTCTCTTGCCAGGCATGGCAAAAAGTCGCCAGGCCGAAATCGAGAATCCGCGGTTGCCCCGTTTCATCGATCACGATGTTCTTCGGCTTGAGATCCTGATGCGTGATGCCCCGCGCATGTGCCTTGGCGAGCCCTCGAGCACAGCGGGCGATGATCGCCGCCGACTGTCGAGCAACGGGCCGATGCTGCTCGAAGTATTGCCGGAGGTGTGGTCCGCGGACGTACTCCATGGCCACGTAAGGCCGTCCTTCGTGAATGCCCGCATCGAAAACACGGGCGATGGCCGGGTCGTCCAATTCGGCCAGGATGCGGCCTTCGGCGATCAAGCGGTCTTGCACCGTTTGCCCGGCCTCGATCGGGTTGCGGCCGAGTTTAACGACCAACTCCCTGGCCAGTTCGGGATGAACCGCGCGGTAAACGCAGGCTTGGCCGCCTTGATCCAGCGCGCCGATGATCTGGTATCTGCCGACGACCACGGGTACATAGTGCCCACGCGGCGCCGAGGACGCGACCGAGGACGCGGGAGCCACGGAAGTTCCGACCGGGGGCTGCTTCCCCGCGAATTCGATGGTCTCGGGATCGGCAGAGCTCGAACGGCCGTAAACCTCGGCACGGACTGCCGCCAAACGGGCGGGCAGTTCCTCGGCATGGGCAGGGAACCGAGCGATGTATTCGGCATCGGTTGCGCCCGAACACCAGCGCAAGCGGGCCCGGTACTCTTCAGCTACGGCATCCAGGGGCAACTCGCGCACGGAGCCAAGCTCGGGAAACTCGCGAACATAATCCTCCAGCAAAGGCCGCAGGGGAAGACCATCGGCGCGAGTCTTCGCGGTGATCACGGCCGGCGCCGCGGCAAGTGCCGCGGGGCTGGGAGGGGTTCTTGCCCGTCGCCAACGGTGCCACAGGTCGACGAGCACCAGTTCCAAGAGGGTGAGCATCGGCAACGATGCATCTCCCATGCCGCTAAGCGTGGGAGTAAGAAAATCGCGAATCTGCGGCGTTTGCCCATCTTGCCAGGCCCGTTCAAAGGCGTCGATCGACGCCTCCTCGTTCGGGGCGATGACATTTTCAGCTTGGTTGGTCATAGTGTTACCCGATTAGGGAACCCGTCCGAAAAACGTACAAGGTCAATCAGCTCTTCCACACTGCATATATGGCAAATCGGCGTCGTTACCCGACAGGTGAATGTCGATCAGGCTTGCGGCCCATCTATTTCCCCTTGGATGACCAGTCATTCTCCCTTGGATAAAAGGTCGGCTTCCTGCCACGCGCGGCGAATGGAAGCCAGTTTCCTTTCGATGGTTCGCGGAGCCACATTGATTTTTTCCGCAATCTGGTCGTTGCTGAAACCATCGAGCTTGAAAAGTGCTATCTGGCGGCAGTCGGCGGGCAGGCAGCTTAACAATCGCGAACACTGCTCGATCATTTCCGCGGCAAATTCGGGGGTCGGCTCGGCGCCGGCAATATTGTCCAGACCGATTGCGGCGCAGGAAGCATCGACATGAAAGAACACCGACTCGCCACGCACCTTGCCGGCACCGCGCTTCTCGCTGTAATTGCGGCGGATCTCGGCCATCGCTTTCCTAGCGATAATCGTCGTCAACAATCTCCACAGCGACGCGCGATCCTTGAGGTCGGGGAATTGGCCGTGTTCCATTCGCTGGCAGAAACTGTTGAATGCGCTGACCGCCAGATCTTCTTCGTCGTTCACCCGCTGGTTCGCGGCGGCAAGTCGCTTCCGAGCGAACGAGAGCATCTGGTGGATATAGCGATTCCAGATCTGGCAGGCGGCAACCTCGTCGCCCGTCGCCAGCCTTTCCAGCCAAAGTGTTACTTCGTCGTCATCCACGGCCGATCCTCCACTTTCAGCTATTTTACCACTTCTCCGCCTCTCTTGAATGATCCGGAGGGCTTTTTCCCGAAAGAAGTTGCTCCACCATCGGTAGGGTTCTGTGTTGCGCTCGATGGATTGCTTGTCCCGCCACATCGGATCGGCGATAATAAGGGCAGTCGCTAAAGAGGAGACGCAACTATGGTAGAGGAAGGCTTGTGGGCGTCGATGGGACGGCTGGCCCTTGCAGCCATGGTCGCCGTGGGCGTTTCCCTGGTTGACTGGCCCGCTACGCACGTTTTTTCCCAGGAGGTTTCCGAGCCCGATGGCGAGAAAGACGCCAAGCCGAAACCGGCACCGGACGCCGAGAAACAGGCGAAGCGTGATGACCCGGGGGCTGGGGCGACTTGGCTGCAAGCGCAAGATATGTCGGGTTCCTCGGCCGAGAGCGAACAAGCGGTCGAATTGGCCCTCGCCTGGCTGGCCGAACATCAGTGCCCGGTCGGCGGATGGAGCTTCGATCATCGCCTCGGTCCCTGCCAAGGCCGTTGCGCGAATCCCGGCATGGCGATGGCCAAGGCCGTCAACGGTGCAACGGGCATGGCCCTGCTCCCTTTCATCGATCATGGCAACACGCACCAGATCGGTCCCTATCGCCAGAATGTCGCGGCCGGCCTGCAATTCTTGATCGCGCGAATCGGCAAGGACGGCGCTCTTTGGGAGCAGGGCGGCACGATGTATTCGCATGCCTTGGGCCTCATGGCATTGTGCGAAGATTTGCGGATTGACGGCGAAGCGTCCGGCCATAGCACGGTGTTTCCCTCCCGCCTGTCGGCCGGGAAACAAAGCATACGGCCGGCGAACAGCCGTGCCCGCCCGAGCGCGAATACCAAGACCGGCCGTCAAACCCTCCAGCAGCAAAAGGAGCAGCAACAGCGGGAGTTGTTGGATCGGCTGGTGCCTGTCGCGGCGTCGAAGGCCCTTTGGTTTGCGCTGGCCGGCCAAGACCCGCGCGGCGGCGGCTGGCGATACGACCCCCGTCGCCCGGACAGCGACATCTCGGTGACCGGCTGGCACGTCATGGCCTTGCACAGCGCGACGGCGGTCGGCTTGGCGATCCCGGCGCGAACGTCGACAGGCGTCACCACATTGCTCGATTCGCTGGAAGGCGATTACGGCGCCATCTATGGGTATCGTCGCTCGGCGGCCGAAGCCACGCCAGCGCGATCGTCCATCGGCCTGTTGTGCCGCGTCTATACGGGTTGGAGTCGCCCGCAATTGCAACACGGGGTCGAGTTGCTGGCCGCCGCGGGGCCGTCGGAAAACGATATGTACTACAACTACTACGGCACGCTCTTGCTGCACCACTACGGCGGACCGCTGTGGGACGACTGGAATCGCAAGCTCCGCGACTACCTGATAAAGACCCAATCGCACAACGGACATGAAACCGGTAGCTGGAGCTTCCCTCCGTGCCACAGCAACGCTGTGGGCGGACGCCATTTCGATACTTGCATGGCGTGCTTGATTCTCGAAACCTACTATCGCAGCAAGCCGGCCTACACTTCGACGAAACCGCCTGAGGAAAAGGCGGCCGACCAGCCGGCCGGCAAAGCCGACAATCCGCCTGCGAAAGCGGAGAAGCCAGCCAAGGAGGCACGCGACCATGCGGGCGACGGTGGTCAGCAGGGCGAGCCGCCCGCGAAAATCGATCCCCTTCATCTAATCTAAAGTCCGCCCTACAGTCAAATCCTAAGAACGTACGGAAGAAATTGGTGCGAGTCCCGCGTTTTTCCAGGGTTTCCGCTCATTTCTTCCGCACGTTCTACGACTAGATCCTTCAGAACCTGCGTTCCACCTGCACCTGAAGCTCATTGTCAAAGGTGCGATTCGCTTCCAACGTCAGCGGAAACGCCGCCCCCACGCGAACCAGCGTTTGTTGGGCCAGTTCGGCGTGCAAACCAATAGTCAAATCGACGATATTCATCTGATCGGGGCTGTTGGTGAACGCGATCAAGCCGCTGCCGGTGTTGAAGGTGTATGCCACGGACTGTGGTTCTTGCAGGAAACTCGTATAGTGCAGTTCGATGACGGACGCTAATCCCGTGAGTGCCCGCGCGTCTCGATTTCGCAGCAGCCAGTAGCCTGCCTCCAAATCCAAATGCAAGAGGGGCTGTTCACTGAGGCCGCCTAGTTGGCCGAACGAAGAGTCGATTGTGTCTCTATTGGTGGGCACGTCCAATTGCAAGAATCCTTGATAGAAGAAAGCGGGGCTCGGCGCGCCGAGAATTGCCACGAACGGAACCAAATGGACTGCCTCGTTGTTCACCGTGAAGGAATTGCCGCTGAACACTCCGTTGGTGTTGCTACCCGTCGGAATATCGAGCCCGAGACCGGCTGAAAGAGCCAGCGTTTTCGACTGATAGAGCATTTTCTTGACGATAATCCCGAGATCGCCAAATTGCCCTCCCGACACTCCCACGCCCGCCGCACTATCGAAACTGAACTGACTCGCCCCGGCAAGACGCATCTCGATCGACCAGAGACCGTCCATCAATCTCTTCTCGAAGCCCAGGCTGAACCGGTCGGGCGATACCGCGTAGTTCTCAGGGCTCCCGAAAGTTGGAGAGACGTTCGCCGTGAGTCCATTCCCGAACTGGTTGAAGAGGAAATAGACCCTGTCCTGGGTGAGCGCGTTGTTGTTTTCTTCAAGGTCCAACCGCCCGCAGCCGCCGCCAAGCGGTAAACTGGAACTCGCCGAGTAACTGCGACTACCTATCGTTCCCGTGTTGCCCTGCGACAGCGATCCCAACGAGAAAATGGAAGTAGTGGTCGTGACCGGGAAACTGTTGCTGACGCTTACGGATACAACACCACGGGCCGTGAAAAAGTCGCCGAACATGTTCGGCGAATCGGCGACCAGGGAGGACAAACCCTCAGACGATGGCGGGCTGGGCTGGCCTTCTCCTTGGGCAACCACGTTTCCCGCCGCGTCCGGAGTCGCACCCGCGGCTGGGTTCGCATTGGGAACGGCGGCCGGCTGCGCAATCGCAGGCCGCACGTGACCGGCTTGAACAAGTGCGATCCCGAAAATCAGGATCGACACCACGAATCGACGACAACGCCACCGAGCGATAATCCCTTCCATGCCCCCCCCTCCTGTCGGTAAATGAATGCTCGTCTGGCCATACTGGCCGACGAAATGCAGAATTACCTACTACCTGCATCGGTTATTGCGACTATAGGGATTTAACTGTTCGTGCCGAATATCTTGAATGAATCGATGAAATCCACTCAACCTGGTGGTATCACGCCATTCCGTCCCGCCGGTTTTCCCGGCGGGCCTTTGTGGCCGTCGCGCCGGCCATCCGCCTCGCGAATCTTGCCCCGGATCTTGGCCAGGGCATCGCGATAGGCGGATTTGTCGGGATACTCCTTGGCAAGTTGTTGCCAGATCTCTTCGCCGCGGCCGTAACTCTTCAAGGCTTCCCGTGCCGCTTTCTCGCCCGTCTGACTCAGGAGAGTATTGCCTTGATGCTGCAGAGCGATCGCCAATTCCGCCCGAAACCTCGGCACGTTGGGGTTTTGCGCGGCGAGCGTCGTGAGTTGGTTGACGATTCCTTCGTAAAGGTCGGGGCCCGCGTCCGGCTGATGACAGTAGATCTGGAGGTCGGCCAGCAGTCGTTGCGCGGCCAGCAGGTCGCATTGCAGATCGAGGCGATTGACGGCTTCCTGGCCGGCACTGGGGCCTGCATCCAGGATCGCACGGAACCTTCCAGCCGCGCTTTCCGCGTCTTTTCTCGCCTCGTTGCAATGTTGCTCGGCAGTGGCCGGCTCGACCAATCCGCCCAGCATTTCGAGCCCGGCCAGATTACAGTCGCCTTGCGCGGCGTCGCGTTGCAACACCGAATCGTGAGGATATTGCTTCAAGAGCCGTACGCGGGTCTGTTGGGCCTCGTCCAGGTCGCGCAGCGCGGCGCGATAGATTTCCGTGCGTTCCGCCCCCTGCGGTCCTTCGGCGGCCAGCGTCGTCAGCCGGTCCTTGCCCAGGAGTCCGCGATTCATCAGCGTGTTGGCCAGCAGCCGGGCTTTCTCGGGCAAGAGATCCGCCAACTTCTTGCGGACCTCGATGGCCTTTTCATAGAGTTCCCCGGCCTTGGCAAAGCCCTTCTGATTTTGCTCGAAGGCCGCCAGCGCATTGAGCGTGTCGCCGAAGTCTTCCAACACGCCCGGGTCGTTCGGCGATGCTTGATAGAGCGCCTCCTGGCCTTGTCGGGCATCTTGATAGGCGCTGCGGGCGTCGCCGTTCTTGCCGAGCAATTCGTAGATTCTTGCCAGGCGATAGTTGGTGGCGGCAATATCGCGGCCCGTGGCCCGGCCGTCGCTGTTGAGTTCGCGGAGCTTCTCGTAGTATTTCTTGGCCTTTTGCAAGAGCTTTTCGCGCACCGGTTGAACGCCCGGCACGCTCAACAGGACGTCGCTGGCGACGTCGTTGCACAACTCGTTGATGGCGTCGCGGGAAACCTGGAAACTCTGGTCCGACTGCTCGCGCGCCGCCTCGGTCAAGACCTGTTGCCGCTTGACGAGGACCGTACTGACGGCGAACGTGATGCTGGCGGCCACCGCCAGGCCGAAGGCGCCGACCACCAACGTCCTGTGCTTCCGCGCCCACCGTGCAACGCGGGCAGGCCACCCCTCGCGATAGGCCGTCACCGGCTCGTCCGCCAGCCAATGCTCGATGTCGTCGGCCAGGGCCTTGGGCGAGGCGTAGCGGTCCGCGGCCGCAAGCGCCATGGCCTTCAGGCAAATCGCGTCCAGCGGCCGGGCAATTTCCGGGTTCACCGCCCGCGGCGGCTGGAACTCGCCGCTCTGCACCTTCCTCAAGACCGCGCCGACGTCGTCGGCCTCGATCGGCGGCCGCCCGGTCAGCACGTAGTACAAAGTCGCCCCGAGGCTGTAGACATCGCTGGCCGGGCCGAGCAGGTCCAGCCGCCCGGCGGCCTGCTCGGGGCTCATGTACTGCGGCGTCCCCATCGCCGAGCCCATCTGCGTCGCCGATCCGCTGCCCGAGGAGGGTTTGAGCGGGCCTTCGCTCGATTCGCTCTTCAACTCCGGCCGGTCGACCGGCTTGGCCAGTCCCCAGTCGACGACCAGCGTTTCGCCATATTGCCCGAGCATGATGTTGCCCGGCTTCAGGTCGCGGTGCAAGACGCCCCGGCTGTGGGCGTAGGCGATCGCGTTGCAGACGTCGAGGAAACGCCCGAGGAGCTTGCGAAGTTCCACCGCTCGTTCGCCCGGGGGCGACTTTGCCGCCGCGGGACGGTGATAGCGGTCGACCGCCTCCTGGAGGCTGTCGCCGCGGATGAAGCGCATGGCGTAAAAGGGCCGGCCGTCGGCATATTGGCCCAGGCCGTAGACCGGCACGATGCCCGGGTGCTCCAGCCCGCCGGTGATCTCGGCTTCCAACAGGAAGCGGGCCCGGCTGTCCGGGTTGTCGGCATGCCGGGCCTTGATCTCCTTGAGCGCCACCTCGCGGCTGAGTTCTTCGTCGCGGGCCACCGAGACCTTTCCCAACCCGCCTTCGGCATGCGGGCGGAGGATGCGGAACCGCGTGCCGGACGAGGTGGAACTGCCGACCGTGGTCGTCTGCTCGCCCAGCGACCGCTCCGGCCGGGCCGTGCCCACGAAGGCCAGCGTGGCGTTGACGTCGCCATCGCCCAGTTGTTTGAGGTCTTCCTCGACGGAGCCGATTGAACTCACCGCCGCCAGGCTCTGCTGGGGATCATTACCGTGCTGCTTGAGGTGTTCTTGAACCAGGGCCTCTAACAACTCGCAGCGGGCCTGCGGCAAGACGCCTTGCTGCCGGAGGATCTCGCCCAGCGATTTGTCCTTGGCCAGGACCCAGGCATTCATCGCCGCCACCAGGGCGTCGCGGCTGATGAAATCCATCTGCAACGCCAGGATGCCGAACAGCAGGTTGCGGTCTTGTTTCGCGTGGCTCATGTTGGAAACCTGATGGAGACGGAACGTCAGCCTCGATTCGCAGGGCCAGGCCGACAGCCGCCGCGAACACCGAAGACGTTATTGTATAGAACGAAATTTAATTGATATACGGACAAGCCTCGGCAAGGAAATGGCTAAGAATAACTTGTAGGACGGACTTTAGTCCGCCCTACAACGAAATCGGGATGTTATTCCGGACAAATTCCTAAACTCACCACGCGGATCAGCCTCCCCTCCGTTGGACTGCGCACAGATTACCACAGAACCAATATGCACGATTCTCGCGGTCCACAACGTGCTGGTTCGTTTTTCGTCCTGCCGCGGGCGTCGTACTTGGAAATCACGATTTTCGGCCGAAAACGCGAGGTTCTTACCCCCCTTCTGACTGTGCGGTCCAAAATGAACATTGCTGCAAATACACCCCTCCGATGAAAACCACATCGTCCTTCTCCCTGGTCGGGCAGGATCTTCGCGAGTGCCTTGCCGTCAGGCGATTGACCCGCGTGACGGCCTTCCGCGCGGTCCGCCACGGTGTGGTCCGAACTGGTCGGCATATTCTCCCTCCGCGCTCTTGCTCCCCGCCCGCACGACACCACTGGGGGGATTCTTGCCCGATTTGCCCGAAACGAAGTCTTGCGCACGTTTTCGCGGCCTTTCCTCCGAGTTCCGAAATAACCATAGTTGTATACATATATTGAAATAAAAACGCAATCACTCTTCTCTCTTATCTTCTTTTCCATTTTCGATTTCTGCATATTAGTACGTTTGAGCGGCCGATTTGAGGCACCTGATCTCGCTCGCATTCGGGTCGGGCGCCTCCCGGGCGCGTCGCAAAGCGTTGCCTCCCGCCATGTTAGAGCAACTGGCAAGAAACCCGGATTTCGAGAAACGGGGGAAGCGAAAAGGGCCGCAGAATGCCGCCCGTGCGCATTTGGAACACCCTTGCTCGTTCCTGCGACTGAACACTCGGTACCGTGTACTCTGTACTCTGTTTTCCCCGCCCCCCGCCCGCACCACCACGCGGCCCGTCCCCTCGGCCCCGTGCCAAGGGAACGCATGTTTGGCCACTGCGGCCGCGGACCACCACGCGACCCGTCCCCCTCGGCCCCGTGCCGAGGGAACGCTTGTTTGGCCACCACGGCCCCAGGCCACGGTAGGAAGGAAAGGCCGTGAGAATCAAACGATCCGACAACGAGCGACTCATCATCACGCATTTCCCTCTGTCTCTGGGATTGGCGGGATTGTTCCCCTTGCTGAATTACTCTAACGGCGAGGAGCGGGAGTACGAGCGAATTGCAGCGGCCATCAACGCGGCACTCAAGATGAATCCCTAATTGGCTATCGAAGTAGAGATCCGGGAACTCGTGTCCCAAATCAATTGTCCAGGCAACGTCCTTTCGCCGTCATCAAGCATCGCAGCCATCGCCTTGCCGGTTGACGAGAGCTGATGACGGCGTATTGCTTCAAGGGCCTTCTTCCACGTCACGGAGATCATGCTGCCGACGCCTGGAGGCAGCTTGCCGGACTCCGCGTCCCCGAACGTAGAGTAGGCAAAAAAGTGCTGGCTGCCAAAAGGAGCAACGACGGCGATGTCTTCCTTTTGAGCGATCCCCATCAGAAGGGCAAGGAATTGTTCATCCAGCCGCCGCCTCAACCACTCCCAGGCTGACGGCATGTTATAATAGATCGGAGGTGAAGAAATGAATTGCAACAGCGGGCCCAGCAGCGTCGGACTGCGGCCGCGGAAAATGCGACGCCAAGCAACACGCCGCCCAGCGGACCGCCCCCGGTCGCCATGGACATCATCCCGTGGCCGGCCTTGTTGCAAGAACGGGGCTTCGCCTCCGAGCGTGCCAGGATCGAAGCCCCCTATCGCCGCAGCCCGTCCAAGCTGAGCGCGCCCCTGGCGGCCGATTACCTTCAGAAGCCCTGCCTCCGCAATACGCGTTCTAATACTCTCGTTTCGCGACCATGCCCGGCTGGGGGACGGGGTACAGGCCCTTGGCGTCGGGCACCAGCGGCGCCGGCCCGTCGAGCGTGAGCTTGTCGATGTTCGGCGCGTACTCATGGTCGCTGTTGAGCATTTCATCGAACGTGACGGTGCGGCCGACATGCGCCGCCATGCGGCCCATCGAGGTCACCAGGCTGGCGTTGATACCGTTCTTCGCTTCGTTGAAGGGCTTGTCGCTGCGGATGGCGTCGATCAGGTCGTCCCACTCGTTCTGGTGGGAATTCTGATCGCCGCGTTCGATCCGCGACTCCCAGATCATGTTGGATTTCTCCGGGAGCTGGCCCTTGTAGGTGCTGGATTGCGCCCCGCAATCGCCGCTCTTGGAGAGGACCGCGTAGCCCTTCGTGCCTTGCGCGAACTGTGGTACTTGCTCTCGGTGCCGGGCATCGAGCGGCCGTCCATGATCAGCTTGGCGCCGTCGGCAAAGGTGTATTCCACGGCGTAGGAGTCGAAGTTCTGGTCAACGCACTTGCCGCGATAGTGGCGGCCGCCCACGCCAAGGGCGCTGACGGGCCATGCGTTTTTCATCCAGCAGCAATGGTCGATGATGTGGATGTAGAAATCGCTGTAGATGCCCCCGCTGGCCCAGAGGAAACCGTGGAAGCGGCGAATCTGGAATTCCACCTCGCTCATCGTCGCCGGCTTGGGCGGATAGCCGACGCCGGAACCGTGCATGCGATAGCCGCGCATGAGGATGATGTCGCCAATCTCTCCGCCGTGGATCCGCTCGGCCACCTGCTGGAGGCTACGGGCGTGATGGGAATTCAGACCCACGCCCACTTTGAGGCCCTTCTTCTCCGACTCCTCGGCCAACTGCAACATACGGCGGGAAGTCGGGCCGTCGGCCGTCAACGGCTTCTCCATGAAGACGTTCAGTCCCTTCTTGATCGCGTAGGCGAAATGCACCCAACGGAACGCCAGCGGCGTGGCAAACGCCGCCACGTCGCCCGGCTTCAAGCAGTCCATCGCCTTCTGGTAGGCGTCGAAGCCGGCGAACCGGCGATCCTCGGGCACGTCCACCCGATCGCCAAACTGCTTCTTGAGCGACGTGTAACTGCGATCGAGCCGATCCTGGAACGCGTCGGCCATGGCGATCAGCTTCACGGGGGCTTGTTTGACGTTCAAGGCGTTGGCGGCGGCCCCGGTACCTCGTCCGCCGCAACCGATCAGCGCCACGCAAATGGTATTGTTTTCGGCGGCGTGGACGCGCGGAACCACCGTGCCTGCCAACGCCGTGGCTGCGGCGACCTGACCGGTGGTTTTCAGAAACTGACGACGAGTGCCGTGGGACGTCTTCTTTTGGCGCATGGGGAATCTCGCGGGGCGGGATCGAGTGGGGGGAAGATAAACATTGTAATCGCAGAAGCCGAGGCGGTCCACGAATCCCGGCCCGAAAATGCGGAATGTCGGCTTGGAATCGAATCCAGTGCGTTTCTCTCATAGAGAATCGGGGTGATTAGAGCCGGTTTGCGCAGGAAAGGTGACCCCTGGGCTCATCGCCCCCGCCGCCCGCCCCAGTCTCGGCCGTGCCATCGGTCATCTTCCGCGAGGGGTTCTGGGGCTTTGGTGCGATAAAGTCCGCGCACGATCCTGGCATTATCTCTTGGCGGCAATCTTCTTTCCGCCGTCTTCTTACCGATATCCAGGAGATCGCCCGTGAGAGCCAATTGCAAACGCACGCGTCGTCCGGTCTGCCGATATTTCTTCGCCCGACACTTCTTCGCCCGTCTGGCAACGCCACCCGATCGAAGATACACTGGTAAACAAGGGCCAGCGGATCGGGATTGGAGTCGTGTCAGTCAGCAATGACAAATAACCGCACCGTTTTGCGCGGTCCTGTCTCCCCTTGCATTGCGGTTAGCGCCACTTTTTCGCTCCTGCTCATCGCGCCGCTTTCGCCGGCCGCCGACTGGCCACAATGGTGCGGGACCAGCGGCAAGAACATGGTTTCTGCCGAGGAAGATCTGCCGGACTCGTTCGTTCCGGGCGAAAAGAATTCGCGGATGCGCAAGGTCGATCTGGCCACGGCCAAGAATGTGAAGTGGGGCCGCAAGCTGTGCGATGCCATCTACTCCACGCCCGTCATCGCCGGCGGGCGGGTCTTCGTCGGCGGCCTTCGCGGGGATTCCGGCGTGTTGCTCTGTCTGAAAGAACAAACGGGCGAGATCCTCTGGCAATGGGAGGCGCCGGCAAAAGTCCTCCCCAACAGGATCGACGGTTGGGAAATCGGCATCGCCATCTACCCTCGGATGTTGGGCGTCTGCTCCTCACCTCTGGTCGACGGCGAGCGGGTCTATTTCGTAACCCACGATTTCAAGGTGCTTTGCCTGGATGTCGCCGGAAATGCCGGCCGCCGCACGGCGAAGATAGTTTGGAAATACGATATGTGGAGCCGTTTGGGCGTCTTTCCCAGCGACGCCGCCAACGGCTCGCCGATCCTCGACGGCGATTTGCTCTACGTGCACACGTCGAACGGCATCGACCGCATGGGAGATCCCTACCGGGAGAAATTCCGCAAGTTCCCGGCCCCCAACGCGCCTAACGTCATCGTCCTGGACAAGAACTCCGGACGCCTGGTGGCGACGGACGATCTGCCGATCGCGGCCCGCATGTTGCATGGCCAGTGGTCTTCGCTGTCGCTGGGGGAAGTCAACGGTCGGAAGTTGGTGTTCTTCGGCGGCGGCGACGGCCGCTGCTATGCCTTCGAGGTCCTGCAGGATCCGCTGCGCCGCGCGGCGCGAAGCTGCTCAAGCTCCAAGTCGCCTGGTCCTTTGACTGCAATCCGGCGGAGTACAAGAATTTTGGCGGCCTGGATTGGATCACGCATTACGCGACCGGCGACAAGCGGAGAACCAACGGCAAGAACACGAAGAATGACGGCTTGTTCGTGGGCATGAGCGAGATCGTGGGCACGCCCGTCTTCTTCAAGAATCGCGTTTACGTAGCCATCGGCCGCGATCCGGAGCACGGCCGCGGGCGGGGCGCGTTGCAATGCATCGATGCCGCGCAGAGCGGCGACATCACGCACACGGGCAAGATCTGGACCTATCAGGGCCTGGACCGCACGCTCTCCACGGTTTCCATTGCCGGCGGCCTGCTTTACGTCTGCGACGTCGCCGGGCACTTGCATTGCGTCGACGCCGAAAGCGGAGAGCGCTACTGGGTCCACGCAGCCGATGGCCCGGTCTGGGGCTCCACGCTGGTCGCCGACGGCAAGGTTTTCATGCCCACCGCCAAAGGCCTGGCAATCTTGGCGGCGGGCAAGCAGGAGCAAGTTCTCGGCCAGGTCAAATTAGGCTCGCCGCTTTATTCCTCGCCTGTCGCGGCCAACGGCACGTTGTACGTGGTGACGCAGACCGGCTGGATGTGGGCCGTGGGCAAGCCGCCGTTACGGCTTTAGCCGGGCGTGCGCTTTAGCTCCTGGATTGCGGCCAGAAGTTGGCCATGTTGCCCCGTGTGCGGAAATCGAGATAGGCGGCCTCGCTGGAAGGGGACGTCCTTGGCGTCAAAGACTTTCAACTCGACCTTGCCGCCGCCGTCTCTGGCCGTTGTCGTCGATCACCGCGTTCCCGCCAGCGATTATCGCTGTCGCGGGAACACTTATTTGCAAATCACGTTGGTGGCGTGCGTCTATCGGGTGAGATCCCAGGCCGTTAGCTCGGCAAGCTCGTGTCGGAATTTCCGCCACGTTTCGCGATCACGACGGCCGACACGCTCATCGCCTCCGGCGTTGCCTGCCAAGCTACCGGTTGCGGCGCCAACGGCGGGCCGGGTTGATGGGTAATGCTGCCGAAGAACTCTCGGTAAATTGGCGCTAATCGATCCGGATGCCATTGCCGGGCACGTTCGCGGGCGGCACGGCTCCAATGCTCATACTCGCCCGCGTCGTCCCACAAGCGGATGATCGCCTCGACCCAAGGGGCCACTTCCTCGGCTGTCGGCAGGTCGCGAGTCTCCGGCGTGTAACGGGCCGGGATGTCGAAGAGGAGGCCGGCGTCGCCGATCGTCTCCGGCAACGCCCCGCGGTTGCTGGCCAGCACGGGAATGCCGTTGAGCATCGCCTCGGCCGCCACCAGCCCGAACGATTCGTTCCACAACGAGGGCATCAAGAGCAACCTGGTTGCCGCGTAGAACTCGCGTGGGTCGGGTACGCTCGGCTGTGTGGTCAGGTTCGGCAGCCGGGAGAGGTCGATGCCCGTCTCCTGCTGCCAACCGGTGCGGCTGCGGCCGGCCATAACCAGCAGCGGGATGTCCGGCCGGCGGGCGGCCAATTGCTCGGCGATCCGGACAAAGACATAAAGCCCCTTCGTCGCTTGCGGATTGACGAACGTCACAAAGCTCTCCTCGCCCGTACTCGGGAAAGAGGCAGGGGGTGAGGGCAAATCGTTCCTATCGCGCGCCGGGAGAGAGCCAGGGTGAGGGCGCGTGGTCCCCTCTCCACGACTCGCTACGCGGGTACCCCGGAGCGGGTTAGGGTGAGGGCTTGTTGTGTCACGGTTTTCGATCCCCCCTTCCGCCTTCCGCCTTCCTCCTTCCGCCTTCTCTTCCACCTCCACCCGCGTCCAATCCACGACCACTGGCGGCAACACTTCGCAGGCCAGCCCGAGCGCCTCCCAATAGTGCCGCCGCGCAAATTCCGAAGGCACAACCACGTAATCCATCGGCAGGAACATCCTCGTATTGCGGTGCGCGAGATCAGGCACGGAGAAAACAACCGGAATGTCCAACCGCTTCAGCAGCTTGATTACCTCGCACGACACCGGATCATCGCCGTAGGTCCACGCCGCGTCCGGCGGTTGCTTCTTCAAAAAGAGTTCGCAGGCTGTGAGGAAGGCGGCGACTTCCTCTTCGTCTCGCCAGGTGCCACGCGGCGAGACTGGCTGGAACAACGTGATCGGCATGCCGCCGTGCGCCGTGAAAATCATCCGGCCGTCGAACGGGCCGATCCGCACGCCGCGAACCGAATGCGGCGATTTTCGCCGCGCGAGCATTTCCTCGACCGTAACCTCTTGCCCGTCGTGGTTCGGCAACGTGCCGCAAAACGCCTGGCACTCGAAACCCGCCCCGCCCAGCAGTTGCAAGCCGTCCAGCACACCCGTCGCGGCCTCGCTGGTGAAATCGATCAGGCAATGGGGCGCGACGAACGCGATCTTCCTGGTCCCCCCGCCACGACCCGCCAAGGAGGCGGCCCGAAGAGGGTTAGGGCAAATGGTCCCCTCTCCCGCCGGCGAAGGGTTAGGGTGAGGGCGAGTAGCCCCCGCGCCCTCCGGGAGAGGGGTAGGGTGAGGGCTTCCCTGCAATTCGACGTTTGAGCTTTCCGGCTCCCGCTCCTGAAAAATCGGCCGTCCCGCGGCCCAATTGGCCATGATCGTCGCTCGCTGCCGGGCCGTGAGGCGACGAACGTGGCTGAGCGTGCCGGGCCGAACGTGGTACACGCCGCTCTTGCCGGGCAGGAAAGCGAACTTCGCGCCTGCGCGGGCCATCCGCTTCCATAGGTCCCAGTCTTCCTGCTGCGAGATCAACCCATGGAACCCGCCCACCCTGTCCACCAGGCTGCGACGATGGGCCGCCGCCAGCGGAACTACCGGGTTGAAACAAAAAAGGGTGCGGCGGACATGCCGCGAGTCCCAGTCCTGCGCGCGGCCTCGCGGCGCGCCGTCCTCGTAGACCACGTCGAAACCGAACATGAGCACGTCGCCCTTCTCCCTGGCCGCCGCAATCCGCGCCAGGTAGTCCGGATAGTACTCGTCGTCGGCGTCCAGGTAGGCGATGAACTCTCCGCCTGCCAGCCGCAGCGCCGCGTTCCGCGCCGCGCTGGGGCCGCTGTTCTCGGCAAGCCGGACAGTCCGAATCCGAGAGTCCTCGGCCGCCGCTTGCAGCAGCTCCCAGGTCCCGTCCTGCGAGGCGTCGTCGACCGCCACCGCTTCCCAATCGCGAAACGTCTGCGCCAGTAGCGACCGCAGGGCCCGCTCGACCGTGGCTGCGCCGTTGAACACAGGCATAATCACGGAAATCAGTGGTACGGCGGTCCCGGCCGCCCGGCTGGTGACCGGAGGATCTTGACCGTATGCATCACGCTCCGCGTGGCGTATTTCATCACGCCGGGCGCGATGGATATGGCAGTCATATTTCCCGCCTGTTTCGTCGCGCGTTACCTCGAAACACGGGTTCCGGCCGTCATACCGGATTGTTTCGCCCTCGTCGCGGGAGGCGGCGCCGTTCGCCGTCGATTTACCTGTAGTACCTGACAAAACGGGGACCGGTTCCGGGCCGAACGAAGCTGGTCCCGTGGATGCGGATTGGCGCGATGTGCTCGTCCCCATGTTGTCGGCGAACACCCGCAACTTGCGAAAGGGCGCTGCCAGTGCCGCGGCCGAACAGTGAGTTAGTGTTTCCTCGTAGAGGCGAACCGCCTCGTCGCCGAGGCCCAGGTGCTGAACCAAGGAGGCCAATTGCCGCATCGCGTCGGCGTGTCCCGGCTGCACAGCCAGTGCCGCGCGAAAGCTGGCCACTGCCGCCGCGTCCTCGCCCAGCGAGGCACGGGCCATGCCCAGGTTGGACAGGGCGTCGGCGTACTTTGGCGCGATGGCCAGGGCTCGTTGAAAGCACTCCGCCGCCTCTTCATGGCGCCCCAGCGACTGAAAGGCCGCGCCGTAATTGTTGTGATAGACGGCCTTGCGGGGATTGACGGAAATAGCCCGGCCGATCAACTCCAGCGCGGCCGCGAAATCTCCCTGTTGCTGTCGTATCACGCCCAGCAGGTGCAGTGCGCCGGGGTGATCGGGCTGTTGCTGGAGGACGAGGCGGTAGATCGCTTCAGCCGCGGCGATCCGCCCGCTTTGGTGCAGCGCCAGGGCGTCGTCGAACGAGGTTCCTGCCATGCGCCCAGAGTACCACCCTTCCGCTGAAAGTCAATGACTGCTATCATCGGATTGACAACGCCGCCAGCCTGCCTGGCGGATAGTCACCTTCCTTGCTACAAGACATTTTCGCCTTTTCCCGGCTGCCCGCCGACGCCGCGTCGGTGGAAGCCATGACGGAGCAGCTATGCCGCAAGCCACCCCCTATCAGTACGTCAAGCTCGGCTCGAACTTGGAGTTCTTGCGGGGCCTTTCCACGGTCTCCGTGATGCAGACCACGAGCCTGGCCGCCTTTCCGGGCCTGCTGGAGAACCTTTCCACCCAGCGCTATTCGGTGCTGCACGTGGTGAACGTGCTGAAGTCGCTGCTGGTGCAACTCGAGGAACTGGGCCTTGCACAGTCGTTGCGGGTGGCGGAGGCTTTCCGCCCGATGCTCAAGCAGATGGAGGATTACCTGGCAGGGCAAGCCAAGCCGCAGCTTGCCCGCCTGACCGACCCCTTCGCCGAGCGGCTGCTCGCCTTGTCGAAGCAGCTCGGCTCGGCGGTGCGGAGCGAGTTAGGGCTGGCCGAGGAGAATGCGAAATCCGAAGCGCGAGATTTGAAACAGACCTAAACCATAGAGCTCGAACGGCCGAAATGCTTTTGGATTTTTGTAACTCGTCACTGGAATGAAGTAAACCGCGGATTTCGCTGAGAACGCGGATGTTTGGGATGAAACTCCAATGGTAGTATGCTCATCGTTTTATCCGCGCTATCTGCGTAATCCGCGGTTCATTACTTCAGACGGCCGAACAGTTACGGGTTCTTCTGTTTTTGAATTTCCTCTTTGTTTCCGATTTCGGAATTTGTTTCGGAATTCGGATTTCGAGTTTCGGATTTCAGCTTGTCCACCTCCCGATGGGGCAGTCTTCGTGGGGCAGCCAGGCCTTCTTGGCGATGAAGCAGCGGCAGAGCGCGCATTGCGAGTCGCGCCGATACTCGCACCGGCTGCAATGGCTCATGCGAAGCTGGTGTAACGGTTCGTCGACCGTTTTGAAGCCGGAGGCGGCAAAGCGCGCCAGCGAGGCAGCCAGCGATACCGCCGCGCCTACGAGGCTCGACCGGGCTGGGACCGGCGATGGCTCCCCTCTCTCGTACTCGGGAGAGGGGCAGGGGGTGAGGGGAGATGCATCCAAGTTGACGGTCTCCTGCGGCGGGTCCCCGCCTGCTTCCAGGGCGAGATCGGTCGTCTTTTCTCCGCTCGGCGCGATGTGCGATGCTTTATCTCTGTCGATCATGCGAATATAACGTGTGCTTCCCGGCGATGCGCTTCGCCATCCTCACGCCCCGCGATTTCAACCGCCGTGGCCTTGGGGGAACCGGCTGGCGCGGGAATCGAGGGGCGAGGAGACGGCTCCATCATCGTTGTGCGATCCGCCGTCAAATCTATCCGCTTCCAGGGTATTCTCTACTCCACCTCATCGGTTATCGAGGGGCGCTGGACCGACCCACCGTCCGTTCATTTCGTTCGGTCTTCGCTAACTTCAAAGCGAACCCGGTTTGATGGATAATAATTCCCATTACTTAGCGGAAAATAAACGCGTAGGAAATAGGCTCCGGAAGGCAATCGGCCGAACCCCGATACGATCGACACACAAAACGTTTCGGACTGCTTGCCTCCAGAAGCAACTGATAAGGTGCGCGACGCACCGTGCGGGTCATAGGAAGAGTAGCGAGCCAAGTCGTCGCGATATAGAAGCACGCCGATAGCGTCACAGACCTCAATTATTAGCAACCGACGGATTTCCGTTGCCGCTGGATGCTTGATGAGGAACTGTTTCGGGCCGTTGTTGGCAATTTCGACTGTTAGCCTAAGTCTGTCCGGCGTATACCCAGTTGCACGGACCCGCTCGATGGCCATTATCCGACAAACGAGCGACCCAGGCGACTCAACTGCCGCATCAGAACTGGAATGAATGAGTTTAGGAACCACTGCCCCAGGGCAGCAGAAGCTGTCTGCCGTTGTCGCGCCCACCACGACACCGCCGCGGCTTACGCTGAGGTAACCCGTTGCTCCAAACATGCCCTTGCCAAGTGCTCCGTACACCCACCTTTCCACCTCAGCTTCCTGTCCGTCGGAACCGGGCGCGGACCGCGATATACGAATTCCATCAAGCAAGCCACTAGCTCCGACTGGTCGTATTTCATCGGGTTTCCCAAGATCCCGGAGAACTTGTTGAGTTGTTGTGCCCGGCTTTACGGCTGCCAAACGACTTCGTCGTTCGCTCAGCTCGCTTGAAACTTGCGCACACGTCCGAACCGGCGCAAGCACGATCCCGGAAATTACGGCGAGTGTGGTAAGCACGTTAGCGTTTGGCTGCATGATTTTAATACCGCTCCAAATTAAATAAAAAAAACCGCGTGAGCCGTGACGATTGCTTGCTGGCGTAAGCGCCCAGACGCGACCATCGACGCGCCTACGATGTGGACTTATTCTACTCTCGGAAATTATTCCTCGCGCGGCCTACGCAGCTCCGGGGCCTTCTGATCCTTGCCGCGCTCGTTAACGCCAAGACAGCCAAAAGTCCCGCCCTCCTTGGGCCCCTTTGTATAACACGAGTAAAATCCGCCGTATTCGTCCTGCTCGGCCTGCAACGTGTCCGTCACGAGGCTGGCAGCGCCGTGCTTTGCCGTAACGATGGTGCGATTGGGGTCAATTTCCGTCTCGAAGGGAAGTAGTGCTAGACTATCGAGCTTACCTGAGTGATCTGCCACGCCGGTCCGCCAGTTGTACCAGACGATAATGTCGCCCCCTCCCGCTGCGAAGCTGGGAATGCGTTTCCATCCGTCGTCTTTGAGAATAGTCGGAACCACACTCGGGCTGATCCAGAACTTGCCGGCCCGAGCTTTGTCGCCACCGAATGTGAAAGAGTGGCAATTATAACCGTCGGGGTCAAGAGTAACGTCGATCCAATTGCCTGCATCGGTCTGTACCTGCCACTGCCCGAGTGCATTTGCTCTTGCGGAGTCCCACTTGATGAGCCCGCTCGGGTCCGTCTCATCCGTCGGCTCGTCGCCGCAGTAGCGGTAAAGGTTCTCATCCGCCTGCGCCGGGTCGCGGCCTCGCGGCGCGAATCGCTTGAGAAATATCGCCGTGTCGTCCGGATAACCCGGATCGTTACCGGCACATTGCGATTCGCTCGTTCCATAGGGCATCATGGTCGTTTGCATGTTCCGTCTCCATAGTAACGATGGTGCAGGTATTTTCACAGTTGGTGGCGAGCGAGTATTCCCGCAAGTTTCGACCGACGTTAGCGGGGTGACCGCTTTCGCCCCGATCGAACAACCGCACGCCGCATTGGATGCTCGCCTCCATCTGCGAACCGTACAGAAGTCGATTGCGCGGGAACAGATATCTCGCCAAGAGCAAGCCGATTTCCGCTTCGCGCATCTGGCGCACGCTGGCAAAGTGCATCGCGCGAATGGCGACGAACAGCCCCAGCATTTCGCGCGCGGTCACGGCGCGCAGGTCCGAACCGCAGGAAACCGCAATCTCCGGGATGCGATATTGCTGCCGATAGTACTCGTCGGGATGGGACCGGAACCCGCCGCGGCCGAATGCCGTCGCCTCGATGTTGTGCGCCACTTCGCCGTCGTCGTACCGGCAGAATAGATGGTTGTTCGCACACGCCAGGCTTACGGGCCAGCCGAGCCGCCAGCCGATCGCGACGTGCAGGGCGGGCATGCTCGCGCAACTGCCCCGGCGCCGGTCCATCAGCCCGTTGAGAAAGATGTCCATGGGATCGACATACAGCCGCCCTTCCGCGTTTGCGAGTTCGTCGGGGTAGGTGATTCCCAGGACCTCGTCCACGTACCAACAGACGATGCCCAGCCGAAAGAAACGAATGTCGTTCTTCCAATTCTGCGGACTTCGCTGGAAGTGCGCCTCCGCGCGCGGCAGGCGGTGCCGGATGTCACTTGCCCACTGGTCGGCCAGGCAAACGTAGTGCCCGATGTCCATTTCGGCGAAGAGAGAGATCCCCTTGGCAACGACCAGGTTCATCACCAATGGGTCGGTTCGGCGCAACTCCTCGCTCGAAAGGCTAAGAAGCTGCTCAAGCGACGGCCATGCATCCTGGTCATGCCTTGGTCCGCTTTGTCTTCTCCGAGAATCAGGAACTTCCCGCAGGGCGACCGTCTGGTCGCCGATCATTCCGGTGGATTCCATGAACGCCTCTCTCGTAATGATTTCTCACGGCACGTCCAGTTTTCGGCGGCCATTGTATTACCGATCTCTCTGGAGGGGAATAACGGGTCGGGAGTCGTTGTTCTTGCGATTCGATCGAGAAACGACTCCCGACCCCTATGTCTTATGTCCGCCCTTATGCCCCCGATGTCCCGTTTTCCTTCCTTTTCCTAATCTTCGCCTAGCCGCTTCGTATGCCCCTTTTCGTCTATACCGAAAATTGTGCAGTGTGGCAATGCGTGCTTGAGTTGACTCCCATCCAGTCCCCCGCTATGACCGACCGCTACGGTCAAACGCTCCAATTTGGGAAGACATCGAAGGTGGCGCTAATCCAGCTTCCGTCACCTTGGCGCCGCGGACGGTCAACTCGTTTAGTTCGCTCAGTCCTTGGAGTTCCTCCAAACCGACGTCAGTGACGCTCGTCCGGTCGAGTTGCAGGAGCTGAAGATGCGCTAGGCCCCTGAGCGATTTCATGCCCGCGTCGGTAACGCGGGTACCGGAGAGATCTAGGATAGTCAGCGTCTTGAGGCAGGCGATATGTTCCATGCCTGCGTCGGAAATCGGGCTGTCGCCGACATACAGCAGTTTGAGGTGCCTCAAACCGCGAACCGGTTGCAAGGCGGCGTCGGTGGCGGTGCCCTTGGGAAATACCACGACATCAACATTCGCGCAGAAATCGACCCCAAACACCATACACGTAAGGAGCGACGGTGGCGGCGGCCCGACCTTGCTGGATTCGAAGTCGTATCTCGCTTCCCCACCCGCCCTTTTAATGGCCTCAACTATTCGCCTTTGTTGCCTCGCGCCGGCGGTAACGAAAAGCCAGATACATAGCACCACCCAGACGAGGGAAACGACCGCTATTAACGATCGCCAAACGAATGCCGGAAGGGCGTGACGTGCCGTGTTTATCATACTACCCTAATTTTCCGAGGCGTAAATATATATCGCGCACGACATGGCTAACGCGGACAATACCACAGGTTGGCGCGGAGCGTACGATTCGTTGCATCCCCATATAGCGTCAATCATTTATTTTCAAGACCGGCATTCGGAAACCAGACCGTTTCGTAGACTTCGAGTTTGCCGTGATTCCCGGAAGAATCTGTCCATCCGCTGATTGTAGTAGACCAGTCCGCCATTGTCTGGGCCCCACCTCCGAGCCCCCAATACTTGTCCTCACCCACGCGGATTACGTTTTCTGCCTCGTGAAGCTTGTCCCAGTTCCCTTTGGCCGCGTTGTTGAAGATGCCCCGGTCGCCAGGGACGAAATCGTTCTTTGAAAGCGTTCGCGTCGCGTCGCCAGTGCCCCAAACACCTTTGTTATCGCCAAAAATCCCGGAATAAAAGACCAAATCCGCTGCATAGGAGCATCCCAGATTAGTTGATCCAACATTAACCTTGTTATAGAATGCTTCCGGATCGTCTGACCAGAGTAAACCCCCAGCCGCTGTTTGGAGATTCTCGTTGCTAACTCCGTTTGTGTACACGACAATCTGGAACTTCGCGTTCATTGCGTTGCCAACAATTCGATCCCGCGCGTCGACTTGTTTTGCGATGTTCGCGAGGCAGCTTCCTTCTGGTAGGTCGTGGTCACGCTCTGGTACAGGCTGGCGTCGGCCGTCCCGTCGGCGTTGTAGCGGGCCAGGGCGAAATCGCCGCTGCCGTCGCCCCCGGCAACCACCAGCTTGCCGTCGGACTGCAGCGCCACGCACTGTCCGTCGCCGCCTGGAGCAACCACGTCGGTGCTCACCAGACCGTCCGCGCCGAAGCCGCTGTCGAGCGATCCGTCCGTATCGTAGCGCACCAAAACGATGTCGTCCAACACGCAACTGGCGACCACGATCCGGTCGTCGGCGTCGATGACCAAGGAGCAGCCGCTTTCGGAAACGCAGACGACGCTGCCGATCACCGGGCTGCCGTCGTCGAAGCCCGGGTCGATCTGGCCATCCGGCGTGTAACGGACCACGACGTAGGTCCAACTGCTGCCCAGGCACGTCAGCCCCGCCACGACGATCCGGCCCTGCGAATCAATAGCCGCCGAGAAGGAAAGGGCGCCCCCCACGATCGAAGTCACGACCTCGCCGCCGGCGCCGAAGCTCGGATCGAGGGAACCGTTCGACAGGTAGCGGGCCATGAGGATGTCGTTCTGGCCGTCCGCCGCAACGGAGCCGGTGACCAGGATCCGGTCGTCGGCGTCGATCTTCACGGAATAGGCCAAGCTATCGCCGTCGACGGGAAACGTCGTGACGAGCACGCCGGCCGCGCCGAAGGTGGTGTCCAGCGAGCCGTCCGCGTTGAAGCGGAGCAAGGCGAAACTCGACTCGTCGGCCTCGCCCGCCACGACGATCCGGCCCTCGCCGTCGATCGCGACCGAAAAGGCGTAGTTCCAGCCGCCGAAGTCGGCGATCGCCGTTCCGCCGACGCCGAAGCTCGTGTCCAACGAGCCGTCCGCATTGTACCGCGCCACGACGATCTCATTGCCCCACGCGGAGCCGACGACCACGATCTTGCCGTCGGCCTGGATGGCCATCGCCTAGGCGGCGACAGCCGCCGGCGCGATCCCCTCGTTGCCGAACGTCGCGTCCAACGAGCCGTCCGGATTGTAGCGGACCAGCGCGGACCCGGCGGCCACGATCTTGCCGTCGGACTGAACGGCCGTGCATTGCGCGCCTGCCCAGCTACCGCTCACCGGGGTGGTGATCGTCGAATTGCCACCTTGCAACGCCTCGTGGCGCTCCTCCACGATCTGCGCGCTGCTGTCGAGGTAGTAATCGATCTGGCTGGGACCGCCGCCGGCCGCGGTTACCGCGCTTTCCACCCGACGCCCCAACGCGTCGTACCTGATATTGGGCCAAAATCGTGCTGCCGTTGCTGACCTCTACCAGACGGTTCCAGGCGTCATAGACGCACGTCAACCCGGTGCTCTCAGCGCCCGGCTGCGGGTCCGGCGTCGTGGTCATGTTGCCGGCCAAGTCGTAGGCCGGCGTCGCCGTTCCGCCGCTGATCGATTGGATCTCGTTGGCCGCGTCGGCCGTGCGGTACTGGGTCGCGGCATTGTCGCTGGACTGCATGAAGTTGCCCAGGGCGTCGAGCGTCCACGTCTGGGTGTCGGTCGGGGCCGGGATCGTGCTTCCGCTCAGGGCCCCTCGCGACATCGAGGTCAATTCGTTCAAGGCGTTGTACCCGTACGTCTCGCTCAAGGCGGCGTCGGCCAGGTTTTCCTTGATCGTGCGGTTGCCCGCGCGGTCGTAAGTATATTGGTAGCCGTCCAGCGGCATGCTCTGGCCGTACTGGCTCCAACTCTGGTCGGCGACGCGACCGAAACGGTCGAGGGCGGCAAAATCGTCGGCCGAGTAATCGAGGCTGACTCCCGGCTGGGGATAGGACTCGCTGGCGACGGTCCCCGCGCCCAGGTACGTGAAGGCGGCGAGCGTGCCGCTGGAATCGCTGATCGTGGCCAAGCGAGACATGACTTCATCCACCATGCCGGGCAGCGTTGCCGCGTTGCCGTAACCGCAGGAGACGTCGCGGCCGCTGGGGTAGATCATGTCCGTGAGACGCACGTAGCTTGCGACCCCGCCCACCGCCCCGTCCTGATAGGTGTATTGTACACTGGGCGTGCTGCCGGTGTCCACCGCGCCCGTCAGTGCCTGCCACTCGCAGGTTTCGTTTCCCCACCCGTTGTATGCATATTGGTCCTGGTTCAAGACGTTGGCCGGAAGCCAACCGGAAGCGTCGTCCGTATTGTAGCTGGTGACCGTCTCGACGCGCCCCACGTCGTTGTAGGCCGAGCAGAAGCGGGGTCAGACCGGAATGGCACTGTCATAGGCGAGCAGTTTTCGTAAGGCCAGCGGCAGCTTGCGGTTGCGTAGGTCGGCGCGTTTCCGGAGAGGGTGACGTCCCGTGCGCAGACTTTCTCCGTTGACGCTGCCCGGTCGTTCTTGACAGACGAGGCGGCGTTTGGCAAGATTTTGCTATTGCGGCGTGGACCTTCCTTGTCCTATCTTTCCGCAATTAACGAGACCTTCCTTGTTCGGCGACGCACTCACCAAGGATCAAGGAAGGTCTCTATGTTTTCATGCTACACTTCTCCGCGCGTCGGTGCCAAGAGCTTTTCTCTTGTCCAGAACGCTTTCTTGCAGGCCAACGACCTGCCCTTTCGCGATGTCCTTACGGAAGAGGAGATTCATGCCGCGTTTGTTGCGGAGGATGCCTGCTTCGGTGAAGACAAAGACGACATCTACACCCCTGCGCTCACCTTGTGGGGATGGCTGGCACAAGTGATGCATGCGGAGAAGGCCCGGTCCTGCGTGATGGCCGTGGCACGCATCACGGCGTTATGCGTAGCCCTGGGCCGCGAGCCTCCTTCGCCCGACACCGGAGCCTACTGCCGGGCCCGAGCGAAGCTGCTGGAACCTGTACTCCGCCGATTGGTCTACACGGTGGGCGATGGGTTGGAGTCGCGCGTGCCCGCCGACTGGCTCTGGCTGGGCCGACACGTAAAGATGGGCGATGGCACAACAGCGCTGGCCCCCGACACGGACGCCAACCGGGAAGTCTGGCCCCAGCAACGCGGGCAAAAGCCTGGCCTGGGGTTCCCTATTTTGCGGATGGTCGCGTTGATCTCCTTGGCCACGGCCGCCTTGTGCGGGCTGGCGATCGGACCGTACAAGGGCAAGGAGACCGGCGAGACCGCCCTGCTGCGCGGGTTGCTGGACCGTTTCCAGCCCGGCGATGTGTTCTTGGGCGACTGCGCTTACTCTTCCTACTTCATGCTGGCGTTGTTGCTGGCCCGGGGCGTGGATGTGGTAACACGTCAACACCAGGCTCGGCGGACCGACTTCCGCCGCGGGGAGCGCTTGGGCGAAGGCGATCACGTGGCGCTCTGGGAGCGTCCCAAGCGACCGGAGTGGATGGACGAGGAAACCTACGCCACGATCCCCGAGACGTTGACTGTACGCGAGTTGAAAGTCCACGTGGACGTGAAGGGCTTCCGCGTGCAAGAGCTGATCGTCGTCACCACGCTGACCGATGCGGAGCGTTATCCGCGGGAGGAGATCGCCAAGTTGTTTCGTCTGCGCTGGCACGTGGAACTCGATCTGAGGAACATCAAGACCAGCCTGCGCCTGGACGATCTTCGCGGGAAGACGCCGGAGACAATCCGCCGCGAGATCTGGATCCATTGGCTGGCCTACAATCTGATCCGCAAGGTGATGGCCCAGGCGGCGATCCATCACGAGACGTTGCCGCGGGAATTGAGCTTCGCCAGCGCGCTGGCAGCCGTCACCGGCGCGTGGGCCCTGGCCACTGTGGCCGATGAATCCACGTTGTCCTTGCACGCCAAAACGCAGCACCTTGGCATCACTTGGTCCCTGGTAGGGCACCGTCCGAACCGTGTCGAGCCGCGGGCGATCAAGCGTCGTCCCAAGCCACACAAGTTGCTGACCCAACCGCGCGAGGAAGCGCGGGCGAAACTGATCGGCGCGGGCGGGACACGCTGTTAACTGGCGCCTTCCTGGCTTGCTCTGATTTTCTGCGAAGGAGGTGAACTCACAGGCTCCACTCATGCCCACATACCATTAGTCTGTGAAACGTGGTACACAGGCCGCCGCTCACGCTGCGCCGACCCCAAGCGTGCGAGTCCCCGGGCCCGTCGATTCCCCCTTGCCGCCTAGCGCCGTCCGATGCTTTCGCGCACGGCGCAACGCTCGCCGACCGCCCATCACGGCCCCCGTCCCTTTCCCCTTGCCACGAAAGATGTTACGCTCACGACAGTGCCATTCGGGTCAGACCGGAACTTACTACTTTGAAAGTGGTAAGTTCCGGTCTGACCCCGCTCCCGGTGACCCCGCTCCCGGTTGACCTGTTTCCCGCGTCGTCACTCGTGGGCGAAACCATGACCCTTGTCCGAGAGCCGGATGCTGGAAATCTGCCTGTCCGGTTCGATGAGCGGGAGGTGGAAACGGAGCATGGCATGCGACTAATGAGACACAACGGGGGAAACCCCGAAACAGAATATGTCGAAGCCTAAACCACCGCGCCACCTCTCGACTCTACCCGCTCCCCCGGGTTCTTTCATCCGCTACTCCTTACCGGCTTTGACCGGCGCTTTCTCTCACCCTGATTTACTGATTTACACCGCGCTAAGGCGAGCCCTCAAGGGGCTTTTCTGCTCGCCGTCCCGGTTGGCAACCATCGATGGACCGGGACAGCAGAATCAGTTCGCGACATTCCCGTAAATCCCGGTTATCGGGTTCTCGCTCTAGTGCCTCATTGAAGAACTTCAAAAGTGAACCTACAGGATCCGTGTGTCGGTCGATCTCGTACTCGCCCGGTCCCATCACGCGATGCAAGGCAACGTCGCGCACAACGGAGGAACGGCGAGACTCGGTGCGATCACTCCGAAGAGCCTCGCAATAGTCTGTTGCCGCCTTCTCAAGCTCACCCATCTTCTCATGGACCCGGCCTCGATCTGCAAGGGCGAGATAGTATCCAAGGGAAACGACCTTTGTATAATCCTGAATCGACTCACGAAACTCGCCTCGTGCCTCAAGCACCTTCGCGCGAACGTCATATGTCTTTCCGAAGTCGGCGCGGCACCGGACCGCTCGGTTGGCAAACTTCAGCGCGCTGTCGAAATCCCCTCGCTCTACGCATTTCTCCGCTTTAGCCATCAATGGTGAGGGACCCCAAATAGCGTCGAGTTCATTCCTTAGCCGGAAAATCCAGCAGCACGCAAACGCCAACGCAATCACGCCAAATCCAAGGACAATACACCGGCCAACGGTTCTGTATTGGCGCATTTCAGTCCGGCCTCCCGGCGCTAGCGTGACCATGTGCAAGGTGCGGACTCGATTCCATTTACGGCACTTTGGTTCCCTGCTTACCATTCGCAAAGAGTGTGGAGAGCGAGGTATAGTCGTAGAACGGATACAGCGTGCGATCAACGCCATTGAACACGCACTCCCCAGAGTCGGATGAAAGGCTCTGACCGCCACTGCCTCCGCCGTAACATACCCAGAGAATAACCACTCCAAGCTTGTACGCGAGCTTGGAGTCAAGATCGGCGTAATTTATCCACACCTCCTTTACATTGCTGTCGAACCACCCACCTCCTGTTCCAAATCCAGTTGGCGAACCGTGCCCGACAACGAATATCCCCTGAAGGAATTTTTCCTTGGTCCTTGCCTGAGCAGCATCGAGTACGGACTGCGCATCACGGTCGTAGAAGGTATCGAACGTCAAAGCCGAGCGTCTTGAACCCCTGTACATATGGGTCAAAGGCCGAAGCCTGACCAGTCCCTCCAACGTCGCCGTACCACAAACACATAATTCGGTTGGGTATCTCAAACTTCTGGCCGGGACAGAGTTTGGCGTTGGCCAACTGGAGGTAATAGTTCTCAACGAAACCCCTGCTCGCACGCATGCGAGGGGAGACGAAACTGGTCCACTTAGGCAGCGTAAGCCATTGGGGAAACTTACACACATAGAGCCCGATCTTGCTCGCAAGCGTCCCGATTGTGTCGCCTTTTTCCGATGTCGCCACTGCCGTTTGTCCGTTGGCTCTGTCGATCTTCCAAAGCCCACTCGGATCAACGCAGATTACCGGCTCGTTCCCGCAATAGCGGTAAAGATTCTCATCCGCCTGCGCCGGGTCCCTGCTGATGAACGTGCTGACCGCCGTGCTATACCACCTCGCCTCGTCGTAGTAGAGCCCGGTCACCGGGTCGAGGATCATGCTGGCGTAGAGCGTCGTGTTGCCAACGCTCGAACTCGTGTGTGGATCGACCCAGTGGCCGCTCGTGCTGATGGTGCCGTCGTACATCGTCACGGCACCGTACGGGTCGTAGGCGTACCGCTCCTCCACCTGCCACGTGCTACCTGACAAGCCCACGACCGCCGTCACGTTCGTATTCGCGTCGGTCAGATAATAGAGGCGACCCGCTTCGGTCGGATTTCCGTAGGTGTCGAAAGTGCTGTCACGCAACAGCGGAGTCTTCGCGCCCATCGCCGAAAAGACGTACTGGTATTGAACACTCAACGACTCGGGGCTGGAGGTTGCCGGGCCGGTACGGGTCTCGATGGCATTCTGACCGGAGTAGTAGGAGTACGTTGCCGTCCCCGCCACGCTGCCGGTGAAATCCGTAAACTCCCCGATCCGGCGGCCGGCTCCGTCGTATTGATATTGGGCCAAAATCGTGCTGCCGTTGCTGACCTGCACCAGGCGGTTCCAGGCGTCATAGACGCACGTCAACCCAGGGCTCTCAGCACCCGGTTGTGGGTCCGGCGTCGTGGTCATGTTGCCGGCCAAGTCGTAGGCCGGCGTCGCCGTTCCGCCGCTGATCGTCTGAATCTCGTTGGCCGGGTTGACAGTACGGGTCTGAATGGCGGTGTTGTCGCTGGACTGGATGAAGTTGCCCAGGCTGTCAAGCGTCCAGGTCTGGGTGTCGGTCGGATCGGCGATCGCGCCGTTACTGATGGTCCCGCGCGACATCGAGACGAACCGATCGAGGCCGTCGTACCCGTACATCTCGCTCAGCGCGGCGTCCGTGGCGTTCGCGCTGCTGGTGCGGTTCCCGGCACGGTCGTAAGTGTAAGTGTAGCCGTCGAGCGTGCCCGCGTTCCCGGAGGCGCTGCCGTAGGACGCCCAGAACTGATTCAAGACGTTGCCGAAGCGGTCCAGGGCGGCGAAATTGCTGCCCGAATAGTCCAGCGCGATCTGCGGCTGCTCGTAATTCTCGCTGGCGATCGTGCCCGACCCAAGGTACGTGTAGGCCGCGTCTACCGTTCCGTTGCTTTCGCTGATCGTTGCCAAGCGAGACATGATGTCGTCCACCGCACCGGTGGCGCCGTAGCCGTAGGAAACGTCGCGGCCGTTGGGATAAATTATGTCGGTCAGGCGGACGTAGGCCGCCGCCACGCCCGTGCCGTTCGCGCCGTCAGCATAAGCGTATTGTACACTGGGCGTGCTGCCGGTGTCCACCGCGCCGGTGAGCGCCTGCCACTCGGTGGTTTCATTACCCCACCCGTCATAGGCATATTGGTCCTGGTTGACGACGTTGGCCGGAAGCCAATCGGAAGCGTCGGCCGTGTTGTAGCTGGTGACCGTTTGCACGCGCCCACGTCGTTGTAGGCCGTGACGATCGCGGCCACCGCCTGCGCGGCGGTGGGGATGGTGCCGAAGCTGGTCACGCTGTCGGAGGTCTGCTGGCCGTCGCTGTTGTACTTGTACGCGTGCGTCACCCCCCGCTGGTCGGTGCTGGTGAGCGTTTCGCCGGCAAGGTCGTAGGTGGTCGTCGTGTGGTCCGTGCCGGTGGTAATGGTCCAATCGCCGTTGGCGTCCGGCGAAAGTTCATCGGTGGAATTGGGATCGACCTCGACCGTTCGCAGCGAACCGTCGATGGGCGACGTGTACAGGTACCTGGTCGCTTCCGGAACCACCGTGCTGCCGTTGGCGTCGTAAGCGGTCTGCGCGACCAGCCTTCCGGCGGCGTCGTATTGGTAGTCGGTCGTCACGTCTTGGGCCATGTCGCTTGCCAGAACGTACCCGCTGGAAGTGAAGCCACTGCCAGTGGCGCCGTAGGGAAGGCCGTCGTAGTTCTGGATCGTGCGGACCGTGCGGCCCATCAGGTCGGACTGCGTCTCGGTGATGACGCCGACGTTGTCGATCGTTTCCACGATCGGGCCGGTCGGGGAGGTGTCGTCGTAGACCGTCTGGCTGACGATGTAATCGTCCGACGAGTTCGGCGCGGGCGGAGCGGCTTCGACCACCGCCGGATTGCCGTCGCTGGCGGCTATCAGGTTCCCGCTAGAGTCAAAGAAGTAATTCGTCTGACCAGCAGCCAGGCCGATGTCCTCGCGACCGTAGTTGACGTCCTCGATGTCGCGGCCGGCGAGGTCATAGAAAGAGACCGTGGCGGTGACGTAGGAATTGGCCGCCGTCAGGGCTCCGGTGGTCGTGGTGTCGCCCGGCAAGCGCTGGTAGTCGGCCGTGGCGATCGTGTTGCCGTCGGCGTCGTACCAGGTCTGCTCCTGCTCGACCACCGTGTCGGTGCTTTGCAGGGTCGTTGCCTGGGCGTAACTCAGGTCCGCGGTGGGCGTGGAGTCGGCGCAGGTGAAGGTCTCGACCACTTCGCCGGCCCCGTTGTAAAGCGATTTCTCGATCGGGCCGCCGCCGGTCCGCGTCGCCAGCACGTTGCCGTTCGCATCGTACCAGGTGTCGGTGGGCAGGTAATCACCCACCGCCCCGGAACTCGGATCCACGTAATACGTGCGGGACTCGTAGACCCGGCCGTTGCTGTCGTACTCGCTGACGGACTGGGCGCGGAGATCGGTCGAGGCATAGACGATTTGGTCCGTGCTTGTGTTGTAAATGGCGTCAGCAAACGTCTGCTCCTCGGTCGTCTCGCCCTGGTTGTCAAGCGTGTCGATCGTGGCCACGCCGTCGGCGGCCAGCGTGCCGATTTGACGGTCCTGCCAATCGAACTGGTAGTAGGTTGTCCGGGGTGGGGCACTGCCCGTTGGATCGACGTAGGTCTCGGACTCGATGAGATTCCCATCCGGGTCGTAGACGCTATGCAACGTCCTGAGCATATTGTTGCCGTAGTTGCCGGCAACCGATTCACCATCACCCTCGTTCAATCGCCATTCGGCAACGGGCCACGTGACACCGGTCGGTTCTGCGCCGGAATATAGATTGGCAATTTGGGTGGAGGAAATCGCCTGGCCATAGAGCCGCACGTCTGACAAGCTGCCCACCAGCCCGGCGTCGAAGTTCGCGGAGTTGCCCAGGACAAGGTCGTTGTCGGTATCGTTCGGGTTCCATGCCGGCGTCCCGGAGACCGCCGCGCTAAACGTGCTGAGGGTGCCGCCCTGTTGGCCGAGGCTGAGCAGCAACTGGCGGGCGGCCGGATCGTATTCGGCGCAGATGAAGTACCAGCCGCCTGTGCCGACCGAGGCCGACGTCTCGCTGCTGACGGAGCCCAGGCCATTCATCTCCCAGGTGAGCGTGCCGTCGCTGTTAAGGACGAGGCTGTAGCCGCCGTCGGCTGATGCTCCGGACGACCCAGCCGGATCGTGCGTATCCAGCAGCGTACACGTGCTGCCGGGATCAGGCAGTTGGCTGGGATTGACCCAGACAGAGAGGGTCAGGCCGCCAGCGGGATTCTCCGTGTCCTGACGAGGAACGGTGACATATCCCGTGCCTTCGAACTCCAAGCAGGAATTTCCGCCGGGGGCGCTGCCCGCTACCCAAGAGGTTCCGCCGCCAATGGTCCCCGCTTGTCCGCTTCCGTCGGGTAGACTCTCGGTGGCGCCGCTGTCGTTGGTGCCCTTCCACTGGTCCGTCACTCGTCCCTGACCGTCGTACACGCTGGAATCGATGGTCCCCGTGGGATCGATGGTGGCCTCGGTGCGGCCCAGGGGGTCGTAGATGGTGTCCGTTTCGAGGTAGTTCTGGCCTTTCGTGCCGAAGGCCGCCGTCGATTCCCAATAGCCCGTGCCGGGCATGCTCGTGTACTGAAGCGAACTGACGACCTGGCCCTGGGCGTTGGTGATCGAACGGCTGAGCGACTGGATGACGGCGGCGCTGGTCGTAAAATCCTCCTGGCCCTTGGGAGCGGTGAGGCCGTCCACGATCTTTGTCGGCAGCGCGCCGGTCCAACTGTAGCTGAGCGAGTCGGTGTAGTCGGTGCCGTCCTCGGCGACGACCTCTTGGGAGACCTGGACCGGACCGGTGGTTTGATAGTTCCCCGGACTGACCTCGTGCCAGCCGGGATAGGTCCGGGTCTGGCTCAAGATCGTGGCCGTGCCGCCGCCGTCGCTCACGTTCTGCACGAAGTCGTTGTAGACGGTCCAGGTGACGTTGCCGTCCGGGTCGGTCTCCTCGACCGTCCGGCCCTGGGAGTCGACGAGATAGGTGCTTGTCCGATTCTTGGCCGCGGCGCCGGTGGTCTGCCACGTGGACGGAAGCAACGCCCAATCGGCTGCCGGGTACTGCGCGCTGTTATCGCTGTTGACGTTGGCGTCCTGGATCTGTTCGACGACCGCGCCGGTGGCCGGGTCGTAGGCGGTATAGCTGATCGAGCCGTCGGCGTCCTTGGACCAGACAAGCTGGCCCAAGCTGTTGTAAACGTCGGTGCTGGCGGTGGCCGTGCCTGAGCCGTGCTGAGCCGGAGTGCCGTTCTGGCCGTTGCCCACGACGGAAAGGACCGTCGTCTGGCTGACGATCGCCGGCACGGGACCGCTAAGGTTGAACTGGTAGTGGTCGATGGTGGTGTTAGCGCCCGCAAGGGAGGCGGTCGACGCCGGGGTGGGCGGGGTCCAGTAGGAGCAGTCGTCCTGGTATTGGGTCGAGTCGCAGGTCTCGTAGATGGTTGTCGCGTCGGCGCCGCTGCCGGTCGCGGCGATGTAATCGACGGAGCTTTGCCAGTCGGGCTTGCCGCTGCTGCCCTCCTGCACGCCGCTTGCCTGGAGGTAGCCCGCCACGCCGCCCGCCGTGGTCGTGGTGGCCGTGGTCGAGGCATAATACGCGCTGACGTCAATCAGGCCGGTGTCGTTGAGCGTCACGTCGAGGCCGGTGCCCGAGTTGGTAAACGTGTACCCGGTCACGGCCGAGGGCTGCGCGCTTTCGATGACGTTGCCGTCGTTGTCGTACACGTTGTAAGTAATCGAGTGCGCGCCGGACCGGAAAGGCCGTTCCACGTGTCGGTAAGCAACGCGTCGCCCGCGTAGTTGGTGAAGGTCGTGGTCGTAATCGTCGCGCCGTTGACGGTCTGCGTCTCGACCTGCTTGTTGGACCAGGTGTTCATGCCGTCGGGCAGTCCGCTCGGGGTGTTCGTGTAGGTCACGGCGCCGCTTCCCTGCGCAGTGTCGGAGAGCACCTGCCCGTCGGCGTCATACTGGAAGTCCTGGTCGGCGTAGGGGGCGACCACGTTGTCGGGTTCAGTTAAGTAGTCGATGCCGGCGGCCGTCATGCGCTGCAACGAGGCCGTATTGAAAACGAACTCCAAGCGGCCGATTTCGCCGGGCGCGTTGAGATCGCCGGCCGTGTTGCTGCCGGTGTAATAGCGGTAGTACGTGGTGTCCACGGCGCCGGCGCCGGCGCTGGTGGTCACCATCTCAAGTTGGCCGGGACTGCCGCTAGGATCGTAAGGGACATCGCCGCCGTAGTAGCTGTACGTGGCGGAGCTGACCGGCGCGCCGGAGGGTTCCAGTGCGACGCTCATGCCGGTCAGCACGCCGCTGACCGGGTCGTAGGAGTAAGTCGCCTCCTGCACGTCGCCGCCCGCGCCGGTCTCGGTGGTCGTGTACTCGAGTCGGCCGGTCGTGGGGTCGGGCGTGTAGATCTCGGTTCCCGCGCCGCCGGGCGGGGTCTCGGACTCCAGTTGCCCGGTCGTGCCGTCGAAGGTCCACTGCGTGCCGTCGGTGTCGGTTTCGACGAAGGTCGGACCGCCCTGCTGCTTCAGCGTTCCCTCGACGTCCGCGTCGAAGTCCTCGTCGTCGCTGCCGTCACAATCAAAATCATCGGCGCCAGCCAGGGGAGATCCTTCGCGACGTCGATCGGATCGCTCGGGTTCGTGCCGCCCGAGATCGCGTAGTCCCAGATCTGCACGCCGTTGCCCTGGACATCCAGGACGGCGTTGCCGGCGAAGACCAGGAAGGGCTGGTCGCCGACCGAGGTACCCTGGCTGCTGGCGGGTTCCGCATCCCAGGCGCCGGGATCGCCGCCGCCGCTGTACGTCACCTCGACCGCACGGTCCTTTTCATTCAGCGCGGTGCTGATCACGCTGGCCGTCCCGTCGGGCGAGGATTGATCCATGACCAGGTTGCCCCTGGCGTCGCGCCGGAGGAACAGCAGTCGCAGGTAGGCGCCTGGTCGCCGACGGCGGTGAACATCGCCTCGTCGGAGAGGTAATAGGGGCCCGTGGGATCGTAACCTTGCGATCGGAGATCGACCGTGAACTGCCCGGCCCTGAGGGCCTCGACGTAGAAGGTCGTCGACGCGCCCACCGTGACGCCGCTGGACACCATGCTGTTATCAGGAGGAGTGTCGCCGGTCCAAAGCTGCAAGCCAATTGAGTACGTCAGGACGCCGGAGCAGCCGCCGGGAAGCGTGATCACGATGGGCACGAAGCGAGTGTTCGGGTCCGCGACGCCGGATGAATTGCCGTCGGTGAACTTCTGCACGGCGACGATCTTGCCCGGACTGGCGTCCTTGAACAGGGCTTCCGCGACGTTGCCGTTGGGCGTGGCCGTGACGCTGTTGTTGTCGGCGTCGGTCGACAGGGGGTGAACGATGGTGGCCGTCGCCGAGCTGTTTCCCAGCGATTCCCCGCCGTAGACGGAGTCGGGGTCATAGGGATCGCTGATGACGACGCTGAATGTCTTGTCCGACAGGTCGGTCGCCTTCGCGGTGGTGAATACGGTTATCTTGCCCGTGTAATCGCCGATGGCCGGATCAAAGTGCAACGTGAGCAATTCCGGGCCGTCGGTGGAAGCATAGTCGGCCACGGAGGCGCCCGAGCCGTCTTCCGTCTCGTAGAAGCAGGTCACGTTGGGAGCCGAATGGGGAGGGTCCAGGTTGGGCATCGAGCCGGAGACGGTGACTTCGAAATGTGCCGGCGTGCCCTCGAGCACCGTCTTGCCCGGGTCGGTCTCGGTAATGCTCAGCGTCGGCGTGTCGGGATAGAACTGTCCCGGGACGCCGGACAGCGGCGGGGCCGGCGGGACCGGCGGGGGCGGCGGCGGGGCAGGAACGTAGCCCGGCGGATACGGCAGGGGCGGCGGGAGCGGGGGCGTCTGCGGCAGGACCGGCGCCCATGGGTTATCGTCGATACACCAGCCCATGGGCCACCCCACTCCGTTTTCGTCCGTCAAGTAATCATCGGCCTCGGTTACAGATTCGCTCTGCGACGCCGGCGACCAATCGAACGAGTCGCCGGCGCCGCAAGCCTGCGTGGTGTTCGAGCCCGTCCACGCAGACCCGATCACGGCATTTTGCATCGGTTCGTTGGGGAACGCCGTGATCTGGTATACGGAACCATCGTCAACGCCGCCATAATTGGCTCCCGGCCCGCTGTCGACGATCGTGGCGCTGAGGGTCGCGGAAGTGGTCTGGTCGTCGCCGGCGGTGGCAACAACGCCTATCGAGAAGATTTGCTCTTGGGCGTCGACGTGCTCGTAATTGTGCTTGAGGGTGAAGGGATCCGAGTCGACGACGTTAAAGGAATCGGATTGGCCGTCGCCCCACTTGACCTCGAGGTCGACGATGGAGCCCGCCGGGGCGCCGTCCACGGTGCCGCTTACTTCGGCCAGGCCGTTGTCGCCCGCCGAGTCCATGCCGCCGGCAAAGCCGTTGACGCCGTAAGAACAACTACCGAGGGTCAAACCGCCCCCGAACGACAGCAGCGCGCCGGTCGGCGGCTGGAAGACGTGTCCGCCGCCGCTGGTGCCGGGCGGCTGGCACCCCGCGCCGAGGCTGCCGGAGACGTCTACGGTTGCGCCGTTGGCGTCGACCTGATAGAGCGAGTTGTCGCCTTGAAGTTGCAGCGTGCCGGTACCGGACACGTTCAAAACGAGGTTGCGGTTCGTGCCGCTTGCCAACACGCCGGCGAACGCGGACGTTCCCGACTGATGCACGTACAATGTCGTCGTGCCCGACGTGGAGGAGTCGTCGGTGATCGTGCCGCCTGTGCCGGCGAGGCCGGGGACGGTGATCGAGTTGCCGTTGAGGTTGAGCGTGCCGCCGTTGACCGTCAGCGGGCCGGCGCCCAGGGCGGTGGTGTAGTCCAGTACCAGCATGCCGCCGTCAAGCGTGGTGCCGCTGCTGTAGGTGTCGGGGACGGGGCATTCGATGGGAAGGGCGAGCGTAAAGGTTCCGCTGCCGACTTTGGTCAAGCTGCCGGTGCCCCACAGGCAGCCCTTGAACGTGGTGGACTGGCCGTTGTTGCCGACGATCAGGTTGATGCCGACGCCGTCGGCATTTTCGAGCGAGAAGGACTCGCCGCCGGACAGGCCGGCGATGGTGGCGGTGGTCACGTCGCTGGCGAAGACGAAGCCGTTGTCGGGGTCGATAGGGGTGTTGTCGTTGCTGTCGACCAGCGTGCTGTTCTGCAGGGCCAAGGGGTTAGCGATGACGATCGCGCCGCTGACGCCGGCCGAGTTGCCGGCGTGCGTCGTACCGCTGAAGGTGTCGGCGCCGGCCAGCGCAAGCGAGCCCACGCCCGTCATGTTCAAGGCAAGTTCCTGCCCGTTCGCGCCGTCGGCCAACACGCCCTTGAACGTGGTGGTTGTCGATTGATCGACGGTCAAGGTGGTCGTTCCCTCGCCCGATGCGAGGGAGTTTCCGGTGATCGTACCGCCGTTTCCGGCGAGAGACGGGACAGTGATCGAGTTGCCGTTGAGGTTTAACGTCCCGCCGTTGACCGTGAGCGGGCCGGTCCCCAAAGTACCGCCCGCCCCAAGTTGGAGCATGCCGTTTTCGAGGTCGGTGCCGCCGGAGGTACTGTCGCCGTCCAGCACTACGTTTCCGCCGACCACGATGCTGCACACGTTGCCATGGTAGTCGTTCACAGTGGAAGCGACCGTCAACGTCCCCGGCCCGCCGCCCAGCCGATAGATGATATCGTTGTAGGGGGTGATCGTTCCCGTATAGATGACGTCGGTCGCGGCCCCCAGGCTTAACGTCGGGTAGCCGCTCAGATCGATCGCGCCTTCGTCGGCCGCCAGGGCCAGCGTGCCGGTAGAGCCGGGGTCGATCCAGCCGCTTTGCAGCCAGTCATACGCGTTCGAGTAAGCGCCGTCGGCCTCCAAAGCGCCGCCGCTCTGGATGGTGATGATTCCGCTGCCAGGCAGCGGTGCGGCCGCAAACTGCAGCATACCACTGTCGATCTTCGTCCCGCCCGTATAACTGTCGGCGCCGGAGAGGGTGAGAGTATTATCTCCGAGCACGACCAGGCCCAACGCGCCGCGCGAGGTGTTGGCGATCGTGCCCGCGTAGCTGAACCCGCCCGCGGCGTATGTCGTGTCGATGCCCAGCCACGCGCCGTTGGCAAAGGTGGCGCTGCCCAGCAGTGCGGCGATGTCGTCGGTGGAGGAGTTCCAGTAACTGCCGCTGGCGCCGACGGCGACCGCGAGCGTAGCGCCCGTGTCCACGATCACATTGCGCAAGTTGCCGTCGCCGCCCAGGGCGGCCGGCGAATCGGCTTCCAGCGTGCCGGCTTGCACGATCACCGTGCCGGTGAAGCCGCTGTTGTCGCTGCTGAGGGTCATGCCGCCGATGACCTTCACGGTGCCGCCACCGGAAAACGGCGCGATAATCGTCGTGGTTCCCGTTTCTGCGTCAATGGTCACCCCGCTGGCAGGGACCGCGAGAACGCCGCTGCTGTCGGCGGGACTAAGCGTATAGCCCGAGTCGAACTCAATCGCGGCGGGGACCACCGAGCCGGATATGTTGACCGTGCCCCCGCAGCCGGAAAAGACCGCGCGGCTGCCATCGATCCAGGCCACGTCGCTTTGCGCTATCGGGTCGTACCAGCAGGCATCGCTGCTGCCGGCCACCCACGTGCCGCATCCACCCAGGTCCTGTCCGCCGCTTTGGCTTGGGTCCCAATACAGCGGCCTGAGATCGACCTCCTGACTCATCGGCTCCGACTGGCTGGCCGTGAACATCGAATCTCCAGAGTAGCAGGCCACAATGTCGTTTTCGCCAACGGGCAGATCGGTCACCGTCAGGCTGGCCGTGTTGCCTTCGACGGCCGCGCTGCCGAGCCCCTGGTTGCCGTTGAAGAACTCGACCGTGCCTCCACTTGCGGCGATAGGGCACACTGGGTACACATTGAAGACCGTGGCGGTAAGCGTTACCGGCTGGCCGCAGACCTGCGAAGTGCAGGACGACGTGAGGATCGTGTTGGTCGCGGACGGGGGGACCCACAGGTCAAACGAGCCCGTACATCCCGCGAAGTCGCCATCGGGGGAACCCGAGTAGGTCACGTCGATCACGTGCGTGCCCCCGTGGAGGCTCGCCGGCGTGGTGTAAAGTGAGACCAAGGAGCCATGTACGACAGTCTGGCCCACCAAGTCGGTTTGGGTTGTCTCGTCGTAGAAGTCGACGGAACCGCCGCTCGGAGGATACCAGTTGTATTCGGGGGGCCCGCTGGTGGCCGCTAGAACCGAGTTCAACGCCCACTGGTTGCTGTCAAAACTGCACGAGCATACCACGGTATGACACGGGTCGATCTCCTGGACGTAAGCCGGCGACGTGGAGCCCGGATAGTTGCCGTCGCCGCTGTAGACTGCCGTCAGCGTGTGGTCGCCGACTGACAAATCGTCGTAGAAAGGCGCGAAGGCAACGCCGTCGGTGCCCGGCTGCGCCGACGCCAACAGCGTGGTACCGTCAAAGAATTCCACCGTGCCACCGCCGTCGAACGTGCCCGAAGAGGACGTCACTTGGGCGGCGAGGAACGTACTGTCCCCATAGGTCGGATTCATCAACGCCGGCGCCGATATGCTGGTCTGAACCTCGTTGACCGTGATTGCATCGGAGGTGCTGCTATAGTAGCCCTCGTCGCCGCTAAAGACCGCGGTCAACTCATTGTCGCCTGTGGCCAAGTGCGTTACCGTCAGGCTGGCGTTATTGCCCTCGACCGGCGCCGTGCCGAGGCTCTGGCTGCCGTCGAAGAATTCAACCGTGTCGCCACTGCTCGCAACGATCGAGCTGCCATCGTACCCGCTGTTGATCGTTGCGGTAAGCGTCACCGACTGGCCGAGAACCAACGAGCTGCCGGATGACGTGAGGACCGTGGCCGTTGGGAACGGGTCGACGTACAGGTCGAACTGATTGGAACTGCCGGCGAAACCGCCATCGGGCGAACCGGAATACGTCACGTCGATCACGTGCGTGCCCCCGTAGAGGAGTGACGGCGAGTCGTACAGGTTCGCTTCGCTACTGGAGACGACGGCTTGGCCCAGGTCGGTCTGGATTGTCTCGTCGTAGAAGTCCACCGATCCGCCGGTGGGGGCGAACTGGCTGTTCGCACAGGAGTTCACTTCCGCCATGGCCTGTAGTGTAGGGCCGGAGTAGTCCGTGCACCATGGAATGTCTACCTCGGTTTGACATGGGTACACCGTCTCGACCGAAGGCGGCGACGTGCTTGCCGCGTAGTTGGCGTCACCATCGTAAACCGCTGTCAGCGTGTGGTCGCCGGGGGACAGACAATCGGAAAACGAGGCTTGGGCAACGCCGTTACCGTCCACGTAGTCCGACGTAAGCCACGAGCCGTCAACATAGAAATCCACGCTGCCGGTGCCGTCGAAGGTCCCCGAAAGTGCCGTCACGTCGGCGTAGATGGTCGCGCAGTCGCCATACGTGCAATCTGGCAAGTCGGGAGCCGATACGTTGGTCTCAGCCAGTACATTCTGCGACATGGCCGGGGAAACGGCGCTCAAAGTGTTGGAATCGCCGCGGTAGAATGCCGTGACCTCGTTCGTCCCCACAGCGAGCGCAGAGGTCGTCAGCGTGGCCACGCCGGACGTGTTCAAGGCCCCCGAGCCCAGGTCGGTCGTCCCAGCGAAAAACTCGACGGAACCAGTGGGCGCAGCGCTGCCGGCGTCTGTCGCGCTGACCGTGGCCGTAAAGGTGAGGTCCTGGCCGACGTCGACCGGCGAACTTTCCGAATCGGAGACGGAGACCGTCGCGACAGCCTTTTCGGAGACCTCGCGGACGACGTCATTGTACGTGTCGGCGATGAAGAGATCACCGGACGCGTCCACCGCGACACCCATCGGCCAGCTTAACTGGGCGCTCGTGGCCAGTCCGCCGTCGCCGCTGTAGCCCCAGTCGCCATCCCCCGCGGCCGTTGTGATCACGCCCCCGGTAACCTCGCGGACGCCGTTATTTAACGAATCAACGATGAATAAATTTCCCGCAGCGTCCACCGCAACCCCTTCCGGGTCGCCCAATTCGGCGCGAGTCGCCGCTCCACCGTCGCCGCTGTCGCCAAAAATGCCGTCCCCCGCGACCGTGCTGATCACGCCCGTGGAGAGGTCCACCTTGCGGACGGCGTTATTGTTGATGTCCGCGATGAAGAGATTTCCGGAAGCGTCAACCGCAAGCCCCCCCGGCCCGTAAAGATCGGCGCTGGTTGCCGGTCCGCCGTCGCCGCTGTAGCCCAAGGCGTCGTATGTTCCCGCGACCGTGGTTATGGTTCCGTTGGGAGCAACCTCGCGTATGACGTCATTGAAGAAGTCGGAAATGAAGAGATTTCCCGAAGCGTCGACCGCAAGGCCCATCGGCCCGTAAAGTCCGGCGCTGGTTGCCGGTCCGCCGTCGCCGCTGTAGCCCAAGGCGTTGTAGGTTCCCGCGACCGTGCTGATTACGCCCGTGGAGAGATTCACCTCGCGGACGACGTTGTTGCCGTAATCGGCGATGAAGAGATTTCCGGAATTGTCCACCGCGACAGCCATCGGCCAATTCAACTGAGCGCTCGTGGCTTGTCCGCCGTCGCCGCTGTAGCCTGCCGTGCCGTTTCCGGCGACGGTGGTAATTACGCCGGTGGAGGCACTGACCTCGCGGACGACGTTGTTACAAGTATCAGCGATGAAGAGATCTCCTTCGGCGTCCACCGCAACCCCGTACGGGTCGCTCAATTGGGCAGACGGTGCCGCAGCGCCATCGCCGCTGTAGCCCGCTGTGCCGTACCCCGCCACCGTCGTAATCACGGCACTCAATCCCTGCGAGGGGGCGTCCGCGCCGCCGTTGGCCGGCTGGCTATCTACGATGCCGGACGCGCCTCCGGAAGCGCCGTTAGTCGTTGTACCTGGCGTATTGACATCGCCGTGCGACACCTGGACAACGACTGTATCGCTCGCAGACTGGCCCTGGCTGTCCGTGGCCTGCACCATTATTTCGGCGGTTCCTGAGGCGTCGAACGCGGGATGGAGCAACAATAGACCGGTGGCCTCAACTTGCGGCGCAGTTTGGAAAAGCGAAGCGTCAGAATCCGACGTGACCTGAAATTCCAGGCCCGTCGCCGGCACGCCGCCCTCCTCGAAGTAGTTGACCAAAGGTACTACCTTGGCGACGGTACCCTCCGCAATGCTGGCCGCCGGAATGGGCTCGGCGATCAGGACTGTGTTGGCGTCGAAGGCGGGGAGCAGGGAACGAGGCGCAGGAAAGGGCGTAACTGCGAGCAGGCGACGTTCTTCCAGCGGTTCTGCCCGCAGCCACCGCGAGTTCAACGACGGTGCCGCTTTCCGCGGCCGAGATGTAGCCAGCCCGCGGCGGCGGAGAAACTCGCGCCAAAGGGTCATGCAGTTCTGAACGTGCATTGCAACACGGCGCAGCCCCAGCCCGCCGATGAACTGCCGCCAGAGGGGGCGAACGACGCTTTCCGCCTTTTGAGCCTTTGGGGTCTTTGGAGTCTTCAGCACGGTACGCCTCGCGAAAGTCTTGGGGGTGCATGTTGCACGAGCAACTTGCCCGGTGTACGCTATACGTTGTTCAGCCTGTGCTTGCGGGTCAGAACGCTGCTTGCCGGCGAACCATCGCATGCGGAACCGCCGCGCTGCTTGTAGCGGCCGCGCGATTCCAACGCTGCACGGCAGTGGTTCAACAACGCCTCTATTTATAAATCGCTTTTTTGCCCGTCTCGCGCCGAAAAAGTCCGCGGAATTTTTCGGGCGGGCGGGTCGAGCAAGCGCCATGTCGAGTGAGGACAACGACTTCCGTCTGCTGCTGGGTCGCGTTCGCGCGGGCTGCGAGGACGCTTCGCAGGAGCTCGTCGAGACATACGGCGGGCGCGTCCGCCGGGCGGTGCGGCGGGTCCTACAGCCGAGAATGCGTTCCCTGTTCGACTCGGTGGATTTCGTGCAAATCGTGTGGGGGTCGATTTTCGCCGCGCTCGAGTGCCTCCCGCAATTCGAGACCCCCGCCGAGCTGTGCGCGTATCTTGTCAAGATGGCGTACAACCAAGTCGCTTCGGCGGCGCGGCATCAGGGCCGGAGCGGCGCGTCCGGCGCGGGCCACGAACACGCATCGATCGAGGATCGACGGCAAGAAGCGGAGCAAATACCGGACGGAGGCCCAGCGCCGATCGCCGTGGCGGTCGCGCGGGAGCAGTTGGAACGGATGCTGGCCGATGCGCCGCCCCACTGGCAAATGGCCATCGAGCTTCGTCTACAAGGCCTGACGCAGGAGAGAATCGCCGAGTCGCTGGAAATTCCCCGCATCGACGTGTATCGTTTTTTCAAGAGGCTGGCTGAGAAATACGCAGGAGGGATGAAGGACGAAGGATGAGGAATGAGGGGAGAAGGGGAGAAGGGGCGGTTTCCAGTATCTCTTCAGGACCCCTGCCAGCTTGCGCACAAATCGGGGAAATCGAGATACATTACTGATTTTCTGTCTTCTTGGGCCGCCCGGCCTTCTTGGGTTTCAAGACGCGTTCGACAAGACCCTCCAGGCGATCCAAGAACGCTTCGTCGCCGAGCGGCCGCCCCGTCCGTATGTGCTTCCGCAGTTCTTCCACCTCGCCCTCCGGCCGCGCACTGTCAAGAAAAGCCTGCCAATCGTGGATCATCGCCAACAAAGGTGCGACCTTCGACAGAGAGTCGTCGCGCCCCGACAAGTGTGCCCGCGCACTGCTCCACGGCCAGTCCTCGGTCCGCGCGACGAGCTTGGCCCGCACGGGGTTCAGTTCCACGTAGCGCGCCGCAGCCAACAAGCAGGGTTCGTCCATGACCAACGACGCGAATCGCCCCTGCCATAGGTAGCCGCGCCATTTCTCGCGAAAGTCGATCCGCCGCGTATAACGCCGATGCGCCTCGCCAATGGCGCGCCGCAATGCTTCCTCAGAACTCGGGACGGCAATGCGGTGAGTATGGTTCGGCATGCAGCTATTAACTGGGAATTGGGACGTTTTTTTCAGCGGCGGCCGTGCCGTGCAATGGCCCAAAGTCGGAGGTCTCCGAAGAGTTGGGCGAGGGCGGCGGGCAGGTAGTGGGCGTTGAGGCCGCTGGGGTTGGGGAGGACCCAGGCGTGGCTGCCGCCGAAGCGGGCCTTTTGGAGGCCGACGCGGGCGTCTTTGATGCCCGAGACGATACGGTAGGGGCCGATGCCGACGAAGGCGACGACGGTGGGACGCCAACGTTTGACTTTGGCTTCGAGGCGCCGGCCCCCGGCGCGAAGTTCGTCGGCGGCAAGTTCTTCGGCGCGGGCGGTGGCGCGTTCGAGGATGTTGGTGATGCCGAATTTGAGGTCGAGAAGGAGGGATTCTTCGAAGGGGGAGAAGAGGCGCGGGGTGAAGCCGCCGCCGTAGAGGGCGGGCCAGAAGCGGTTGCCTGGGCGGCCGAAGTGGCGGCCGATGGCGGCGGTGTAAAGGCCGGGGTTTGTCCGACCCAAGTCCGCTTGACGTGTGCATGCCGGCTCTTGCCGAGTTATCGATTGATCGAAACCGATCCGCGGTGACAAATGCAAGGCCAGCTTGATCGATTTCCACCCACCCTTGCCCGGCCCCTAATCTCCGCCGGGCCATCGCGGGCATCGCACCCTTATTCAAACGGATTCGCCGGTTTCGGCTGCTTCTGCACGTAATCGCGGTCCTCCGCCGATAACTTGGCAAGCGGCATGGTCACTTCCTTCCCGTTCGTCCGCCGCAAGGTTACTTTGCCGTCGGCAAAGCGAACGAAGGTGGCCTCGACCTGGTAGGTGCCCGTCGCGTCGTGCCAGGTACGTGGTTTCGGTTCCGCCGTAGCGGTTTCTGAAGCCGCTGGAGCCGCTACCTCGGCCCGGCTGGCGGCGGGGCCGGAGACCGTCGTTTCTTCCGCGCCGGATTGGACGCGGGCCTCGATGGCCTTGATTACCTTTTGCAGCGCGTCTTTCTCGTGCCAGGCGGCCTTCGCCAACTGAGCCTGCATGACTTGCAGGCTCTTCTTGCCGCCGATAACCGACAGAATGTTCCAGGCCTCCCCGCGCACGAAGACGTCGTGGCTGTCGGCGAAGGGAATGACATAAGGTTCGGCAATCGGGCCCATGGCCTTCAATGCCTCCGCGGCGCCATGGCGATTCCCCAAGTTGGTCAAGGCGGCGGCGGCGACCTCGGCGGCGGCCACGCTCTGGAAATGCCTCAGGGCTTCAATCGCCGGACCGCTGACGAACACGTTCGACTCCTTTGCCGCCGCCAGCACCGTCTTTTCGGCGTCCGCCGCGGCCCAAATCTTCAGGGCCTGCATCACGTCCGGCTGCGTCCAACCGTCGACGACCTTCATCGCCCGGCAGAGGGCCTGGGAGATGGCCTCCGGCTTGTCGTCGCGAACACTCTTGCTCAAGCGCTGGGCCGCGGCTTTGATCAACTGGGGATCGCCGGAGTCAAGGTCCTTGAGAAGTTGGGTCCGCTCGCCCGGAACCTTCTCGCCCAATGGCTTGGGGCGGGCCGCCTCGGCGGCCGCAGCGGCGGCCTCCTCCATCTTCTTCTTGTAGGCGGCTGCTTCCGCCGCGCTGAAGAGGCGGAAGTCGAGCGTGAAGGGAATCGCCACGTTGACGTTCCGCTCGGATACGCGGACCTCGTACTTCATCGTTTGCGACTTGATCAGCCCCTCGTTGCGGTCGAACTCGAACTCGCCGCTGCCCGTCATGTCGATCCTTAAGGCCCCGTTGGCCTCGGGGGCCGTGTGCAGCGTGTACTTCTTGCTGATCCGTACGCTTTCCGGCTTCGTATCCAAGACGCTGAAAGCGATGTGTTCCGTCGCACCGTGGGCCACCTCCGTCTCGGAGAAGGGGCCGATGTGATGCCACGAGGATCGGTTCCGTTCGATCACGCCCAAACCGGTTTGGGTATTCCATGCCGCCTTGGCTTCGGCGGGCAGCGGCTCGATGAAAAGCATCTCGGCATAGCCTAGCAGTAGCGGCAGGGAATTAAGACGGCCCTCGATGATCAGGTTGCCCTGCCGGCCGATCGTCGTGCCGGCCGGCCGCGACGGTTGTCCGAATCCGGGGAAGCCCGGGGGCCCGAAATGCGGCGGAAACGGTGGAAACGGGCTATGGCCGCGGGAACCGATTATGCCCGGCTTGGCCTTCACCTGCTTGCCCAAACTACCGAAGACTTGCAACGTGAACTGGCTTTCGGCGGCGTCGCTGATTTTGCAGGTATAGACACCATCTTCGGTCAGTTCTTCGTCGGGAAAGTCAGCGACGATCTTCACGGTGTACGTATATTCGCGGCCTTTCTGGAAGCCGTAGCTCAACTTGGGCGGTTCGTCCGCCACCGCTTGCCAGACCCAGAGCCCCAAGACCGCGATTGCCCCAATAAGCCCCAAACCACGAACGATTCGACGACAAGACATTTGCATACGCTCCTCGATGGACCATCTTGGACACAGACACCGCGCAGGCCACGGCTGGACTACGGGTACCGACTGGGCGCTATTCGTCGACCCAATATAACCGGGGCTAACCGGAGCAGCAAGACGCCCTGCCGAACGCGCGTGGCCGACCGCGTTACTACCATGGTGGACACGGATCAACGGTTCGCCGGAATCCTGCCAACCGAATCTCCGGCGCTGAGCACTGTGATCCGGGCCCGCAGCGAGGGTCCGGCCGTCGCCTCGCAACGGAACTTCATCAGGTTGTCGCCAGCCGCCAGAACGGGCGTCGGACCGCTCACGCGGACTTCCCGGATCAGTTTGTTGCGCTCGTCGAACACTTTGCAGTTCGTAGCGGACGCGAACTCCAGCGAGCAACCGCTCTCCAGGGTAACCGGGAAAACCAGTTCTTGGCGGCCGACCGTGACGACCGGATTCCTCAGCCGGATCTTCGCAGTCCGCAGGGCCTTGATCGGGCCTAAGCAGCACACCGCCTCGCCGCCGGACGGCACGCGGTTGAACCAGAGATTCAGCGCGCTAACGTGGTCGTGAATGAGGGGCGAGCGATACACGGCCGAGACGTCCTGATAAGGCCAGAGGCAGTCGGCATACTTGTCGGCATCGCGCTCCCGCGCGAGGAACTCGAAGTAACGCCAACCGCGGAAATCGACCTTGACGTAGTGCTCGTCCCGCGTGGGCCAGAACTGCGTCGGATTGCTCAATTGGAGGTTCAGCAGCTCGCCTTGACCGTCGCCATGAATCCAGACGCCCAGCGCGTCGAATGGATTGAGATCAAGCGGCGGGTCAAAGACTTTCGACACCCGGGACCAAGCACCTTGCGACGTCTTGCGGGTGCTGGCGGCCGAGTAACGCCCGCTGAGCTTGCCCAATTTCGACGGTTCGGTGGTCAGGGTGAAAGCCTGGGTCACCCCATCGGCCGCCTCCCCCACGACGAACTCTCCCGGCGCGGCGAAACCGGCCAGCACGCGGCCGCCAGGGGCATCGAAAGGCTCGACCGAATAAAGCGCGTCGATCCTCAGCTTGAGCGGTTGGGCCACGTGACGGTTGCCTAAAGTCCACGAATCGGTACCATCGGCCAGCCCGGTGACCTTGTGGGCCAGATAGTCGATCGCCATGAACTCCGCCGAACCGTCGGCGGCTTCGACCAGGTGGAAGTCGGCCTGTTCCGTCTTGAGCTTCTCCCGGAGTGGCGCCGGGCATCGGTCGGCCAGTCTCAACCGTTCATAACGGCCCAGCATGGCCAGGTATTCGTTCTGTCGCGCGTTGGCCGGCTCGCCACGCACCGAAACCCCCTCGAACGAGGTCGGAGTGTCATAAGCCAACGCCTTGCAGCAGAGGTACTCGAACTCGTCGGGCGTCTCCGCCGGATGATCGCGCTCGGGTCCCAAGATGACCCACCAGCCGAGCTGCCCAGGCAGAAGCGCCGCCCGCCGGAAATCCTCGTTGGCCCGGCAGTGCGCGTCGACGAAGCGTTTGAGTCCCCAGTTGGGATAATCCCAAGCGCCGAAACGGGAATGAAAGGCCCACTCGTAATGGCCCCAGGCGCTGGCCTCCACCAAGGCGTCTCGGCCGAGTTTCTTGAAGATTGCCTCGCGCATTTCTGGCCATGCCGTACCAGCCGCCCGCCATCCCCTCGGAACCGTCCTGGTAGATCATGTCGAACCCGCACGTATTGAACACCTGCGCGATCGTTGCGGCCACGTCGTCAACGAGTGTCGAGTCTTCGTCGGGCTGGAACGTCTGGTAACGGACGAAAAGGTAATAGAGCGGGGTCCCGCGCTCGTGTGGCAGGACCTTCGTGCCGAAGGCGCCACGATGGCAGCCGGTGAAGCCGTAGGGTGACGTCCGGGCAATCGCGTCGTACTGAATCAGTTCGTCGCCGACCTGAAGCACGTTTCCACGACCGCTGTAGGCCCAAATCGAATCCAGATCTCCCGGCTTCTCCGTGGTCCGCACGGCGGTGGATTTTCCATCGATGGATTCGGCAAGCGTGAAGGTTGCGTCCTTGGCCAGGCGCGGATCTGGGACCGGCGTCGCCCAGGGGTCGCTGGGCGAGATGGCCCCGGTCAGCGTGTGCATGCCCGCCTTCAGGCCGGCGGCGTGAATCTTGTCGACCGCGGCCTTCAGGCCGGCCAGACCGTGAGGAAAGGCATCCTTGCGCGGGGCGTAGTGTCCGAGCGTCTGCTCCCAGCCGATGAAATGGACCTGCTGGATGCCGCTGAATTTGGCCAGAGTGATCCAGTCGTCGACGTTCTTCTCCGACACGTCGGCGAAGACGTACGAGCCGCGATTTCGCTTGGCGTCGAGCGCCCAGGGACCGCCCAACGGCGACTGGGTGGCCCCTTCTTCTTCGAGCATTTCCTTCAGCACCTGCCGGATCTCCGAAACGGGACCCGCGGCCAGGCCGACCTTGGCCCCGGCCAGGCGGTGCCGTCGCGACGCGGCTGCCGACAACCGGGCCGGCTTGCCGCCCACCGTGCCGAGCGTCTGGAGGTTCAATGCCCGCAGGGCGACGGCGAAGTCGCCGTCCGCGGCGAGGCCCGACATCGCGTTGGCCTGGTCGGTTTTCAGGACCAGGTTCAGCAGCGAAACTTCATCGACCGCCAAGCCGTCGACCGACTGGATCTCAAAGCACAAGTACCGCTTGGCGCACCGCACTCTCACCGTCACCACGGCACGGGCCTCGGCGAACTCGGTGACGAGCGTGCCTTCGCCCGCGACCTTGCCGTCCGCAAAGCGGCAGGTCGTGGGCAAGTATCTCGTCCCGCCCTTCTTCAACGTCACGACGGCCTCTTGTCCGGGCCCGACGAGATATTCCTTCGCCAGGCCCTTGGCGAGAAAACTCAAATTCTTGCCCTCGGTGCTCAGCGCGTACTCGATCGAGTCGTTCTTGAGCACGATCTTGGAAATTGCCGCGGCACGGACGGACTGCCCGGCCAGAACCAGAAGAATCACTGCGGCACACGTCAACATTGGAACCCGGTTCTTGGCAAGCATCGGTTTCTCCTTCTGTATGCTGTTGCGGAACATCTTACTGGACTGTGCCATCGAAGTCTCCTCACTGAGGTCTCTATGAATAGCAGCCGTTCAATCCCCGATGCACGCCGAGGAATCAAGTCAAGCGTTGTGAACATGAGAGTAGCTTACGTCGACGACAAAGGAAAGCCCCCACAAGACAACGATAGATTTTATCGAGACTGCCTGGAAACGCCCGCCCCGCTCTCGGCCGTGCCCCCGGGGCAAGCAACGCCGCACTCTCCCCTGCCTGCTTGCACTGCGATGCTCCGCGACTACAATAAATATTTCCTGACGGTGGGCTGAATCAAATCTGTCGATGGCAGGCCAACACATGGAGACTTCCGACCTGGACAATTTGCGGCAAGGGCTGCTGAAGCTATTCGCCTCGCGTGAAATTGACAAAGCGACTTATGACCAGATGTTGGCGGACCTGATGGCCGAAGAACGGCGGGCGTCCGCAAGCATTGGCAACTTGCGCACGCTGGTTGGCCCTGCACGCGCCGTGGAACCTTCTCATGCGCAGCCCTTGACGCCCGGGATGGAATTGGGCGGCTTTCGTCTGGAAGGGCGGATCGGGCGGGGCGGGATGGGCGAAGTTTGGCGGGCCTACGATCCGATTGCCGATCGCCGCGTCGTGATCAAGGTGGTGCCGCCCGACGTGCAACGGAATGAGGGCGAAATGGTCCGCGTCCGCGACACCTTTCGCCGCATCCATGCTTTACACCACCAGCATATCTGCCCGGTCCACGTCTTGGGTGACGACCCCTCTTGCGGTTACTTCATCGTGATGCAGTTTATTGAAGGGAAGCCGCTTTCGGCCTATTGTCGGCAGCACACGGCGGAGCACGGCTCGTTTCCCGTGACGGAAGCGGTCCGCGTGCTCGCTCCCGTGGCCGCCGCCTTGGATTACGCCCATGGGCAAAAGGTGGTCCACCGCGACATCAAACCCGACAACATCCTTGTCGTCGACGGCGGACGGGACGTGCAGGTCATCGACTTCGGTCTGGCGGCCGAAATCCATACCAGCATGAGTCGCGTGAGCCAAGTGCAGATGGACATCTCGGGCACGCGTCCCTACATGGCCCCCGAACAATGGCGGGGGCAGTACCAGGACGCGCGAACCGACCAGTATTCCCTGGGAGTAGTGGCCTACGAGTTGCTCTCCGGCCGATTGCCCTTCGACGTTCCCGATACGGCGATGATGCGATTGTGCGTCTTGCAGGATCCGCCGCCGCCGCTAGAGGGCCAGCCGGCGCCCGTGAACGAAGCTCTGGCGAAGGCGCTGGCCAAGGACCGTGAAGGGCGATTCGGAAACTGCCGCGAGTTCGTCGAGGCGCTCGAGTGGCGCAGCTATCTCGGCTGCCAGGGCCAGTGCGTCGGCCCTGGCGGGGGAGGTGCCCGAAAGGTACCGGGAACCGTCGCCGCAGACGCGAAGCGAAGTGGATGCTCGCCGGCAGAAAGGGCCGACCCGCGGCACGGCTGTGCTCACGCCTAGGCAGCCACAAGCCGGGGGTACCCCTCCAAGAGCGGAACAGAACTCCGCGGCCCCCGGCGAGATGGGTAATTCAGAGACTTCCGACGACTATTATCTGGCCGGTCGACGCCTGCGGTGCCCGCACTGCAACGAGGCATTCTATACCGAGGACGAAGGCGAAGTAACCTGTTCCAAATGCGATGAGTCCTTCAGCGTGGGATCGGACGGCAGGCCTGTCGGCATCCAAGTGGCCTGCCCGCACTGCAACGAGACCTTCTACAGCGAGGAAGCGGACCAAGGCGAACTGACCTGCCCCAAATGCGATGAGTCCTTCAGCGTGGGATCGGACGGCAGGTCTATCGGCATCCAAGTGGCCTGCCCGCACTGCGATCAGACCTTCTACAGCGAGGAAACGGACCAAGGCGAACTGACCTGCCCCAAATGCGATGAGTCCTTCCGCATGGGACCGGGCGGCAGGCCTGTCGGCATCCAAGTGGCCTGCCCGCACTGCAACGAGACCTTCTACACCGAGGACGAAGGCGAAGTGACCTGCGCGAAGTGCCCCGAGTCTTTCACTCTAGGGAAGGATGGCAAGCCTGTCGGCATTAGGGTGACGTGCCCGCACTGCAATGGCACCTTCTACACCGAGGCAGAAGGCACGATTGAGTGCGAGTCGTGCTGGGAGTCGTTTACGATTGGCAAGAAGTCACGCGCCAAAGGAAGTCGTGATCGTTGAATCGAGGCTTCATGGGGCCGTCTGGTTGCGTCATCACTCCGTAAGCGTGGGTGCGCCGGCCAGGGAGCTGCTCAGTGCCATGATTGCGATGATCTCAGACGCCACGGCGGGCCTGGTCGGCCCGCCGCGGGCCTTGGCAATTCCGTCGATTAGAGGTAGTGACGAACTGGAAGGCCAAATGGGCGGAGGGATGGGGTCGTCCAGGTGAGCATGTCGCCGCTGAAGAAGAGGTTGTCGACCGCTTTCGCCGACGGCGCGCTTTGCACCGCGCCGGTGTTGTTGCCCTTGACCACCGTGTGCGAGACGGTTTGGGGGGTCAAGCTCAGGACACTCGGGACGTTCTCCGCGACGAAGCCCACGTAGTTGCCGTCCGGGCTGAACTGGAGACCGGTGATTCCGTAATTCGCGGCGGGACCTACCTGCGCGGTGTTCTGCGGGCCACCGGTCGTGCCCTCGATCACAGCGCCGCCAATCCCAGCGCCGCCGCACTCCACGGCGGCCCAATGCTGGCTATTGGCGCTGAAGATGAAGTCCGAGATCGCCGGCGTGTCGCCTTGTCCTTGCGAACCGCTCGGAGCGCTCACCTGGTTGCCGTTGATGAACACGGTGGACGTGTAGTCGCTATAGGTGATGTCGCCGCTGCTGACGACAACGGCGTTGGAACCCACATAGCCAAGTTTCGTGCCGTCGGCGCTGAAGGTGAGATCAGTGACCGAGTCGAACTGCTGCCGGCCCACCTGCTGGCCGTTCTCGACGACGATTTCCTTGCCGTCGCCGGCCAGTTTCTCGATCCCGGCGAGTTGGCCGTTCGGACCGGCGATTATTCCAACCATCGTGCCGGCCGGGAGATCCATTGGCTTCACCGGATGGTGCGGCATTATGGCGGCATGCAGGCCCACGCCGGACATGACGCGGCGTTCCTCGAGCCGCTCGAGCTTCAAGGCCCGGCGGCTGATTTTCTTCGCCGGGCGCCCGCTCTTGCGGTAGCCGGCAGACTCTTTTCCAAACAAGCGGTTCAACAGTGACACGATTCGATCTCCCTCAAAAGCAAAGGTTGTCTTGTTTTGGGCGGTCACTTGACCACCCTCTTTGCTTAGAATGGGAATCCGTGCCAAATACCCGACACGAGCGGCAAAAGATTTCGCAATTCCTGACATGGACACGGAGACGCGGGGGGGAGAAGGGAGAATCGTCCTTGAGGTCATACGGGACCCACCACGTCAGCCGTCGCATCGCAAAGTCGTGGCAGTACTTTGGAGGATGGCGTTGGGCGATTGTTCGAGTTCGACGCTTCCAGCGTGATCTATCAGCGGTTGCAATCTTGTGGCCAGGCGTCTCGATTCGCCGATACCGTCGCGGAGCAGTTTCAAACCTGTACGAAGATATTCCTGCCCATCGTGCGGAACGCCGACTTGCTTCGCCTGAGCCGCTTCGAGGTAGCTCATGGCGGCTGTTAGTAGCTGCACGAGGTCGTCGTGAATCGCAGACGCAATTGATCGCGCGAGTTCCTCATTCCGGTCAAGGAGTCGTCGCAGGAACCGCTCGTGATTCTGTACGACTTCTGCGGCCTCCGGGACGGACTGTCCGCGATGAAGACCATCAATCGCCGAGGTATCGCGCGTGGGAACGACACTGGCATGCCCATCGCCTTCCCGCATGGATTTCATCGCGTTTGCGAGGTCCCGTCGTATTGATTTGCCGTGAAGGTGCGAGTTTCTCATGGGTTGCAAGAGCTCTTATTCCGAATCCGACTGTCAAGTAAGAAGCACAATCCCGTCCATCGTTCCGACGAACACTCCGTACAAGTATACGACGCTATAGCTTAGCGGGCGTGCTAAAATTTGGCAGGTCGGCCGAAAATAGCAAGGTATTTGCAGCCGGAGCTTCCTTGGGGGCCGTCGAAGGACGGCAAGGTGGAAAGACGGCCAGAATCGGCCGGCGTGCTTGCCTGTTGCAAGGAAGATCGAGTAACGCTTTCTGGATCTAACACCTGGTCAGTCCCCACCGCCTCCGCCGCCACTCCCCGGAGGGGCATGGTACATCGTTGCCGCTCTGGTCGCGGCGATTCTGTTTGTCAAGAAATGGTTTTCCAGACGATTCGCGGCAGGCACCCCACCGCCCGCCGCACAGTATCAGGCCAGTGATGAGGCTGCTGCGCAGCACTGGCTTAACGAATTGCAACCAGCGGCGGATAGGCCCGCGGCGGACCCGCCCGCGACGGCTGAAACCGATTCGACCTTGCCGGTGTCTGAATCAAAGGAATCATCATGAACACGCGGGCTTGAACTTTGCCGCATCGTGGCAACAGCGGCCTATTCTGGGGCGCTAAGCGGCTATTTCAAAATCGGGCACGCAGGCTGGAAGCCTACGCTACATGCCCGATTTCGAAATAGCCTGTAAACCTTACAGCACGATGAAGAAGTTGCAGCGATTCATTGTTGCGCCTCGCTTGTTGGGCCATCGCTTTCCGTTTTTCCTCAATGAACCGAATATGGTGGGCAATGTGGGTGATCCTTACCTGGACGAACCCTTCCAGCGTCATAGGCCCTACGCCCAAATGGATGCCCCGGCGTTGGAAGTCTTCGGCCTTGAGCGTGCGAAGAATCCGAGCTACTTGCTTGCGGATCAGATCCCGACCGGTCAGACGAACCGATACATCAATATGTTGTCGGCATACTCCCCCGGTCCCAGCCTCATTTCGCGCGGCTGTCGACCTTCCTCCACGAACCCGAACCGTTCGTAGAGCCGGATTTGGAATTGACAGTCTTGGGGGCGATGGAAGCCATGCCTGCCAATCTACTTCCCCCGGTCGCGCAGGTAAAGTGGGCAAATCGGCAGGCTGCCGAAGGGGCAAACGCGGCATGATGGGCCTCCCGAACTGAACTCGATTATCGTACAATCGCCTCCAGGGACTGCGGGATGCAGCAACGAAAGAGCGAGCGCGCCATGAAAAATCAGGATAAGACCAAGGAACAACTCATCGAGGACGCCCTGGCCGAAAGAGAGACACGGCTGCTCGAAGCACAGGAGGTTGCCAGTCTGGGTTTCTATGTCCTTGATTTCGCCACAGGCCGTTTTACGAGTTCTTCGGTTCTCGACCGGATCTTCGGCATTCCCGCCGACTATGCGAGGTCGGTGGACGGATGGGCGAACCTGGTACATCCCGAGGAACGCCAAGCGATGCTGAATTACTTCCTCGAAGAAGTCGCAAAAACGAAAGAACCCTTCGACCGCGAGTACCGGATCGTCCGCTACGACGACAAGGAAGTGCGGTGGGTGCATGGGCTTGGCCGCTTGCAATTCAACGACGACGGGCGGCCCGTTTCGATGCTTGGCACCATTCAGGACATCACCGCGCGGAAACAGGCCGAAAAGGCGCTGCAAGCGGCCCATGACGAATTGGAACAGCGGATCGAAGAGCGCACCGCCGAACTGCGGGCAAGCACGGAGCGGTATGAACTGGCGGTTCGAGGAGCAGGCGTCGGTCTCTGGGACTGGGACATTCGCACCGGCAAGGTGTACTACTCGCCCCGTTGGAAGATGCTCTTCGGCTATGACGAGAATGAAATTGGCGACGCCGTCGAGGATTGGGCCGGGCTTCTTCATCCCGACGAACGCGACTGGATTCTCAAGTTCCAAGACGACTTTCTTGCGAGCACGTCGTCCACGGCTACCGTCGAGTACCGCCTGCGCCACAAGGACGGCTCCTACCGCTGGATCATGGCCCACGGTCTTGCCGTGCGAGATGAACAAGGCAGAGCGTGCCGACTTGTCGGTTCGCACGGAGACATCACGGATCGCAAGCAGGCCGAAGAGCGCCCTGCGGATCAGCGAGGAGAAGTACAGGGGCCTGGTTGATGCCTGCCCGGATGCCGTCATCATGTCGGATTGCGACGGGCGCGTGCTATTCGCTTCCCGGCAGGCGTGGGGATTGCTTGGCCTTGCGGATGCAGACGAGCTGGTTGGTCGAAGCGTGTTCGATTACGTGATTGACGACGACCGGAAGCGGTTGGCGAGGAACATGGCCGACTTGGTGGACGCGGGGGTGCGAAACGGCACGGAGTACACCTTGATTCGCCGGGACGGAACCACGATTCCGGTCGAGGCCTCCTCGGTCGTGATCCGGGACGCCCCAGGAGGAGTAAAGGCGGTCATGGCCGTGATTCGGGACATTACGGAGCGGCGGAGGACACACGATGCGCTGCTTCGTGAACGCCGCACGCTCAAGCACATGCTGGAAGCCAGCGACCACGAACGGCGATTGATCTCTTACGACATCCACGATGGTTTGGCGCAGGAGTTGGCCGGCGCGATGATGCAATTCCAAATCTATGCTCACGCCCGGCAGGCGAATCCGAAAGATGCGGCCAAGGCATTCGATTCCGCCATGACGATGCTCCAGCGAAGCCACGGCGAGGCCCGGCGTCTCATCAGCGGCGTAAGGCCGCCGATCCTGGACGAATCGGGAGTCGTTGCCGCCATCGCCCACCTGGTCTACGATCCAGCCTTCGACCAGGGGCCGAAGATCGATTTGCGCAACCGAGTCGCCTTCAAGCGATTGGCGCCGATCTTGGAAAACGTGATCTACCGCATTGTCCAAGAAGGACTGGCCAACGCCCGAAATCACAGCCGGAGCGATAGAATCCTCGTCGGCTTGAGGCAGCGGGGCGACCGCCTGCGAATCGAGGTTCGGGACTGGGGCGTGGGATTCGACCCCCAGGCAGTCCAAGAGAATCACTTTGGGCTGAAGGGTATTCGCGAGCGGACCCGCTTGCTGGGAGGCAAGTGCAATATCAAGAGCAAGCCCGGCGCAGGGAACTTCCGTCGTCGTGGAATTGCCGGTAGTCGAACGGGAACCGGAGCAGTAGCCGAACCGTCGCGTCGTCGGAAGCGGAAGTCAGGGCGAACCTCTCGACAGGGCTTCCCGCTTTGGTCGCCTCCCGATTGCGGACTTCGTCAAGTATAATGGAGATCGCGAGCGTTACCTGGAGGACCACGCGAGATGGAATCTGACCAAACACCACGTCATCACCGGAGCGGCATCCCGCATCCCTGCCCGGAGGTCGCGCCCATGTCGCCGCGCGAAAGAGTAATGCGAGCGGTAAATCACCAGCTTCCCGACCGCGTTCCCATCGACCTGGGGGGCACGAAGGCCTCGGGGATTGCCGTCGTGGCCTACGAGAAGCTGAAACGCAAGTTGGGGATCTCCACTCCCACGAAGGTCCTCGACCCGCGGTTCATGATCGCGGTGGTCGAAGACGAAGTCCTCCGCAGGCTGCACGTGGACGTGGTTCCTTTGGATCTCAGCGTGCTCTTGAACACGGTCCACCCGGACGACGAGTGGATTCCACGCCGGCTGTTCGACGGCACGGAGCCCTTGTTCCCGCCGGGCACGAAGATCGCCGAAGACGCGGCGGGCGACTGGATCCTGCTGGCGTCCGACGGCTCGCCGACGTCGTTCCGCATGCCGAAGAACGGCTATTATTTCGACGACATGGCGTTGAACGGGGACGGGCGGATCGACCCCCGGAAATTCCGGCCGGTGTCCGACGTCTCCGACGAGCACTTGCGGATGCTCGGCGACTACGGCCGGTCGCTCTACGAGAACACCGACTATGCGATCCTGGGCTGGGGATTCGGCGTCTGCTTCCTCGGCCTCAGCCTGATCACCGACCGCGCCAGCAACGTGACGCAAGGCTTGCCGAACGAGTGGATGATGATGCTGATGAGCGAAAGGGAGACCTGCCACGAGATGATGGACCGCTCGGTGGAGGCGACGATCAAGTGCCTGGGCCTGGTGAAGCAGGCGGTGGGCGATTTCTGCTTCGCCTGGGGCATCGCCGCCGACGACAGCGGCACGCAGCGCGGCGAGTTCATCCGGCCGGAACTCTGGGCCGAAATGATCAAGCCGCATTACAAGAAGTTGTGCGACTGGATCCACGCCAACACGGCGTGGAAGGTCTTTCTGCACTCTTGCGGCTCGGTCTACCACCTGCTGCCGCACTTCATCGAGGCGGGCATTGACATTCTCAACCCGGTACAGACCTCGGCCGCCAACATGTCGCCGGCCCGGCTGAAGCAAGAGTTCGGCGACCGCCTGGTCTTCTGGGGCGGCGGGTGCGATACCCAAACCGTCCTCGGCCGCGCCGCGCCCGAGGAAATCCGGCAGCATGTCAAGGAGCGGATCGCAACCTTCGGCCCCCACGGTGGTTACGTGTTCAACCAGATCCACAACATCCAGGCGAACGTCCCGCCGGAAAACATCCTTGCCATGTTCGACGCGGCTTACGAGTTCGGCGGATAAAGAAACATGCCGGCCGTGAATCTCGCCAATCGAGAATTGTTCGCGAATTGCCCTTGATCCGTTCGCCGGATATGGTATCCTCCTGAATTATACCACCTGTAGCTGGCATAAATAGTGCGATTAATGCCGGAAAACCCGCTCCCGGCATGAAACGAAAACCGAGAAATTTTCACAAGGAGGTTCGACCATGTTGGTTCTTAGCCGCAAGCGTGGAGAGTCGATTACGATCGGCAACGGAGTGACGGTCACAGTTCTGGCTGTTCAGGGCGACCGGGTGAAGATCGGCGTGGAGGCTGCCGCCGAAGTGCCCGTCCATCGGTTGGAAATTCACCAGCGGATTGAAAACTGCGGGCCTGCCCTGGGCCACGTGTGCGTAGGTTGACTGCCTGCACTTTACCTGAGAGTTAGTTCTTCAAAGCAGCTTCACGGCGAATTTGGGATCTTTTGCGGGGGCGGCGTTTTACTATTCCGCAGGGACAAGGTAGAATCGCAACCGTACCGTTCGACGTGATTCCTCGGCGTGCGCCACGGGTTGAACGGCTACCGCCGCAATCCCATGATCCTGCCATGACACGAACGAGTTGCTTGGTCGTTGCTACTGTATGCAGCGTGCTGTCAATTGCGGGCGGTTCGCTCTGCCGTGCCGACTCGGACCCGGTTATCCACCTGGCCAGGCACGCCTATTATCGCGGCGAGCCGATCGCTTTCAAGGTCAGGATCGGCGGCGGGACCGACTCCCGCAAGCGGGTCCATGCCGATCTCGGCGGAGTGGTCGAGGCGTCGGCCGCCCCGTCCACTGGCAACTGGCCGACGGCATCCGCGGCCCAGGCGGCGGAAGTTCCCCTCACCCTGCCCACCGATGCGTTGAAGACCGGCGATTACGATTTGCGCGTCGTCCTAGTGAAGGCAAACGGCGAGAAACCGTCGGCCGCGGCCCGCGTCACCATTGCCAAGAGGCCGAATCCGGAGCGGATGAGCATCTGGCTCTTGCCGTTTGGAGAATACTCGCACGTATGGTGTCCAAGGCACGGTTTCACCTCGTGGGGCGGACCGTGCATTCGCTACACGCGGGACTTCGCCGATTACGCTGCTTCCGCGAGGAAATCCTACGAAAACTCCTGCCCCTGGGCGCCGAAGTTACGGTGTGTCCCAACGGAGGCCTCCACGACCAGGACTTCATTTGGGAGAAGCCGAACGGCCCCGACGATCTTTACCAGTACATGGTCGACAAGAACTTCACATTCGTCAATCCCTATAGCCCGAATGTCCAGCGATTGCAGGATGAGCACAACGCCAGGTTCATGGAAGTCGTGAAGGACTACGCGGACGTGAAGTACGCCACCATGAACAGCGAAATGGAAGACCGCGTCGAAAACAATGAGAACGAGGCGGGACTGGCGCAGACCCGAAGAACGCTCGGCTTCACCAAGGGGGAGATCGGTCCTCCCAAGTTCGTCGCGCGGGGCGTGATCGCCGACGATGACCGGGGGTACCGCTACCAGCAGTACGTCTTCAAGCACGGCAACGGGCTCGCGATGGCCAACAAGCGGACGTCGGACGCCGTCCACCGAGTTCGGCCGGACATTCTCACCGTCACTTATCCCTACCGCAACGTGACGTACTACGATATGTACCCGGGCGTCGATATCATCGGAACCTGGACTTACTCCCATCCCGACCCCAAGTCGCAGTTCTACGTAGAGACGATGCGGGCGGTCTGCAAGCCCGAACATAAGATTCCGTTGAACGTGGTGACGTTGCTGGTCTATCCAGGGATGCAGACCCCCGGAGGGGACTGGACCATGTTGGACGCGGGCCGCACCAAGGTGGCGACGTGGATCAATCTCTCCCGCGCCGAAGATGGTGGGGTATTACTACGAGGTCTGGCCGTACAAGGGCGATCCGGACAATCCGACGAACGTCGATACGCTCAACGCGCCGTACGCCACGAGCCTGGCGATAAGGGAGCTGTCCGACAAGGTGTTCAAGCCCTATGGACCGATCCTGAAGAACCTGGACGTTCTCGGGAAGAAAGGTAGCCTTGCTGAGCTCTTCGGCCGCGCGGCTGTACGGAAGAGCGCCGATCCTGGGGATGCCGTGCAACCGCATCTACCACTTCTATTCGGTCATGGCGATGGCCCATCTCCAGGCCGACGTTGTCTTCGACGAGACGATCGCGCGCTACGGCCTGGACGGCTACGACGTCCTGCGCTTCCCCTCAGCGAAGTCCTTCCCAATTCGGTATACGAGAAGATCCTCGCGTTCCAAAAGCGCGGCGGGATAGTGATCTCCGATCAATACCTTGGACCGGAGATTCCGGGAGTCATCCAATTCGATTTCGACTTCACCTACCGCACGCGCGTAACGGCGGACGCGATCGTCAACGGCCGGGCCTACGTCCTTACCGACGACCATGTCGATCCCCAGGCCGTGAAAACAGGGGTCACGGCCGGTGTCACGGCGCTGGAGGACCAGCGGATCATGGAATCCTACGCCGCGGAGATGAAGAGACGGCTGGCCGGTAAGATCGTGCCGGAGGTGGACTGCAACGAGCCTACCGTGCTTCTGAACATGCTGGAGAAGAACGGCGCCAAGTATCTGGTGGTAGTGAACGACAAGCGGACGTACGGCGAGCGGCTGGGCAAATTCAAGTCCGCACTGGAGAAGATCGTCCCCCAGACGGTCGCGATCGACCTCAAGCGATGGGCCGGCGCGAAACCTTGCGTCTACGACATGCTGGCGCGGAGGGAACTAAGCGTTGCCCAAGCGGACGGCGGATATCGGTTCACCGTCGAGCTGTCGGATTTGGGAGGCACGGTGATCGCCCTGTACCCTCACAGGATCCGGCAAGTCTCCGTGCGTGCGGCGGAAGTCATTAAGGCCGGTACGAAGCAAAGGGTAAGCATTGCCGTAATCGACGATGCGGGCCAGCCCGCGCCGGGCCTACAGCCCTTGGAGGTGATCGTCTCGGACCCAAGCGGAAAGAGCACCGAGTACGGCGATTACTACTGCGCAAAGAACGGCGCGCTCGACATCGACTTCATGCCGGCGCTCAACGACACGGCCGGCCGGTGGCAGATCACCATCGTGGAAAATACGGCGGGGCTCAAGGCAAACGCCGCGTTCACGCTGGTCCAGTGACGCGCTGCGCACCCGTACGGATACTGATAGGAAATGGGAATCGTCATGAAACGCGGCAGGGCGTGGGCTATCAAGTGTACCGAGCGGAATCGCGGCAAGGCGGACGGCTGGCATTGGAAGCATTACTTTCCACCAACCTCCGTCCATGACCCGGATGAGATCTGGAACTATTGGGGAGGCGACGACTGGATTCGCGATCCCCGCAGCATGATGTTCTTGCCAGAGATCGCCTTTGGAGACTTGGCCGTCTGCTACCAGGCCGACGATCCAACCTACGGGCGGGCCATCATCGGCTTGACGCGATTCGCGTCGGGCGGGAAGGAGGCGAGCCCCGCTTCCGGCGAGTACGACTGCTTCGATCTATGCGCCCCGAACGACTCGTTCCCCTTTGATCCACCGCTGCGAATCGACTATCTTTACACCACCGGCTGCCGGCCCACCTGTTTTGGGCTGGTCACCCAATGGACTATTTTTCCGATGAGCCGCCTCGAGGTCGATGGCATCGTGGCTGCCATTCGCAAGCATTCGCGGACGCAGAAGAAGGAGCTTCGACGATGGCTGGCGCGCGTATGAAAGAGAGTTGCCCATGCAGATCCGCTGTCCACACTGCCATCTGCCGATCGAGGTACTGGATGAGAGCGCCCTAGCCGACATATCTTGCCCATCCTGCGGCGGCAACTTCAATCTGATCAGCGGTGATACGGGCGTCTACGCTCCGGGAGCCGTAAGAACGACGGCCTCCGGCGCCCGGGGGGCGCAAGAACGATCGGGCATTTCGAGCTTCTGGAACGCGTCGGCGGCGGGCAATTCGGCACGGTCTGGAAGGCCCGCGACACCAAGCTCGACCGCACGGTGGCGGTCAAGATCCCACGCCGCGGACAGATCGAGGGTCCCGAGGCCGAGATGTTCATTCGCGAAGCGCGGGCCGCGGCACAGGTCAAGCACCCGGGCGTGGTCAGCGTGCATGAAGTGGGCCGCGAAGACGGCACCTTGTACATCGTCAGCGACTTCGTTCATGGTTGCAGCCTGAAGGATTGGCTCTCCGGCTGCCAGCTTACGCCGCGGGAAGCGGCCGAACTCTGCGCGAAGATTGCCGATGCCTTGCATGCCGCCCACGAGGCGGGCGTGATCCATCGCGATCTGAAACCTGGCAATGTCATGATGGACCTGGCCGGTCAACCGCACCTCACCGACTTCGGCCTGGCCAAGCGCGAGGCGGGCGAAATCACCATGACCATCGACGGCCAGGTGATGGGCACGCCCGCCTACATGTCGCCCGAGCAAGCCCGCGGCGAGGCCCACCAGGCCGACCGCCGCAGCGACGTCTATTCGCTGGGGATCATCCTTTTCGAGCTTTTGACCGGCGAGCTGCCTTTCCGCGGCAGCCAGCGGATGATGCTCGTGCAGATCTTGCAGGACGAACCGCCCAGTCCGCGGAAGCTGCAGACGCGCATCCCCCGCGACCTGGAGACGATCTGCTTGAAGTGCCTGCAAAAAGAACCGCATGGCCGTTATCCCTCCGCGGCGGCGCTGGCCGAGGAGTTGCGTCGATTCGCGGGCGGCGAACCGATTCAGGCGCGACCCGTCGGCCGCCTGCAGAGGACCTGGCGGCGCTGCCGGCGCAATCCGTTCGCTGCATCCTCGATCGGCATTTCAGCCGTTCTGCTCGCCGCGCTGGCCGTCGTCGGCATCACTGGCGACATGAAGACGCGGCATGCGCTGGTCCTGGCCAGGCAAGGAGCAGAACAATCCAAAACGGCCCAGCAGGAAACGCAGACGGTGCTGGGCGACATGTACGCCTCGTTCGGTCTGGCGGCGGGCGAGCGCGACAGTCCGGCAGAGGCTGCGCTATGGTTTGCCAATGCGGCCCTCTTGTCGCCGGACGATTCCCGCCGCAGTCGCGCAAACCGCGTCCGCTTTCGCAGTTGGTGCCATGAAACGGCCCTGCCGGTGCGGGCCTTCAACGCCGGCGGCACGGTACAGAAGCTGAAATTCGATCCCCGCGGCAAATACCTGCTGGTCAGCGCCGACCACGGCGACCGTCCGGAAACGAAGAGCGCACTCGATTTGGGACGTGGAGCAGGAGCAGCGAGTGCGGATTTCAGAATCCGAATCCCCTTGCACGCTGGCGGCATGGAACGCCGCAGGCGATTTGCTGGCAATCGGCAATGCCGCGGGACAATTCGAACTCTACGGATTCCCCGCTTTGCGGCGGCTTCGTCAACGCGCTTGCGCAAGCCGCCTACGGTCGCGGCATTCAGTCGCGATGGTCGCTTCGTGGCCTTTGCCGCCGATAAGGTGCGCCTCTGGAATTGCCGGAGCGGGAAAGGCGATCTTGCCGAACTCGATTTGACGGAGGTCACGCACCTGGAGTTCGATGCGCGCGGCGATTTCCTGGTCGCGGCGGCGCATGACGGCATCCACGTCTACCGGGTCTCGGAGAATGGACGCCAGATCAAGCTCCAATACCCGCCGTTCTCGTTGGCGTCCAAGTTTTCCAATCCGGTTTGCCTTCTGCTGGTCAAGGGCACGGAACTCGTGACGTTGACCATCGACGGGAGAATCGCGTGGCGCGATCTCGAAACGGGGACCGAGCCGCGGCCCTTCCAGATGCTTGGCAGTGATTTGATTCTCTGCGCCGAAGCCAGTCCGGACGGGCGTCGGTTGGCCGTAACCGGCTCGAGCGGATGTGAAGCGCGACTGTTTGATTTGGAGACGAGGCAATTCGCAGGCGAGACGATGCGGCACGCCAATAATATTCGTTCGGTCGCGTTCGCGCCGCAAGGCGATGCGCTGCTCACGGTGAGCGGAGACCGGACCGCTTGTTGCTGGTCCGTGCCCGACGGGCGCCGCCGCGGCGCGCCGCTGCCGCACCTGGGCGACGCGCGCGGCGCCGCCTTTTCACCGGATGGCCGCTTCTGTGCAAGCGGCGAGGTTGACGGCTTGGTGCGGGTTTGGGCGTTGCCGACACCGCCCCACGATTTGAGCATCCTGATCGACGCGGGGGACGAGCGTTTGGCCGGCAGCCCCGACGGCCGGTATATTCTGCCGGCCGGTTGGCGGATACGGAGAGAACTCGTCTCGACGCGCGTCTATTCCCTGAGCACGGGAAAACCCGCGGGACCGCTTTTGTCGGTCGGCGCGGCGATCAACGGCGGCGCCCTCTCGCCTGACGGCCGCCACGCCGTCACGGTCAGCGCGGCGCCGAATGTCGCCCCGGAGCAACCCGCGGAAAAGTTGCCTTGGCCCTCTCAACCCGGCTGGGTCATCGTTTGGGACTGGCGGACCGGCAACAAGGTGTTCGAGCCCTTGCTTCTGCCCTCCGAGCCGATCGGCGCCGCCTATAGTAGCGACGGCAAGCAATTGGCCGTGGTCTGCGCCGCGGGGCCGCTGCTGCTGATTGACCCGGCTTCCGGCAAACTTCTCCGGCAGTGGAAACAGGATGCCCAGGACCTGGCCTCGTACTTGCATCCGCAAAATTGGGTCCGCTTCTCGCCCAACGGCCAGCGGTTCGCGACGATTGGCACCGATTCCCGCGTGCGGCTCTGGAGTCCGGACAGCGACGTGCCGATCCGTACGCTGCCCTACGGCAGTCCTTTCCTGGACGTTTGTTTTTCGCGAGATGGCCGGTGGCTGGCCACGGCCTGCCAGAACCGCGAAGCCCGCGTGTGGAACGCGGAAACCGGAGAACCTGAGTCGCGACCGCTGGTGCATTCCGACTGGGTCTTTACAGTGGAGTTCAGTCCCGATGCGCAGTACCTGCTGACGGCGTGTCGCGATCGTGCCGCCCACGTTTGGGATTGGCGGACTGGCACCAAGCCGGGACCACCCATGCAACATGACGACGAGGTCTACGACGCGCGATTTGTCGCCGATGGGACTTGGGTCGTGACGACAGGCCGCGACCATACGATCCGGGTCTGGGACTGGCTGCTGCGCGGGCCCGTGCTGCCGCTGCGACGATGGGAGGGATCGTGGCCCAGGTCCATCGTCGTCTCGCAGGACGGGAAGCGGGCAGCCGTGGCCGGATTCATGAATGCCAAAGCGTTTCCCGTTCTCGATCTTTCCGATCTCCATGACGGGCCGGACCGGGAACTCGCGCCTGAAGATCTTTGCCAACTCGCGGAAATCATCGCGGGCAAGCACATTCAAGAGGCGGGCAGTGACAACCTGAACCCGGAACATTGGCTGGAGCGATGGCAGGACTTTCGCCGCCGGTTTCCGCAATTTCACCGCTTTTCGCCCGCGGAAACCCTCTCGCGGGCGGCCGCAAACAGTGCCCGCAGCCAATCGTCGGGATATGATTCCGCCGCAAGCTGCTCCCAAGCGACGCGCAGCACGTCCGCGCCGGACTTGGAGATCCGCTCGCCGTGGCGGACCAGGGCGGCGGCGATGGCGGCGAAATAGACCAGGCGGTGGACGGCGGGCGGCATGGCACTCGCCCCCGGGCCCAGCAGGCGCCGCGCGCCCCGCTTCACGGCGATCAAGAGCCCCAGCGGCGGATCGCCGCACTGGAACAATTCGCCCAGCGTCATGGCTGCGACTATGCATTCCGAGGGTGAATCGGCCGCGAACTCCGCCGACGGACCGAGACCCCGGAGATACTCGCTGGCAGGCGCTGCCAGGCAATGCCGCAGCATGTCGCCCAGTTCCGCGGGCTGCCAGGCCGCCTCCGGCGTCCCGCGGACGCTCAGCAGGCTGGCCAGTTCCGTGGGATCACCTTCGTTAACGGCGGCAATGCGCCCTTGCTCCCCGGCCTGCGGAGCGGCCATCGGTCCGCGGTCCCACGTCACGGCCAGCGGTCCGGCGTTCTTGAGGATCCTGCAGAGGTCGGCGATCTCGGCTTGAAGGTCCTTCTCGCTGGCGACGCACTCCGTCTCGGCGATCACCGCCCCCAGGGTCCGTTCGAACTGCCGCTTGGCCGTGACCAGCGCGTTGGTCGCCTGCTCGGCCGATCGAAACCCGAACTGCTCGACCAGTTTCTGATAGGGCGGCGGAGGGCTGCCCTGCAGCACGGGCGCCACCACCCGACACTGGAAAAGCTCCCAGAGATCCGCGCGGCCTTTCTTCCAACACTCCGCACGCATCCGCGAGAGCGTTTCCTGGAGAAGTTGCCGGGCCCACTCGACCTCGAAGACGTCGGCGGCGGGCGGCGACGGAACTTCCGCCGCGTCGATGCCGGCCTCGCCCGCATGCGATTCTTTCCGCAGTTCGTCGATGACGTAGTGTTCCAACGATTTCAGGAGCAAAGATCGGCAACGGCCTCGCGCCGCATCGGCCTTGGCCAACAAGTCGTGCTCGACCAGCTTGCGGGTCACGAACCCTTGCAGGAGGTCTTCGGCGCGATGCCTTTCGATTCGCTTGCGGTACAGCAGATGCGCCAGCAAGGCCGGCCGGTAAAGCCGGACGAGTTCATCGATGGCCGCCCGCCGCCCCTGGGAGTCCTGTTCCTTGACCAGCACGACCAGCGACCAGCGCGTGGACGGAAAACAGCCGACCTCAGAATCATCTTCTTCCCGCATCGCCGTATCCCCCCGGTTCGGTGGGTTTCATTTATCAGCATACCGGTGGCGGCCGGCGTGTCAAGCCGGTAACGTGCTAAGAGTGTGTTGCTGGGAGTCGGGAATCAAAGTCCCGCCCGCGAGAAAGAAAACGCCTCAGGAACTCCCCTCATTGCCCTTCGGCTTGAGGCAGCAATCCTGCCGAGCACAGAAGGGAGGGTCGATCGTAACGTGAGTGATATAGAGGGCGTCACGCTCGTCGGTATACAGGAAGAACACCGTAAAATAGTGCAATTGTTCCCTGAACCGCCGATGGAACTGAAAAATTTGTTCGAGCGTTGGCGGAAATGGCGGGGAGACAATCCTGCGACTTACGGATTTTGGGCCGGCCGCCAGCCTTTCGAGTTCTCCATGAACTTCGCCAATGAGTTCTTTGGGGACCGTCTTAAGCTTCTCGATCGCCATGGGGCTGATGGAAACTGCGTAACTCATCGAACACTTTCTCTAATGGCTTGGCGCGACCGTTCTTGTAATCGTCAATGCTCTGCCGCAAAAGGCAGATGCCTTGCATTTTGCTTCCTAGCTGTTGATGCGACTCCCGGAGTTGGTCTGCTCCCTCGACAGGAAATCCCTCACGCTCGCTGTTTTCTATGCCGGTGAGGATGGTGCTCGCGGTAGTATACCAGCCTTGGTACGCCTTGCACAGCTCCTCAGCTTGGCTGATGGTCACCTCAGAATCTTCTGTCCTGCTGGAGCATTTGGCGATCCTGTCTAATATAAACAAGCCGTGAGCGACAGTCTCGGAGAGGCCATCGGCCTTTCGGTAAGCCTCCATTACCGCCTGATGCGGTCCCTTCCAGGGTTCGGATTGCTCATCAAACAAACCAAGATACTTCTTCAAAAATCCTATCTGAGACATCTTACTACTCCCCATAAGGGTTGGTGCATCCGTGCGTCCCGATTGTGATGGTACACAGTTTTGACGCATCGGAAAATGGCGAATCCACGGTTTTTTCTTCGGGCCGTACTACCCTTTTGCGTGAATCAGACAACCGGAAAATTCTATCTCGAAGTCAAGATGTCTGTTTCAGCTCGAAAATCCGCTTAAGACAACCGCAACGCTCGGATTCAGTCTAATCCACGGGCCGGTCGTATGGAAGCATCGGAAAAATTTTTAATGCCTGCTTTCTGCCTATTGACATGCGTGCTTAAGCATGCATAATAGACAGCAATCTTGTACGCATCATTTACTAGGAGGCAAATTATGGATGTTATTAAAGATGGAGAGGAAGTCAGGTCGCCGGCCATGGAAAGGGCATCTAAGGGTGGCCGCGCCCTGGCAGGCCAGCGCACCGCTGAGGAGCGCTCGGAAGCGGCCCGCCAGGCCGCCGAGGCGCGATGGGGAACTACGCTTCCACGCGCTACCCACAGTGGAGAGCTTGTTATTGCGGAGACGCGGATCGCCTGTGCTGTGCTTGAAAACAGGAAGCGGGTTTTGACGCAAGAAACCTTCCTTACCGCAATCGGCCAAGCGCCAAAAGCAAAGGCAGGAACCGGGAGCACTCAATTGGTCGACGGGATGCCCCCGTTTCTTGCGGCAAACAACCTTAACCGGTTTATTTCTGACGAGTTACGTCAGTCGACAACACCGATTGTTTTTCGCACCGCCATCGGCGGGCGCAGGGCATTTGGATACGACGCTATGCTTTTGCCAATGGTCTGCGAGACATATCTGAGCTTGCGTGATTCTGGCGAGGCCCTCCCTGCTCAGCAGCACATTATCCGCGCATGTGATCTTCTTATGCGTGGTTTGGCGCGAGTTGGCATTATCGCCCTGGTCGATGAGGCAACGGGATACCAAGAGGAGCGAGCAAAAGACGAACTTTGCAAGATCCTGGAAGCCTATATCTCCGAGGAGCTTCGCCCCTGGATCCCAATGTTTGGAAACGAGTTTTTCCGGCAAATTTATCGTCTTCACGGTTGGGAATTCAAGCCAGGAACCGCCAAGCGCACCCCTTACGTCGGGAAGCTGATAAATAAATATATCTATGATCAGTTACCGCCGGGGGTCCATGAAAAGCTGCGAGAAAAGAACCCTGTAACGGAGTCTGGCTATCGAAGATATAAGCACCATCAGTTTTTGACTGCCGACACGGGTAATGTGCATTTAGACAAGCAGATTTCAGCCGTCACCTTGCTGATGAGGATTTCCGACAACAACAAGCAATTTGAAGAGAACTTTGAGCGGGCTTTTAGTCCTCAAAAGCGATTGCCCCTCATTATTGATGTGGAATAGATAACCAGCATGGAGGATCTGCGCATGAGAAGCGTTTCCGGCCCGGCCCAATGAGGTCGCCGAAACGCGGGGCCAACAAAAACAGTCGCCACGGGCATCCGGTTCACAACGCGGAGGACGCGTGGCGACAAGGCGATCATTTCGCGGAAGGCGTCCCGCATCTTGGTCGGTGCAGCGGTGTTATAAAACACCGGAGGGCTCGGCTTTCGTCGATGGGGTTCACTTGCCGCCAAGCCTTGGCGTAGAAGCCGGAAATTGCCACTCCGGACGGTCGCCCCGCCGAATTTCTTCAAATACGCGCAAGATGTTAAGATTGCGGCCAGTAGGTCCTCCTACCGGGACCACCGTGCGACATTCCCCAGAAAACTTGGAGTTTTTTCTCGCGCCAAGGCATATTAGTCCCTCTCGGCAAAAAGGACGCACCTGAGATTTTGACGGTCGCGCGGCGAAATTTTTTCGGCTGCGCAAGATTTCGGTTCTTTGCCCGTAGTAATGGGCGTTGCAGGAGACCTGCGACGAGATTCAAGCCGGGAACCGTTCCCGGCTCAACAGAGATCGCCGATCTTGGTCAAGGACGAGGGCAGGATGGCGTCGCAAACCGTAATTCCATCCAATCGAGGGGAGAAAAACCATGCCTAAGTCGAAATCCAATTCGTTTGTCCAGCGTCTTCAAGAATGCTTTGACCTGCTTCCATTCACCAAGGGAGCCGGCAAGCGCGGCCGACGCGGGAAGGCCCCGCGAAGGAGCCGTGGTCAACTCGTGTTTGAGTCGTTGGACCGCCGCGAGCTCATGTCCGCCAGTCCCATGGCGATGACCCTGGCAGTCGCGTCGCCACCGGCCGTCACGGCGACAGCCAGCCATATCATTACGAGGGCGCCGATCGTCATCGATCCGATCACAAGTGCGAGCGGCCAACAGGCCTGGATCGTCCAATACAGCAACGGCACGGAACAGGTTTTCGAAAACGACAGGCCGGTTAGCGGGGTGGTTAGGAATGTCCCCGATCTTATGTTCAGCCCCAACGGCGGGCACCTTGCCTCGATCGTCGAAGACAGCAACGGCACGCAGCGGGTTTTCGAAGACGGCAAGGCGATGGGCGGCGCATTTACCAAAGTCTCCGATCTTATGTTCAGCCCCAACGGCGAGCACCTTGCCTTCGTCGGCGAGAATGCCGCGGTCTCCAATGGGCTCAGAGTCGACTACACCCCCGATTCCTTTACGGTAATCGTGGACGGCAAGACGGTGGGCACCGCGAATGGCGGGATCGAAAATCCCACATTCAGCCCGAACAGCGAGAAATTCACTTATGTAGAGGAAAATCTCAAGCTCTCCAACGGCGTCATAACCCACAGCAGTACGCCGATCGCGATCGTGTGGGCGAACCCACTGTTGACGCCTGCGCAGGGGCAAACCGCACAGGCCGCGTTGCGGCCCGCCGCCGTGGATACCTACTTCGCCCGATGAGCAGGGAAGTCCGCTGCACGGTGCGTTGCGTGAACCGGTCTGGAACAGCGAGAAACGCCTTCGACGGTTCGACTTCGTGCGTAACCCACCATTTTCCGCAGGCTCGCCGCACGCATCCATGGGACTAGGTATCTCACCGCAGCCACCCCCCCTTACTTGTGATTTCAATTTCTGCTGGAGGTCTATCTGGAGAACGGAATTCATTGCGTTTGCCTGAAAAAAACAAGGCAACGGAATGAATTGCGTTCTCTGAAATGGACCATGCAGCTTTCTTGGGCCATGCCCCCCTTGCTTGCCATTTCCACCTGTGAGATATATAATAAATACTTGTTCGCGGGTCCTATTTCCCCCCCGTATACTTCCCGACACTTAATCAAACGAAGGCTATTCATGCCCAACGAACGTAAAATCCAAATTCTCTTGGCCGACAACCACGAAATGGTCCGCTGCGGCGTGCGGACCCTCCTTGCCGGCACGGAAATCAAGGTCGTGGCCGAAGCCGCGACCGCCCAGGCGGCCGTCAAGCTCGCCCTGGAAAAGGAAGTCGATCTCGTGCTCCTGGACGTCCAGATGCCCGACGGCGACGGCCTGACTGCCCTGGGCCGTATCAAGGCCGACAAGCCGGAGCTGCCGGTGCTGCTGTTCTCCGCCTTCGACAATCCTGCCAGCATCGCCAAGGCGATCGCCCTGGGCGCCAGCGGGTTCTTGTTGAAGGGTTGCAGCCGGGACGAGTTCCTGGCCGCGATCCGGGCCGTTGCCGACGGCCAGAATATCTGGAACAAGGAAACGCTCCGCAGTGCCAGCGGCGCCCTGAGAACGCCGCGTCTGGCGGCCGCTTCCCTGGAGACCTGCCTGACCGAACGTGAAGGCGAGATGCTGCGGCAGATGGCCTTCGGCGCGACCAACGAACAGATCGCCGTGGCCATGAAGATCAGCTACGAATCGGTCAAGATCTACGTGCAGCAGATCCTGCGGAAGCTCGGCGTAACGGACCGCACGCAGGCGGCGCTGTGGGCAGTGCGGAACGACGTGGTGTGAGGAACGGGACGTATTCCTTCTTGGAGCAAGGGGGAAGGGCGAACTCCGCCAGGATCCTCGGCATCGCTACCTTTCCGCCTTCCCCCTTCCGCCTTCCCCCTTCCGCCTTCCCCCTTCCGCCTTCCCCCTTCCCCTTTCTCTCGCAGGAGTCGACTCGTGAAGGTTTTCCTGGTTCCCCGCTCGCCGTTCCTAATGGCCGTCGGGCTCATCATTTCCTTATCGCTTGGCGCCGCGAGCACCTTGGGCGATTGGCCGCAATGGCGCGGTCCCAACCGTGACGGCCATTCCGCCGACACCGGGCTGCTCAAGCAGTGGCCGGAAGAGGGTCCGAAACTCCTCTGGAAGGCCACCGGACTGGGCAGCGGCTACACCAGCGTCAGCGTCGTGGGCGACCGCCTGTTCGCCATGGGCGACAAAGACGAGGCCAACTACCTGATCGCCCTCAACCGGGCGGATGGGCGGATCCTCTGGACGACCAAGGTCGGAAGATCCGGCGCGCCCGGCTGGGGTGGTTTCGCCGGACCACGCTGTACGCCGACCGTAGACGGCAACCTGGTCTTCGCGGTCGGCCAGTACGGAGAAGTGCTGTGCGCCGACGCCGCCACCGGCGGGGAGCTTTGGCGCAAGGATTACGCCCAGGATTTCGGCGGGCGGTTGCCGGAATGGGGCTACTGCGGCATGCCCCTGATCGATGGCGACAAGGTGGTCCTGGTGCCAGGCGGCCAGGAAGGCGATCTCGTCGCCTTGGACAAGAATACCGGCGCGTTGATCTGGCGGAGCAAGGGCTTCACCGACAGCATCCACTATTCCTCGCCGATCCTCGCCGAAATCGGCGGCGTCCGTCAAGTCATCCAACTCACCGATGCCAGCGTCGCGGGCATCCGCGCGTCCGACGGCGAACTCCTCTGGCGGGCCGCGAGAAAAGGCAAAACGGCCGTGGTCCCCACGCCCATTTATCACGACGGCCAGGTCTACGTCAGTTCCGGTTACGGGGCCGGCTGCAATCTGTTCAAGATCACGGCAGATCAGGGCAAGTTCACGGCCGAGCAATCCTATGCCAACAAGGTGATGACGAATCACCACGGCGGCGTCGTGCTGGTGGACAAGTATCTTTACGGCTTCTCCGACGGCAAAGGCTGGACCTGCCAGGACTTCGAGTCCGGGAAGGACGTCTGGCGCCAGCAAGGCAAAATCGGCAAGGGATCGCTGGTATACGCCGACGGCCTGCTCTACTTGCGGGCCGAAGCCGACAAGGGCACCGTGGCGATCATCAAAGCCTCGTCCGACGGCTACAAGGAACTGAGCCGCTTCGATCCGCCCGACCGCAGCGACAAGAACAGTTGGCCCCATCCGGTCGTTACCGGCGGGCGCTTGTATCTGCGCGACCAGGACGTGCTGCAGTGCTACGACGTGCGGGAAAAGTAATTTTGGAGTGCGACGGCTTGCCATCGCTTTCCAATACGGCTGGCTCCACGCCTGACGACTGCGTCGCGTTTTGAAAAGCGACCGCCGACCACGACCATGAGTACATGGTGCCCGACATGATGCCCGATCGCACTCCAAATTTCAAAGGAGACAACTCGTGAAGATTTTTCTGGTTCCCCTCGTAATGTTGCTGACGTTCGGGGCATCTTCCGGCAAGATGCTCCGGGCCGAGGATAATCGCCCCGTTATGCGTAATCGCTTTCTGGAAATTCGCGGGGAGCCGAAGACGAGACGGATTACGGTCCTCGCCGAAGGCAAAACCGTTTTGAGCGGCAGGATGATTGGGGCGGAAGACCTCCCGGTTGAGCTCGGAGCAATGAAACTCACGTCCGCAATTCGTCCGGCCGATGATCTCCCCTTCGCCATCGTGACGACAACCGTTCAGAATGCGGGCAAGGAACCCGTGATCGTCAACAAATTCCCGGTTTTTCACGGGAAGGTCGAATTCACTCGCACGGCCGACCAACTGAAGATCCTCGGCACCGGCGGGCTGTCCAAGCCGGGCAAGCAAATCGGCAGCTATATGTGGCTGGCCGCGGCCGATCCGGGAAGCCGCAACGGCATCGTCGCCGGATTCCTCTCGACCGAGCGCGGCAGCGGCGTGGTCTTCGCCGAGGAAAAAGACAATCAACTCCAAATCGACGCCCAATTGGAACATGGCCGGCTGACCGTCAAACCGGGCGAGACGGTCGAGTTGGAAACCTTCGCCGTCGGCTACTTCGACGACGTCCGCCTGGGCCTCGAAGCCTGGGCGGATGCCGTCGCCAAACACTACGACATCAAGCTTCCCCCTCAGCCGTGCGGCTACTGCACCTGGTACCATGCCGGTTCGTCGAACGAAACCGCCATGGCCAGGCAGACGGAGATCGCCGCCAAGGAGCTGGCCCCCTTCGGTTTCAATTTCCTGCAAATCGACGATGGCTGGCAGGACGGTATTTCCAAGAACGGCCCGCGGAGGAATTTCACCCGCGCGCGGCCCGACGGCCCTTATCCGTCCGGCATGAAGAAGACGGCCGACATGATCCATGCCCACGGCCTCACGCCCGGCATCTGGTTCATGCCCTTCGCCGGCACCTGGTACGATCCCTGGTTCCAGGACCATCAGGACTGGTTCGCCAAGACGGCCGACGGCAAGCCCTTTGAAACCGCATGGGGCGGAACGTGCATGGACATGACCAACCCGGCGGCGCGAAAATACCTGCACGACTACGTCCACCAGGTCGCGCACGATTGGGGCTATCGCTTCTTCAAGATGGACGGGCTTTCCACGGGCGCAGCCGTTCATCCGCAATACGTCAATCTCGGCTACAAGGACGACCATCTCGGCGACGCCGTGCTGCACGATCCGGACAAGACGCATATCGAGGCCTTTCGCAGTGGCCTGAAGCTGGTCCGCGAGGCGGCCGGAAAAGACGTCTTCCTGCTCGGTTGCTGCGCCTCGCAAAACATGCGGAGCTACGGCGGGGCTTTCGGGCTGGTCGATGCGATGCGCGTGGGACCCGACAACGGCGGCGGAAGCTGGAAATCGGTCCTCACCGGTCCGCGGATCGCCTCGCGACACTATCACCTCAACGGCCGCGTCTGGTACAACGATCCCGACGTGGTTTACGTCCGCCCCACCCTCTCGCTCGACCAGGCCCGGGCCAACGCCTCGTGGGCGGCGATTACGGGCCAGTTGTTCATCGTCAGCGACGATTTCAACAAGCTTAAGGCTGATCGGCTGGAGGTTTTGAAGCGGGTCATGCCCGCCCACGGCCGGCAGGCCCGGCCGGTTGATCTGCTGGACGAGCAAATCCCGCGGATTTGGCTGGTAACCGACAGCCGCGGCGGCGTGCGGCGCAACGTCGTCGGGCTGTTCAATTGGGACGAGAAGCCCTGGGAGGTCGATTGTCCGCTGGACCGCATCGGGCTGCCGGAGGCCAGGCGTTACGCGGCCTTCGACTTCTGGGGCGACCGGTTCTTGCCGCCGATCGAAGGCCGGCTCAAGCTGACCCTGCCGCCGACTTCCTGCATGATCCTCGCCGTTCGCCCGGAGGCCGACCATCCACAGGTCATCAGCACGTCGCGGCACGTGACCCAGGGGATGGTCGATCTGCTGGAAGAGAAATGGGACCCGGCGACGAAAACGCTGAGTGGGCGGAGCAAAGTCGTGGCCGGCGATCCCTATGAAATCCGCGTTGCGCCGGGTGCGGGGACCGTACGCTGGCGCGCTGCGCAAGGATTGTGGCATGCCGCGGAAGGACCGCCTATTCCAGGCACCGGCGCCCTCAGCCGGGAAGAGGATCATGCCCGATTGTCGATCAAGACCGAAACCGGCGGCGAGATCGATTGGTCGATCCAGTTCACGAATTGAGGCGGCTGGAACGTCCACCGGCCAATACGCAACCACCGATCAGGGTGGTTTTTTGTGAAGCAGACCTTCTTGCCATGGTGGCAGATTTATTGTAGGATCACTAGTTTATCACGAAAGCGGTGGAGAAAACCCCATGACACTTAAACAAGATCGCGAGAATTTGGCCCGGGTGAAACTGGCCTTGGCCGACAAGTACGAGAATCTGGCCGGTACGATCAAGAGCCAACCGCGGAAGGCCAGCTATCTCCGTCATGCCGACAAGTTCCGTCGCCAGGCGGCCGACCTGCGGCATTTGAATAAGTAGATTTGGAGTGCGACGGCTTGCCGTCGCTTTTCAAGACGCGCAGGGATTCTTCTGACGCGGAACCGATCGTTTTGCAAAGTGGTGGCAAGCCAGCGCACTGCACAGGGCCGCCGCCAAGAGCGCCAGTGCGCCCGGCTCCGGAACGGGCGCAATCGCGATACCCGAGTCGTGCGACACTGCCGTCGTCGGGGAACCGCTTGCCGAGGGGTCGAACAGGAACATCCCGCCCGCGCCGACGGTCAAGGTCGAGCCATCCTGGATCGCGCCCGCGTTGCTTACGATCAGCGTGCCCTCGGCGACATACGTCCCGCCGCTATAGCTGTTGGTGCCGCTGAGGATCAGCGTGCCCTCGGCGGCGTTCATCGTCAACGACCGGCTGCCTCCGGATTCCGTGATCCCACCCCCGGAACTGGAGAACGACAACGTCCAGGCATTCGTGCTGGAACTCGTCACCGCTAGGTTGTCGTTCAAGACTACCGGCACGGCAATCACGTGACTGCCGTCGTTGACCGTGATCGTGGCGCCGCTGCCCGAGTTGTCAAGGGTCAGAGTGTTGGTGTTGGCTCCCGTGCCGCTCAGCGTGTAGCCCGTGCTCACGCCCGACGAATTGCCCAATTGCAACGTGCCGAGCGTCACCGGTTCATCCAGCGTGATGTTCACCGGGGCGCTGACGGGCTGGTTGATCACGGCGCCCTTGGTGGGGCCGTTGGGCGCGGCGGCGGTGTTCCAGTTCCCGCCGCTGCTCCAGTTGCCGCTGCCGCTGGCCGTCCAGACGGCGGGGCCAAGTTGCACCAGCAACAGGTCGTTGCCCGTGACTTGCAGTTCGTAGCCGCCCGGGGCGCCCAGCAGCGAGAAGTTGCTGGCTGAGGCCGTGGTGCTGCCGAAACTGGCCAAGGTGTAGCTATTGGCCAAGGAGCCGCTGCTGAGGAAGCTGATCGTCGACGTGCCGCTGACCGAGAGGGCGCCGCCAATGGCCAGCAGGTCGCTACGGGCCCCCTGGACGTTGAAGTCGAGCGTCGAGCTGCCGCCGAGGCTCAAGCCCCCGCCGATGGACAGGGTGCCGATGGCGCCGATGCCGCCCGGAGCGAGGGCATTGACGCCGCCGGCGGCCCAGACATTTCCGCTCAGCCCGCCGACGTTGCCCGGTGCGCTGGCCAACGTGCCCCCGGACAGCGTCAGATCGCCCGTGCCGAGGGCCGAACCGCTGGCGTTGGCCAGCACGAGCATGCCGTTGGCGATCGTGCTGCCGCCGTTATACGTGTTGGCGGTGCCGCTCAAGGTCAGGCTGCCGTTGTCGACTTCCACGGCCCCGGCGCCGCCCAACGCGCCGGCGAAAGTGCTGGCGGCCGAACTCTTGTAATAGATGCCGTCCGAAGTCAGGGTCATCGTACCCGTCCCGGCCAGTTGGGCCGCGTTGGTGACGTTCAGCACGGGAAGGGTCAGCGAACCATCGACCTGCAAGAGGCCGGCCCTCACGTAGGAGGAACTTCCCAGCGTGCCCGTGCCGGCCAACTCCAGCGTGCCGCTGCCGGTCTGGTTCAGTCCTCCCGTACCGAAGATTGCTCCGGAGTTGCTGGTAAATCTGGTTCGCATCGACTTGGATCGTCGAGCTGGCGCTGTTAAAGCTGATCGATCCCGAGGACGAGAAACCGCTGGCGACTTCCAGCGTGGCCGCGCCGATTCCCAGCGAGCCGCTGGACGCTCCCAGGCCGGCCGGATTAGCGACCACCAGCGTGCCGTTGGCAAGCGTCGTGCCGCCACCGTAGTTACTGCTGCCGCTCAAGGTCAGCGTGCCGGTGGCCATCTTCACGAGCGCCACCTGGTTCGTCGCGCCGTTGGCAATCGCGCCGCTGAAAGTGGTCGCAGTCGATTGGTTGACCGTCAGGGTCGATAGGGCGGAACCGCTGTTGGTGATCGTACCGGCCAGGCCGTTGAGGCTGGGGACTATCGGGCTGAAACCGGCCAGATCAAGCGTGCCGTTGTTGGCCGTGAGGCCGCCGCTGCCCAGGGAGCTATTGTTGCCCAATTGCAGCGTGCCGCCGCTGACGGTCGTTCCGCCGATATAGCCGTTCGAGCCGGAGAGGACCTGGAGGCCGCTCCCCACTTTGCGCAGAGCAATGATGCCGGACGTGTCTTGAATGGCGCCGGCAAACGAGCCGTTGGCGTTGCCGTTGCCCACGGTCAGCGTGGGACTGTTTCCGCCGCCCACGTCATCCACCAGCCCCGCGCCGTTCAGTCCGCCGACCGAGGGCCCGAAGCCGTTTAGATCGAGCATCGCGCCGCCGGCAATCGCCACGTTGGCGGCAGCCGCGCCCAGGGCGGCAGAGTTGCCCAACTGCAACGTGCCGGCGTTGATCGAGGTGCCGCCGCTGTAGTTGTTCGACGCACCGAGGGTCAGTTGGCCGCCGTTGACCTTCGTCAGGCTGCCGGTCCCGGAAAGCGCCCCGGAAAGGGTGATGCCGCTGCCGTTGGTATCGATGGTCGGCGCATTGGCGAGGCCCATCGCGCAGGAAGACGACCACGTGGCGTAGGCCCCCAGCGTGCCGCCGGCGAGGTTGATCGTAGCCGGCCCATAGCCGTTGACGATGCCTCCCGATCCGACGTAGACGGCGCCGCTGCCGGACACGGTAAGCGTGCCGCCCGTAGCGAGGCCGTCGCCGGAGCCGATCTCGATCTTCTTGAGATCGGCAGTGCCGGCGGAAATAGTGAACACCGCGGCGCCGTCCCAGGGCGCGTAGGTAGTGCTGTTGGGTACGTTGAGCAGGCCGCCGGCCAGCGTATAGGTGCTCGTCTCGCCGTTATACTCGCCGATGGTCAAGGGACGATTCGAGAAGCTATCGGTGATCGTCAGGGTACCACCGGTTTGCACCACGTTACCGACTCCTTGGCCGAAGGCGCCCAGTTTCATGTCGCCCGCCAGCGTGACCGCGGCGCCGGGCTGAATGGCAACCGTCGAAGCGCTGGTAACGTTGAAATTTCCGTCGCCCGTGGCGGTGAAGCTGGTCACGGAAGATCCTTGGAATTGGAGCGTGCCGCCGGTCGTTACGTTGACGGCGCCTGGCAGGCTGTTGCCGCTTCCGCCGAAAGCCAACAGGCCCGCGGTAACGTAAGTGACGCCGCCATAAGTACTCGGCCCGGCGAGGAGCAGCGTGCCCGTGCCGCGCTTGGCCAGTCCGCCGCTGTTGGAACTGTTCAAGCCGCTCGCGAAGGTCACGTTCTGGCCGTTGGTGTCGATGGAGACGGCGCCGCTGCTGTTGGCGATCCTGGGGGAATAATCCTGCGTATTACTGCCGGTGAACTGCAACGTGCCGCCGCCGAAGGTGATACCGCCGCCGCCGGCCAAGGCGGCGGAGTTGGCCAGGCTGAGCGTGCCGCCGTTGACGGCCGTCGTCCCCGGGTAGGTGTTGCTTTGATTGAGAATCAGCGTGCCCGTGCCCAGTTTGGTCAGGCCGGCGGGCATCGAGAGCACGTTCCCATAGGTCACCGGGCTCGTGGCGTGCGTCGTATCCAGGCCGAAAGCGGTCGTCGTCGCGCTGAAAGTCGTGTTGCCCAGCAAGGTGGCGACCTGCGCCTGCGAATAGTCGGAGGCGCCGCCATAGTTGACGGCAAAGGTCGAGCCGGCGTTGTTCACGGTGGCCGAAGTCGAAACGGCCAGCGCGCCGCTCGTGCTCGATTGCAGCGTTCCGGCGTTAATCACGGTGCCGCCGCTGTACGTGTTGCTGCCGCTGAGAATCTGCGTGCCGCTGCCGATCTTGATCAGGGAACCGATCCCGCTGATCGCGCCGCTATAGGTCGTCGTGGCGCTGCTGCCGACCGTGAGCGTGCCGGCGCCGAGCGTCACGTTGCCGCCGCTCGCGCCGCCGCCGGCTAATGAGGCGATCGTCTGGTTGAAACCGTTCAGGTTCAGCATGGCGCCGGCCGTGTTGGCCAGGGTCACGTTCGTCGTCGCCGGGAGGGTATTCGCGGCGTTTGCCTGCAACGTGCCGCCGCTGATCGTGGTGTTGCCGGAGTAGGTGTTCGAACCGGAAAGGAGCACCGTTCCCGCACCGGCCAAGGTCAGGCCCCCGCTACCATTGCCGACGGCGCCGCTCACTGGGCCGCCGACGGACAGGGTCGCACCGCCGGCCACCGTCCACGTCTGGGACGCGCCCAGAACCAAAGCGGCGTTGATCGTGCCGCTCTGATTGGCATCGATGGCGCTGTTCGTGCCGCTGCCGGTGCTCATGAGCGTCAGCGCGTTGCCGTCGTTGCCGATCGTGACCGCAGTGGTGTCGCTGAAGGTCAGGCTGTTGACGGTCATGTTCGCGCCCAGCACGACGCTGCTTTCCTGCGTGGCGCCGGTGGCAGAGAAGATCACGTTGGTCGCGGCGCCGGGCACCTGGCCGGTGGAGGCGAGGGACGCTTGGGTCGTGGACCAGTTGCTGGCAGTACCGTTGGAGAGGGCCATGGCCGCCGGCGCGCCGGTCACCTGCCCGCCGTACCAGTAGGCCGTGCCCAGGGCCGTGGCCGTGGATGGCGTAATCGTGACGCTGGTCGAGGAGACGCTGATCGCCGCGGTGTAGGCGGCGTTGTTGGCCAGCAAGTAGTTTGCGTTGTTGAGGCCGCCGCCCGCCGTGAGCGGCGTGTACACGTTACCGAAAAGGTAACTGCCGCTGGGATTCAGAATGATGCTGCCGGTGGGCGTGGCCGTCGCGGCGGTGGCCAGTTGATCGCCCCAGTCCATGGCGAGGGTCGCGCCGTTGTTCAGGTTCAGGCCGCCAACGGTCGTGGTACGGGCGGTCCCGTCGGCCGTGCTCAAGGTGGCGCCGCCGGCTACGCTCACCGTGCCGCTGCCGGGCAGGGCCAAAGCGCCGGAGATGAGCAACGTGCCGGCGTTGACAACGGTGCCACCCGTGTAGGTGTTCGCGCCGCTAAGCGTGAATATGCCCGCGCCGGTCTTGGCCAGGGTCAGGCTGCCGGCAGTGTTCTTGATGACGCCGCTGAACGTGGACGTTCTGATTGTTGCCGCCGACCGTGAGCGTCGGCGTGCCGCTGGCGCCGTCCACCAGGCCCGCGCCGAAAAGGCCGTTGACGGTCGCATTGAAGCCGCCCAAGTTGAATGATCCCGAGAGAGACATATTGCCCGTGCCGGGGCCGTTGGGGATCTGTCCGCTGGCACCCAGCAGCAGCACGTTGCCCGCGTTGACCGTCGTATTGCCTTGATAGTTATCGGGGTTGGCGGTCGTATTGGCGAGCGTCAGGGTGAAGGTCTTGCCGGTCCCGCCGGGAGGGAGCAGATCCAGGCCGTTGACACCCGTGACCTGGCCGGTCAGCGATCCCGACCAGTTGGTAGTCGTATCTTGTCCGCCCTCGATGTTGACGTCGGTCAGGCCGGCAGTGAGAGTTCCCGACAACGTCACGCCCGTGGCGTCGATGCGCACGGCGCCCACGGTGTCCGTGCCCACGGCGCTGTTGAAGACGATGGCGCTCATGAAGTTCACGTTGTTGTCGCCGGAAAACCATAATTGCACCTTGTCGGACGTCGACAAGCCGAGGGTGATCGGACCACGGCCGAACGGGCTGCTGGTGAGATTTCCGGGCGTGCCGACCTGGGTCGGGCTGCCGACGCCATAGCGGAGCCCCGTACTGCCGGCGCCCGATAAGGTCAATCCGCCGGAGAAGGCATTGCCGTTATTGTTAAGTGTGCCGCCGCCGCCGGCACTATCAAGATTGTTCTTGAGCACCAGGGCGACCTTCTGGGACGGACCGTCCGTCACCAGGGAGTTCAATCCGCTGGTGTCGTTCGTGGCTGTCAGCGTGGTTGTGCCGCTACTGGCCGAATAGTCGGTGATGACGCTGGTGCCCGAGCCGCCGCCGAAGCTGGTAATGGTGTTGTTATTGCCGTTGAGGTTGAGCGTGCCGCCGTTGACCGTCAGCGTGGTAGCTGCGGGCAGGGCGGAAGCGCTGCCGAGTTGCAGCATGCCGGCGTTGATGGTGGTCGAGCCCGCGTAGGTGTTGCTTTGCGTGAGGATCAGGGTGCCTGTGCCGAGCTTGGTCAGGCCGGCAGCCATCGAGAGCCCGTTGCCGTAGGTCGCCGGGCTTGCGGCATTCGTGGTATCGAATCCAAAAGCGGTTGTCGTTGCGCTGAAAGTCGTGTTGCCCAGCAAGGCGGCAACCCCCGCCTGAGTGTAGTCGGACAGGCCGCCGTAGTTCACCGCCAGCATCGATCCGGCATTGTTCACGGCAACTGAAGAGGTAGCGCCCAGGGCACCGCTATTGGCCGATTGCAGGGTCCCGGCGTTAATGGTGGTCGTGCCGGCGTAGGTGTTGGGACCGGAAAGGACCTGGATGCCGCTTCCCGCCTTGACCAGGGCGATAGCGCCAGCCGTGTTCCGGATCGTGCCCGAGAAGGTCCCGCTGCCGCCGCCGTTGCCGATCGTCAACGTGACGCTGCCGGCCGCCAGGTTGTCGATCAGGCCGCCGCCGTTCAAGGCGCCGGCGACGGGCGAGTAGCCATGCACGTCCAAGAACCCGCCGGAGGCCACCGTCAGGGCGCCTGAGCCAGAACCGAGGGCCGAACTGTTGCCGGCCTGGAGTGTTCCGCTGCCGATCGTCGTGGCGCCGCTGTAGGTGTTCGACGCGCAAGAATCAACAAGCCCGCGCCGAGCTTGACCAGGGACCCGTTGCCGCTGATGACGTTGGAGTATGCCTGGGCGCGGGGTTGGCGAAGGCCAGCGTGGCGTTGTCCAGGATGTTGCCTTGGACGTAGCCGTTATTCACGGCGCCGTCGCCGAGTTGCAGCGTGCCGGCGGATACGGTCGTGCCGCCCGTGTAGGTGTTGGAACCGTTGAGCATCAGCATGCCGGTGCCGATTTTGGTCAGCGAACCGCCGCTGCTCAGAACGCCCGAATAGGTCGTGCTGGCATTGTTCGTACCGATCGTAAGGGCAATGGGTACGGGGGTGGGACTGGTGTCGTCCTGCAGCGCCAGGTTGGCGCTGCCGCCCAGGCCGCCGAAGGTAAAGGAGTGGCTGAGCACGGAAGCGTCGAAGACGATCCCCGACCCCGAGTACGGTGTGCCCGCACCCGTGGCCACGGTGCTGTTTTGCAAGGCCAGGCCGTTGGTCAGGTCCAGCGTGCCGCCGGAAACGGCGGTACTGCCGGAGTAGGTGTTCGCGCCGCCAAGAATCATCAGGCCCGCGCCGGACTCGCTATAGCTGCTGACGCCGACAGCCATGTTCGCCAGATATCCAGAAACGTTGAGTGTCACGCCGGGCGCCAGCGTGAAGGTTGTGGTGGGAGTCGCGGAGGCTGCCCATCCCTGGACGTCGAGAGCACTGATCGTCGAGTTGGCTGTCACGGCGACGTTGGCATCGAGGTTCCACGTGCCGTCCGCGCCTAAACCCGCATCGGTCGAAGCCAGCGTGCCGCCCGCCAAGGTCAGGGCGCCGACGTGTGCCGTCAATCCGGCCCCCATCGTCAGCAGGCCGCCCGGATTCACCGTTACCGGAAGGTTGACCGCGGCCGTGCCGCCGGTCCCGAAACCGCAAAGACCGTTAATGTTGGCGACAGTCACGCTGCCACCGCTATTGATGAACAAGGCCGAGGCCGTGGGAATCGCGCCGCCGCCGGGCGTATTCGGCCCCGCGGCGACAAGCCCGCCACCATTGACGTTGACTGGGCCGGTCAAGGTGCTCTGCGCGGAGAGCGTCAGGATGCCGGTGCCCGTTTTCGTCAGTGCTAACGCCGCGCTGCCGCCGTTGGAAAGTATGCCCGTGAACGAGGTCGAGGTATTGTCAGAACCGACGGTCAAGGTGGCCGCGGTCGTGGCGCTGCCGTTCTGAACGTTGCCCGCCCCGGAGAGATCGGCCACGCCGAGACTGAAGCCGTTCAACTGGGCCGTGCCGCCGGTGGCGACCGCCAGTCCGCCGCCGCCGAAGGCCGTGCTGTTGCCGGCGATGGCCACGGACGCGCCGGCGCCACCGGTCGGCGAGACCAGGAGCGAGCCGAAGCTGTTGCTGCCCGAAAACGTGATCGTGCCGTTCATCAACAGGAGTTGATAGGCGCCGCTGATGTTGGCCGAGATCGATCCCGTCCCGCCGGTTTGCCCACCCGCGACGCCGGCGTTGGAGTCGAGGATCAGCGTGCCGGCGAAGCTGCCGGTGGTGCCGGTACTTCCGCCGTTGAGTCGCACGGCGCCGTCCGTTTCGCCCGATCCGGCCCAAGTATATCCGTAAACTTGCAGGTTAGCAGTGTATTGCCCTCCGCTCAGCCAGTACTGGCCGCCGTTGGCGACGACGACGGGTCCAGCCGGGAGGGCACCGGAATCCCTGACGCCGTTACCGATAATCGTCGTGCCCGTGAAGGCGGCATTGCCTGTGTTGTATTGACTGTCGCTGCCCGTATTGATTATCCAGGTGCCGTTGCCCGTCACTGTGGGCACATAGTTGGCGTTCATCTGGAAGGTGGCGCCGCTGGCGATGAAGACGTTCCTGGTCGTCACCGGGATGGCCGTCATGGTGAGCGTGCCGCCGTTGATCGACGTGTTGCCCGTGTACGTGTTGCTGGCGGAGAGCGTGAGGTTACCCGTGCCGGACATCGTCAAGGCCGTAGCGTTGGCGCCGTTGTTGCCGATGAGGGAGGAGATCGTCAGTCCGCCCGTATTGTACTGGTCGACGACCAGGTCGTACCCGCCGATGCCGTTGCTGCCTCCGGTCAGGGTCCCGCCCGAGATCGTGAAGGCGTTGCTCCCGGTCGCCAGCAGGCCGCCGCTGTTGAGCGTCAGCGCGTAACTGCCTAGTGCCAGGCTCTGGCTGGCCGCGGGGTTTTCGATCTTGAGGGTATTGGTCGTGACGTTGCCGCTCAAAACCGCGGCGGCGGTAATGCGCGAGTTGTTCGTGTCGGTGCCGCTCGTGGTCGTGTTCAGGGCACTGTAGCCGCTATAGGCCGAGAGAGTGTAAGGCGCACCGGTCGAGGTCGTGGAGGCCCAGTTGTATCCCAGGGCGGTGCCGTCGGTGAAGACCACACGGCCACCGTAGATGCCCGTCGCATCCGTGCCGCTGCTGGTCGTGACGGTCGCGCCGCTGCCGGCGCCGGGGGCGGTGCCCACCAGCAGGCTGCCGCCCACGGTGGCGGCGGTGATCGTGCCCAGGTTCAACGTCGTCCCCGTGCCGCCGTTGGGGTTCACGAGGATGCTGCCGCCACCGGCGCCGACGGTGAGATTGCCAAAGGCTTGCCCGCTGGAACCGTTGGAACTGGCTTTGATTAACAGGCCGCCTCCGCCGCCCAAGCTCAGGGACGACGTGGCGGAGAGCACGCCGGTTGGATCGCTGCCCAGGTCCAACAACAGCGTGCCGCCGGCGATGGTCGTGCGGCCGGTGTAGGTATTCGAGGCGTTGAGGGTCAACGTGCCGGCGCCGAGTTTGACCAGGGCCCCGCTGCCGCTGAGGACGTTCGACCAGGTCTGGGACACGGGGTTGGCGAAGGCCACCGCGCCATTGTCCAGGATGTTGCCTTGGACGTAGCCGTTGTTGACGACACCGTCGCCCAGTTGCAATGTGCCGGCCGATACGGTCGTCCCGCCCGTGTAGGTGTTGCTGCCGTTGAGCGTCAGCGTGCTGCCCGTGCCGATCTTGGTCAGCGAACCGCCGCCGCTCAGTATGCCCGAAAAGGTCGTGCTGACGTTATTGCCGCCCACCGTCAGCGCGATGGCTACCGGAGTGGGAGTGGTGTCGTCCTGCAAGGCCAGGCTGGCACTGCCGGCCAAACCGCCTAAGGTAAAGGCGTGGCTGCTCACGGAAGTGTCGAAGACGATGCCCGACCCCGAGTACGGTGTGCCCGCGCCCGTGGCCAGGGTGCTGTTTTGCAGGGCCAGATTGCTGGTCAAGTCGAGCGTACCCGCGGAAACACTGGTGTTGCCGCTATAGGTGTTCGTGCCGGCAAGGGTCAGCATCGTAGCGCCGAGTTTGATCAGGGAGCCGTTGCCGCTGATTACGCCGGAGTAGGTCTGGGCATTAGGGTTGGCGAAGGCCAGGGCGGCGTTGTCCACGATGTTGCCTTGGACGTAGCCGTTATTCAGAGTGCCGTCGCCGAGTTGCAGCGTACCGGCTGATATGGTCGTACCGCCCGTGTAGGTGTTGGAGGTGTTGAGGGTCAGCGTTCCGATGCCGAGTTTGATCAGGGCCCCGCTGCCGCTGATGACGTTCGACCAGGTCTGGGGCGGGGTTGGCGAAGGCCACCGCGGCGTTGTCCAGGATGTTGCCTTGGACGTAGCCGTTATTGACCGCGCCGTCGCCCAGTTGCAACGTGCCGGCCGATACGGTTGTACCGCCCGTGTAGGTATTCGAACCATTGAGCGCCAGTGAGCCCGTGCCGATCTTGGTCAGCGAACCGCCGGCACTCAGCATGCCCGAATAGGTCGTATTGGCATTGTTATTGCCGACGTAAAGCGCAACGGCAACCGGAGTGGGGCTGGTGTCGTCCTGCAACGCTAGGCTGGCGCTGCCGCCCAAGCCGCCCAAGGCGAAGGTGTGGCTGCTCACGGAGGTGTCGAAGACGATGCCCGTGCCGCCCGTCGCCAGGGTACTGTTTTGCAAGGCCAGATTGCTGGTCAAGTCGAGCGTGCCCGCCGAAACGCTGGTGTTGCCGCTGTAGGTGTTCGTGCCGGCAAGGGTCAACGTGCCGCCGCCGGTCACTGTCAGGCCGAATCCACCGCTGACCGGGCCGCCGACGGCGAGAATCGTGCCGTTGGCGACGTTCCAGGTCTGGGCCGCGCCCAGGGCGACGCCGGCGTTGATCGTGGCGCTCTGATTGGCGCTGACGGCGCTGTTGGCGCCGCTGCCCGTGCTCATGAGCGTCAGCACGTTGCCGTCATTGCCGATCACGACCGGAGTGGTGTCGCTGAAGGTCAGGCTGTTGAGGGTCATGTTCGCGCCCAGGACGACGCTGCTCTCCTGGGTAGCGCCGTTGGCGGAGAAGATCACGTTGGCCGTGGAGCCGGGAACCAGGCCCGTCGACGTGAGCGACCCCTGGGTCGTGGACCAGTTGCTCGACGCGCCGTTGGAAAAGGCCATGGCGCCTGAAGCGCCGTTGACGAGCCCGCCGTACCAGTAGGCCGTGCCGAGGGCCGTGGCCGTGGTGGGCGTAATCGTCAAGCTGGCCGAGGTAGCGACGAGCGCCGCGGTGTAGGTAGTGTTGTTGGCCAAAAGGTAGTTTCCGCTGCCGAGGCCGCCGCCCGCCGTGAGCGGCGTGTACAGGGTGCCGGAGTTGAAGCTGCCGCTGGGAAGCAGGACAACGTTGCCGGCGGGCGTGGCGGTGGCGGTGGTCGTAAGCTGATCGCCCCAGTCCATGGCGAGTCTCGCGCCGCTGTTGAGGTTCAGGCCGCCAACAGTCAAGGTTCGGGCAACGCCGTCGACCGTGCTCAAAGTAGCGCCGCCAGCGACGGTCACCGTGCCGCTGCCGGACAGTGCGGTAGAACCGGAGATGAGCAGCGTGCCGGCGTTGACGCTGGTGCCGCCCGTGTAGGTACTTGTGCCGCTGAGCGTGAATATGCCCGCCCCGGTCTTGGCCAAGCCCAGCGCGGCCGTCGAGCCGTTGATGAGGACGCCGCTGAAGGTGGACGTTCGGTTGTTGCCGCCGACCGTCAGCGTAGACGCCGCGGCGGTGCCGCCGTTTTGAATCAAGCCCGATCCCGAGAGACCGTTGATCGTATTGCTGTAGCCGTTGAGATCGAACGTGCCGTTGATCGTGACGTTGCCGGCAGTCGGCCCGTTGGGAATCTGATTTGCCGCGCCTAGGGCCAGGACGTTGATGCCGGTGCCTCCCCCGTAGACTGTGGTGTTGCCCTGATAATTGTTGGGGTTGGTCGTCGAAGTATTAGCGAGCGTTAGGGTAAGCGTATTGCCGGGGTTAGTCGAAGCCGCATCAGGAGTGAGCAGATCGATGCCCATGGGACCCGTGACCTGGCCCGTTATGCCCATCGTGCTCATAAAGGTGCCGCCGTTGGGGCCCATGAGGAAACCGATATTGCTGAGGTTGAGCGTGACCGTTCCGGCCAAGGTCACGTTGGTGTTGGCGTCGCAGCGGAAGGTGCCGCCAACGTCCAGGCCCTTTTCCGTATTGATGACGAGGTTGTTGAGAATGGTGTCGGTTCCAGTCCAGAATTGCACCCGGTCGTTGGCCAACAGGCCGACGGTAATCGTGCCGCGGCCGTACGGGCTGCTGGTGATGTTGCCGGGCGTACCGGTCCAGGTGCCGCCGACACCTATGCGCATATAACCACCACCCGGTGAGGTCAATGTCGTCCCGCCGGAGTAGGTGTTGTTGCTGTCATTCGGGACGGGACCTCCGTAGCCATTGCCACTGGGACCACCATAGTCCAGCACCAGGGCGAGCTTCTGGGTCGGACCGTCTTTCAAAAGGGAGGTTATCGTCGTAGTCACGGCCGTGGCGGTCAGCGTGGTCACCCCGCTGCCGGTCGAGTTGTCGGTGATGACGCCGGCGGTTCCGCCGGAGCCGAAGTTCGTAACCGTGGCGTTATTGCCGTTGAGGTTGAGCGTGCCGCCGCTGACAGTCAGCGTGGTGGCCGCGGGCAGCGCGAGAGAACTCCCGAGTTGCAGCATGCCGGCGCTGATCTGGGTCGCACCCGTGTAGGTGTTCGAACCGCTAAGCATCAGCGTACCGCCCGAGGCATTCATCGTCAGGCCGCCGGAACCGCCGCTGATCGTGCCGCTATAGTTCGTCGATGCGGCGCCGTTGATCGTGAGCGTGCCGGCGCCGAGCGTCACGTTGCCGCCGCTCGTGCCGCCGCCGGCGAGCGAGGCGATCGCCTGGTTGAAGCTATTCAGGTTCAGCGTGGCGCCGGCCGTGTTGGCGAGGGTCACGTTTGTCGTCACAGGGAGGGCGTTCGCCGCATTGATCTGCAACGCGCCGCCGCTGATCGCGGTGTTGCCGGTGTAGGTATTGCTGCCGGCGAGCGCCAGGGCGCCCGTGCCGATTTTCGTCAGGCCGCCGCTGCCGCTAAGCACGCCGGAGTAGGTCGTATTGGCGTTGTTATTGCCGACGGAAAGCGTCACCGCCGCGGCCGGGCTGGCGGTATTCAGCGCGAAACTTCCCGTGCCGGACAGCCCGCCGATGGTGTAGCTTGTGATGTAGGGGTCGAAGTACAGGTTGCCGCCGCTGATGCTCACGGTACTGTTCTTCGCGGCATTTGCATTATTCAGTTGCAAGCCGCCGACACTAATGGCCGTGGGGCCGCTATAGGTGTTGGTGTTGTTCAGAAACAGGATGTTCGCGCCGACCTTGGTAATGCCGCCGGAACCGCTGATGGGCGCGTTCAAAGTCACCGGATTGCCGTTCGTGTCGAGGATCGCCGAGACGCCGCTGGGGATGGGCGCGAAGGTCGACGACACGTCTTGCGTGTTCGACACCGCCCACTGCAACGTGCCGCCGTTGAAATTCAGGGTGTTGCCGTTCAAGGCGCCGCTGACGAAATCGAGCGTTCCCGCATTGAGGTTCACTCCACCCGTGAAAGCGTTCGCGCCGTTGGCAAGGTACAGCGTGCCGCTGCCGGCCGTGGTCAAACCGGCTGAGCCCGCAACGAGCGAACTGATCGTGCCGCTGCTGGCCGCCATGTTGACCGTGCCCCCGGTGAGCGCGAGAGAGCTGCCGGTTACCGCATAGCCCGCGGTATTGAAAATCACATTGTTGGCGCTAACGCCGTTCAGGATGGTAACCGTACCGGGCGTGCTGCCGCCGAAGGCCGCGTCGTCGCCGGCCACCCAGCCCACGTCGCTGTTGGCCGTGCTGTTCCACCAACTGGCCGTGTCCCATGTGCCGCCGCCACCGCCCGTGCTGCTCCCGGTCGCACCCGGGTCCCAATTCAAGAGCGGCGCCCCCAAGGCCGAATTGCTCCACCATGCGGCGGCAACCACAAGAAAACACACGCTCAACGGATGGCGAGACATTTCCGTGCTCCTTGATAGGAAAAGCAGCGAAAAATCGCTGCAAACGGCAAATTACTGCTGCCAGCATAGCAGAAAACGGGAGTTTTTGCAAGGATTCGGCGAGATTCTCGGTAGTTTCGGCCAAGAAATCAGATCTTCAGCTTTGAGATAGGGTATCCACGACCAGAGCGATGTCATGGAGGAAGGCGAAAGCGAGGCCGAAGCGCAGGCCCGCACCGCAAGCCGTGATGTTGGAAATCCCCATCGACCGGCTGACGGTCAGAATCGCCGACAGCCCCAACTGCAGGTCCAGGCGTTTTTTGGCGCCGACGGTATCCGCTTCTCGGCCGTCGGCCTGCGATGCCAATTTTTCGCGCAGGTCGTGCAATTGCTCGATCGAGACCTGGAGTCCATGGACCTTGTCGGAACTGAACTTGGTGCCGCCCCGGCGGTGAATTCGCCAGGCCGAGGCCGTCACCGTGGACCCGAGACCGGCTACCAACACCGGCCGGTCTCCGGCCGGTTCGCCGCCGACGAGTTGGCAAAGGTCGACCAAGTGGTTTTGCCGGCTGTCGATCTCGGCTTGGAGATGGCTTTTCAACCGTTCGGGTCGGTCGCGCTGGTCGCCACATTTTTGCCATACGTCCCGCAGTGCGAGGGTCCCCATGCCGCGCATGGAAATACAAGCGACAGGGAGTGAAGCGTCGCCCTGAAGGCCGGCGACGATCTCGAGGCTTCCGCCACCGAGGTCCAAGAGCAGCAAACAGCCGCCTGGCCGGAACGTCTCGCGAAACCCCCAGCCGGCAGCGAGAAATGAGCCGATCGCTTCCTCTTCGGGTGAGAGAATCCGCAACGGAAGTTCAGCGGGCAGATGCCGGGTGAACTCCTCGTTGTTCGTCGCGCGGCGGAAGACTTCGGTGCCCACCAGTACGATCCGATCGGGCCGGTGCCGGCCGGCGATGTCGAGGAGTCGCCTGACATGGCTCAGGCTGCGGTCGATGTTCCCGCGACTCATCCGCCCCTGATTTGCCGCAAGGTGTTCACCGAGGAATCCCTGCTCTCCGCGGCTTTCCAATTCTTGCATGCCCAACGGAAGGTCGCGCCGCTCGGCCACGAACAGCCGGACACCCTTCGTGCCAACCTCGATTATGGCCAATCGGTGCGATTGCGTCATGCTTCTTCAGACGATCTCGTTCCTCACCGCCCAGACCGCTGCCTGGGTGCGGTCCGTGAGCCCGATCTTCCGCAGCACGTGCTGAACGTGCTCCTTGACGGTCTCGTAGCTGATGTTCATGGCTTCGGCGATCTGCTTGTTGGTGAGTCCGCGGGTCATCTGGCGGAGCACTTCGCCCTCGCGCTCGCTCAGCGAGACTTCCAGATTGTTGGCCAGCCGAGGTGTTCGCAGGGCCCCGCTCACGCTACGGAGTTTTTCGCGGCTCCACACGTTCTGACCGGCAGCCGCGGAGCGGATCGACTCCAACAGTTCATCGCGCGTGCAGCCCTTCAACACGAAACCACAGGCCCCCAGGGCAATCGCCCGGGCGACCGAGGCGGGATTGTCGAACGCAGAAAACAGCAGCACCGGCAGATCCGGCTTGTCGAGCTTGATGCGGCCCAGCGTGGTAAGGCCGTCGCCGTCGGGCATGCGGACGTCCAGCAGGACTACGTCAACTTCCGTTTCCACGGCTTGCTTGACGGCCGCCTGACCGGTGGCGACCTCGCCAACCACCTTGATTTCCGTACCCGCAAGCAGGGCTTTGACCCCTTGGCGGATAATGTCTTGATCGTCGGCAACGAGGAGGCGAATCTTGGCTTCGATGGGCATTTGTGGGATCCTGAAAAAACAAGGGGACAGTGGGGATGGTCCTGAACGCCAAAGCTACTATTATGCGCGCCAATAGGGGGTAATAGCAAGCGTTCCAAGGGGGCGAAACGAAATTCCGTTTTTTCGTGCCAAGAAATATGGCCAAACGGGGTAGATTTCAACGTCCCCACCAAGAAAGGGGAGAAAATCGGCTGACTCTTTCCGGTTTGGGTGGGCCGGTGCGGGAACCGTATGGCGGGCTAAAGCCCACCCCACTACCGCCGCGTAATGTGCAGGTCGGCCTTTCTTGCCGAGTGGTGTGCAATCGGCCAAAGCAGTTCGCCGTACAGCCCGCGAATGAAGAAAGCGCGGCAGAAAACGGCCAAAAGAATTGCCCCGGCGACCCACAGGCCCCACTCGCCTGGGGCAATGAGCATAGCGACTACCAAACCCAGCAAGACTCCGAACGCCGAAACCAACGCCTGTTCGATACGGTATCTGGTCATGGTCGACCTCCTAAGAAGGGGTGGAGAGAGCCTGACCCATCAGGTTCGGACACGATGTCGGGCACCATATACCCATCATCGTGGTCGGACGTGACGTATGAAACGTCTGCGCCCTCTTATTATACCAACTCGAATGGCGCCCGCCATACTGCCAGCGGGTTATCACGAACTTATTCGCCAGCAAAACAGTATAGATATAATAGAAAGAGCAGCATGGAAGATGCAGTTTGCTACCCCCAAAGAAGAGGCAGGCCATGACCACGATCGTATTGACCCATCCGAGCGAACACCTTCCGCGATTCCAGGTTTTTGCCGTCTACGATGCGCCGGACGTGCATCATGTCTTCGCCCTCCAAGAGCTCAGCGGCCGCGAGGAAGCCGAAAACGTTGCCCGCCAGATGATGGAGAACTTCGAGGCCGACCATTTCCGCCGGGTGATCAAAGTTGGCGAGCGGATCGGTTGAGCGTTGGCGGGGGGCAAATTGTGGGGTGGGCTTTAGCCCGCCTTCGTGTAAAGGCAGGCTAGAGTTCACTCTACGGCTTTCGCTGGATGAACCGAAGTCCCTTCGGGGCAGACAAACCGCAGCAGCGCTCCGCTTGAACCCGCCGCGATTGCGACTATACTCAAGATCGTTTCGCGAGTTTTTCCTCACGGCGAGTGCCTCGAATCTAAAGGAGTCCAAAATGCGACACGCATCCCAAGCCAAGGTTTTGGCCGTTTTCCTCTCACTCAGCGCGGCTCTTTTGGCCGGCAACCGTCTGTTTGCCGCCGACAAAACCTCGTCTTCGTCCACAACTACCCGGCCCCCCTATGGCCCTTTCAGCCAATACGGCGCCCAACAGGGCCTTGCGCCCGCTCATGCCAATCCAGCTTCCCAGCCGATGGCCATCCTGGAGAAGTTGAAAAGCCTCGTGCGCAGCTCGAACAGGCATTCGATCTTGCGGCCGACCTCTTCTCGGGCAACACAATCTCCGGAAACGAAGCCGATTTGCTCTCGAAGAACAAGACGGCGCTGCTCTCCGGCAACAGCCCGAAGATTCTTACCGGCAAGAGCCCGAAAGTGTTGTCCGAAAACACGATTCCGATCATGAGCGGGAACACTTTCTCGCTCTTGTCGAATATCAAGGTCGAGATCCATATCGAATATAGCGGCAATCCGACGGTCGCCAGTGCTCGCCGCGAAGGCGCCGAGAGGCAACCGGCCCAGAGCCAACCGGCGCAAAGGCGGGCGATTCCCGGTCCGGAACCTGCCCGCAAATCGTCAAGGTAACCGGCAAGTCGACGCCAGAATCCTTCTTTCCTTCCTGGACCTGATCGATGTCTGCCTCACGCAACGGCAAGTCTGCCTCCAGCAACGGCGAGAAAAGGGCAACGCTCGCCGCGCCCTTCAGTCTTGATCCCGCGTTGATCCAACAAATCCTCGACCATGCCAAGCCGCTGGGACACTGCGAAAACGCCGCAGACCTGAACCTGGGGTTCGGTTTCGTCTACTACGGCCTGGTGCGGGCCTTGCGGCCGGAACACGTGCTGGTCATCGGCTCGGGCTATGGTTTCAGCGTCGTCTGCCTGGCCCTGGGCTTGAAAGACAACCGCGCCGGGCGGTTGAGTTTCGTCGATCCTTCCTATTCGCTGCTGGGTAACGGGCCGGCCAACACCATCGGCGGAGTGAATTTCTGGCGTGACCCGGTCCAGGTGCGGAGCCATTTCTCCCGCTTCGGCGTCGAGGACATCGTGACCCATTACAAACAGACCAGCGAGGATTTTTTCGACGGCTACGCCGGATCCGGTTTGCCCACGATCGACATGGCTTTCATCGACGGCAATCATTCCTACGCCCACGTACAGCATGACGTCGCATGCACCCTCAAACACTCGCGCAAGAACGCCTATTTTCTTCTGCACGACACCAACATCTACATCCGCGAATTCTTGCGCCACGCGGGCGTGAAGCGCTGGCTGCGTTCCAAGGCCAATCGGCACAAGGCGGCTTTCGAATATGTCGATTTCCCCTTCGCTTCCGGCGTGGCGGTCGTGCGCATCCTCGAGCCGAAAGTATGGAAACAGCTATCCTTGTCGTAGGAACCGCGGGGCTGGCAGTCTTGCTGTTGGCGGCCGCGGCCTATCTGTTCTGGCGTTACTATTGGTTCTGGCGCAATCCCCCGCGAACGATTCCGCGGGGTGACCACGTCGTCAGCCCTGCCGACGGGACGGTCGTGTACGTCAAACGGGCCGCGCCGGGCGTGCCGATCATCTCCTGCAAGCAAGGGAAGGCCGTCTCCATCAACGACATCACGCGGGAAGAATTGGACCAGCCGAAAATCCTCGTCGGCATCTTCATGAGCCCTTTCGGCGTCCACTACAATCGCGCTCCCATTGCCGGATGCATCGAATCCACGAAGGAGTATCCGGCGGAAGGAACCAATCTCCACATGGGTTCCATGCACTGGCGGTGCATGCTGCGCCGACTGCCGATCTACGCCAACAGCCCGCACATCGTGCAGAACAATCGGCGGGTGACGCGGTTCTGCGGCAAACTCAAAGGAGAAGACGTCTCCTGCTACGTGGTGCAGATCGGCGGCGGGAGCGTGCATGGCATCGACGTGTACCCGGAAATCGGCGTGCCTGTCGAGCAAGGGTCTATTTTCGGCATGATCCGCATCGGCTCGCAGGTCGATCTGATCCTCCCCGACCTGCCGGGGCTGGAAATCAAGGTGGCGCCCGGCGATCGGATCGTCGCCGGCGAGACGATCGTGATTGCGTAGGGATTCGTTTAGTAGTGGCCGAAAAATAACTTCCGTGTTTTGAACTTCAGATGCCACCGGCTTGCCCGGTGGAGTCTCACGCTTGTTGCTACTACGATGCACCTTTGCGTGTTCTTGGCCCCCGCCACGTCGCCCCCTGGCCCTTGCCCTCGCTATGGGCCGAGATCGTGCCGCCGTGCATCTCCACGAGCGCCTTGCTGATCGCCAACCCCAGGGTCGTCGATCAGTCGGGCTTCCATCTCGACATTGCGGCGGAAAATTTCCAAGGTCTCGCGAATCGCCGGGTCGAGGTCCGCCCTGTCCTGGAGCATCGACAAGCCTATCAGCACCGGCGTCAGGGGAGTGCGGAGTTCATGGCTGAGGACCGCCAGGAAATGGTCCTTGGCGCGGTTGGCCTGTTCGGCGCTGGCCTTGGCGGCGGCCACTTCTTCCTCAGCCCGTTTGCGCTCGGTGATGTCGCGGCTTATCCCCACGAGTCCGACGATGGTCCCGCGACTGTCCTTGAGGGGCACTTTCGTGGTCAACACGGTCCTCAGATTGCCCTGCGGATCGACGTGGGGTTCGTCCTTATTGAGCAAGGGCTTCCCGGATCGCACGAGTTCCCGCTCGTCACGGCCATACTCCGCAGCCACTTCCTCCGGGTAGAAATCAAGATCGCGCTTGCCCAGGATATCGCCGGGCGTGGCGGCGCCCGTCAGCCGTGCCGCGGCGAGATTGGCCGTCACGAACCGGCCCTCCGTGTCCTTGATGTAGACGGCATCCGGCAAGTTGTCGATCAGCGTGCGGAGCAGATTGCGTTCCGCCTGGATGGCGTCTTCCGCCCGCTTGCGATCGGTGATGTCGGTGATGGCAGTCTTGCCGAAGGTTTCCTCGAGTTCGAGATTTGTCATCGGAACACTATGGAGTTGCGCCACGATCAACCGGCCGTCCTTGGCGATCAGGCCCAGTTCAGAAGTCATGTCCTGGTGTTGGCCGCAACACTCTTGGACGTGCTCCAGGAAGGCGGTCCGGTCCGCTGGGACGACGCGATCCGCAAATGGGTAGCCGACCAATTCCGTACGTTCGCCGCCCAGCAGCCTGGCACCCGCGAGATTGATCTCCTGAATGTAGCCGTCCTCATCCAGGGTGACGTAGCCGAGCGGAGCGAAGTCGTACAGATCGATGTAGCGGTCGCGATACGCCTCCACTTGTCGCTGAGTCTCCTGCAATTTCTGGTTCTGGACCTCCAATTCCCTTTGACGGATGTCAAGTTCGGCGACGAGTCGCTGGACCTCGTCTGGCTGGGGCGATTGAGGATCGCTGGCATAAGTGCGTAGAAGTTCGCTGGGCCGCTGGCGAAAACCCGCACTCCATTGCGCGTGGACGCGACTGGGATCGGTCATGAAAACCTTCGGTTTCGCAAGATGGTTCAAGACAGAGGAGTAGGTTAATTATATACCACCTCCCGGCAGAAAGGAAATCGCCTAGGGAACGCTGAAACGACGGTCTTTCAAACACGCTTTTACTAAGGACCGGCCGAAGAATGACTTCCGCAATTAAGCGGGGGTGGCTGGCGGCTGAGCTTGCGAAGCCCCAGCCGATGCCGGAAAAGCTGGGGCTTCGCAAGCTCAGCCACCAGCCACCCCAGGAAAACCGGGAAATTATTCTTCGGCCGATCCTAATGCAGTTCCATCTGCAACTCCGACAAGGCCCGATAAGCCCCCCCGGGACGGGCGATCAATTCGTCGTGCGTGCCCGATTCGACCAACAAGCCGTCCTTGATCACGTAGATGCAATCCGCCCGCCGAACCGTGGAGAGCCGATGCGCGACGACCAGCGAGGTGCGGCCTTCCATAAGCGCATCGAGGGCCTGCAAGACCAGGCCTTCGCTTTCGGCGTCCAAGGCGCTGGTCGCCTCGTCCAGGAGCAGGACCACCGGGTCGCGGAGCAGGGCCCGCGCGATTGCGATCCGCTGCCGCTGACCGCCGGAAAGCTGCACGCCCCGCTCGCCCACGCGCGTCCGGTATCCTTCGGGGAAGGCGGTGATGAAATCATGGGCATTCGCCCGCCGGGCCGCGGCGATCACCTCGTCGTCGCGGGCGGTGGGGCGGCCGTAGGCAATGTTTTCGGCGATCGTGCCCCCGAACAGCAGGACATCTTGCGGCACCACGGCCACCTGGCGGCGCAACTCGTAAAGCGGTATTCCGCGGACATCGCGGTCATCCAGCAACACGCGACCGGCGTCCGGCTGGAAGAACCCCAGCAACAGCGAGATCAGCGTCGATTTGCCCGCCCCGCTGGGGCCGACCAGGGCGATCCGCTGTCCCGGCTCGGCCCGCAACGTGATGCCGCGGAGCACTTCCACGTCGGGCCGCGCGGGATAGCGAAAGCAGATGTTCTCGAAGGCTACCTCGCCTCGCAGCCGCTGCGGCAATAACAAGATCGAATCGCCGCCGACCGGATCGATTTCTTCCGTCGCTTCGCCGAGCAGTTCGCGGATCCGCTGCGTGGCCCCCAAGGTCCGCTGGACCCGTCCGAAGAGTTCCGCGCCGGACCGCATGGCCCCGGTGACGTAGATCGTGTACAGCAGGAACGACATCAGTTGCCCCGCGGTCAGCTCCTTGGCCTGCACCAGCCGCGCCCCGTACCAGAGCACGAGGACCAGCGACCCGTAGAGCCCGAAGAAGACGAATGCCAGAAACGCGCCTTGCCAACGGGCCCCGCGGAGCACGGCCGCCAGGTAGTCCTGCAGGCTCTCCGCGTAGCGGCGTTCCTCGCGGCGCTCGCTGGTAAAGGCCTTTACCGTGCTCACGCCGACCAGGGTTTCGTGAACGACCACGTTGCTGTCGGCCAGACGGTCCTGGGCGGTTCGCGCGCTGCGGCGAATGGCCCGGCCGAAGAAGAGCGCCACGATGACCAGGGGCGGCACGGAGGCGAGCATCACCAGCGTCAGGCGGCCGGAAATCAAGGCGCTCAGGGTCACGCCGCCGATCAAGACGGCTATCTCCCGCGCGGCCTGCGGCCCGACCATCACGAGCGACTCCTGGATCTGCGTCAGGTCGCTGGACAGGCGGCTGTTCAACTCGCCGACGCGACGCTGCACGTGGAACGCCAGCGGCAGGCGGATCAAGCGGCGAAAGGTGTCGCGGCGCAGATCGGTCAGGGCGCTCTTCGCCCACGAAGCTGAACCCATAGGTTTGCAGAAACGAGCAAAACGCCTGCATGCCAAGAATGGCGATCAGGGCCGCTGCCGTCAGGTCCACGGCCGTCATCTCGCCCGTAATGGCCGCATCAATCACTCGGCCGGTCACGTAGGGAAACGCGAGGGTTAATCCGCTGGACAACAACATGGCGGCCAGCGCGACAAAAAAGCGGCCGCGATAGGGGCGGAGGCAGGCAAACAACTGCCGGGCCTCGCGCAGACTTTGCCGCGTCAGCGGCGGCGGGTCAAGGCGGGCGGCCGCGTCGGGCCCGTGCGAATGCTCAGCCATCGGATACACTTGCCTTCCTAGAGCTGAACACGGCTACTCCGTCGGGATCGTCGTGCCCAACGGCTGCGCGGCCGGCGGCCGCTGACCTTCCAGCGTGAGCCACTTCAACAAGGCGAGGGTCGAGTTCATGTGGTTGAGGTTGGTCATGTCGCGCGCGGTTCCCAGCGCCGCGCGCTGCAGGCTGTCCAAGAGGGCTTTCTTGTCGAGCAGACCCAAGCCGTCGATCGGCGCCTCCTGCACGAGGGTCTCCAAGGCGGTCAGGTTGCGGGCCAGTCCGCGGACATAGACTTCGTTGAAGTTGCCTTTACGCGGCCGGTTGCTGATCTGGTCCGGCAGCACGCCTCGCAAGGCCGCCGCCAGGACCGGTTTCTGGCTGCCGGGCTCGCGGCGCACGCGGACCTGCATGCCCAGGCTGAAGCACAACACCCGCGGATCGAGGAAGGGATGACCCAAGTGGATCCCGCGCGGCGCCGACAGGTACCAGCGGCTGAAATCATTCAGCGTGTCGGTGATCGAGTATAAGGCCACCGAAAGTCCCACCGGTCGGCAGGACGAATAAATGCGGCGGATGTTCGCCAGGGCTCGGTCCCGCAGGCCGTAGCGGCGGGCGAAGCCCGGCTCGACCCACGGTGCGATGGCCCACTTGTTGGGGTTCTTCGCGCTGGCGTATCCACCGCGGAGGAGCGATCCGATGCCGGCCCGGCCCCAGGCCGGCAGCAGGTTTTCCAGGCCGAAGGGCACCAGGATTTTCCAAGGGCTGGAATTGCCCGTCGCCGCCCAGCCGCAGGCCTCGCGCCAGGCCGCCAGCAGCCGGCCGCGGCGCAACAGTTCCGTCAGGTGGTACGGAAACATGCACAGCATGCCGTCGGCGCCGTAGCCCGTGAGAAGACTGTTGGCGCCGGCCCGCGCCGCTTCCTTCGCCAGGGCCTCCTCCGTGGCCAGACTGTCCAGCCAGGGGCAAGGTTCGTCGTGCAGCCCGACCCTCTGAAAAAAGTCGAAGTCCAGGCACTCGTCGCCCGCGAGGCGATGGACGGTCATGCCGCGCGGCTGGCCGAGCACGCTTTCCAAGTAAGGCTTCTCGCGGGCCAAATAGGAAAGGGCGTCGTACACCAGCGACAGGGAATGCAGCGATCCGGCGCCCGGCTCCGCGGCCAGGATATCGCGGGCAAGCAGGGCAACCGACGTCGAGTCCATGCCGCCCGACAAATGTGCGGCGGTCGTTCCGCACAATCGCTCGCGGACGGCCTGTCGCAGCAACTCGCCGTAGCGGCCGGCAATCTCGTCGAAGCGATCGGTGCCGGGATCGACTTGGCGGTCGAGCCAGTTCCAGTACCGCTGGATGGCGGGCGCCGTGCCGGGCAACTCGATGCTGAACATCGACCCCGGCGGCAGGCGCTGGACGCCCTCATAGACCGAATGCTGCGACTCCGTGTCCGACATCGCCCGCTGCGGGATCATGAAGTAATCGGCCAAGTAGTCGAAGTCCAATGTGCGACTGGAGCGGAGGGCGAGCAAGGGTTGCAGGCTGGTGCTCAGGGCCGAGCCCTGCGTCGACCTGTGTCCAGAAGAGCGGATAGGCGCCCAGCGGATCGCGCAAGGCCAGCAGGCGATGTTCCTTTCCATCGTGAACGACCAGGGAGAAATCGCCCTCCAACCGCAACAGACCCGCGCGTCCCTCGCGGCAATAAACGGCCAGCGCCAGCGCCGCATCGTTCGACCCGGAAGGCCCTGCCAGCTCCGGCGGGAGAGTTGCTCCCAACCTGGCCAGCACTTCACGGCGGTAATGAAGCCGGCCCAAGAGGACCGCCGTTTGCCCGGAAAACGCGTAATACGACAGCAGCCGACCACGAGTACCTGGTGCCCGCGGCTGGCCGAACCAGCGAAACTCCGCTTCTCGATCGCGACAGACAACCGTGAATCCGATTTCCATGATGGTACCTCGCCCTCATTATACACAGTCGGGAAGAGGGGGCGCCAGTTCGGCGTTTTGCGCCTGAGCCCGCGGATCCGAACAGGCTTCAATACTGGATAACAGGTTGAAATTGGTCGCAGCGCTGGCGGTCGTCGCTCAGCGTCCAGGCCCCGGATTCACACCAGCAATGTCCCGCAAAGGGGATGAACCGGATGCCGACCACCAACGTCGCCGGCAAGCCGGCCCGGTGGGCAAGGGCCCAGCAGCACAGGGCGCGTTCCTTGCACTCGACGTTCAAGAGATGCCTTGCCGACGCCTGGCGGACCGCCTCGTCAACAGCCTTCGCAGCGATCTCCCAGTCCCGCTCCGAGGCCGGCGTCCGCTGCGCTAGGGGAGAAACCGGCGGGGAACAACCCAATTCCGACCCCGCCGCATTCCCCCCAGCGCGACGGGCAGCGACGTTTTCCAGACCGCGATGGTCTTCGCGCATCCGAAGAGACGGTAGAACAGCCAAGCCAGCGTCAGCATCCAGGCGGCCCGCGTCGTCTCGCGGCAGGGAACATGGTCGACGATCCACAATACCGGCCGCATGACCGCCGCGGCCAGCAGCGAGTTCGAGCGGTGGGGCCGTCTCCGCCGCTGCACTAGCCCGCGACGAACGAGGTCGCGCAAGAACTCGTCCAGATCGTGCCGCACCTGCTCCGCATCGGCGGCGTATCGGCCGGCGATCCGCTCGACGGCCGCCGGAACGCCATGTTGCAGCGTCTCCCGCAGCATCTCCGCTCCAATGGCGCAGACCGCATGAAAGTCCCCGCCCATGTCCAGCAGGCGGAGCGTGCCGTCCTCGACCGGCACCTGGACAACGTCCGGCGACAGGCTGTAAACGGCGGCGTCTCTTTTCGAGAGTCGCGACGGGGCTGTGAGCGTGATGGTCGACATGGTATTGAATGATGGAGGGAATGAGGAAACGACACGCGAGCCTGCCAGCCGTTCGACTGGCCGGCTCCGCGTGTCGCTGAGAAACAGAAAATTACTCGTAGCAGCCGTAGCCTTGCACGTCGCGGAGCGTGCCGGCGCCGGCCTGGACCAACGCGACCGCCGAGCCGGCCACGAGCAAGCGCGGGGCCCGATAAGCCGGAGCGTGCTCCTTCTTGCCGTGCGCAGCGTTCTCAACCTTCGAAACGGACCGATTCACACCAAGGGTAACATTATGCATAGCCATGATTGGCTCCTTTCAGGAAAAAATGATAGCTGGGGCCCGCGAGCCGGATGAACGCCAACCAAAGCGTTCGAATCGTGGGGCCGGCTCATTGATGCCCCGAACAATCGCTCTGTCTAGACAAGCGGAAGCAAAGTCCGTTGGGGGGCACGCATTCCAAATGAACTTGTCCGGGTCGAACACCACCCAATCCTCGGTTTTCTGGCCAGGGTTGAGCTGTAGCCGTCCCTGAAACTACGTTGCATATACTGTCCCCTGGCCCGCAACGGAGAACCGAATTCTCTGTCAATTTTGACCCAGCCACTTGCGCACCTTCCGGCCAAGCTGCGTGGCGACGAGCAGCGTCAGGAAGACGGGGATCGTCAGCAAGGCCCTGGCCTTCACGCGCCAATTCAAGATCCGCGCCAGCTTGATCACCACCCGCGCCACTTGCCACGGCGCGTGGAACCGCCGATCGATCTTCTTGCGCAGATTTGCGATGTGCTCGGCCGAGTAGGCGTCGCTGTAGACCGAGCCATCGCCGGCGACGTGGCAGCCGGGTGTCTGCTCGACCAGCTCGCGCAGGCCCGAATACGGCTCGATCCGCAACCGCGAGACGTGGACCAGGTCGACGCCGATCGAGCGGGCGAACGAGGCCGTGGAGAGCATCTGCTCCTCGGTTTCGCCAATGTTGCCCACGATGAAATAGGCGTTGATCACCATCTTCGACTTACGGAGCACTTCGAACCGCTCGCGGACCTGGGCGATGGTGAACCCCTTGCCCATCGACTTGAGCGTCGCATCCTGCGTCGACTCGACGCCCACCAGCAGGGCGATGAACCCGGCCCGCTGCATCTTTTCCAGCACGTCGGGGCGTTGGGCGATCTCCAGCCGGGCGTTGACGATGTAGTGTTTCCTGATCCCCTTGGCGATCAACAGGTCGCAGATCGCGACCACGCGGTCCGGCTGATACGTGAACACGTCGTCGACGAACATCACCAGGTCGGCATCGATTTGCTCGATCTCGCGGACGACCGACTCGGGCGACCGCGGCGTCCAACAGCGTTTCACTCCCCAGGGGTTGATCGCGAAGTTGCAGAACTTGCAATGGAACGGACAACCTCGCGAACCGGCGACCTGGTCGATCTCGATCCCCGTGCTCACTCCCTTGCTCGTCATGTAGTAAGCATGGCGGCGCAGGTCGCGGGCAGGCATCAGGTTGTCGTCCAACGGGACGTTGTCCCGCGGCGGATTGAAGACCAATCGGCCGTCGCCGTCGCGGTAAGCCAGGCCGGTAATCTCCGACCAGGGGCAGCCACCGGCAATCTCGGCAATCGCCTGCTCGCCATCGCCGCAGATCACGGCGTCCACGTGCGGACATGCTTCCAGCCAGTGACGCGGATTCTCCGTCGCCGTCCGCCCCCCCAGAATCGTTATCACGCCCGGCGGCAAGGCGTTGATGTCGTCGCGGATCAGATTCAGGTCTTCCGGCCAGTTGATGGAATAACAGACCAGGTCGGTCTCCGCTGTGAGGAACGGCTGCGTACCGGGTCTGCGCTCATGCCGGAAGTTGATCAGATCAATCCGCTCGGCATAGGGGCGGAGCGCGGCGGCCACGTACTCTAAACCCAGTGGCGGGAACGCCGTTCTTGAACTGCCCGTCCGTCGATAGGGATATACGCATAGGACATGGTGAAACATGTGGCATAGCTCTGGGGCAAGTTCGTTTCGCGCGGGCCCACTCCGCCGCTGCGACTCTAAAGGCCCAATCACCGCCCATGTTGGGTTAGTTCGCGGAGGATATCAGTGCATTGTATTCCGCCACGGCGGGCTGACCTACACCAGCTTAAGGAGGGAATACTTGGAACTGGCACGGCCGAGGGTGCGGAACTATAATGAAATACTGTGAGATTTCCCCGGTGAAGCCGTGGCCCCCTTGCCCATGCTGCCATTGGACTGGTTATGCGAAAATTTCATTATTGGCATTCGAGCCGTATCATAGTCCTTGCGGTAGTCTTTTTCTGTTCCGCGCACCTGGCACGTTCGGCCGAACCCCAACCTGAAGCGGCGGCCAAAGCAACGAAGGTTCCCGAGGCAGCAGCAACGCCCGCCGGGGCGGTTACGGCGCCCGCGCTCGAGCGCGATGCGGTGGCTGCTCCGGCCCCGGCCGCTGAAAAGACCGAAAAAGATGCCGCTGCGCCGACCACCAAGCCGGCCGCCAAGGAAGCGGCGGGACCCGGTTCTGAATCGCCGCGGCGGCGGCATGGCAGATCATTCGGGTCGGGCGCTTCCTTGCCCAGCGGCCAGCACCCCGTGGCCGAGGAGGGTCTTCCGTCCCTCCGCGAGCCGACAGACGCGCCGCCAACGAAGCCTTCCAGCGGGCAAGGTGCTTCGCCTTCCGCAAAGAGTGAACCAATCGCCCCCGTGCCACAGGCATCGCCGTCCAATACCGAGAAATCGTCGGGTGCCGGCGCCCTGGGGTCCGCGAAGAAAAAGGGGGAAAAACTGCGCTTCCAGTTTCGCTTTCAGCCCTGGAAAGACGTGCTCGATTGGTTCGCCCAGCAGGCCGATCTTTCGCTGGTCATACCGGAAACCATTCCCCAGGGCACGTTCAACTATAGCGATACCCGCGAGTACACGCCGGCCGAAGCGATCGATCTGCTCAATAGCGTGCTCCAGACCAAAGGCTACACGCTCGTGCGCCACGATCGGATGTTGATGCTCGTCAACACTGAGGACCCCATTCCGAACGGCCTGGTTTCGACGGTGCCCGCGGATTCGTTGGACAGCCGCGGCGAGTCCGAACTGGTGAACGTGCAATTCACCCTGGTCAAGATCCGGCCCGAAGACGTCGAGGCCGAAGTCCAAAAGCTGCTTGGGCCGCAGGGAACGGTGAAGTCCCTGGCCAAGTCGCAGCAGTTGTCGGTCACCGATACGGTGGGGCGACCTGCGGACGGTCCGCGACTATCTGAAACGCATCGATGGACAAGGAAACCGGTGCTGAAGACCTTCCACCTGAAGTATGCCCGGCCCGAGGACGTGATGCCGATCCTTCGCCAGTTGCTGGAGATTCCCGAAGACAAGCCGGCGGCGGTCGACGGTTCGATCCGCGTCGCCCAGGAGGCCGGCAGCGATCGATTGCTGGTCAGCGGGCGGCCTGACAAAGTGGCCCGCGCAACGGCGATCATCGAGGGACTCGACGTGCCGACTCCCGGCGCCGAGGGCAGCAGCCGCCTGGCGGGCACTCCGCAACTGGAGGTTTATCCGCTTGAACGGCTGCGATGGGGCGTCGGTCCTGGCGGTCTTGCAATCGCTCCTGGCCGGGCAGTCCGACGTGCGTCTTTCCGTCGATCCCAAGACGGGCAGCCTGGTCGCCCTGGCCCGGCCGGCCCAACATGCCACGATCCGGGCCACGCTGACGCAGTTGCAGCATGGGGCACAAAGGTTCGAGGTCATCCGACTGACCCGCGTCGATCCGCAAAGCGCGCTCGATCTCGATCAACAAATTGTTCAGTTCCGGCGACCCGAAACAACCCTCGACCACGGCCCCCCAAGTCGATGCCGATTCGATGAATCATCAGTTGCTCATCCACGCCACGGAGTCGCAGATCACGCAGATTCGCGATCTGCTGACCAAGATGGGCGAGCACGACCGGGCGATGCCAGCCAGGGCGGCCACGTCCGCACGCTGCCGATGAGCGAAGGGTCGGCCCGCACGGCCTTGCAGCGGGTCGAGGAGGTCTGGCCCACCATGCGGCCGAACAAGATTCGCATCGTCGGCCCTCCGGCCGAACCGGAGAAAGACGAGAGCACCACGCCGGCGCCGAACGCGCAGCGATGGCCGGCGTGGCGAGTACGTTCCGCTGGAACCGAACACGAGTATTGCCTCTGCTGCACCATGCGGCCGACCGATCCGCCCAAGTCACCGGAGCAGAAAACGCAGCCGATGCGGGCACCAGGTACCCCTGGTCGGCAAGACCCCAAAGCGGAGCCCGCTTCCAAAGTGACGACCATGCCGGCACGTCCCGGCAAGTTGTTCGGCGCCCGCATACTCTGCGTGGCCGATCCTGTCCCGCGAAGACCGCGGAGGAAGCCAAACCGCCCGCGCCGATCATCGTCATCCCCGGCCCGAATGGTTTGACGATTGCTTCCGAGGACCTTGAGGCCCTCGACGAGTTCGAGCGGCTGCTGACGACGGCGGCCGACGGATCGATCACGGGCCCCATGGCGGTCTTCTACCTCAAGTACGCCAAGGCCGAAGCCGTGGCAGCAGAGCTCGACAAGATCCTTGCCGGCGGGGTGTCCGAGTCCGACGGTTCCACCGAGAAGAGTTCGGATGCCTCGCGACTTTCCGCCAGTCGCCGGGCCTTGGCCACCGGCCCGATCAAGATTACGCCCGAGGCCCGGCTGAATGCCTTGCTCGTGCTGGCAAACCGCGCCGATCAAAGCACGATCAAGCAATTGCTCAACATCCTCGATCTGAAGGAAAGCCCGGAAGACATCGCGGTGTCGCCCAAGCCGCGGATGATTCCGGTCGAGCACGCGCGGGCCAAGGACGTTGCCGACGTGGTGCGCCAGGTCTATGCCGATCGCATGGTGGTTGCGCAGGATCAGCAGCAAGGCGGACGCGGCGGGTTCTTGCGGGCCTTGATGGGGGGGAATGGGCCCCGGCGGGCCGGGTGGCGGCTTCGGCGGACCGGGTGGCGGCTTCGGCGGACCGGGCGGCTTTGGCGGACAGGGCGGGCAGAACCAGCGCGACAACGCCAACCGTATCGCGATCGGCGTCGACACCCGCACGAACAACCTGATCGTTTCCGCAACCGACGCCTTGTTCGCAGAGGTCAAACAGTTGGTCCAGCAACTCGACGTGGCGGCGGCCTCGCAAAACGAAACGGTGCGGGTGGTCACGTTGCATCGCACCAGCGCGGCGGCCGTCGAGAAGGCATTGGCGGCTTTCGCCGGCGACGCCGTGCAATCCAGCAGTTCCACTGCGAACGCCTCGGCCGCGGCCAATGGCAACAACAACGCGAACGCTGCATCGCTGCCGTGGTGGGCCAACCGAGGTCTTGGCGGCATGCCCGGCGGACAACCGTCGATGGGCAATGGCGGGCCGTTCGGCGGCAATTCGCCCTTCCAAGGTGGTTTCGGCGGCCGGCGATTCTTTCAGCAGGGCGGTCCCAGGCAATAGCCTGGATTTGACACAGATTGCTACGGCGCTCACACTCCGGCCAACTGATGCGCCTCGGAGCCCGACTTCACGGGTCGCGGGGCGCTCTCCGGCGTGACATAACGGCAGGGAGCGGCCGCCGTGTCGCGGCATGCGCCGTTCTTCTCGTAGAAGGTCGGCGGCTCGTAGGTCCAGCCGGCGGCCAGACGTTTCTCTTCCCGCCGGAGCTTCCAGTAGACGTACGGCCCCCCGACGAGCGACATCAGCCGCGACTTCCAACCGAACTCCTCGTTCAACTCTTTGAGCAAGGCCGCCATCTTCGCCCGCATCGCCGGATTGCCGCGGTAATACCGCTTGGTCCCGGCAGTCGCGGCGGAGAACGTCGTCGCCAATTCGCGGGCCTCCCACGCATAGCGGCGGCGGACGCGGGCGTCCGGATGGTTCTTGTACCGCTTCCAACCGGCCAGCGTCGTGCGGACGATCCGCAGCGTGCTCGGCCCGTTGCGCTCGAAGTCGCGATTGAAGGCCCGCACCATGAACTCGGTCTCCATCCCGGCGGGAATGTGCGGATGGTGATAGTTGAAGACCAACTGCCCGTGGATGTCGCCTTGGATGAACTCGGACGGGTCCTTCATTTGGCCCTTGGCGGTCAGCTCGGCGTGCAACGGCGTGCCGGGGATCGGCGTGTAGAGCATGAACTGGTGGAAGTCGGTATCGTGCCGGGCCGCATGCTCGATGGCCGCGTCGATGTTCTCCGGAGTGTGGTCCTCCAAGCCGATGATCGTCGAGCCCAAGACGCGGATGCCGTGCGACTGGAGCTCGCGGACCAGCTCGAAAGTGTCGATCCCTTGCAGCTTGACGTACTGGCTGTTGCAACCTTCGATGCCCATCCAGACCCAGGAAACGCCCAAGCGGACGAGTTGATCGATGGTGTAGGAACGCAACACGTTCGCCGAGCTGAAGACGTACAGGGCCCAGGCCTTGTCGTGCTTCTCCATCAACTCCAGCAGCCGCAGCGCCCGCTTGCGGAAGAGCAGGAAGTTCTCGTCCATGCAGAAAAACGACTTGCAGTCCAACTCGCGTTCCAGTTGGCACATCACGTCGAACAGCTCGTCGCCCGTGGCGTAGAAGTTGAACGACTTGCCCTTGCCGCCGAACATGGCCGAGGTCGAGCAGAAGTTGCAGCCCAGCGGACAGCCGACCGACGGGATCAGCGCGGCAGCCACGCTGCGGGGATCATCGCCCACGCTGATGCCCATGTTCCGCGTGCCAAGGCCCGAACTGACCACGGGGTGGCGAACGGGCCGGTCGGTGCTCTCGCCCAGGTAGTGGCGGAACCAGGCCACGCCCTCGCCGCGGACGACGTGGTCGGCGTCGATCCTCTCGCGCAGGTCGGGAATGTTGGCGATGTGGCCGCCGATGACGATCTGGGCGTGGGGCTGATAGCGGCGGATCAGCGCACACATCTTCTTCACTTTGTCTTCGTTGGGAATGATCGAGGTGATGCCGATCACGTCGTACTGTTTGTCGCGGATCTCGGCCAGGAAGCGGTCCAGCGTGGGGAAGTCCAAGAGCGTGCAAGGGGCCTCGATGTTGGCCTGGATGAGCATGATGCCCCAACTGCGATGGAACATCCGCAACGAGAACGGACCTTGGGTCCGCGTCACCTGGTTATGATAAAGCTCCATCGGGTTCATCACCCGGCTGCCGTATTCGTCGTCCTGCGCGTAGGGGCCGAAAACGCTCGTCAAGAGCACGCGGGCCTTCGATCCGGCCGGATGCACGACGTCAGGATAGGTGGAGGAGGCTTCGAACTTCGTGGTTTCAATCTTCATTATCAAACAATCTCCTGCGAAAACCCGCTGTTGCTTCTCGCTCGATCGCGGTCTGGTCTGGAATCCAACCTAATTATAAAAGTAGTCGCCATGCGGAGAACGGCGACTACGTATTCGTTGCGTAATAGATTGGTAATAGTTTGGCAACGAGGCCCTCCAGACAAATTTAACAGCCGAAACCTTCGGTCGTCTGGGGTGCAGGCCCGTTCCTGAAGTGCGGGGATGCGGTGAGGAAGGGAAAAGGGGATACGTTCAAGATTGAGGGTGTCTGTGACCGCAAAACCCACATAACGCGATGAAATGAGGACTTTTTTCTTCTCCCGCGGCTTCAACTATGCGCCGTGAATTCACGTTGCGACTGCCTCACCTGCAAGATCCAAGACCATGGCACGGGTCCGCCCATCGAGCCGGAAGCCTAGCGCTTGCAGACGATCCAGCAAGGGAGACACCGTCGCGATCAGGCCCGCCTTCTTGGCATCCAGGAGTATTCCCAGCGTGCCCCTGACGTTCGATGCCCAGTCGCCGCGCCATACGGCGAGCGGGCGCGTTGTCCAACACGGCGATCGGATCCTGGCATTCCAGGGCGAGGGCAAGAACTTCGGTTTCGCCCGCTCCGAGATCTTCGCCGGCCGGAATCCTGTCCGTGGTTATCGGCGTCCGTACAACGATCCAGTCAAATT
>CAWAAL010000011.1:0-146090 GCA_963779975.1 uncultured Planctomycetia bacterium | reverse complement strand
TCCCGCTGAAGGTGAAAGTGGCCTAAAAATGGGGAAAGACGGCAGGAGGCTTCGTAAAGAAGTGAACACCGGTATATCGTCGAGCGTAATAAGGACAGGATGGCGGTTTGCCAGCCAGGATGGTAATTCGGTACTGGGTGAGAAGAGTCATCGTGATCCTGCCGCCTCCGCCAGAACAACGCACTTCGCCGAAGCGCAAGCATCTCTCGGCCGATGCGTTGTACGCACTCTTGCGGCTGGAATTTGATAAGATCGCGGACCATCGCGGGCGGGAGTGCCCGATTTCCTTGACGGACGCGCTCATGTCGGCTTTCAGCATGTTTGCGCCGAAAGACCCTTCCCTGCTGGCATTCGAAGAGCGCCGCAATGACGAGAACATGGGGAACCTGTTCGGCATTGCGCGCGTTCCGTCGGACACGCACATGCGGGAGATCCTCGACCCCGTGGAGCCGCAGGCGATACGACCCTTGTTCAACGCGGTCTTTCGCCAACTCCAACGCGGAAAAGCATTGGAGCCGTTTGTCTTCCATCATGGATGCTACCTGCTCTCCTTGGACGGCACCGGCTACTTCTCCTCTTCTTCCATCCACTGCGACTCCTGCCTGGAAAAAGTGCATCGCCAGACGCAAGAGACTACCTATCAGCACCAGATGCTGGCAGCCGTGATGATCCACCCGGATCACCGGGAGGTGATTCCTTTCGCTCCCGAACCCATTGTGAAACAAGACGGCACCCGCAAAAACGATTGCGAGCGAAACGCGGCCAAACGCTTGCTGCGGCAAATCCGCCGGGAGCATCCCCATCTGAAACTGATTGTCGTCGAGGACGGGTTGGCGAGCAACGCCCCGCATATCCGCGAGCTGCAGAGCCTGAACATGCACTTCATCCTGGGGGCCAAACCGGGGGATCATGATTTTCTCTGGGACCAGGTGCTCGCCGCTTGGGAGGCCGACCGAGTGACGACGATTTCCTGGACTGAAGGGAATGTCTACCGCGAGCTTTCCTTCATCAACGACGTGCCGCTGAACGAATCCAACCAAGATTTGCGCGTGAATTGGCTCCATTGCTACGAGATCGGCCCTGACGGCGAGGAACGGACCTGGACCTGGGTTACGGACCTGAAGATCTCACGCCAGAATGCCCGTTGCCTGGTAAAAGGCGGCCGCTGTCGCTGGAAGATCGAGAACGAGACGTTCAACACGCTCAAGAATCAGGGTTACCACTTCGAACACAATTATGGCCATGGCAAAAAGAACCTGTCGGTAGTCTTTGCCATGTTGATGATGTTGGCGTTCCTGGTCGATCAGGTCCAACAACTCTGCTGCCCGCTATTTAAGGCCGTGCGGAAGAAGTTGACGAGCAAGCGGGCACTGTGGGATAATCTGCGATCTCACTTCCGACACTTCGTTTTCCGCTCGATGCGTCACCTTTACGAGGTCATCCTCTACGACCTCGCCAAACAACTCCCCGCACCGACACGGAATACGTGTTAACCAGGCGTCTCCGCCAGTCCGCGCTCTCCTCACTTTTCGCCTACGGCTGCTCCAACTCAGAGAAGCCCTGTGTCGGCGCGCTTACGCTGCGCGAAAACGCCGTTCTGTGATATTCCAGGGCCTTCGCCGCTCCGCACACGTCTAACAACGGTGCCCTCTATCGCCCGCATCTCGCCCATCTTTTCGTCGTAGCGGTTCACGTATTGACAAAGCGTGATCACATGGCCACTGACACGATAGAGGAGGTGAAGCGGTAAGAGCGCCTTCAGGGGCCGGATGGCAGGAGCGAAGGCGGTGAAGTACCGGAGAGATAGGCTTGGACAGAATCAAGCAAGAACTGAAATACCGCGCGACCCTGTTGGGCACAGGTGGCAATCGTCGTCCAGATCCGTTCGCACCACCGGCGCCCTTTCTCGCTGCGTGTTCCTTGGGTGATGTGCCGGTCGATCACCACGAAACGAATCGCCTGTTCCGCAAGATTGTTGGTCGGGGCAATGCCCGGCGTGGTGATGAAGCGGAAGTACGCTTCTCCGTTTTCGCGGAACCGTTTCGCCATGTTTCGCGCATGTTTCGTATCCGGCACACGAGTCATGGCGGCCCTCAATACCTGCTGGCGGGCCGCTTCCAACGCCTTCCGAAATGCCGCCACGGTTGTGCTCTCGCGGCCGTGGATCACGGCAAATAAGTCCCGCAACGCATCCCGCAGGCGTTGCCCATAAGCCTGGTCCTCACGCGAGGGCAGCGTCAGCAAGAACTTGACATCGCGGATCAGGTGGGCCATGCAGAACTGCACCAGCACGTCGAACTCCCGCATGTACTTGCGGTAAGCGCTGAAGTAATCGCAGCCCAGCAGGCCGTTGAACTCCTCGCCCAGCACCGCCACCAGCACCTTCGAGCCACGCGACTTGTCGATACGGAAGAGCGTGTAGAGTTGGGCGCGGAAGCACCACGTCCAGAACCTCTTGCCGTTTTCCTTGTGCCCGGTCTCGTCAATGTTCAGTACGGCTTCGCCAGGCAGCCGCTCCAACAACTCGGTATACGACTTGGCCAACGATTGGCTCACTTTGTCGATCAGTTTCGCCAGGTAGCCGCGGCAAATGTCCACCCGCGCCACATCGCGGAGGAACTTGCGGATCGTGGAAAACGAAGCGTGGCAGACGCCCTTCATGAAGGCCACCAGGGCCGTCAGTCGAGGGCCGAACAGCCCCGCCTTCTTCACCGCTTCCGGCAACTGGGCGGCATGAAGCTTCTGGCAGTGCTTGCACCAGTAGGCCAACGCGTAGTGTTCGCTAACGATGGTCGGCTTGGCAATGATTTCCACCTGTTGCAGAACGTCGGCCGCATTCTCGAAAGGTCGAAGCGGGCCGCCACAATCGGGGCAGCAATCGAGCGTGTAGGGGACCGGATTGTCGATCGCCTCGGGTGGAAACGGGGTGCGCAGGTGTTGCTCATGGCCGGGCTCGGCCACCCCGTTTGCGCTTTTTGCCATCCTCTCGCGGCGGCTTGGGCGGTTTGACGATGTCGGTGGACGGCGGCTTGGAGGAGGTGGAAGAGTTTTTTCGGGCCGCGGCCAACTGCCGCTGCAAGCTGGCAACTTGCTCGTGCAACCGGGCATTTTCCTGTTCCAATTGCCTGTCGCGTTCCATTACGCCGAAAAGCTGCTTCTCCAACATGGCCACTCGCTGGGCCAGTCGCTCTCGTTCAGAATCGCGTCTTGCGTCCCGCAACTTCATGGGGCGAGAAGATACTCATCCCTCGCTCTCCAAACAAGGTCAACTGGATCGCTATCGAATACCAACCCTGGAAAACTCCAGCGGAAACGCCACTTGAAAAACCCTATCGCGTCGATAAAAACCACAGGTATTAACCCGTGAATGCGCACTTTTCGTCTAACACACGCACACTCACAACTTGACGCCCTGACGCTGTTAGCCGTTTGTTTCATCGGGAGTTGCTGGTCATCTAGTCACGCACGGGTAGGAGTAATCCGCTCGGTAGGTGCTTTCAGGTCGTGTGCCCAGAAAGGGGCGAGTTCACTCTAACCCATCATCTGACCTGCAAGCACATCTGCCAACAATCCCTCGATCTCGCTGCCGAAAGCGCCCGTCAACGGCAGACGGAAAGCCGGACCACCCGGTTCCTGATATAAGCCCCCCGAAACGTTGCGCGGAGATTTACCGCGATCGGCAAGGGAACTCAAGTTCGTCAAATAAAGTGATTCAATGAGGCATCCAATCGCCTCTTGCCGTTTATTGAGTTGCAGCAAAGCCCTTGCTTGGCCGAGCAATGCATCGATCAATAATCGCCGCGCCGTTCGGATGCCGTCGGAAAACGCCTTTGATGCGGCCTGCGGATTGTCTTCCACGGCATCGAGAAAATGCCCGAGTTCGATGGGGGCGGCCGGCGAACTCTCGTCGAGTGCGGCAGCCGTTTGCAACGCCAGCTTCGCATCATCGAGCGTGTGCGCAGGCGCATCGTGAAGTTGCACAATTGTGGCCCAAAGGACGTGAAGCTGCGAGTTCCCGGGCCACCGCGCCATCAGTTCTTCAACTTGGCTGAAAGCCGCGTCGTATTGTTTCTCGGCCATGAGTTCTTGGACCTTGGACACCTTCTGCTTCAAAGAACGTGCAGTGCTCATGATAAACGCCCCTTTGCCTTCTCCCGCAATCTTCTTGCCTGTTCGATCAGTTTCTTCATCTGCCGAGCCTTCTTGTCAGGCGGCGGCCCGACAGCCAACTTCTTGATCTCTCCGTAAGACTTCTTCCCGTAATCCTGATGATAGGATTTCGACCGCTTCAAGCTGCCGGGAATCAGATCGTCAGCGATTTCGCTGTCTTGCGGCATGACGCGGCCTTCACTTTACATGCGTGTCAAAAACCGAGACATTTCAAACGGTTATGTAACCACCCGCTATTCTACGGGAAAACCGAGTCTCTCAGCAAATCCAGAGCGGGAGCAACTCAAAAACCTCCGTGTTTGCCGCCCCTGACGAAGCGCGCACGCATGGCGACGCGGCCGAAAAACTACAACAGCAACCGCCAGGAAAAGAGATCGACGGGCCGGGGAGGCACCGAAAGACTCCATACAACTTCCGATCCGTGGGAAACTGAATCGCAGTCTCTCGTCCAGTTCCGTCACATCGATTGCCGTTTCAAGAAGGTCTTCGGCGTTGGCAAGGCACTCGCCGAAAGCTCCCATGTAATCTTCCAGAGGCTCTTCCAGGCATCGATCGATCTAGAACTTCATGCTCCAACTCGGGTAAATTGCACGTGCGCGACCGAATACTTCGCGGAGGCTCATATCAAGAACTTCGCAACCATGAATGTTAACGAATGCAAAGCGGTAATTCTCGCCAAGAGACTGCGCGACGAGTAATTCAGCGGTGGAAAAGGAGAAGAAGTAGTCAGCAAATCCCGGCTTGAGCGCTCGGCTGGAGGATTTGAATCTGTCAGGCCCGGGGTACCTGGCCTGCCGGACCACCCGCGACCACCGCCTCATGAGCATGAGCGCCGGCTTCGTGCTGCAAGCGACTGGCACGGAAAAAGCTCGTGCGGTCGAGCACCTTCTCCTGAAAATCCTCCAGGTAGAGATAGATTACCGGAGTGATGTAAAGGGTGATGAACTGCGACACGACCAGGCCGCCGACAATCGCCAGCCCCAGCGGCCGGCGCGAGGCCCCGTCACTCCCGAACCCCAAGGCGATCGGCACCGCGCCGATCACCGCGGCCAGCGTGGTCATGATGATCGGGCGAAAGCGGTCCATGCTGGCGTCGTGGATCGCCCGCTCGGCCGTCTCGCCATGAGCAATCCGGTGCAAGGCGAAGTCGACGATCATAATGCCGTTCTTCTTCACGATGCCCATGAGCATGAACATGCCCACGAAGGCATATAGCGAGGCCTGCTCATGGAAGACGTGCAGGGTCAAGAGTCCGCCGACCAGGGCGACCGGCAGACTGGAAAGCACCGTCAGCGGGTGCAGGTAGCTTTCGTACAGAATCGCCAGGACCACGTACATGACGAACACCGCGAGGATCATCAGCAGCGTCAGGTCGCGGACCGTGTCGCGGAAGGTGAGGGCTTCGCCTTGCAGGCTGCCGCGGACCGCCGGCGGCACGATTTCGGCCGCGGTGCGCTCGATGAAATCGGTCGCGTCGCCCAACGCCACGCCTGGCACCAGGTTGAAGAAGATCGTCACGCTGGTGAACTGATTCAGATGATTGACGGCCTGCGGGCCAAGCGTGGTCTTCCACTTGACTAGCGTGTTGAGCGGGACCATGGCGCGCCCGTCGTCCGACTTGATGTACAGCAGCGCAAGATCCTCGGCCTTCGACCGGCCGGAGTCCTCGACTTCGAGGATGACCTGGTACTGGTCTTCGGGCTTCTTGATCAGGTAGAGGTAATTCTGCGAATAGGCGTTGCGAAGCAGGTTCAGAATTCGCGACTCGGAGACGCCGTAGGTCTTGGCCTGGTCGCGCAGGATCTCCAGATCCAGGTTCGGCGTGTTGTTGAAGTAGTCGGACGAAACGGCGGCAAAGCCGGGGAACGTGCGGAGTTTTGCGAGCAGTCTGGTGCCCACCTCATAGACCTGCTCGGGCTTGACTCCCGACACCGAATAGGCGTACTGCCCCTGGTTGCGGTTCGTAGCACCGGTACTGATCTCCAGCACGGGAAACGGCCGCATGAAGGCCAGCACGCCCGGTACCGCCGCCGCCGCGCCCATCAACTGACCGGCCACGGCACTGATGGGGGCGCGCTCCTCGGGCGCCTTCAGAAAGGCCAGCAAGAACCCCTGGTTCGACGCCAGGAACTGTCCGTTGCCGGTCATGGTGAAAGTCATTCCCACGGCCGGATTCGCTTGCAGTACCTTATCGGTCTGATCCTGGAGGGCGTGCATCTGCTGTGGCGACGAGCCTTCGCGGCCGATCAACACGCCCCAGATGAAGCTGCTGTCGCCGATAGGCAAGAACGTCTTCGGCACGACCATGAACAGCCACAGCGTGCCGCCCAGGCAGAGGAGCCAAGTGAGCGCCGAGATCCATCGATGCCGCAGGAACCAGGTGAGCGAGCGGCCATAGAGGCCCAGCACTCGGCGTTCCACGCCGCCGATGACGCGTTCCATCCACGTGCGTTTCGACCCGTGGCTGCGATCGGCCAACAAGCGGGCACACATCAGCGGAGTCAGCGTCAGCGATACGAGACCCGAGGCAAAGATGGCCGCCACGATTGTCACCGCGAACTCGCGGAACACCCGTCCCACGAGTCCCGACATCAACACCAGCGGCAGGAACACGGCGGCCAGCGAGACCGTCATCGACAGAATCGTGAAACTGATCTCCCGCGCGGAGTGCAACGATGCGACCAGCGCCGATTCGCCATGTTCCATCCGCCGCACCGTGTTCTCCAGGAACACGATGGCATCGTCCACCAAGAAGCCGATGGCCAGCGTCAGGGCCATGAGCGAGAGGTTGTCCAGGCTGTAACCGAGCATCCGCATGGCGACGAAGGTCAACAGCAACGAAAGCGGCATCGCCACGGCGGGAATCAGCGTGTCGGCAGCCCGGCCGAGAAAGAGGAAGATCACGAGCACCACCAGTACGAAAGCGATCACCAGCGTTTCGCGCACGTCCTTGACGCTGTTGACGATCGTCTGCGAGCGGTCGTAGATCGGCATCAACCGCACTGCGCCGGGCAACTCGCTGCTGATCAGAGGCAGCAGGTCGCGGACGCTCTGGGCCACTTCCACCGCGTTCGCCCCCGCCTGCCGGAACACCGCCACCACCACCGTGGCCGACGGCACTTCATAACCGCGGGCCCAGAACCGCATGTTGACCCGTTCGTCCTGCACGGAATCGATCGCCCGGGCCACGTCGCGCAGATAGATCGGCAGCCCCCCCTTCGTACCGACAATGAGCTGATTGTACTCTTCGGCCCGTTCGAGCTGGCCGTGCGGACGCAAGAGCGTGGTGCCGCTGGCACCGTCGAACTGGCCCGCCCCCGTGTAGCTCGTGCCGTTGCGGACGGCGTCGGCCAGATCATCGACCGTAATCCCCCGGGCGGCCATCGCCGAAGGATCGGCCTTGATGCGGACCGCCGACTTCGTGCCATAGACATCGACGCGGCTGACGCCCGGCAAGATGCTGATCCGCTGGCCGACTTGCGTGCTGCCGTAGTCGTAGACCTGGCCGGCCGTGACCGAGTTGCTCGTCAGCCCGATATACATGATCGGCTGGTCGTTGGGATTGGTCTTCGAGAAGGTCGGCGGCGAAGGCAGATCGACGGGCAAGCTGCCCGTGGCGCGATTGATTGCCGTCTGCACGTCGGTGGCGGCCGCGTCGATGTTCTTCTCCAACGCGAACTGGAGCGTGAGGGTCGTGAAACCCTGATTGCTCGTACTGGTGACGACTTCCAGGCCGTTGATTTGCATGAATTGCCGTTCGAGCGGCGTGGCGATGTTGTTGGCCATCGTCTCCGGGGTCGCGCCAGGATACCCCACGCCCACTTGGATCACCGGGTAATCGACGGCCGGCAGATCGTTCACCGGCAGTTGCAGATAACAGAGCACGCCGAAGAAGATCACCGAGAGGGTGAGGACCGCGGTCATCACCGGGCGGCGAATGAACGGTTCCGACAGGTTCATGGCTTCGCCCCGACCGGATTCACCTTGGCGCCGGGCATGACGGCCTGACCTTCGGTAACCACGCGCTCGCCCGCCTTGAGCCCCTTCTCGATCACCACCATGTCGCCGTGCCGCTGACCGGGGGTCACCAACCGCAACTCAGCCGTGGAATCGTCCCGCACCACGTAGACGAAGGGACCATTGGCCGAGGCTTGCGGGGCGCCGGCGGGAATCAGCACTGCATCCTTTTGCACGCTCAGGATCAAGCGCACGCGGACGAAATATCCGGGCCAGAAATGGTGATCCGCATTGGGCAGCGTGGCCCGCAATTTAACCGTGCCGGTGCTCTCCTGAACCGTGTTATCGACGAACGTCAGATCGCCGGTCCGCGGCTTGGCCGCCTCGTCGGGCAGCCACACTTCGACTTTGAGCGTGCCGGCCGCCATGTTCTTCTGCACGGCCGGAAGCTGGTTCTCCGGAACCGTAAAGTCGGCATAGACCGGATCGAGCCGCTCGATGACCAGCAGCGCAGTGTTGCTCATCATATTGTTGGCAATGACCACGTTGCCGACGTCGACCAGGCGATGGCCCGCTCGCCCCTCGATGGGCGACGTGATCGAGCAATATTCCAGGTTCAGCTTGGCCGTCTCCACCGCCGCCAGGCTGGTGGTCACGCGGGCCGCGGCGACGGCCACCGCGTTTTTCGCTCGGTCGTATTCCTGCTTCGACGAGGCATTGGTGGCCATCAATCTTTCGAGCCGCGCGAACTCGATCTTGGCCAGATCCAGGACGGCCTGGTTCTCGGCTCGGTTGCCCTGGGCCAGATCAAGTTGTGCCTGATAGGGGCGCGGATCGATCGTAAACAGCGGATCGCCCTTCTTGAGGTCGGCGCCGTCGGCAAAGTGGATCTTGGTGACTTGTCCGGAGACCTGCGGTTGGACGGCCACCATCTCGCGGGCCACGCATTTGCCGATCTGGTCGATATATACCGGCACGTCGCGGCGCTCGGCCACAAAAACCGTCACCGGCGTCGGCGGCCGCTCGAAATTGAGCATTCCCTCGCTTCGCTTGCATCCCGGCGCGAACATGAGGCAACCGATTACCATAACGCAGCCGGCCTCGACAGCGGTTCGCGGAGTCGAGTTCAGACGCCTTCTAGTCAACTTAGGGGGGTGTCTCGGCGGACCAGTTGTCATTATCGAATCTCAGTTCAGGGAAAGTGCCTTCTTGATGATACTCTACGCTCCCGTCGCGGGCGAATGCGGGCCCCCAGCCATGTCCTTGCGCCGAAATAATCTCGGTCTTGGGAGTGCTTTTCTAGTCCACTAATTGAAAGCGAAAATCCGCGTTGGCCCGGCGCGGAAAAACCTTCAGAGGAGCGGACGGCGACAGCCTTTCCGGCTTTTTGCCGGTTTTTCGCGGCAGACCGCGGGGGAATTCCGCTGTGAACTGGTCTCGCGGGAAATGGCTTCGGACAGCGACTGGAGATCAATTTAGGAAAAAAATGCTTGTGGCCGCTACCAATAATTGGTAGAATACGTCTTACTCTTGCAGAAGGGTGTTGCGGACGTGCAGGTCCTTATGACGGGAGTCGGGCTATCATCCGGTTTGCAACCCTGGACGCGGAGCTTATGCGAGGCAGCGTTTTTGCGCCTTAAGCCCTTGGCTCGCAGCGATAACTTTCGCGAGTGCGGCACGCTGTAAGCCATTTTCGGCCGGGGGCGTTTTCCTTGTGCGTTGTCCTTGGCGACGGCGGCGCACAACCATAATTCGCAACTTGCCAATTATTCAGGAGATGCCCATCATGTTCCTCACGGCTTTTCGTCGGTCTTCGCGCGCTCGCGGCAAGTCGCCGCGGAACCTGCCTTTTCATCGCTGCCTGCGGGTTGAATCCTTGGAGCAGCGAACCCTGCTCTCCGCGACGTTCCTCCAGGAAGCCAGGCTCCATGCCGCGCCTCTCTTGGCAAGCCCCGCCGAGTTTGGCGCCTCGGTTGCGATCAGCGGCGACCTCATGGTGGTCGGGGCGCCGTATGCCACGGTCGGCGGCAACCTCGCCCAGGGGGCGGCCTACGTGTTCACGGAGACCGGCTCCACCTGGACGCAGACCGCCGAGCTCACCGTGCCCCTTGGCAAAGGGGGCGACGAGTTCGGCACTCGGTGGCGATCAGCACGAACACGACGCTGGCCGGGGTGCCACTGTTGATTCTGGTCGGCGCGCCCGACGCCACGGTTGGCGGCTCCGGCATGGAGGGGGCGGCCTACGTCTTCACCGAGTCCGCCGCGCTCAGTTGGATCCCGGCGCGCACGCTCGCCGACCCTGGAGCCCTGGATCACGACTATTTTGGCACGTCGGTTTCGATCAGCGGCGAGACGATGGTAGTCGGCGCGCCCGGCGCCAAGATTGCCGGCCTTTCCAAGGGGGCGGCCTACGTGTTCACGTACCTCCCCGCCGGCCCCTTGGGCCTCGAGCCCGCCTGGCTCCTCCCGTCCAATGGCGTCACGGGTGACAAGTTCGGCGAGTCGGTTTCGATCAGCGGCAACACGGTGGTGGTCGGGGCGCCGGCCGCCAACGGCGGCCTGGGGGCGGCCTACGTGTTCGTCGAACCGTCCGCCTATTGGATGAGCATCAGCCAGAACGCCGAGTTCACCGCGTCCGATGGCGTGGCGGGCGACGACTTCGGCTGGTCGGTTTCGATCAGCGACGAGGTGGTGGCCGTTGGGGCGCCCTACGCCACGGTCAGCGGCAATGCCGACGAGGGGGCAGGCTACGTTTTCGGCGGTCCCGGCGTCGTGCCCGGCCTGACTTGGGCGAACGAGAGCGAGCCCGCCGCATTAAACGCGACCGATGGCGTGGCGGGCGAGACTTTCGGCAAATCGGTTTCGATCTCGGAAGCGACAAGCCCCAACTCGCAGGTTATAAGCGGCATAACGATTGTGGTCGGGGCGCCACACGACACGGTCCACGGCAGTGCCCTCCAGGGGGCGGCCTTCGTGTTTCCTTACACCGCCGGCGCCGGCGGCCCCGGCGGCTCCGAACTCACCTCGCCCGATGGCGTGGCGGGCGACGCGTTCGGCACGTCGGTTGCGGTCAGCGGCAACACGCTGGTGGTCGGGGCGCAGTACGCCGCGGGCGGCCTCTTTATCCCACCGGGGACATTCCCAGAGGGGACGGCCTACTCCTATGCGACCGGGGCCGCGTTGGCGGTGGGCACGACACAGCCAACGGGAACGTACGGGGCGGGAACGGCGATCCCGATCACGGTGATGTTCAGCGACGATGTCACGGTGACGGGAACGCCGGAACTGGCGCTCAACGATGGGGCGGTGGCCACTTACACCAGCGGCAGCGGCACGGGGACGCTCACCTTCACGTACACCGTGGTACTGGGACAGGCCACTCCCGACCTCGATTATGCCTCGGCGGCGGCCTTGTCGCTCAACGGCGGGACGATCACGGATGTTCTCTCCGGACTTCCGGCGACGTTGACCTTGCCCGCGCCGGGAGGAGCGCTTGACGAGCTGGCGGCGGCAAACATCGTCGTCAGCACGCCGCCGCCGACGGTGACGGGGTTAGCCGTAGGAAACGCAACGGGGACGTACGGGACGGGGGATGAGATTTACCTCACCGTGGATTTCAGCGACGCGGTTAACGTGACGGGAACGCCGGAACTGGCTCTCAACGATGGGGGAGTAGCCACTTACTTGTCGGGCAGTGGCACGGATTCGCTCGACTTCAGGTACAACGTGGGGGTGGGACAGGCCACGGCCGACCTCGACTATGCCTCGACGGCGGCCTTGTCGCTCAACGGCGGAACGATCTTGGACGCCACTTCAGGGCTGGCGGCGACATTGACCTTGCCCACGCCGGGGCCGGGCGACGGCGTGGCGGCGGGACACATCGTCATCAACACGCTGCCGCCGACGGTGACGGGGTTAACCGTAGGAAACGCAACGAGGACGTACGGGGCCGGGGATGAGATCGACATCTACGTGGATTTCAGCGATGCGGTCAACGTGACGGGAATGCCGGAACTGGCGCTCAACGACGGGGGGGTGGCCACTTACACCGGTGGCAGCGGCACGGATGAGCTCGTATTCTACTACGCCATTATGGTGGGACAGGCCACGGCCGACCTTGATTATGCCTCGACGACGGCCCTGTCGCCCAACGGCGGGACGATCTTGGACGCCAAGTCAGGGCTTGCGGCGACGTTGACCTTGCCCACGCCGGGGGAGCGCTTGACGGGCTGGCGGCGGCAAACATCGTCATCGACACGCCGCCGCCGACGGCGATAGGGGCATGGACAGTAGAGCCAGCGGGGACGTACGGATGCGGGTATGGGTTCGGGATCCTCGTGGATTTCAGCGCTGCGGTCAACGTGACGGGAACGCCGGAACTGGCGCTCAACGACGGAGGGGTGGCCACTTACCGGGGGGAGAGCGGCACGGATCATCTCTTGTTCCTTTACATCATAGCGGTGGGACAGGCCACGACCGACCTCGATTATGCCTCCACGACGGCCTTGACGCTCAACGGCGGGACGATCTTGGACGCCAACTCAGGGCTTGCGGCAACGTTGACCTTGCCCACGCCGGGGGAGCGCTTGACGGGCTGGCGGCGGCAAACATCGTCATCAGCACGTCGCCCCCGACGGTCACGGAGGTGTGGGCAGACGAGCCAGCGGGGACGTACGGGGCTGGGGATGAGTTCTACGTCGAGGTGATTTTCAGCGACGCGGTCAATGTGACGGGAACGCCGCAACTGGCGCTCAACGACGGGGAGGTGGCCACTTACGTTGACGGCAGCGGCACGAAGGATCTCGACTTCGGCTACACCATACCGGTGGGACAGGCCACGACCGACCTCGATTATGCCTCGACGACGGCGTTGTCGCTCAACGGCGGGACGATCTTGGACGCCGAGTCAGGGCTTGCGGCGACATTGACCTTGTCGGCGCCGGGGGAGCCCTTGACGTGTTGGCGGCGGAACACATCGTCATCGACACGCCGCCGCCGATGGTGACGAGCGTATCTTCGCCATGGGCGGGGCCGAACGGGACAGGGCAGGCGATCCCGATCAAAGTGACGTTCAGCGACAACGTCTACGTGACGGGAACGCCGCAGTTGGCCCTGAACGCCAGCGGCGGCGCAGTGGCCGTTTACACCAGCGGGAGCCGCACCAATACCCTCACTTTCACGTACACCGTGGCGGCAGGACAGTCCACTCCCGACCTCGATTACACCTCGGTGGCGGCGTTGTTACTCAACGGCGGAACGATCGTGGACGCCTACTCAGGGCTGGCGGCGACGTTGACCTTGCCCGCACCGGGGCCGAGCGACGGGCTGGCGGGGGATTTCCTCATCATCGACACGACACCGCCGACGGTGACGGGCGTATCGACCACGAAACCGACGGGGGTTTACGGCTCGGGGACGGGCATCCTGATCAACGTGACGTTCAGCGAACCAGTTAATCTGAATGGGAAGGGCAGCTCGCCGGAACTGATGCTCAACGACGGGTCGGCGGCCGATTACAGCTCCGGCAGCGGCACGACGACGCTCGCGTTCTACTACGACGTGGCGTCAGGAGACAACACGCCGGACCTGGACTATGCCTCGACCGGCGCGCTGCTGCTCTTCGGCAGCGAGAGCATCAACGACGCGGCATTCAACGCGGCCGTGCTGACTCTGCCGGCCACGGGCAGCGATGGCCTGGCAACCAAGAACATCGTCATCGACACGACGCCGCCGACGATTTCGATCAGCGCCGTCGGCCGCGGAGACCGCGCACGGTCCGGTCAGCTACACGGTGACGTATGCCGACGCGCACTTCAATAGCGTCACCCTGGCGGCGGACAATGTCGTCCTGGTCACGTCGGGTACGGCCAGCGGCAGCGTCGCCGTCAGCGGCACGGGCCTGACCCGCACGGTCACCATCAGCAACATTACCGGCAACGGCTCGCTGGGGATCGCTATCGGGTCTGGCACGGCCTCGGACCTGGCGGGGAACTATGCCCCGGCTGCCGACTCCCCGAGCTTGGTCGTTGACGGCGCGGCGGCGGAGGTGATGGGGGTGTCCTCGACGCAGCCCGCGGGAACATACGGGCGGGGGGCGGAGATCCCGATCGCCGTGACGTTCAACGACCCGGTCACGGTGACGGGGACGCCGGAGTTGGCCCTCAATGCCGGCGGCGGCGCGGCGGCCATGTACACGGGCGGGAGCGGCACCGATACGCTCACGTTCCTCTACGTCGTGGGGTCGGGACAGGCCGCTTCCAACCTGATGCTGCGCCTCGACGAGCGCGCTGGGGCTCAACGGCGGGACGATCGATGGGACCAATTCAGGGCTGCCCGCGACGTTGACCTTGCCTCCGCCGTGCGCCCTCGACCAGCCGTCGACGGGGAGCATCGTCATTGATGCGCCGGGACCAGTGGTGGCGCCGCCAGCGGCTCCCGTCCTGGTCGGGCCGGGCAGCAGCGCCAAGCCGGGGCCCACGGTCAGCGGCACGGCCCAGACGTTCCGGTGGAACAAGGTCGTCAGCGCCACCAACTACCTCCTGGACGTCAAGGACCTGACGGCCGGCACGGCGACAACGACCTACGCGATTTCCGGCGGTTCGACCACGAGTTACGCGATCGGGCTGATCGCCGGGCACTCCTACCAGTGGAACATGTACGCCTTCGACGGCGCCAGCGAGAGCGTGTCGTCGAAGATGCGTTACTTCACGATTCACGCATCGCCACTGCCCACGCCCGTTCACGTGGGCACTGGCCCCGTACGCCGCTAGTGTTAGTGATTCACGCTGATGCGTATTTACGGTCCGCGCTGGAGTCCCGCCTTTAAGCGGAATTCTGCGACAACACCGGCTGAAGCCGCGACTCCAACGGCTGACCACAATTCTGAACCACGACACTAGCGGGGCGGGAGCCACTTGTTCGCGGGCTTGGGCTTGAGCTTTGAGGCGTGCGTCAGGAAGGAATCGGCCAGGGCGATGCAGCCGTCCAACTCCTCGTCATATTGTTCAGCCACGAAGTCCTTTGCCAATTCCGACCGGTTGCCTTCTGGGAGGATACCGTAAGTATCCTTCCAGATGGCGCCGAATTCGTCGTCGGTGATCTCGCCCAACATGACTTCCAGTTTGTCCCGCTTCAGCATGGGTCTGTCCTCCGTTTCGTTGGACTACACACGGCCTCTTCGGCATCTGGGACAAACACGATTGCCCCAGCCATACGATCTGTCTGCGGTTCACCAGCAGCGTGCCGGTATCGGGCAATGGGGGATTCCCAAGAATCGCTCCTCTTCCGGCCCGATCAGGTTGGCCCGACCGTTCCAAGTGGTGGCCGAACTACAACGGCGTGACGTTCTCGGCACACGGGCCTTTCGGACCCCGGCCTTCGGTATAGGACACCTTCTGGCCTTCTCGCAGTGCCTCGAAAGCGACGCCCTGGAGGCTCTTGGAGTGGAAGAACAGGTCTTTTGCTCCTCCTGTGTTGATGAATCCGAAACCCTTGTCCGTCAATTTCTTGATGCTGCCTTCAGCCATTACTGCGATTCCCGTGTGATTGCTTGATGTTGCCCAGCTTGCGAACTGCCGACTGGTCAACGTCGATTGGTTGAAAGCAGTGTAACAGATCACGATACCATACGCAAGTGGGGCGATTACCCCCACTTCAGCACGATTCGTGTGCCGACTTACGGCACGTCGACCACTTCTCCGCCGGCCCGCGTCGACAGGGCCTGAAACACGTGGAAATCAATGAAATAGGGCAGCGCGCGCGGAACCGTCGGCCCAAACGAAATTGGCCTGGTTGGGATGGTAGCTCCAGAAATGGAAGTCGTGATTTCCGTCGGGCAAGCCGGGACACAGGCCCTGCTGCGTGCTCAAGAGGTTGTCGCCGCTGCCCGTCCCGTCGCCATATCCGCAGTAAGGCCAGCCATAGAGGTTGTAGCTCACGCCGCGTTCACCCACGATGATCGTGTTCGAGGTGCCGTCCTTGACCATGGGCAGGCTGATCCCGAGGCCATTGACGCCGTAAAGGCCATACAGGAGGATGCCGTCGTTGGCGGTGGGCGAACTTCCCATCATGCCGAAATAATCCGAGCAGGCGTAGGCCGAGCCGGCGCCGACCCAAACGCTGCCGGCCAACGGGTCGTCGGGACACTTGTGCGCGGCGGGAAGCATTACCGAGGGATTCTTAGCCATCGGCACGCTGGCCATGAAATCGAAACAGTCGCCTTGGTAAACGGTGCTGCTGGTCAGCGGCACGCAGAGCAAGAAAACATCTTCGGAGTCCAAGTAGGGCAGCAGCCTGGCATGGAAGGCCCACCATCCGCCCGTGTAAGACCCGGGCGGCGGCTCGATGTTTCCCACCGGGAAGGCCCCGAAATCGGCATGGAACGCCTGGAGTGCCAGGCCGTGTTGCTTGATGTTGTTCTGGCACTGCGCCCGCCGGCCCGACTCGCGGGCGGCATTCACCGCCGGCAGCAACATACCAACGAGCGTGCCGATGATGGCAATGACGACCAGGAGCTCGACGAGCGTAAAACCCGGTTGGTGGAGAAGTCGTCGGAACATGGGCGGTACCTTTGGGGTTGCGGTGACCCTGGCCCTGCGTTTCGCAGACGACGATTATTATACCGCGCGGGGGCAGAGGAAGTCGAGGGGCCCGGACAACTCCGTTGCCCTTCGATCGGGGCATGGCGAACCCGCCTGATCGGCGATACCACTTCTACCACTTTTCGCCGCGGCTACCACGCCAAACCGCGACAGAATGAAATTCCTTGAGACGGATTCTCCGCCCCGGGCGTCGCACTGAAGATCACGGCGCTGGCGACCGAGCGGCGGGCTCGAATTTCAGTCCCATTCGACGTGTCGGCTAGCCCATGCCGATCTCCGCGCCATCCAATGGACCAAGATCCACCGGCCGGTCGTCCGTTTCGAGACTTCTTGGAAAGGAAAATGCGGGAAAGGAATATGAATCCCAGCCTCGTTGTTTCCATCGATCCTGCCTTTGCTCCTATATTCCTTCCTTTTTGAGGGAACAAATGGGTCAGAACGATTTAGAATAACAAATCGACGCGACCCATTTGGCACGTGCCGGGAAGGCCAACGGACAGTTCACTGAAGTCGAAGCAGTGCTCAACGGTTTATTCCCTGCCATGGCTTGACCGCTAGCAGGGCAGAGACAATAATGGCAGAATGTTGGAGGTGTTACACGTGTCGGAGCGTTTACATTGGAAGCGCGCTTGGAGGCGGTTGAAAGAGACCTCGCCGAACTGAAGGACTTCGTTCGTCGTGCGCCTGAGGCACGTCCTTGGTATGAGCGTATCGTTGGCTCGATGAAGGACTACCCGGAGTTCGCGGAGGTCGTTCGGTTGGGGCAAGAGCTTCGCAAGGCGGAACATGATGCGCCAGGCGCGGAGTAGCCGGTCATGTATGTTCTTGATACAGACCACGTCGTGCTCCTGCAGCGCGGGAGTGGAAGTGAACTGCGCCGTTTGTTGCAGTGCATGGCGCTCCACGCGGACACCGCTTATTTTATCCGATAATCGCATTTCACGAGCAAATGCTCGGAGCCAACGCATACATTGCCCGAGCACGAACGCGAGACGATATGGTGCGCGGCTACGGCATGCTGCAGCGAGTGCTTACGGATTTCTCGCTTGCCCAAGTTCTGCCATTCGATGATCCGGCGGTGCGCAAGTTCGATGAAATGCGGTCGCAACGAGTCCGCATCGGGACCATGGATCTTCGGATTGCCTCGATCGCCATGTCCAGAGGCATGACGGTCTTGACACGGAACCTGGTCGATTTTCAGGCAATTCCCGGCATATCCGTGGAAGACTGGACCGTTGCATGAGCTTATGAAAGGATCGATGCATGGCGAAACACCGTCTTGCCTTATCCCTGCTGCTGGCGATCGGTATCCCCCTGCTCTGCCGATCGCTTCCGGCACAATCGCCGCCCCGGTCCAACCCCCTGCTCCACCAGCAGGGCGCCAAGATCGTCGACGGGCATGGCAAGGAAGTGAAACTCCGCGGCGTGAACCTCGGCGGCTGGCTGCTTTGGGAAGGATGGATTTTCGGCAAAGGCGTGCTCACCTCGGAAACAACGATCCTCGCCCGGCTGACGGAAGTGGTCGGCAAGCGGGCGGCCCAGCAGTTCCAAAGGGACGTTCACGACAACTTCATCACCGAGGCCGACATCGAGAAGATCGCCCAGGCGGGGTTCAACGTCGTTCGCGTGCCGCTGAATCATCGGCTGTTCCAGGACGGCGCGGCCTGGAAACTCCTCGATCGGCTCTTGGCCTGGTGCGAAAAGCACAAGGTCTACGTGATCCTGGACCTGCACGCCGTTCCCGGCGGGCAGTCCCGGCTGGGCATGGCCGATCCGGGCGATGCCCGCCATCTGGTCTGGGGCGCGGAGGAGAATCAGCAGCAGACGGCGGCCGTCTGGAAGTTGATTGCGGCCCGCTATCGCCAGCGGCAGATCGTCGCCGGATACGATCTCATCAACGAGCCGGCGCCGCCCTCGGGCAAGGCCTTGGTCAGCTTGTACCAGCGCATCATCACGGCGATTCGGGCCGAGGACCCGGATCATCTCATCATTCTCGAAGGCGACGAGTTTTCCACCGACTTCTCGATGTTCGCCAAGCCGCTGTGCGAGAACCAGGCGTTCAGTTTTCACATGTACACCTGGTTCGGCGACGATCGCAAAAAGAGCATGGCGGCCTACCAGGCCCTTGCCCAGCGGCAGAACACGCCGTTGTGGGTGGGCGAATTCGGCGAGAATTCTCGTGAAATGATCCGGACCACCGTGGAGATGTACGAGCGCTGCCCGGAGATCAACGGCTGGGTTTTCTGGACATGGAAGAAGGCCCCCAACACGTTCCCCGGCCTGGTGACGATCAAGATGCCGGGGGATTGGCGGGTCGTCATGGAGTGGGTCGGCAGCCTGTTTGGCGGATCGAAGCCGGACCCCGCCAAGGCGCGGGCGGGGATGAGAGAATTCCTGGAGGCGATGCGGCTCAAGAATTGCGACTACGATGAACGCATGCAGCAAGCCCTGTTGCCGAAACATTGACCGTAGGCAGAGCGAAGAAATAACGCTTACAATTCTGGGGTAGGATGGGCTTTAGCCCGTCGTGATTTACCCGCAGACGGGCTAAAGCCCATCGTGATTTACCGCCGACGAGCTAAAGCCCATCCTACCTTCGTACCGCAAAGAGGACGCGTACATGGCCCATGTCTGGCAATCAGCGGGACTGGCGAAGTTGTTCCTGGAGGACGTTCGCGGGGCGATCCCCCTGGCCGCCGAGCAGATCGACGTGCTGCTGCGCGTGGTTCGCGGCGTGCTGCCAAAGGTCGAGCGATTCCTCGACCTGGGTTGCGGCGACGGCATCCTCGGGCGGGCGGTGCTGAGCGCGTACACGGCTGCGAGCGGCGTTTTTCTCGATTTCTCCGCGGCGATGATCGAGGCCGCAACCAAGGCCGCGGCCGCCGAGGGAAGGCGAGCGGCGTTCATCGTCCACGACTTTGGCCTCGAATCCTGGGTGGACTCGGTAAAGGCCCATGCTCCCTTCGACCTTGTGGTGTCCGGACTGGCGATCCACCACCAAGCGGATGGCCGGAAGCGGGAAATCTACGGGGAGATCTTCGGCCTGCTGGAACCGGGCGGCCTCTTTCTCAACCTGGAGCACGTGGCATCCCGGTCGACGTGGGCAGAGGAGGCGTTCAATAACCTGTTCGTGGATTCGCTCTGTGCGTATCACAAGCAACGCGGCGATACCAAGACCGGCAAGGAAATCGCCCAGCAGTATTACTACCGGCGCGACAAGCAGGCGAACATTTTGGCCCCGCTTGACGTCCAGTGCCGCTGGCTGGAGGAAATCGGCTTCGTCGACGTGGACTGTTTCTTCAAGCTCTTCGAGACGGCGTTGTTCGGGGGAAGGAGGCCGGAGGCTATGCTGTAAGTGCTTTCGCATAAACCACTTGCAGAATTTGCCTAGTTAAGGTAAAGGGGATTTATCTGAATTGAAGTCCTTGGCAGGCGACTCGTGAAAAGGCTTCCCGGCTTCGTATAGCCGAAGCTTGGCCTGAATAGACTCGGCCAGTGCGGGCTTGCCCTGGCGCTTGGCGAGGTCCACGGCCTGGCGCGCGGTTTTGACGGCCTCGGCAAAGCGGCCCGCCTCGGCGCAGGCGGCCGCCAGCGTGCCGAGGGTATTCGGGTCGCTGGGCGCCAATTCGGCGGCGCGACGGGCGAAGACCACCGCCTCGCCGCCGTCGCGCAACTTGGGGTCCGACTGCGTGGCCAAAAGCCAGGCGACGTTGTTCAACGCCCCGACGTCCTTGGGCTTGATCTTCAGGGCCTGGCGGTAATGGCCGATGGCCTCGGCGACCTGCCCGCGCCCGATCAAGGCGGTTCCCAGGTTGCAGTGGGCCTCCGCGTAGTCGGGCCTGATTTCCAGCGCCTGGCGGTACTGGCTGATGGCCTCATCGACCTGCCCGTGTCCGGCCAAGGCAGTTCCCAGGCTGTAGTGGGCTTCGGCAAAGTCGGGCTTGATTTCCAGGGCCTCGCGATAATGGCCGATGGCCTCGGCGACCTGCCCGCGTTCGATCAACACATTGCCCAGCCGGTAGTGGGCTTCCGCATAGCCGGGCCTGATTTCCAGCGCCTGGCGGTACTGGACGATGGCCTCATCGACCTGCCCGCGTTCGATCAAGGCATTGCCCAGGCTGTAGTGAGCCTCCGGGTAGCCGGCCTTGATTTCCAATGCCTTCCGGTAATGGCCGATGGCCTCGTCGATCTGCCTCCGTCCGGCCAGAGCGAGGCCGAGGTTGTAGTGGGCCTCCGCGTAGTCGGGATTGATTTCCAGGGCCTTCTCAAAATGGGTGATCGCCTCGTCGATCTCCCGGCGTCCGGCCAGCACTGCGGCCAAGTTGTTGTGGGCCTCGGCGTAGTCGGACTTGATTGCCAGGGCCTGCCGGTAATGGATGATCGCTTCGTCGATCTGCCGCCGACCGGCCAGCGCTACGGCAAGGCCGTTATGCGATTCGGCACAGCCGGGCATCAAGTCCAGGGCCTTCCGGAAATGGCCGATGGCCTCGTCGGCCTTTCCGCGTTCGGTCAAGGCGAGGCCGAGATTGGTGTCGGCAGTAACATTGCTTGAAGTACATTCCAAGGAATGGGTCCACAGTAGCTCGCTATCCTGCCAATACGAGGTCTGCTACCAAGCGCAGGCAATCAATACGGCTGCGACAAGCGTGCCGCCAACGGCAGAGAACCAGCGTCCCTCACGCCCAGCCCCTCTCCCGTCGGGAGAAGGGAGATTTTTGCCCCATAGGCGTTCCAATCCCCAGCGCAGCCCCCAGACCAAGGCGATGCAGAGGCCAATTTGCGGCAGGTAGGTGTAACGATCGGCCCTGGCATGCGATCCGATCGGCACCAGCCCGATCATGGGCACCAGCGTGCCCAGGTACCACAACCAGCCGACAAGCACGGCGGGCTGCTTGCGCCACGACAGGAAGGCCGCCAGGGAAAGGGCAGCCAAAAGCAGGAAGGCGCCTCCCACCTGCCACGCCGGCAGGTTTTCTGAACGGGGATAAAAGGCGGCCAGCCCGACCGGCCAAAAGAACTGGCCGAGATAGACGGCATAGGAAACCAGGGTGTTCGCAATCCGCACAGGAATCGGCAGGCTCTGCAAGCGAAACGATATTGCCGGTCTGGCTGCAGCACGGCCGCCACGGAGCAAGCGACGCTCAGGAGCACGAGCGGGATTTTTTCGAGCACCAGATGCAAGGGCGACAATGATGGTTGGTTTCGCACGAAGTCGAACCCTTGAAGACGCTCATCACTGTTCTCGACCGGTTCGCGTAACGCACCATGGTCCAATGATTTCCGTGCTCCACGCACCGTACGATGCTCCGGACGCCACCGCCCCAGCGGCCAGTAGTCCAGGAGCAGCAACACGAAGGGCAACGTCACCAACGTCGGCTTCGCCAACAGCCCCAGCGTGAACAACGCGGCCACCGCCAGATAGCGGACGAGCGAGAATGGGCGGCGGGCATAAGCGACGTACGCGGCGATGGTCGACGCGAAAAACAGCCCGCTCAAGGGGCTCTTCCGCTCGCCCACCCAGGCCACCGCTTCCGCCCGCAAGGGATGGATGGCAAACAGCAGCGCGACCAGCGCGCTGGCCCACAGGTTGCCGGTCATCCGCCACAGGGCCAAGAAGAGGACCACGGCAGTCGCCGCGTGCAGAAGAACATTCGTCAGATGATATCCCCAGGGCTTCGTGCCGAACATCTGGCTATCCAACATGTAGGAGAGCCAGGTCAGCGGATACCACATGCTGAGCTCATTCGCGGTCAACGCCCAGACGACTCCCTGGGCCGTGACACCGCGTGCGACCATCGGGTTGTCGCGGACCAGCACGTCGTCGTCGTAGTTGACGAAGTCGTACTGCACCGTCTTGCCAAAAACCAGCGCGACCGCCAGCAGCAGAAGACCGCAGACGACCAGCAGGCCGCAGGGCCCTCCGACTCGACGCGCGGAACCCGAGACCGCCTGCTCCAAGAGCTTACGATCGGAGGGCTGCGGCGATCGCGGTTTCTTGGGTCGTTGCGTCATCCGAGTCAGGGCCGCCCGTCGGCGATCTTGTCGGCCAATACGGCGGCGCCGACCAGGTTGGCGTTCAGTCCGCGTTCGTCGATCACCGAGGGCCGCAGGTAGCTCATCAGCCCACCGGCGCCAATCCGGCGCTGGGTCGAGGGGCCGAAATACGGCAGGGCGTAGGAGGGCTTGCCGCCCAGGCAGATCGGCACACCCTCCGGCAAGCCGTCGCGGCGGGCCTGCCGGCACATGATCAACGTCGCCTCGGCCAGCACGCGGCCGAACAAGCGGTCGGTGTTCACCGCCGGCTCGACGCGCATGTTGCTCAGCTTGCTGATCAGGGCGCCGGCGATCGAGGGGTCGGCCATTTGCTCCGTCTCCTGAATGTCGAGAAACCGCTCGAAGAAGTCGTCGTCGCCCACCACTGCCCGGAACAACCGGCAGCGACCCGGACCGGAAAGGACCACTTCGGCGCGGATCGTGTCGGGGCTGCCCGACGGCCCGGTCAACCGCCCGCCGGCAATGCCCAAGTCCTCGGCGACGATCTGTTCGAAGCGATCAAACGAGGCGCCGTACTGGTAGAACATGGCCTTCAGTGAAAGCTTGTCCAGGGGAATCGCGTAGCCGGGCTCGTTCGTATAGTGCAGCTTCTGGTCGTCGCCGTCCCAATCGAGGACGGGGAAGCGGACGTGGCCCGAGTGGTCGACCCAGGCCCCGCCCCAGCCGCCGCCGAAGACCCAGTACAAGAGGTCCGTGCGGATGACAGACCACTCGGCCAGGCCGCCCAGGTTGGCGTCGTTGTCGATGGCGACGGGCACGCCGGTGGCGTCGGCCATGCGGGTCTTGAGGTTCTGGCCGCAAAGGAAGGGCAGGTTGGCCGCCAGTTGGTAGGTCCCGTCCGTGCGGAACAGACCGGGCGAGGCGATGCCGATGGCGGCAACGTCGCCCATCCGCCGGCCTTGCTTCTTCAGTAGGTGATCGAGCCCGCAGAGGAGGGCCGCCAGGAAAGACTCGAAGTCGTCGGCGTATTCGCTGCGGTTGAGGAGTTCACCGTCGATCTGGTGATCGGGATCGGTAAATAACCCCATTTTCACGCCGAGTCCGGCGCCGATGTCGATGGCAAGGCATAGGTTTTCCAAGTTCGCGCTCCGCAATGATGAGATCCCTGCGACGGGTGTTGAAGTTAGTTCAATTGTAGCAGGCGGAAGAGGGAAGGCGGAAGGGGGAAGGCGGAAGGCGGAAGAACCGACCCCCCTTCCCCCTTCCCCTTTCCGCCTTCGACACTAGAATCCCAACCCTGGTCCGTCGAGGGTGGCGGTGCCCACCGTGCCTTCGGTGATGTGGAACATGGAAGGAAACCGCTCGGCCCAGCCGCGGTTGGCCACGGGGCAGTACTGCCGGGCGTTGCCCTCGATGGCGGCCACGCCGGGGATCCGCGCAGCCAGCGATGCGGAGTGCAAAAAAGAGGCGCCCGGGCAGGTCAAGTCCTGGACGCAGAGGAACATGCCGAACTTCTGCGCCGCCGCCGCCATCAAGAGGGCCTCGCTTGGCCCCTTGCAGGCCTTCAACGCCACGCCCGAGTAACCCAATTCCCGCGCCGTCAGCAGACTCTCGTAATCGACGAGCGATTCGTCGATCACGACCGGCTTGATTTTCGCCGCCGCGTCGACCCGCTCGCCGCGGCGGGCGTTGAGGTCGCGCGGCATGGGCTGTTCGATGTACTGCAACCGCCGCAGTGCCGCCGGCGAACCCTGGCCAATCCGCGCGAGAAACTCGATCACGTACTCCACGCTGCCGCATTTCTCATTGAAATCGGCCGAGTAGCGCCAATCGGGACAGCCTCGGGCGGCCTGGGCTTCGGCCGCCACGCGCTCGGTCGACAGCACCCGCTCGACGTCCCAATCCAGGTCGTCGCCGTTGAGCTTGATTTTCAGGTGCGTGAGTCCGTCGGTGGCGATCCACTGGGCCAAGGTCTCCGGCAGGCCGTCGCCGACGGGCGTGGCGAGGTCGGCGTCGCTCAGCGGATCGAGCGCGCCGACAAGGTGATACAGGGGCATCGTCGGTCGTGGCGCGCGGAGGGTGTAGCGGTCGAGATACTCGCCCGCAAACCGCGCGTCCAGATAGGCCGCCAGGTCGGCGTTGACCCATTCCGGTCCGAGGAGGTCGAAGCTGTTGCGGCCGAGGATCTTGCCGAAGGCGTCGTGGATGGCCGCTTCCAAGGGGCTGGCGGCCACGAGTTGCGCCAGCGGCGGAATGGCCTCCGGCAGGCCGGTGGAAACGGCCAGACGGCGCGAGGCTTCCGCGTGCGCGGCGGCCAGGCGCTGCGTGATCTCCAGCGGATGGCCGCTGGAGCGATCATCGTTGGCCTGGCGGACCAGTTCCTCGGCCAACGCCAGCATGGCGTTTTGCGTCTCCGCCGGCCCCAGAACCGCGCTGGGCCACGCCCACACGTTGCCCAACGGCATCGATCCGAAACCGTGGCCGCGGCGTCCGTCGCGGGTTTCGGCCTCCACCGTCACGTCCACCAGCAACACTTCGCTCATCACCCGGCCGCCGAACTTGATCGGCGTCCTGTAGGACACGAGCTGGGTGGAGAGCGTTGCTTCGCAAAGTCGCAGATCACTGGATTTCATAACCGTTTTTCCACTTGAACAAGAGCAGACGGCCGTAGGGTAGGCCGAATCGGCGGCTGCCGGTGAGATTTCAATCGTCATTCTACTTGAACAAGGGCAGATAGCGGTAGTAGATCTCCAGAGTCAGGGCCGAGAGGCTGGTCTGCATGAGTCGACCGCCTTGCCTGCCCCAGGCGTCCTTCTGCGGCGGCCAGCTTCCGTTGGCACAGTCATCGACTTTGCGGACCTGCGTGCGGACCAGCAAATCGCGCATCTTGTGGTTCCACGCGTCCCACTCGGACCCGCTCATGTTGTGCATGACCTGGGTCGCGTAATACCAATAGTAGATATTCGGAAACCCTTCGTCGGGCAAGTGGTTCAACAGATAGCCCATCCCGCCGGTAAGCATCGGGTTGTCGCGCTGGGCGCCAAGGTATTGGCGGCAGAGCAAGCCGACCGAAGTCATCGTGGGCGAAGGACCGGCGCCGGGCTGGTAGGCATACTCGACGCCGTCGTGTACGGCGACCGAATCGAGCCACTTGCTGGTGCCGGAGAAGGCCGACCCGCCGACGTCCAGGCCAGCCATGTGGGCGCTCTTCAGGGCCATCAATTGCCAACCGACGACGGAGGTGTCGCCGGGGTCCCTGGGATTGTAGCGCCAGCCGCCGTCGGCCGCGTTCTGGGCGTTGAGAATGAAATTCACCGCCCCCTGCGCCGCTCGCCCGACCTCCCGATCACCGGTCAAACCATAGGCTTCCGAAAGGGCGATCGTGGCCAGACCGTGGGAATACATCATCTGAGCCGCGCCCTTGGCCAGGTTGCCGTCGGGCTGCTGGTGACGAATAAGCCAGGCGAGGCCCTTGCGGATATGTTCCCGGTAAGGACCTCGGGATTTGTGGGTCTGTCCCGCGGCGAGGAAGGGCAGGAGCCCCAGCGCCGTCGCGCCGGCGTCGGCCAGGACCTCGCCCGTGCCGGTGCAGGTCTTGTCGGTGCAGCGGTCTACGTAATGTTGCAGGCTCCAATTGCCCTCGTCAAGCTGGTGGTTGGCCAGCCAGACCAGGGCCGCGTTCACGGCACGTTGGCTAGGTATGCTGATGCCAGTGCCCGGCTTGATGCGGTCGCGGCGAATCCCGACGAATCCTGTGCCGGTGCCGCCGGCGCCTGGATTAGTGCCGGCGCCAAATCCTGTGCCGGCGCCTCCAACACCGGCCAACCTGGGACCAGAACCTAACGTCCAGGCCCCATTGCCACCGAGCATGTCTCTTGAACCGTTCGGCATGCCGCCTTTGTCCTTATAGACGGGGCTGGCATTGTAATACTGCTCCTTGACGGCTTCTTCAGGACCGCGCGGTCGCGGAGTGGGGTCGATTATGTTCAACTCTGGCGGTTGGTTTGATTCAAAGACACAGCTATCGATGGGCTCGAGTTGCTCGGACTCCTTGTTCTGCACCTCCTCCGCCTTCGACACCAGAACGGTTTCGTCGCCCGGATTGTCGTTGCCGCCGAAGTTCGGCAGCAGCAACAGGACCGAAAGCCCGAGGAGGTGAAAACTGAAACTGCCGGCGTACCAGACCAGTTCGGTCCGCACCCAGTCAAGGAAACGTTGCCCGAGGGTCTCTTTCAAACTTTGATCTTCGTTTTCGGCGGGCGACGGGTTGTTCGCGGTTCGTGCCATGATCGATCACCTTTTGATGGAGGCTGTCGGGCTACACGGAAAGCCGTCATCGTGCTTGCCTGCCTCCTCGTACCTGTTGTTCGCACCCTGCCTATAATTAGATTCGCCGTTTCCCCGCGGAATATTCCCGGCGGAAGGCAAGCCGGTTGACAGCGGAGGTTCGACAGTGTTCCAATAATGTTCATTGAGAATTGCGACCTGCGGCACAATGCTTTGGGGGCGATCTGGATCGCGTCCGGCTGCCAGGTGTCACAGGCGGGAAACCGAGTCTGAACGGATTACTTGAGCCCGCCGAAGCGCCGGTCGCGCGCGGCGAAATCGCGAATGGCGGCGTGCAGCAGGGCCTCGTCGAACTCCGGCCAGAAGAGCTCGGTCACCCAGATCTCGGCATAGCTGATCTGCCACAGCAGGAAGTTGCTGACCCGCATCTCCTGGGCCGTGCGGATAAGCAGGTCCGGGTCCGGCATGCCGGCCGTATAAAGATGGGCGGCAATCGTCTCTTCGCTGATCTCGTCGGGACCAAGCCTGCCGCAGCGGACCTCGTGCGCAATGCGGCGGCAGGCGTCGACCAACTCGGTCCGACTGCCGTAGTTGATCGCCAGGCAGAGCCGCATGCCCGTGTTCCCGGCGCTCAGGGCCACGGTCTGGTCCATTTCCCGCAAGGCGTTCGCGGAGATGCCCTCGCGCCGGCCGATGACGCTGACGCGAATGTTCTGCTCCATGATCAGCGACCGCTCGCCGACCATGTAATGCTCGAGCAACTGCATGAGGAAGGCGATTTCCTCGGCCGGCCGCTTCCAGTTCTCGCTGGAAAAACAATACAGCGTAAGCTGTTCCATGCCCAGCCGTGTACACTCTTCGGTGATGCGGCGCACGACGTCCGCGCCGCGGCGGTGGCCTTCGATCCGCGGCAGCCCCTGGCGACGGGCCCAGCGGCCGTTGCCGTCCATGATAATGGCAATGTGGCGAGGCATCCTCTCGGCCGGCACGTCGGCCAGCAGGAGCGGAAGGGGCAAGGGGGAAGGCGGAAGGCGGAAGGGGGAAAGGCGACCGCCTTCCGCCTTCCCCCTTCCGCCTTCCCCCTTCAGCGCATCAGACATTGCGGACATCGTTGGCAAAGATCGTTTGTTGCCGGTCGGGCCCCACGGAAACAACTTCCACGGGCCGGCCCACCAGCGCGCTGAGCCGATCAAGATAGTCGCGGGCCGGCCGCGGCAGGTCGGCAATGCGGCGGACGTGGCTGATTTCCGCCTGCCAGCCGGGCATCGATTCGTAGACGGGAACGACCCGCCGCAAATCGTCGACGTGATCCGGGAAATGCATGATCCGCTTGCCGTCGAGCTCGTAAGCCGTGCAAATCTGCAACTCCGGCAGTTCGCTCAACACGTCCAGGAGCATGACGGCCAGCGTATCGACGCCGCTCAGGCGGGCCGTGTAGCGGGCAGCGACCACGTCGAACCAGCCGCAGCGCCGCGGACGCCGCGTGACAGTGCCGTACTCGTTGCCCTTGTCGCGAATGTGCGCGCCCGTGGCGTTGTCCTGCTCCGTGGGAAACGGCCCGCCGCCGACCCGCGTGCAGTAGGCCTTGATGATGCCCAAGACCTTGGTCACGTGGCGGCCGGGCACGCCGGAACCGCTCGATACGCCCACACCGGAACTGTTGCTGCTGGTGACGAAAGGGAACGTGCCGTGATCGATGTCCAGCAACGCGCCCTGGGCGCCTTCGAAGAGGACCTTCTGGTTGGCCTCGATGGCATCCAAGAGGTAGGCGGTCGTATCGCCCACGAAGGGCCGCAGCCGCTCGGCGTAGCCGCGATATTGTTCGTGGATCTTTTTCGCGTCGAGGGGGAAGCTGTTTTCCGGGCAGCCGAGGCCCGTGAGGATCCGCCGCTTGGCGGCCACGATCTGTTCGATGCGGCCGGGAAAACTGTCGCGATACATGTCGCCCAGACGGATGGCGTGCGAACGGCCGACCTTGTCGCGATAGCAAGGACCGATGCCCCGCATCGTGGTGCCGATAGCCTCGCCGCTGGTCGATTCGTTCATGAGGCGGTCTTCTTCGAAGTGCCAGGGGAAAATGACGTGGGCCCGCGTACTGACCATAAGGTTCTTGGAAACCTGGATGCCGCGGGTCACGAGACTGTCGATTTCCTGGAGCAGGGCTTGCGGATTGATCACCACGCCGGCCGCAATGACACACTGCACCTCGGGGCGAAAAATGCCGCTGGGGACCAGCGAAAGCTTGAACGTCTGCCCGTCCATGACGACGGTGTGCCCGGCGTTCGCCCCACCTTGGTAGCGAACGACGATGTCGTTCCGCTCGGTGAGAAGATCGACGATCTTCCCCTTGGCTTCGTCACCCCATTGCAACCCAACGACACACGTGGCCGGCATGACCTGCTCTCGATCTGGCAAAGAATATCGAAACGAACAAACACTCCAGTTTAACCGGAAAAAGAGTCGCCAGTCAAGCCATATCCCCTCCGGTGGGTGTAATGTTAATGCCACTGGGCTGAAATTGAGGGTCTTAGAACTTAGATGGTAGACCCAAGACCTAAGACCTTATTCCCCCAAGAAACAGCAACGGCCTGGTCGACTGGCGAACAGGCCGCTGAGTTCATCTGAAAGGGGATGATTATGTTCTTATCGCGAAGGTCCTGAGACCTGTCGTGATTAAACTATTTGCAGCAGGCCGGAGCGCAGCACTTGGGGGCTTCGCAGCAGGCCGGGGCGCAGCAGCTCTCGCAGCAGGTATGGCAGCACCGCACGCGATGGCAACGCTCTGTGCAGCAGCCGCAGCAAGCCGGCTCACAGCACTTGGGGGCGCAGCAGCACTTGGGGGCTTCGCAGCACTTGGGAGCGCAGCAGCACTTCGGGGCGCAGCAGCACTTCGGGGCGCAGCAGCACTTCGGGGCGCAGCAGCACTTCGGGGCGCAGCAGGTCGTCTCGCAGCAGCTATGGCAGCACCGCACGCGATGGCAACGCTCTTTGCAGCAACCGCAGCAAGCCGGCTCGCAGCACTTGGGAGCGCAGCAGGTCGGGGCGCAGCACTTCGGGGCTTCGCAGCAGGCCGGGGCGCAGCAGCTCGTCTCGCAGCAGCAGCTATGGCACCGGGCCTTCAGCCGCTCCAAGAGACGCGGACAGCAGCTCTTCGGCACGCAGCCGAAGCCGGGCTTCGCAGCACTTCGGGGCGCAGCAGCAGCACTTCGGCGCACAGCAGCACTTCGGGGCTTCACAGCAAACCGGGGCGCAGCAGCACGTCTCGCAGCAGCTATGGCAGCACGACCTTCAGCTCGCGACAGCCAGGTGAGGACGGCAGCTCTTCGGAGCACAGCACTCTTCGGTACAACCGCAGGCCGGCTGCACAGCACTTGGTGGCTTCGCAGCACTTCGGGGCTTCGCAGCAGCCATGGACCGCAGGGATTGGCCCGAGCGCTGTTGGCGGCGGCCACGACGCTCAAAGCGAAGAGGGCCACCGCCGACAACAGAAAACGACGCTTCATGGGAGTTACTCCTTGTGACAAAGACCCAATGGGAAAATAACGCTAACTAGCGTAAATAGGGGTTTCGGGTCCGATCTAGCGTTCCTATCGACGAAGGAACGTGCCGTCTTTTAGCCAGACAACCTATTTCAGCCAAAAGACGCATATTCTTGGGCCGTCTGTAACGCGCAGGCAAATTATCGCGACTTTCCAGCCAGAAGCGGGCTTGTTCTCGCCGGTTTCCGGTATGCGAAAGGCCGCCTATGACGAATGTGCGGTCGTCGGCACCCGTTCGTTCTGCTCGGGGGGGAGCGGGCCGCGCCGGCTTTCAGCCACAAGCAGCCGCGGAGCAGTAGGCTCGTGTCAGAATCGGAGGTTGCCAGGTTGTACTATAATGGGGAAACGCAGCTTGCTTTCCATTTCCGCATGGCATTTTTCTCGCAAGATGACCAGCCTTCCACCATCCCGGTTCTTCCCCCCGGCCGAAAACGCCGACTCGGAAGGCGTGGTGGGGTTCGGTGGAAAACTCACGCCGGAATGGCTGCTGGACGCCTATCAGCACGGTATTTTTCCCTGGCCAACAGGCGATCCGAGCCTGCCCGTACCGTGGTGTTCTCCCGATCCGCGGGCGATCTTCGAATTGGACCGTTTCCACGTCCCCCGGCGACTGGCCCAGACTTGCCGCAGCGGGAAGTTTCGCGTGACCTGCGACACCGATTTTTCCGGCGTGATTCGCGGCTGCGCAACGTCCGGCATCGCGCCGCGGTCGAACCTGGCTAACGACGCCGATGATTCGGGCCTATACCCGACTTTTCGAACTGGGACACTGCCACAGCGTCGAAGTTTGGCAGGACGATGCAGTTGGCCGGTGGAACCTACGGCCTGGCAATCGGCGGGTTGTTCGCGGCGGAATCGATGTTCTATCGGGTCCGCGATGCCTCGAAGGTGGCCCTGGTGCATCTCGTCGAGCGGCTTCGCCAGCGCGGCTATGCGCTCATGGATATCCAGCAGCTTACGCGGCACACCGCACAATTTGGGGCTATTGAAATCCCGCGTGCTGAGTATTTGCGGCGTCTGGCCGAGGCCCTCGGCGCTTGCGTAACCTTCGGCGATCGCGGGAAAGCGACATTGCAGTCTCGCTCGTAGTTCCGGCTTTGGCCGGTCCCCACGGCGTAATTTTCGCCGATCATGAGTACATGGTGCCCGTGCGGGACTTCGAGCGCATGGCGGGGAAGAGACCTTGCAATCTGCGCCATATTGAGTTACCACTAAGGTTTATGGAGGAAAGTGGCCCATGAGTGACGACAGCAAGAGCGCGGAGAATTCGCAAGCCGCGGTGCGGAAGAAAATCCTCATCGTGGACGACGACCGCGAGATCGTCGAATCGATGCGGATCGCCCTGGACGCTTCAGGCTTTGAGATCGTCGTTGCCCGCGATGGCAACCAGGGGCTGGCGATGGCCGAGCGTGAGGACCCCGACCTGGTGATTCTCGACATGATGATGCCCAAGCGGAGCGGATTTCTGGTCTTGGAAAAACTCCGCCGCACGCGTCCCGTGCCGTTGCGCGTGATCATGATCACGGCCAACGAAGGCAGCCGGCACAAGGCCTACGCCGAAACGCTGGGCGTCGATGATTACATCCGCAAGCCCTTCGCCATGGACCGGCTGCTGGACAGCGTGACGCGGTTGCTGAAGTAGGGAAGACTACTTCTTTTCGGCGCGGCTGGCCTTAGGCTGAACCTTCGGCGTCAACACGATCGTCACCGGCGTGCCGGGCTCCGGCAGCTTTTCGCGGTTGGCCTCGAACGAACGGTCTTCGATCGCTCCAGCGCTCACCAGCGGCAAGTCCAGCATGGCGATCGGGTTGTTCAGCACGCAAACGAAGTCCCCGCTGTCGGCCATGAAGCGTTTTCCGCCTTCGCCGTCGTCGGCAAAACGGCTGCCGGCAAAGACCCAGTTCTTCGCGGGCGGCTTCTTCGTCTTCATGTCGCGAATCCACGTTCCGGGCGTCGGCCTTCTCGGTCTTGCCTTCCTTGTTCTTCCACCGCACTTCGATCGCGATTTCATCGCCGGTGGCCACGGTGGTCTTGTCGTCCTTGTAGTAGGAGGGATGTCCCGGCTTGGCGCCGCAAAGGATCAGGGCCAACTGGACCTGCTGGAAGATCGACATCTGGCCCTCCTGTGACGGTCGCCGTCGATCACCAGCACCGACTCGTATGCCCTCATTTTGGTGGTAACAAAGAACTCCAGGGGATAGTCCGCTTTGCAGGCTTCGCCCACCAGCACCACCTGTTTGTTCTTCGGGTCGAGCCACGCGGCATATTTGCCGAGCTGCTTGAGATCTTTCAGATTGTCGACCAGCGGCGGACCGAGGTCGCGCGGCTTGGGGGCCGGTTCGGGCTCATCGGCCCGGGCCATGGGGGCAAGCCCGAAGAACAGCGGCGAGCAGGGTGATTCGAAATGCGGTACCCGGCAATTTCATGGCGATCGACCTTTCGCTAAAATAGCATCGAAGACGGCGTTTGAACGGAAGACGGAAAACAAATGCATTCCGTATGCCGGAGTCGAACCGGCGAATCGGAAATGCAGAATCCCTATACTATACCATGATTTCCGCTGAAACAGCCCCGGTCAACCGGGCGTTCGCGTGTCGAACCGGTCGCCAGCCGTGTCGGAAAGACTGACATATTATTCGAAGAATAAAGGACCTCTCGATGCTCATGACTCCGACGGCAAAACCCGCGGGCCAGTTTATTGATGACCTGCCAGAAGTCGGCGAATTGCGTGCCGCCACGGTTTGGTGCGACGGCAAATCACCCGAGGCGGTCCAACAGCGGGCCGTTGCGTGGATGAAGAAGCTGGAAGCATCGCACCGACCGGTCCGCGACGCGACGACCGGCCCGTGAGGCCATTGCCTGGGCGCAGGAAATGCCACTGCTCGAGAAAATCCTTGGACTGGAGCTTTGGCTGGCGCTGGGCGAGTTCTTGTCGAGCTTGCCGGCTGAGGTCGATCAACGGACTTTGGAAGACCAGTCCCGTGGTCCATCAACTCCTGGCGGGAGAACTGGCGTTGACGTTGGCTGCGGGTTTGCCCCAGGCCCCGTTTTCCGGTCGCCTGGAAAGAAGCGGCCGGGCGGCGATTTCCCTTGGTCTTGCCCGGATCCTGGATCGGCAAGGCATGCTGTCGGCGGAGCATTTTCGGCTGCTTGCGCCATCTGCTGGCCTGCTGGACTGCTTGCCGGGCACTGGCCGCAAAGTTGCCGCATGGTGGTTTGGGTCCGCGGCTTGAGCAGCGGTACCAGCGGCTCGTTCGGAACGCCCTGCGATGCACTGGTCCTGACGGCCGGCCGATGTTTGCCGAGAACTATCTTCGGAGACGGAGTCCGTGGGGACGGAGTCCGGACGGGCGAAAACTCTTCGAGACGGTGCTGAAGAGCGGCGTGGATGAAATCGACCGTAACATCGCCGCCATTGCTTTGCCCAAAATGGCGCGGGGCGTCGCCGGCAAGGCCCCGAAGAAGACCGCCGATGTTGCCGCCCGCCTCGATCTATTGCGAAGATCGTGCGGTGGCCGTCATGCGCCGCAACTGGAACCGCAACGACGAGCGGATTGGAGTGCTCTTTCCCGGGCGGAAGTGCGTGATCGAACTGGTTGCTTCCGGCCAGGTTGCTGCCTCTGGCGTATGGGAATTCGAGATAACCCAGCAGGGGCAGCAACTCCAGCCGGTATCGGACTGGGAATCGAGTTGCTGGTATACCGATGGAGACGTTGACTACCTGGAACTGGAGATCGCGTTAAGCGGGGGTGTCAAGCTGCAACGGCAGATCGTGCTCGCCCGCGAAGACCGGTTCCTGTTCCTCGCCGACGCCGTGATCGAGCCCGCATCCTGGCAATTTGGAATACCGCGGTGTCGTGCCGTTGTTTCCGCGGGTCGAATTCCGCGGGGCCGAAGAGAGCCGCGAGGGGCTTTTGGCGCTGCTTCCAGCGGCAACTGCAAGCGGGAAATCCACCGGCGGGGAGAGGGAGGCCGGCCCTCCCCATGCGACGGCAACGGGGAATACTGCCGGGTCGCATGGGGGGTCGCGGCTCCTTCTCTCCCGCGGCCGTTGGCTCAGGTGCTGCCGCTGGGCATGCCGGAATGGCGGGCGGAAAAACACGACGGCGACTTGAAGATGATTGGGGAGGGTCTCGAACTTCGGCAAAGTGCCGCCGGACAGCGGCTGTTTGCCCCGCTGTTCATCGACCTCGACCGCCGCCGCTTCCGCCGCCGCATGACTTGGCGCCGACTCACCGTGGCCGAATGGCTCAAGCCCATGCCGCCGGAGGTGGCCGTCGGTTATCGCGTTGCCATCGGCGACCGGCAATGGATCATTTACCGGTCCTTGGCGGCCTGTGCCAATCGCACGTTGCTGGGCCACAACCTCGCCACGGAGTCGTTGATCGCCCGATTCGGCAAGGACGGAGAAGTTACTTCGATCGTGGAAATCGAGTGACGTACAACCGGATTGCGATTCCGCCGTTTGCCGGAATGTCCGCGTCCAGCGCGGATCGATCGTCCACGGTCCGTTCCTCGACTTGGACGCCCTTCCCGTCCGGCTTGTCGGAATAAATTTGTGCGGTCCACTTCTTTCCCGCCGCGAGAAAATCGAGCGCGATGGGAAACTTCCCGTCCGCCGGCGCGATGGCGCCGACGAACCATTCTTCGCCTTTGCGCCGGGCAACGACCACGCGACGGCCGATCTCGCCCTGCAACACGCGGGTTTCGTCCCAGGTCGTCGGCAAGCGGTCCCAGTAATCCAGACCCGCTTCGTCCGGCACTCCCGCCGGTTTGTCATACCAGTACAGAAACGACCACGGGCTGAAGAAGATCGTCGCGATCGCCAACTGGTGCGCCTTGCTGTTCTTCAACCTCGTGCAGTTCCAGCAATAGGTGTGGTCCGCCGGACCGGTCAGAAAACGCGTGAAGGGAAGCGTGGCGTTGTGGACCGCAGTGGGCATGGTTTCGTCGCCGCCGATGCCCTCGACCGTCATCAGGTTCGGATAGGTCCGCTGGTAGCCGGCATTGCGGAACTCGTCGTGGATATCGACCATCAGATGATGCGCCGCCGCCTTGCGGATGGCTTCATGCGTGAGGGCCGTCCAATACTGGCTGCCCACGTTCACGAACCCGTACTTCACGCCCTTGACGCCCCATTTCTCGTAGAGGGGAAGAATCTCATCCAACTGCCGTTCCATGGCGAGATGGTTCACGTACAGGATCACGCCGATCCCGCGCGGGTTCGCGTAGGCAATCACCTCGTGCAGGTCCAGGGTACTCTTCCGCTTGGGTTCCACGTCGCGGGCGTCGGAGTGGCGGTCGCTTTCGGGTCCATACCAGCCGGCATCGAACTCAATGTATTGCAGATGGTGCTTCACGGCAAAATCAACGCACGCCTTGCCGCCCTTCGTCGTGAGCGTCGTTTCGCGAATAACCTTGCCGGGTTTGATCCACGAGGTGTCGGCCAGCGCGCAGGGATCGTTCAGGTTCAGAATCAGATCATCGTGCTCCAGCAGGTTCCCCGGCGAATCCGCCACCATCACGACGCGCCAGGGCGAAGCGAAGGGCGTTTTTCCCTTCACCACGCCGCTGCGAAAGACGCCGGCCCGATTGCGTTCGGCGTCGAGAAACGCTTCGAGCGTGTCGGACTGGCCGTCGGCGCGGCGCAGTTTCATGCGAGCATAATCGGCTATGCGGGCCTCGGTGATGGACGCATAAAGATGATCCCCCACGCGCACCGTCAAGGGACGCTCCACGCCCGGTGCGATCTTGCTGACGGGCATCATGCTCTTGGTATAATCGGCCTGGGCCGTATATACCGCCCATGCCACGTGGTCGCCGGTGAAGGCGAACTGGGTCTGCTCGCCGATGATTTTGAAGACCTGACCGTTCTCTTTCGGCAGCGTGTAGTGGAATGCCACGCCTTCGTCGTAGGCCCGAAAGGTCAGAGTCAACCGCCGCGAACGTTCCGCGGGCTCCGCCGTCTGCAAATCAACCACCAGTTGATTATAGTGGTCGCGGATGGTGTCGCGCTCGCCATGTACCGGCTTCCATGTCGTGTCGCTCGTGCTGGTTTTCCGGCCGATGATGCGAAACTCGCGGGTCAACGGCAGATCGCGCTCTTGCAGCCCGAGCCGCGAGTCGGCCAGCACCGGACGTCCGTCGTAACTCACGTTGTAGATCGGGCACGCTTTCGACTCGCCAATGGTCTTCAAATCGAAGTGGAGCGCCACTTTGCCGTCCGGCGATTTCAACTCCAGCGGCAATGCCGACTCCGCTCCGACAGCAAGAGCCGTCGAAGCCAGCAGCAGAGCGGCGAGGAGGATGCGAATCTTCATGGTTTTCGTGGTTGCGGATTGGGTTTTCGTGGTTTTCCCCTGCCGCCATCGCGACAGAGCATCTCAACCCCATGATCGTCCAGGGCCCGAACGTTGTCAACGGTGGTCTTGCGTTTCCGGAAATCGGTATCCTGCCAAGTGCTAGCTCGTGCCGTTTCTGGTCGACGACTTTCGCGCGAAAACAGAGAAGCTGCATAAACAGGAGGGGAATTCGGCTGCTGGCAGGTACGGCGCGAAACGGTGGAAGGGGAGACGGCACCAGAGTGCTAAGCGAGAGCGAGCCGTTCGATATCGGCAAGAGGTTGGGCGGTTGAAGATGGGCAAGGGGGCGCGGTCGATGGAGGCCGCGACCGCTGTCGAATCAGACTCGCCAAAGAGGGCATCTTCCCTATGCCGCTGATCCGATCCTGTAGGTATTCATAGCCGTTGACCAACAGCTTCTTCGCCGTTTGTACGATGCTCGTCAACGTGTCCATCCTGCGTGCTCCCTCGGCCTTGGCGCAGTGTAGGCTCACATCCCGACGCCGCGCTGCCACGCGTTCACCCAACTCCGCCGGGTTGTTGTTCAGCGGCGTCTCCGGATGGGCCAAGACGGTCAGCAGGGACTCCTTCTTTTCGCCCGTCATCGCAATCCGCTTATCCAACGCCTCGTACCCGGTGCATGTCGCGAACAGTCGGTCGAACTCCTCCTCCAACCGCTCCGCCAGCGCTGGCGTCGGCCTGCCCCGGTACTTCTGGAACTCGCCATAGAGATCCCAGTAACGCGTTCGGAACGCCTCCAATTGCTGCTCATGCTGCGGTACCACAGGAGACAACTCCTTGTAGTGCCGGCCCTCGTGAATCCAGCACAACCCGAACTCGTCCGACACGTACTTGGCGGGTTTGGCGTCGTCGCCCACCAAAATCCGTACATGGTCCGGCCGCGCGCGATACGACGCCAGCGCCGCCGCCTCGCGCAAGCGATCCAGGCACGCTAGCCGTCGGGAGGGGGACCATTTTTCCAGGAGATCTTCCAGTTCGGCCTCGTTCAGATCTTGGTCCTGCGGGGCCGTTGCCGCAAGCTGCCGCCACTTCAGCGGAACGTGAAATTCCTCCAGCAGCCGCTGCGTCAAGTCGTTGAAGCGGTATGTCCACGGCCTGCTCCACAGGAGGCCCAGAATCGTCAGTCGGTCTTTGTGCGGTGTGGTAAAGTAGGTGGAGTGAAACGGATTGCAGATGATATGCGTGTGCCACAACTCACCTCCCACGCGGGCGAAGGTGTCGTCGATGTGCTGGTAAGTCGTGGCCGCCAACCCCGCCCAGAAAATCTCTTCCTTCTCTCCCTGAAACAACTCCGCCGCGTCCCGTACGATGTTCGACACGCTGCGCGCGAGATCACCACGCCGCAGTGTTCCACGAACTCGTGGGCCCGCGGCAGGCTGGTCCCGGCGACGTACTTCAGCGACACCAACAAAGCCTTCAGTTCCGGGCCATACTCGCCGGTCACTCCTGGTGGCAACTCACCACGCAGCCGTCCCTGCGACGGCGAATCCCAGAGTTCCAGACGGTAGCGGATGTTGTAGCTCTTGATCTGAAGATCCTGCACGACCACGTCTTCGTAGCCGATGAACGTGGCGTCGGGAGGACGACGCGCCGCATCGACGTAGCGAATGACTTCCTTGTCCACGCGAATATCGCGAAAGCTCCGGCAGTCGGCGCGAGGGGGACCCTCTGGCGGAGACGCACGTTGCCGCCGTTCTTTCTCGGACGAGACATCCCGTGCGGGCGGACGGCGCGGCGCCGGGGAAGACCGGGGCTCACCCTTGAGTTGGCGAATGATCTCCCGCAGGCGTTGATTTTCCTCCTCTAGGCGGCGATTGTCAACGACAACGGCTTCCACGAGATTCAGCACTTTGCCCACGACTTCACGGACGTGGACGTCAGCCAGGGCGTCCCCGTCAAGGCGAAGTTGTTGCACGCAGTCCGTGAGGTCGGAGGCACTCATGATAGAGATATTCTACGCCCCACCCCCCCCGAAAACACTTCGACAATTCCGGGAAAGACACTTCGACGGCCTGCTAGCAATGCCATCGCTTCGCAGGATACGGAAATCGCTCCGATGGAGGCACAACCCGCCCGAGATACCGCCGCCTTGTTTCCCAGCGCAGGTTCGCCGACAAAGACAGGCAGGCGCCGAAAGAAGCCCGTCTGCCGCCCAGTTGCTGCGAGCATCGGCCCGATAGTATACTACGGCAAACGGCGAAAAGAACGGAGAGGTCTTCATGCCGCTGCCAAGTCCCAATCGAATCCGTGCAACTGCAAGTTGTCTATTTGCCGTCTGTTGTGGCTTGCCCGCTTGCGCTGAAACGCTGCAACCGGTCAGTGGCAAGGAGCTTTCGGCGGAGTCCACGACAACTTTTCCAATGGACGAAGGCTGAGAGAGAACATGAATACGCCCGAAGTGCTTTACCAGGCCAAGCGGTTCCGCGTGGAGCGCGTGACGCAGGAATCGGCCGACGGATCGCGACACGCCAAGGACGTCGTTCGTCATCCCGGAGCGGTGGCGATCTTGCCGTTGCTGGACGATGGCCGCATCTGTTTCGTGGAGAACTATCGAGTGGCCGTCGAGGAACGTCTCGTGGAGCTTCCGGCCGGCACGCTCGAGCCGCCGGAAGAGCCTGCCCGCACGGCGCTGCGGGAATTGGCCGAGGAAACCGGGTACCGCGCGGCCCGCATCGAACACCTGGCCACGTTCTGCATGTCGCCGGGAATTCTCGATGAAAAGATGTACGTGTTCGCCGCGTCGGGGCTTACCGCCGGAGAAATGGCGTTGGAGGCCGGCGAAGACATCCGCGTGCTGCACCTGACGTGGCAAGAGGCCCTCGCGATGGTGCGAGACGGCCGCATTCGCGATGCCAAGAGTGTTGCCGCGCTGCTGTACTATGACGCGTTTCGCCGCCCTAGGGTGTTTTCGGCAACTTGATGATTCCGCTCTTGGTCGACTCGACAGCCTGGGACTTGTCGGCCGAATGGCCTAACCAGCTTTTCAATTGCGAACGCCAGAATTCACGGTTGGGCGAAGAAGACTCGAAGTTCTTGTTCAAGGCGAAGGCCGTGTCTCCGATGATGAATGCCTGACCTTCGTCCGTCCGGAATCCGGCAATGACCGGCCCGAGAAGAAGGTCTTTCGGCCAGGTTTCGCCGTCCATACGGCCAGAAACTGGCCAGGCGGCATAGAACTCCACCGCCGGCTTGTCTGGATTCGGATACCAGAACCTGCCGTGGGGAGTCGTCTCTTGCTCGTGGAGCCAAGGCGGCACTGGCAGGGGTTTCATGTCGAGTTGGAACATTTTCAGCAGGGGGCGACTGGACCCGGCGTCCGGCGACCCGACCATGCTCAGGAAGAAACCGCCCTGCGCGACGAAATCATGCACGGCGGCCATTTCGCCGCTGCTGAATGCCTTGCCGGGGGCAATCGAAATCAGCATGGCCGCCCGATTCAATCGCTGCGGCGCGAGATCGGGCGCCAGCAACGGCAAGTAATCGTTGTGGGCCAGCACGCGCATCAGCCGGCCGATGCCGTCTTCGCCCCAGGGGTCCGTGCCCATACGTTCCTGGTGCGAGCCATCCACGTAGATGATCGGCCGGGCCGCGGTCTTGACGCCGGACGGCAGCAACCCGGCCCTCGCATTGTCAAGCAAACTGCATGCCAGCATGGCCAGCGCCAGGGCGACACTCGCCGCGGCCACGTGCAGTGGGTCGAAACGGCGAAACAGAAGCACGATCGCCGCGCCCGCGGCCGCCAGGCCCAGTAACTGCCGCCACCAGGCCAGCGGCGTCGCATGGTCGGCCGCCAACGCCGAGAGCAGCGGGCCCGTGAACGTGTAAGAAAAAGGAATCCCGTCGTTGCTCAGGCAGGCGGCCGAGCCCAGCACGACCACCGTTCCCCGGCCCACGTTCTGCTGGGCGGCAAGGACCAGGTCGCCCAGGTGATCGCCCGGCGAATAGGGCAAGGCCTCGGGCCGGTCGGGGTCGGTGCCCAGTTCGTCCCAGGCCCAACGTCCGACGAGCAGCGGTCCGGCGGGCCAAGACACGCGGATGGAAGCCGCGCGATCGAGACTGAAGTGGTTGCGTCCCGGATCGCTGCTTGCCGTGGCGGCATGGGGGGCCGACCTGGAGATTGTCTTCCCAGCGCTGCGTCAGCGAATTGGCCGTGTCGTCGCGGAAAGACATGGCGGTCGGCTCCAAGAGCGTGTTGAGAACGTTCTCTTCAACTCCCAAGTTCGTCTCCGGCTCGCCGGCCACAATCAGCTGACCGCCGCAAAGACACATACCTCCAAATCTGCTTGCAAATATCGGACTGGACTCAACGGCTGCTTGCGGCTGGCGGGGCGGCAAGATGATCAGCACGTCGGCGGCGTGGAGATCGGCCTCGGCAAGATTCTTCACGAGCAATGAACTGTCCGCCCAGGCTCTCGACCAGCGCCGGCAGCAGGCCATAGCGGGGCGACTGGCCCGGCGGGACCGTGCCCGGGTCGGCGGTGCTCCAATCGGTCGTGCCGTCGTCGTAAGCCACAATTCGCCGGCCCTTCAAGTCCGGCCTGACGGGCGAAAGTGTCATCGCCACCGCCGCCACGATCAGGAGTCCTGCCGGTGCGAAGCGCCGCCAGGTCATCAGCGAGTTCCGCCCGTCGAGCGGAAGCGCCGGCTCACCCTGAAGACTGCGGTTTCGACGTTTGCCCTCGGGCACCATGTACTCATGGTCGTGGTCGGCGGAGTTTATGTTGCTCTCGTCGGCAAGATCGTGCGGCGTCGTTTGCCAAGCAGTCAGATGGAAGATGCCGACGGCCGCCGCGGAATGGAAAACGGCGGCCAGCACGGGCAAGTTCCACGGCAACAGCATGCGAATCGCGTTGCCCCAGGTCCAGATGCCCAGGTGCGAGATGGCCGTGGGAACGGGGGCGACTTGCGGCGGCAACAGCGCGGCCAGGTCGTGGCTGAAGGCCAGAACTACGAGATAAGCGGCCTGCGCGAGAAGGATGAAAAGCATGGCCCAGCGGCGCGTGCGAAACGTGGTCCCGGCGTCATGCATAAGCCAGGCAACTGTCAGCGCTGCCATGAGTACGAGGAAGTCGAGACCGCCGAAACTCGCGCCAATCAGCAGCGGCCGGCCCGTCAACCAACCGACCGAGAATCCCTCGATGCGGGCCACGCTGTTGGTGAAAGTCCAGGCGGCAGCGGAACTGTCGCAAGCCAGCCGGAAAACGGCCAGCGCCGCGGCCGCCAAGGCGGCGGGCCCGGCCAGCGGGAGAGAGGCGCGCACCCCCTATTCGACCCGAGCCTACTCCGCGTTGCCGTCGAATAGGGGGTGCCGGCCTCCCCTCTCCGCTGGTCGGGCCCGGTCGGACCTGGGCGACGGCAGCCAACACGATTGCCACAGCGAGGATATTGACGACCGGCAACGCAGAAGCGGTCAAGAACATGGCAATCAAGGCCGCCCCACCCAGCAGCAGGCCATCACGGCCGTACAGGCGGCGACGGCCGGGAATGGCCGCCGACCATGGGTACATGGTGCCCGCGATGCTCGCCAGCGCGAGCCAGGTCAACGCTTTTTGCAGCGGCGGCGCAAGCCATCCCAGCGAACCGGCTGCCAGCCACGCCGCCAGCAGACCCATGACCAGGATGAACAGGGCCCGCACCGGCCGAGGCGGCGCGGGAGAATGCTCAAGCGTTGTATTCATTTCTGGCATTAGAGACTATCCGTCGGACCGATCGGACCGATCCGTCCGCCTATTGGTGTCCCAGTATCCGCTCGGCGGGAAACACGACAAGCCCCGCGCCCAGGAGCAGGCTCATCCACAAGAGCACGCCCGCGGCGCGGACCGCATCAAAGGCCAGCAGGCCCAGTGCTCCGGCCCAGACCACGACGACCGGCACGACCCACTGCCAGCGGTAACGCCCGCGCAGCAGGAGGATGGCCAGCGCCGGCGTGGCAGCCACCAGGTGATAGCTCCAGACGACGGGCGAGAACCAGAGTGTGGCCAAGGTCATCATGGCAATCTTGGCCGGACCTTCTTCGGCGGGCACCCTGTCGGGCACCATGTACCCATGGTTGGAGTCGGTCCGGACCCGAACGGGGCGACAGTAGATGGCCACGCCCAACGCCAGGATCGCCATCGTCGCGAGGAACACGAGCTGAAGCTGTCCTGGCGTCAGATCGGCAAGCTGGACCCGTCGCCGTGCCTGGAGGTGGTCGCGGCACTCGCGTCGTTCCGCTGCTTGCTCCGCGGCTGTTTTCGGCCGGCGAAGGGCCGCGGCCGTGCCGCCCGCGGAGCAATCGGATCTGGTTCCCTGGTCCTGCGCTTTCCTCCATCGCGGCGGTTCCGAACGACGTGAACAAGCGGCGGAGCGTGATCGCCACGGACTGGTTCGTCAAGCGGTCTTCATCCGAGCCATTGACCGACGTCAATTGCCGGTTGGCGGTGCCGGCCGCGCCGTCTTGCCACCAGAGCACGTGTTCCCGCCAGGCGCCGGCGGGACCAAAGGCCGCGACGCTCAGCACGACGTCCAGCACGAACACGGTGGCCATGGCGATCAGGGCCCCCTTCCACTTCCGCTGGTAAAACAAGAAACCCAATGCCCAACAGGGGCAAGAGTTTCAGCCAGGCAGCGGTTCCCAACAGAATTCCGCCGGCCGTCTCCTCGCCGCGGCAGGCCCGATCGAGCCCCACGATCATGAGCCAGACCATGAGCACGTGGAAACTGCCCATGCACATGCCGTCGATCACCAAAGGCAATGCCAGGAGTCCGGCGGCCAAGGTGGCGTGACGCCTGGCGGCCTGCTCCGCGGCCGGCCCGGCCGTGGAGCAGACGGGGTCCGGTCCGACTAGCATGCGGTTACAGATCGTTTGCAGCAAGCCGAACCAAGTGGCGCAGCCGATCAAGTACCAGAGCACCGCCGTGACCGAAATCGGCAGCAAGGCAAAGACCATCCAAGGCACGTCGGCCGAGGGCCAGTAGCGGGCCAAAGTCGATAGGGGGTCGCGCGTGCCATGTTCGAGAATATAGCGTCCCGCATCGCAGAAACCTGCCAGGTCGGGACCATTGTCGATGGCCCGCTGGTAGGCCATGGGAAGGCCCATGACTAGCAGACCGAGCATCAAGTACCGTCCAACATGTTCCCAAAGCGGCGTCCGGGCGCGATCGCGAACGTCACCCCCTTCAGCCGAAAGGGGAAGGGGGAAGGGGGAAAAGGGAAGGGGGATCCCGCTCCGCCTACCGAGTTCCCCCTTCCGCCTTCCGCCTTCCTCTCTCCTACTTCTCTCGATCATCATTGCCTCTACCCCCCCGTTGGAGATTTCTTGCCGGGATTCTCTACCCTGTGCGGCACCGCCTTTGCCGGGGAACGACAGATCATCCAGAATTTCGGCCAGCGCGACAAGCCGAGTTCTTAGGTGTTATTTCAAAATCGGGCATGTGGCGTAGGCTTCCAGCCTGCGTGCCCGATTTTGAAATAGCCTCTTTACGCACAACACCCCCGAGACTACCCAGGAAGGGTGGTTCGTTATTCCCACCTTCGTTTTCTCCGTGGCTGCTTGCGGCCGGCCAAGGGCCGCACCCGCGCCGCGCGCGGAGCAATCCGGTTCCGGTTGCCGAGCTGGCGGGTTTGATATATGACCCATGAGAGGCATCAGACCTATCTCATTTGGGACATTCTGATTTCCTTGACGCGGCTTGCCGCTTGCGGTATTCTGAGGATTGATTTTTCCGATCCTGAACCACTCGCCAGGGAGTCAAGAACGAATGCCGCGAACCGCTAGAGCATCTGCCGGAGGCCTTTGCTACCATGTTCTTAACCGGGGAAATGCCCGCGCCGAGGTCTTCCACGAGGCCGACGACTACGCCGAGTTCGTAGACCTTCTGTACCAGGCGACCGATATGCACGATGTGCGGTTGCTGGCCTACTGCCTGCTGCCCGATCACTTCCACCTGGTCCTTTGGCCGCGAAAAGACGGCGATCTCAGCCGCTGGATGCAGTGGCTCGCGACGAGTCACGTCCGCCGCTACCATCGACGCCGTCACACGAGCGGTCACATTTGGGAGGGCCGCTTTCGCGCCTTTCCGGTTCAGCCGGACGAACACTTGCTCACGGTGCTCCGCTATGTCGAGCAGAATCCCCTTCGACGCAAGGAGCTGAAGCTGCGGAAGCTCGAACGCTGGTCCTGGTCGTCTGTGGGAAGGATGGTAACCGGGCTGGAACGTCCCCGGATCGAACCTGGGCCGATGGCACGCGGTCGAAACTGGCTGCGGTCGGTCCAGGAACCGTTGACCGCCGAGGAGTTGGCCGTGGTGCGGCACAGTGTCGTTCGCGGCACGCCTTTCGGCGACGCGAAGTGGCAGCAACGGATTGTAGCGAAGCTAGGGCTTGAATCGACCATGCGGCCCCGCGGCCGGCCGCGCAAGATGCCGGTTGCATAAGGGAGTCGTCTTTTCCCGCCATCATGCCGTTTTGATAACCTAGATTTTCTTGGAGCGTGTTTGAAAAGGTGTCGCCCCCCTTGTCGAACGCGCTCTTAGCGGCCTATTACGACTGCCAGAAAATTCAAGGAATCAATCCCGATGTTCTCTGTCTTGACGGTTTATGTCTTCGTTGCCTTGGCGACCGCGCTGACCGGCCTGGCCGGTGGATGGTGGCTGCGGAGCCGGGGCGCGGAACCGCAGGAAGCCGCCGTCGACAAGGAGGAAGTTCGCCGCGCCCAGGAACTGCTGGCCTGCCTGCAAAAAATGGCCTCCCACGTAGCCGTCGAATTGGGTGAGCACAATACGCGCGTCGAGGAAATCAACGTCGAATTGAAGAGCGACGTGCTGCACGAACCGGCCAAGATCCTCAATGTCGTGACCAAGCTGGTCGATGCCAACAAGACCATGCAGGGCCGGTTGGATCAGGCCGAAGACCGGCTCCGCGAGCAGGTCCGCCTGGTCGAGTCGCATGCGGCCGAAGCCCGCACCGACGCCTTGACCCTGGTCGGCAACCGCCGGGCCTTCGAGACCGACATCGCCCGCAGCCTGGCCGATTTCCACCGCGCGGGACAGGCCTTCACGCTGGCCATGATCGACCTGGACAAGTTCAAGCGGCTCAACGATACCTATGGCCACCAGGCAGGCGACGAGGTTCTGCGCGGCACCGGCCGCGTATTGCGGCGGGTCTTGCGCGAGAGCGATTCCATCTCCCGTTACGGCGGTGAAGAATTTGCCGTGATCTTCAACCGCGCCTCGATCACCGAGGTCCACCGCGCCCTGACGCGGCTTGCGCAAGGCCATCGCGAAAACCGAGTTCGAATTCGCCGGCGGAAAACTTCGGATGACGATCAGCATCGGCGCCGCCCAGGTCATGGGCCAGGAGAACCTGGCAGAGATCGTTCAGCGGGCCGATGCCGCCCTGTACGCCTCGAAGGAAGCGGGCCGCAACTGCGGTCACTGGCACGACGGGCAAGCGATTGTTCCCATCCTCGACGAGGAAACGAAGCCCGCGCCGACGCCCGTGGAACCACCCAAGACCATTGAAGTTCCCCAGCCGTCCGCATCCCCGGCGGTGGCCGAGGAACCGGACCTCGAAGAGCCCCCGATCGAAAAACTGGCCGACGATCTGCCGGCAGTCTTGAATCGCACCGCCTTCTGCCAGCATGTGCGCAGCCGCGTGGCCGAATGGAAGCGCGGCGGCCCGACGTTGACCCTGGTCCTTGTGGAGATCGACCATTTCGAGAGTCTCGCCCGGCATTACGGGTCGACGTTTCGGGACCTGATGACGACGAGTCTGGCACGGGTCGTGTTCGCGGGCGTGCGGGAGATGGATCTGGTGGCCCGCTACAGTACGAGTTGCCTGGCCTTCCTCTTGCCCAATGCACCGCTTTTCGATGCCATCCGCGTTGCCGAGCGAATTCGCGAGGCGGCAAGCCAGGTGGCGTTTCTGCAGGGGGGAAAGAAAATCGGCTTCACCGTCAGCATCGGCATGATCGAGACCGGCCGCGCCGACGACATGGTGGCCCTCTTCCGCAAGGCGGAAATGGCGCTGGACGCCGGTCATCTACAGGGCGGAAACTGCCTGTTCCATCACGACGGCGAGCGCTGCCACGCGGCCGCGACGTTGGCCGAAGTCGGCGCGTAGCGACGCTTGCGGCCCTGATCGGGACCTTAGGATCGGCCGAAGAACAATTTCCCGCTTAATTGCGGAAGCTATCCTTCGGCCGGTCCTTACCGACTGCACGGTCGCCGCTGGCAGAACGCAACCAGACAACTAACTTTTGGCAAGGTTGCGATCAAGGCCGACAATGGCCGGCCGTGATCGTTCTTGCCGACGGCGCGGCGGGTTGGTATACTGGGCTACGGTTCTTCCCGCTTCGTCATTCACGCGCCCGGTTCCCGTGATCGAACTCAGCAAAGACGATTTCGCCCAGCTCATGATCGACCGCATCCACCAGGCGGGCGAGAAGGGTTTTATCGCGTATCAGCCCGAGGAATTCCGCCTACGCGGCGAAGGCGTGCGGTCCGCGGCCCTTATGCTGGGCAACGCCTACAAAGAGTATTGCGGGGCGGATGAAGAAATCCGCGAGCGGGTCATCCGCCTCTGGGTGCGGAACTGGTTCAGCCTGCTCCGCGACATGCCCGAGGATTTCGAAGACGTCAGGCCCGACTTGCTGCCCATCGTGCGCTCGCGCTCGCATTTCGAGTTGAACCAGCTTCGCAGCATCGTCGAATCGGGCACGCCGATCAGTTGGCCGTACGTGCCGCTGGGCGAACATTTCGGCGTGGCCTTGGTCTATGATCTGCCAGACGCCATGCGGTCCGTCCCCCAAGCCAATCTCGACGCCTGGGGGTTGACGCTCTACGAGGCCCTGGAAATCGCCTCGCAGAACCTGGCTGACTTGCCGGCGAAGTTCATCGGTCCGCAGTCGGGCGACGGCGTGTATCTTTCGGCCACGGGCGACAATTACGACGCCTCGCGGATCTTGTCGCCGGAACTGATCGGGCAGTTCCGTGTCCAAGGCGATCCGGTGGCCATGATCGCCAATCGCGACAATTTGATCGTCGCCGGTGCGGACGATTCCGCGGGGCTGGAGGCCATGCTCAAGCTGGCGACCGAGGCCCTCAAGCAGCTTCGGCCGATCTCGTCGATCGCCGTGCGGTTCGACGGCGAGGAGTGGGTCCCTTGGCTGCCCGAAGCCTCGCACGCCTTGTACCATCCGTTCCGCCGGCTGTACTTCGACGCCTTGGGACGCGACTATGCCGAGCAGAAGGAATTGCTCGATCGGCTGCACGCCAAGACCAACAAGAACGTTTTCGTTGCCACGTTCAACGTCGTGCAGGACCCGCAAGGCAGGCTCTTGAGTTATGCCGTCTGGACGGAGAGCGCAGAAACGTTGTTGCCCGAAACCGACCTGGTAGTCTTCGGCGGACGGGAAAGCAAGCCGAGCATGGTTCCGTGGTCCGGGGCAATGGAAGCAGTCGGGCACTTGCTCGAACCCGTGGATATCTATCCGCCCCGTTACTGCGTGCGAGAATTTCCCTCGGCGCGAGCAACTGGCCGCAATGGAAAGTGTTTTTTAAGGGAGATGACATGCTGACCAACGTCAAGTTGCCGAAAGCGTTTTCCGTGCGCGACGAGCACGAGTTCTATCCCATGCAGCACCTCATGGCGCGGCTGAATCCCGACTTGATGGTCAAACAGGTCGCCACGGGCGTTCACGTTGACGGCGGCGGCACGGTCTTCTGGGGCATCGTTTACTCGGGTGGGAATCCGCCGAACAAGCAGGGCGTCGAGAATGCCTTGCGGGAGGCCGGCTTCGACTTCGAACACAACGCGCAGACGCGGGTGAAGTTGGCCTGGGACGAAGACGAGCTATAATAGGACAGATCGTGGTCTTCACGTTCCCAGAAAGAACTGTATGGACACTCCGGCCATCGCACCGACGTTTTCTCACCCGCCGCCCTCCGAGCCCGGCGGCCCGTCTTGGCCCGTCGCGCTGCTCTTTCCACCACAAGGGCAATGGACGGAAGCCGAATACCTGGCGCTGCAAAGGCGGAGCAGGCGGCTTGTCGAACTTACGGACGGCCAAGTCGAGGTGCTTTCCATGCCGAATCCTTTGCATCAGCGGATCGTGCGCTATCTCTTTCGTCTCTTGGAGGCATGCGTGGCGGCCATTGGTTCCGGCGAGGTGTTTTCGCGCCCTTGCCCATCCGCCTGTGGGCCGGCAAATATCGCGATCCGGATATTGCCTTTCTCAAGCCGGGCCGCATTACCGATCCGCGTCATCAGCCGCAGGGCGCCGACCTTGTCGTGGAAGTCGTCAGCGACAATGAAGAGGACCGGCAGAGAGACTTCGACACGAAACGCCAAGAGTACGCCCAGGCAGGCGTTGCCGAGTACTGGATCGTCGACCTGAAATCCGAAACGGTCGTCGTACTGACCCTCGACGGCACCGCCTATCGTCTGCACGGCGAGTTCCCGCTTGGCACGACAGCCACGTCGGTGCTGCTCCCGGCCTTTGCCGTCGATGTCACCGCCGTGTTCGACGCGGGCCGTGGAATGAAGTCCCAAAACGGATAAAATCCGGGGGAGGAACGAAGCATGGCGACCGCAACAACCGCAACCCTTGTCACAGCCGATCAACTCCTTCGCATGCCGGACGATGGCTGCCGATGTGAGTTGGTCGGCGGAGAACTCCGAAAAATGCCACCCGCGAGTTGGGATCACGGTGAAATCGGCGGACAACTGCAATCGCTTTTGGCCCGCCATAATCTCGAACATCGTCTAGGCAAGCTCTATCTTGCGGAGACAGGCTTCCGGTTCGCGCGCGATCCCGACACCGTGCGCGCTCCGGACATCGCCTTCATCCGCAAGGACCACGTTCCGCGCGAGAAACCCAAGGAAGCCTACTGGCCCGGCGCTCCCGATTTGGTCGTGGAAGTCGTCTCGCCGGGCGACACCGTGAGCGACGTGGACGAGAAGGTCCAAGAGTGGTTGGACGCCGGGGCGATGATGGTCTGGGTTGTCAAACCGAGGTCGCGCAGCGTGATCGTCTATCGCTCGGCCACCGACGTGAAGGTTCTGACCGAGAAGGACGAACTCTCCGGCGAGGACGTTTTTGTCGGTTTCCGCTGCGGCGTGCGCGAGATCTTTGAGAGCGGACTTGTAGACTGATAGTTCGGAAAAGGTGATTTGAGAAAAGAAGATTTGACTTTCCATCATTTTCCTTTCCCCGCGCGCCCACGGGCATTTTTCTGTCAGTCAGTCATTCATTTTTTGGGAAGAATTTTGGCGTCTCCTCGTCAATCGCCACGATCACCAGGCCGTGACGATCGGCGAAGTCGATCACTTCGGGTCCGTCCAGGAGAATGGTCCGGCCGGCCTCGACGGCCAACACGCTGCCGCCCGACGAGGCGATGTTCTCGACCGTCCGCATGCCGACGGTCGGCACGTCGTAGCGCATGTCCTGCTGCGGCTTGGCCACCTTGACCACGGTGAACCCGCCGGCGCGGCACAAGACGCCCGCGCGGCGGATGCATTCGTCGGTCCCTTCGACGGCCTCGATCGCCAGTGCCGTCTGGTTCTTCACCGCCACGCTCTGGCCGACGTCCAATAGGCCCAACTCCTTGGCCGTCTTCCAACCCAGGCGAATGTCGTTCCACTGCGCGGCCGACGGGCCGCGGCGCGTCAACTGGCCCTTGCTCACCAGAAGCTCGGCGGCGTAGTCGGTCGGCCGGCCGAAACGCATGCCCTCCCGGGCGAACTCCGCGACGATTACCCCCAGCAGCGTGTCGTCCTTGCAGTCCTTCGTCCGCGTGAGGAAGTGCGGCAGGAACATGCGGATGGTCCGCAGGTCGGGCGTGTTGCGCACTACCACCCACGGCTTGAAGAGCACCACCTTGTGGATCTTGCCCGCCATGATCACGTCGCTCACGGCATGCCGCTTGAAGTACCGGATGGCGGCGCCGAAGCGGCCCAGCCCGCTCCACTGAAAGTCCGTGCAGATCTCGGCCAACTTGGGATCGGCGTGACCGACGACGCCCAGGCAGAAGACTTGCGATCCTTGCCGCCGCAGGGCCTCGACGACCAACAGCGGATAGCGTCCCCAGCCGGCCATCAGGCCGATGCGGGCGGGAACCGTAGGCGGAGCGGCGGTAAGAGTGGAGTTGGACTGCTGCATGCGCTGAATCCAGCGCGAAATCCGAATTTTGTATTACACGGTCGGCTGCTTGGCGCCGTGGCTCTGCTCCAGGGTGGCGATCTGCTCGACAAGCTTGTCGACCGTGTGTTGGAGGACCTTGAGTTGGCGCCGCATCTCCGGCAGCCTGGTGATCGTGGCCAGGCGCAGCTTCTGCTCGCGCTCCGGCGTGGCGGGAATGCCGATGTAGCGGCTGCCGTCGGGCACGTCGTTGACGATGCCGCCCTTGGCGCCGACGATCGAGCCGCTGCCGACATGCACGTGATCGCGGACGCCGACCTGCCCGGCCAGGACGACGTAATCGCCTGTCGTCGAGCTGCCGGCAATGCCGACCTGCGAGCAAAGCATGTTGTGCCGGCCGAGGCGGCAGTTGTGGGCGATCATCACCTGGTCGTCGATCTTCGTGCCGTCGCCGATGACCGTCGAACCGTAGGTGGCGCGGTCGATCGTCGTGCCGGCGCCGATCTCGACGTCGGCGCCGACAATCACGTTCCCCAACTGGGCCGTGAGGCGGTGGCGGCCTTGAATCTGGTCGTAGCCGAATCCATAGGCGCCCAGCACCGCGGCAGCATGGATGATCGATCGGGCGCCGACGACCGTATCCTCGTACAATACCGCGCCGGGGAAGATCGTCACGTTCTCGCCGATTTGCGAACCGGCCATGACGTGCGCGCCAGAGTGGATCGTGGATCCGGCGCCGATCTTCACGTCATCGCCGATCGTGGCATAAGGGTGGACGTCGACGTCGGCCCCCAGCACCGCCGTGGGGCTGACCACCGCCAGGCGGCTGACACCGATCCGTTTCCGGGCCCGGGGCGGGCGAAAATAGAGCACGATCTTGGAAAATGCCTGGTGGACGTCGTCGACCTGAATGGCCGGTGTGCCTTCGGGAGGGAAGGACCGTGGGCAGACCACCGCCGAGGCTTTGCTGCCCACCAGGTTGCGGCCGTGGTCCGCGGAATCGACCATCGTAATCTGGCCAGGCAAGGCGTCTCGCAGGGGTGCAACTCCTTTCACCGTCAAGTCTTCCGACCCCACCACCTGCCCGCCTACCAAGAGGGCCAGTTCGCCGAGCGTCGCCTGCATGAGTTGATTCCTTTCGTTCACACTGCCTTCCATCGCCGCAAACCCATGCGGGGGGTTCGCGGCAAGCCTAGGGCAGTTTACCGCAGAATCGGCACGATGGGCAAGAGCATTCGGCGAACCTACTAGGGCCCGATCGCCAGGTCCTGGCGGACGTTGATCGTGGAACCGGGAATCGGCCCCAGGCCAAGCAGCTTCAGCGCAAGATTCGCGCCGTCGCCGTTGCGGACCGGCTGCACGGGATCGGTGTGCAGCGGATGACCGGCCGCGGGATCGCAACGCGTAGCGGCGTTCAGCTTGTAAAGGTCTTTGCCGGCGGCCGCGCCGCAGCCCCAGACGTAAACCGGGATCGTGTAGACCTCCGGGAGTAGGTTGTCGACGTGGTTGCGGTCCTTGCCGCCATGGTCCGAAGTGAGGAAAATCGTCGTCTTGCCCCGAAACTCTGGGCTGCTCTCGATTTCTTGGAGAATGCGCCCAGTTGGACGTCGATTTTCCGGACGGCCTGTTGGTAGGCATCGCTTCCCCAGCCCTGCACGTGGCCGGTGACGTCCGGCTCGGCAAAGTGCAGGAACGCGTACTGGAAGGGCTTCTCCTTCATGGCGGCGATGAACTTCGTAATCATGGATTCCATGTCCTTGTCGTAGACGAAACAATCCATTTTGTTGCGCCCGTAATCCGGCTTGCCGGCACAGGCCGCGCCGTGCTCCGCATCGTAGGAATCGCGGTAGAGCGAGAACTTGGTCTTCCCGGACATGAGCAAAGTCCGCAGGCCGTGGTCGTGCGCCACGTCGAAGACGCTGGCGATGTACGAGCCGTCATGATGTTTCTGATTGTGCAGGGTTTCACCGCGCGAGGGGTCCGTGTTCTTCGTATAGTGGTGGCCGCCGGGACCCTTCACGCTCCGCCCGGTCATCATGGTCGTGTGATTGGGAAGCGTGACGGTCACGTCGTCGTCGTTACGGGCATTGTTCGTCCAGGCCCCTTCGGTCTGAAAACGCTTGAAGTTCGGCAGCTCGTTCTTCTCGACCATGGGCTGGAGGTAAACCGAGCCAAGCCCGTCGACGCTGATCTCGATGAAGTATTTACAGCCGTTTGCAGATTTGGACTGCACGGACTTGGCCTGTGCCCATGTAGTCTGCGGCAAGGGCAATGCGGCCAGCGCTGAATCGCGCAACGAAAAAAATGCGAAAAATTGCCGTGCGGGGGTGGGGAAACAAGTTCATCTCCTTGCAAGTTCGGGGAAGCTGTTGGGAAGACCAAGGCAGGGCCGAGACGACCATGAAAACGCGGGCGGCCACAACGGTTGAGATCTGGCGATAGTCTATTTCAAGGCTACGCGACGCGGAAGGGGTTGCGTCGAACTTCGTCGCAAATAAGGCAAACCACGTCAGGTGCTTCACTTGTTCCCTTGATTCACGAACCGCCTCTTCGGCTTCTCATGGAAATCTAACAAAACACCAACCGCATGCAAATCTTTCCCTAACGCGCATGTTTATTCGGAAGCGATATACCTTAGAGAAAATTGCCAAAGCACAGGTCGAGGCGGGCCTCCTGCCCGAGGCGTTTGGCATGGTTGCCGATACGGACGACGTTTTTTTCAAGGCATTCGCTCTGTTTGAGGTTGCTAGCGCCCAAGCGAAGGCGGAACTCAAGAAGCAGGCCACACAGACTATGGCCGAGGCGCTCGCCGCAGTCCGTAACATCAGCGGTTCTCAGTCAAGAATGTCTGCCTTGCGCGAAATTGCCGCGGCCCAAAGCAAGATGGGGTTAGCTGAGGACGTCCGCCAAACCACGGCCGAGATGTTAAGGAGCCCAGCGCGAAAGCCAGTACACTCCGTCAGATCGCCGCGGCTTGCGCAGAAGGAAAATAAGTTCCGCTCCCTTGACACCCCCCCGCCGCCCGACGAAAATTCACGCATTCCCGTCTTCTTCGCCCCCGCAGTTCTCGATCATCGGAGGATCACGTCATGACGACCCGCACGCGCCGCCCGAAAATCAAACAAAGCAAACACCTCACCTTGCGGGACCGGCTTTCCCGGCTGACCTACGTGCGGGCCTGCCAGCTTCTGGGGCCGAGCGGGGCCGAGTTGATCCGCGAGGGATCGAACTACGAGATCGACATCGAGCGCGATGTCTATCTCCGCGGCGACCTGTTCCGCGTGAAGTTCCCCAACGGCGCCGGCGGCAAAGATGCCGTGGCCACGATCACCACCATGGCCGCCGCCCGCAACCGCCTGAAGTTCAACTGCACGGCCTGCGAAACGATCTGCCAGCACGTCGGGGCGGCCGTGTCGCTGGTGCTGGAAGAGAAGACCGCGCTGGGCCTGGCCGCGCCGCCCGACGAGAACCGGCCGCTGGAACTGCTCAGCGAGAGCGAACTTGTCGAACGGGCCCTCGCGCGAGCGACAGGAGCGGGCCAAGAGCGAGAAGTTCCGCATCTCGTCGTCCGACGCCGCCAAACCCTGGACCGACTACACGGTGGCCAGCGCCCTGTCGGGCAAGACCTATCGCGTGGCCCTGCGGGGCGAAGAGCGGGGGCAATCGTACTGCTCGTGCCCCGACTTCCGCACCAACACGCTCGGCACCTGCAAGCATATCTTGCACTTGCTGGACCGCGTGCGGCGGCGCTTTCCGGCGGCCGAGCGGCGGAAGCCCTATCGCAATCGCGAGGCGTTCGTCCACGTGCTCTACGGCGAAGAGACGACCCTGCACCTGCAACTGCCCGACAAGGCCGATCCCGAACTGCGTCCGCCTGGCCGGCCCGTTGGTCGATCGGCCGATCGACGACGTGCGGAAGCTGGTCGAGTTCGTCGGCCAGATGGAGCGGCTGGGCCACAACGTGACCGTCTATCCCGACGCCGAGGAGCTGATCCAGCGGCGGCTGTTCCAGCGAGCGGATGGCGAAGCGGATGGCCGAGATCCGCGGCAACCCCGTCGCAGCACCCCTTGCGGACCACGCTGCTGAAGATCCCGCTGCTGCCCTATCAGCTTGAAGGCATCGCCTTCGCCGCGGGCACGGGCCGGGCGGTCCTGGCCGACGACATGGGCCTGGGCAAGACGATCCAGGGCGTCGGCACGGCCGAGATCCTCGCCCGCGAGGCCGGCATCAGCAAGGTGCTGGTGGTTTGCCCCGCCTCGCTTAAGTCGCAGTGGCGGAACGAGATCCAGCGTTTCTGCGATCGCAGCGTGCAGCTTGTCGTGGGCGGGGCCGCGGAGCGGGCACGGGCCTACGACAACGACGCCTTCTTCACCGTCTGCAACTACGAGCAGGTGCTTCGCGACATCCTGGCCGTGGAACGCACCCGCTGGGACCTGATCATTCTCGACGAGGGCCAGCGGATCAAGAATTGGGAATCGAAGACGGCCCGCGTGATCAAGGGGCTGAAGTCGCCCTTCGCCCTGGTCCTCAGCGGCACGCCGCTGGAGAACCGCCTCGACGAGCTGTACTCGGTGATGCAGTTCGTCGACGATCGCCGCTTGCCGCCGGCCTTCCGCTTCTTCCATCGCCATCGCGTGGTCGACGAGAAGGGCAAGGTGCTGGGCTACAAGAACCTCGACCAGCTTCGCGAGCGGCTCCGCGGCATCCTGCTCCGCCGCACCCGCGACTCGGTCTTGCAGCAACTCCCGCCGCGAACGACCGAGTTGGTCCGCATCCCCGCCACCGAAGAGCAGGAAGCGCTGCACAGCGCCCACATGCGGATCGTGCAGATGATCACGCGGAAGCCGTACATCTCGGAGATGGACCTGCTGCGGCTGCAAAAGGCCCTGTTGATGTGCCGCATGACGGCCAACAGCACGTTCCTGGTCGACAAGAAGAAGCCGCACTATTCCAGCAAGCTCGAGTACCTGGAAGAACTGCTGGACGGCCTGTTCGCCGAGGCCAACCGCAAGGTCCTCCTGTTCTCCGAGTGGACGACGATGCTGGACCTCATCGAGCCGCTCCTGAAGGCCCGCAAGCTGGATTTCGTGCGGCTGGACGGCCAGGTGCCGCAGAAGGAGCGGCAGACCCTGGTGAACCGCTTCCGCGAAGATCCCGACTGCCGGCTGTTCATCACCACCAACGCCGGTTCGACGGGCTTGAACCTGCAGGCGGCCAACACGGTGATCAACGTCGATCTGCCCTGGAACCCGGCCGTGCTGGAGCAGCGGATCGCGCGGGCCCATCGCATGGGCCAGCAGCAGCCGGTGCAGGTCTACGTGCTGGTGACCGAGGGGACGATCGAGGAAAGCCTCTTGAACACGCTTTCCGCCAAGCGCGACCTGGCGATGGCCGCGCTCGATCCCGATTCCGACGTCACGCAGGTCGATCTGACCACCGGCGTCGACGAGCTGCGGCGGCGGCTGGAGGTGCTCCTGGGCGCGCATCCGGAGGCCCCGGTCGACGTCAGCGAGAAGGAAGAGGTTGTTGCCGAGATCGCAGCAGTTGGCCCAGCGCCGCGAGCGGGTGGCGGCGGCCGGCGGCGAGATGTTGGGGGCCGTCTTCAATTTCCTCGGCGAGTTGGTGGCCAAAGACGGCGCGCAACCGCCCGCCGAAGGCCTTGTCACGCAGGTCCGCGACCGCCTGGGCCGAGTGCGTCGAGGAAGACGCCTCCGGCCGCCCGCGGCTGACGGTTACGCTTGCCCGATCGCAGCGCGCTGGACTCGCTGGCGCAGACGCTGGCGCGGCTGTTGCTCGCCGGCGGCGATGGGGGCGCGACGAAGTAGAATCGGCGCGCGCAGCGACTGTTCTCGGTTCGTCATATTGTCGCCGCGTGAACGGGATGCTATCATGCAGTTTCGACGGCGCGAGAGGATTGATTTTGGGTGGACACACTGAGCCCGAAGGAACGCAGTGAGCAAATGCGCCGTGTTCGATGCAAGGACACGGGGCCGGAAATGGCTGTCAGGCGACTCGTTCACTCGTTAGGATTCCGCTTTCGGCTGCATGTCAGGGAACTCCCCGGTTGCCCGGACCTGGTGTTTTCCAGTCGCAAGCGGGCGATGTTCGTCCACGGTTGTTTCTGGCATCGCCATCCAGGCTGCAAGAAGGCATCCACTCCAGCCACGAACCGCGAGTTTTGGAAGGCCAAGTTTCGGGCAAACGTGGCGAGAGACAAGAGGAAGGTTCGCGAGTTGCGGAGATTGGGGTGGAAGACGATGGTCGTCTGGGAATGCGAGATTCGCCGCGCCGAGAAACTGAAGAGACGACTGTGCCGCGAACTGGAAAAAAATTGAATGAACACTGTAGAGCTTTTCGCAGGGATCGGTGGATTCCGACTTGCTTCCGATCATCACGGTATGAAGACCGTGTGGGCCAACGACATTTGCCCAAAGGCGTGCAAGGTCTACCGCGACCGGTTCGGACCGGATTCGATTCGTGAAGGCGACGTACGGAAATTGTTGCCCGAGGTACCGCCCCACGAACTTCTCACCGGCGGATTCCCCTGTCAGCCGTTCAGCAGTGCTGGCAAGAAGCAGGGAATCAAAGACCCGCGTGGCACTCTGTTCAGCGTTGTCGTGGAGACACTGCAGCGGCACAGGCCTCGATTCTTCGTTCTTGAGAACGTGAAGCGACTTCTGCACATGGAGAAAGGCGTTCACTTTGCTACGATACTGGCTTCTCTTGCCCAACTCGATTATTTGATCGAGTGGCGACTTCTGAACGCCATGCACTTCGGCTTGCCCCAGAACCGTCAACGGGTCTTCATCATCGGTGTCCGAATAGAGGGCTCTGCCGCTGGGAACGGCAAATCGGTCGGTGCTCTCCCCATCCGCCTTGCAACCCCGGAAGACGTTTCATGCCTCGCGCAGAACCGGATTGACTGGATTCGCTCTCCCGATGACTGGACGGAGATAGGCTCTCACGGGGTCCACTTTCCGAATTGGGGTCTTGCAAGATCGACGCGGTTCGTCGCGGCGAATCTCGACGCCTTTTCCGCCGCGCGGCCAGAGGTCTCGTTGAAATCCGTACTGCAGGAAGAAGTACCGTCGCGGTTCGATTTCACGGCTTCGACTTTGGAGCGGATCGGCGACAGTATCGAAGTCAATCGATTCGTTGACGGCGTCGAAATCCTGTCGAACCAGAAAGGAGGCGCCAGGATGGGCTACACGGTTTTCGGGATCAATGGCATCGCGCCGACGTTGACTTCCACGGCGAGTCGCCATTATGAACGGTACAAGGTGGGAAACCAATATCGCCGGCTGACGAACGTGGAATATGCGCGAATCCAGGGCTTTCCGGAAAACCATTGCCAGGCCGTTTCCGTGTATGATCAATATGCCCTCTTTGGAAATGCGGTGCCTCCGCCCATGGCAGAATGGGTAGTCGGCCGCTTGGTTATGAATGGATTCTCGCCTCGAAGCATTCCACGAAACTCGATGCAAAAAGAATTATTTGCCGATGCATTTAAAGAACAGTTGCGCGCGCTGGTTCGAGATCATCTTACGGAAATCGCCGGCGGAATCAATGCTGCACTGCGAGGAAACGGACTTGCTCGGCTGAAAGGCGTACTCAGTCGCCTCGGACGTGGCGGAGTTCTCCCGTATTGGTTCGATCGGCTGGCACGGGACGGGACCCTTCCGAATCTCCAAGGCAAGACGATCGGCAGCGTGATCGAAATGCTCTTGGTGGCGATTCTGGAGACAGATACCTTCCAGAGCTTGGAAGTGCCTCCGCTGGCGATCAATCCGGCGAGAGGCGTGGACTTGCCGGACCTAGATCTTGGCGTCAAGTCCCCTTCCAAAAACTACTGCACGAGCGAACCGTTCTTCTCTGCCTATGAACGATTGCTTGGCAGCGAACACGACATGGTCGTGTTGTTGACCGACTACCAAGCCGTAAAGGAGACCAACTCGTCGCGATTACAGATCATCGGGTGGCGATATTTGACCAATACCCAAGTTGCCGACGTGAATCTCTGCCGGATTGCCCGGGCGAACCGGGAATGGCTCGTGGCCGATAGCGAGGCGCGAGCCAAGAAAGTCTTCCGATTCCTCGCGTACATCAATCAGAGTGACTGGCTTGCAAAACAACTATTGCGGCTGATCGAAGTGCTGCAAGACGAGAACGCGGTTCGCGTGGCCATCGCGGAAGCCATGCCTGACTTCGAGAGCAAGAATCGTGAATTCGCGCGACAAGGCAAGCTAGCCATTCCGGAACGGGACATCGAATCCTGGAAGCGTATCCTGGAAATCCGGCCCGTGCATGTTGGCGTCACCGAGGCTGCCGATAATTGGGTCATTCAGACACAGAAGGAAGCAGGCCGCGCACCCAATGAGAACGAATGGCAACGATTGCTTTCCGGGCCGCTCGACGGGCAAATCGGGATGAGTTTCGCATTGCAGTGGCGATACAATTTCGGCCGGCTATTCAACGTCAATGCTCCCGAGCTAATCGACGAAGAAGAACATTGCGATTGAATGCGATGGACATCCGAGTCCATTCTCTCATCCGTGTATGGACGCAAAGGTCGATTCAACGGCATTTTGCGCAACTTGTCTTGGCGTGTGCTTACTTCGGCTCTTGACTGCCCGCTTTCTCCGCGTTCGCGGCCCAACGGGCCAGTCCGAGCATGGCCAGTCCGAAGGCCAACAAGAACAGGCCCCACCAGAAGTTGACGTTGATGCCCAGGGAATGCTCATACTGCTTGCCGCCCCAGGTGAAGACACCGTAGACCGCCAACATGGCGCCGACCAGCGCGAACATCATTCCCATCGGCCAACGTAGATCGAGCATTGCAGCACTCCGCAAGATTACCAGAAGATGTAGTTGAAAATCACGCACACGATCAGGAGCAGCACGCCCAGGAAGCCGGGCTGCATGTACCAGGCCAGCTTCTCATCGACGGTTTTCGGCGTCAGCGAATAGACGAGTCCCTTGAGATCCTCGTCGCTCTTCTCGCGGCGGCCGAGCAGCGAAATCCCCAAGGTCAGAACGAAGCAAGCGGTAAACGCAAAACCGGCCAGCCAGAAGTTCTGCGCCATTTCGCTGGGGAACTCGTGCAACACGCCCAGGTAGCCGCCCTTGACGCCCGGCGCGTTGCCGGCGCTAAGGGTCAAGGCATGAAAGGCGGCCGATGTCCCGGTGCCGCCCAGCAGTCCCAGAAAGGCCCCGGTGCTCGTCGTCCGCGCCAAGAACATGCCCAGCAGGAAGGTGGCGAACAGCGGCGCGTTGACGAAGCCAAACACCAGTTGGATGATGTCCATCGCATTGTTCCAGTTCCCGGCGATGTAGGCGGCCCCGATGCTCAAGAGGATACCAACGACGGTCACGACCCGGCCCATCCACATGTAGTGGGCGTCGCTCGGTTCCTTGGGCGTGATCAGGACTTCTTCTTGCTCCCCATTAGCATGCACAATGGTGCATTCGCGAGGTTTGTCCAAGAGCGACCGACGCAGCCCTTGATAAAGGTCGTAAGTCCAAACCGTATTGAAGGCCGTCACGTTGCCCGCCATGCCGGACATGAAGGAGGCCAGCAGCGCCGTCAGCGCCAGGCCGAGCAGTCCCGGCGGGCAGTACTTGCGGATCAGCGACGTGATCACCAGGTCGTAGTCGTTGGCGGCCGATTTGCGCAGGTTCACCTTCAGGTCTTTCGGAGGCAGCGGGTGCTCTGCCTGGTGAACAACGACCTGGGCCAAGGCGAACTGGTTGAAATCGGCCCCGGCCGCCTTGCCAATCGCTGCCAAGGCGTCCTTGGCCTGCTGGGTGGGGGCGTCGACCTTTTCACCCTTGGCGTTCTTTCCGCTGACAAATTCCGCCAGGTCGGCCCTTACCTGAAGATCTTTGCCGGCCGCGTTGACTGCTTCCACGGCCGGATCGAGGCCGCGCACTCTTTCCTTCAGGTCCGGGTTCAGGTCGTTGTCTTGTACGTCATCCAACTTCTGTGGAAGATGGTACTTCCCCGGCGATACCGCGGTCAGACCGATGGCGAGCATGCCAGGCAGGATGACCAGTGCCGGCAGCAGCATCTTGGGAATCGCGCCGATCAGCGGCGTGCGACGGGCGGCCGTCATGTTGCGTGCTGCCATGGCCCGTTGCACGACGAGGAAGTTCGTACACCAGTAGCCGAAGGCGAGCACGAACCCCAGTCCGAAGACCATCGCGAAGACGTCGACACCCATGGGATTGTGCGACGGTCCGGCCAGCAGCGGTTGCCAGGCGCTGGTCCAAGCGTTGGAATCGAACGTCGGGTTGGCATTGGCGGCGGCCGTTACCGTGGCTGGATCTTTGGCCACCGTCGAGTCAGCGCATCATGCAACTTGGACCAACCGCCGATGTCCTTCATGCCCAAGTAGACGACCGGCGCAAACCCCAGCACGATCATGCAGAACTGCAAGACCTCCGTATAGATGGCCGAAGTCAGACCGCCTTTGAGGACGTAGACCAGCACGACCGCCGAGCAAACCCAGAGGCTGACGTGGTAGTTCCAGTCCAATTGGGCGTGCAGCAGCTTGGCCAACTGGTGCATGGAAATGCCCGACGCCATGATCGTCATCACCGCGAAGCTGATCGAATTGAAGCAGCGCGTCCGTTCGTCAAAGCGAAGCTTGAGATACTCGGGCACGCTGCGGGCCTTGGAGCCGTAATAGAACGGCATCATGAAGACGGCCAGGAAGACCATGCCGGGGATGGCCCCGACCCAGTAGAAATGGCAGGTTGCGATGCCGTACTTCGCCCCGCTGGCCCCCATGCCCACCAATTCCAGGGCCCCTAGGTTGGCCGAGATGAAGGCCAGCCCGGTGATCCACGCCGGAATGGCCCGGCCGGACTGGAAGAAATCGGCGCTGTTCTTCATCGATCGCTTCAGCGCGAACCCGATTCCCAGGACGAAGATGACGTAGATGGCGAGAATTGCGTAGTCGATATATTCCAGTTGGCCCGATTGCATGGAAAGCTCTCCCAAGGTGGCGTTGGGTTTTCCTGGATGCCCCAGGCAACCGGAAACCCAAGTCGCTATTATGATGCACGGCCACCGTGGACTGCAAGGGTGGTACGGAAATTTTTCTCCTGTAGGATAGGTTTACAACCTGTCTCGCTTATTTCAAGCAGGATTCCAAGCTGTCGATCCAAGACAGGTTGAAAACCTATCCTACATCGACGCTGCCTCCAGGAACTGCTCCGCCGCACGCTCCCCGCCATGAATGCAGTCCGGCAGGCCGACCCCGCGAAAAGCGCTGCCGGCCATCTGCAAACCGGGCAACAAGGCCAAACGGGCCTCGATCCGGGCGACACGCTCCTGGTGGCCGACATGATATTGGGGCATCGTCCGCGGCCAATGGGCAATGTCGCATAATGCCGGCTCGCCCTCGATCCGCAAGAGCGGCCGCAAATGCTGCAAGACCAGCGGCAACAGCTTCGGCATCGGGCATTTCCGCCAACTCGGGCCGCCGCGCCCCGCCCACGAAGACCCGCAACAGCGTCTTCCCCGCCGGGGCACGATGCGGATATTTCTGGCTGCTGAAGCTGCACGCCAGAATCGGGCTGTTTTCAATCGACGGCACCACCGCCCCCATGCCGTCCAGTCGATGACCCACTTGCCGCAGATCGTAGCCCAGCGAGACGATCGCCGTGCCCGAGTATTCAATCTGCCCCAATTCCGCTGCCAGTTCCGCATCGATCGGAGCAAGCAGCGGGCTGGCACGATGTGCCGGCACGGCCACGATCAGGGCATCGAATTCCAGGAACTTCGCCGCGCCGGCGGGGAATAATCGCCAGACGTCGCCGTTGCGTTCGATACGTTCGATCGCCGCATCGAGCCGCATCGATTTCGGGCGGCAAGCGGGCGGCGATCGCCTCGACCAGCGTGGTAAGCCCTCCGGACAAGGTCACGAACATGCTATACCGGGCACCGCTTTCCGCCGACCTTGCAGTACATGGTGCCCGCGTTGGGCTGCGGTTCATCTGCTGCCGCATGGCGCGGATCAGGCTGCCGTGCTGCTTTTCCATCTCCCGAAAGCGGGGAAGCGTGGCCTTGACGCTCAATTTCTCCATGTCGGCCGCATAGACCGCGCTGACCAACGGCTCGACCAGCCGGTCGAACGTCTCCCGGCCAAGCCGGCGGCGAACGAATCGGGCCATGCTCTCGTCGTCGTCGTCGCGGCGCGGCGGGATGAAATACTCCATGGCCGCCCGCAGCTTGCCGAACGGGCTAAGGATCGGCGTGACGGCCATCGGCCAAAGCTGCGTGGGGGCCATCATCAGGAAACCGTCCGGCAGTCGATGCAACCGGCCGCGCCGAACCACGAACGTGTGGCGGCAGTTCGAGTTGGTCTGCACGAGTTGGTCTGTCAGCCCCAGACGCTGGCACAAATCGAGCCCCCACGGCACGGTGGTAATGAAATTGTCGGCACTTTGCTCGACCTGGAAACCGTCGCGATGCACGGTGGAAACCACGCCGCCCAGCCGCGGACCGGCCTCGAAGAGCGTCACTTCGCAACTGGGGCGCCAGTTCCCGGAAGCGATGCGCGGCCGCCAAACCGGAGATTCCCCCGCCAATCACGGCGATGCGTCGAGTTTCAGGTGAATGCATACCTTCCTGCCCTAGACATGAGCCACTGAACAAGCTCATTATCTTACCTAATTTCAGCCGGTTCTCCCATCCGTGTTTTTCCATACGAACCGCAAAACTTCATCTTGGCTCGGCCAAAGTTTTCTGCTACGCTTTCCCCCAACGAAGCCTCAGCCGCGGATTGGAGCCGGCCGGCATCGTGCCGGGTCATGACGACCCACTTTCAGGGGGATTGGTGGAGGTTCTCAAAATCAAATGGGTTGTGACGTGCCGACAAGGAAGGAGGCCGCCATGCATTCCGAGCAGAAGCAGGAAATCCGTGTCCACATCCGGTGGATGATCCGCCGCGACATGGCCGAAGTCCTGCAAATCGAGCGCGAAAGTTTTGAATTTCCCTGGGTCGACGAAGATTTCATCCGCTGCCTGCGGCAACGCAACTGTATCGGCATGGTCGCAGAGCATGAGGGCCGCGTGGTCGGCTTCATGATCTACGAACTGCACCGCACGCGGATCCATGTGCTCAACTTCGCCGTTTCCAGGATCTGCCATCGCCTGGGCGTCGGCAGTCAAATGGTCGCCAAGCTGATCGCCAAGCTCTCGATTCAGCGACGCAGCCGCATCGTTTTGGAAGTCCGCGAGACCAACGTGGGAGCCCAGTTGTTCTTCCGCGAAAACGGTTTCCGGGCAATTTCCATATTGCACAGGTTTTATGACGACACGCCCGAGGACGCCTACTTGATGCAGTATCGCTACCGCATCGAAAAGCCGGCCATGGTCGAGTCGCCGGACCGCGTCACCAACCGCGCCGCCTAGGCCGCGGAACGTGCAAATCAACACCAAGAGCACTCTAGCCGGGGGCAAATCGCCCCCGGTTTTTCTTTTCTTGCGATAGCCTGGGTAAACTACGGTGTCCTTGTCGATTGTTCCGATTATTCGGGCTAGCTCATGTCAAACTTTGCGGCCTAGGGGTCCTGTACCTTAAGTTCCGGTTGTAACGGTTCCGATGACAATTCTGCCTGTACTGCCTGTAACGGTTGTGATGGTTACACGGCTGGTTCAATACTTTCAGGGGGGGTGTCATGCGATTTCTATTGCAACTTACTGCCACAGCACTGCTGGTGGCAATCGGGATTGGAGGAATGACCCCCGCTTCGGCGGCCGACCGCGACGCCCGAGCTGCGGTCATCGGCCGGCAGAAAATCCGCGAGGAACTGTCCGCGGCCTTGGCCAAAGGCTATCTGACGCGGATGGACCAGTACCACATCTTGCTCCACGCCAAAGAAGTGCTCACGGCTGACGACCTCCACGGCCTGGAGCAGACGCTCGATCGGCTTGCCAGACAACAGGCCGCCAGCCGGGCTGCCACGAAGGTCGTGCGAATTGAAACACCGATTCCGAGGGGCACGGATGACCGCGAGCCAGAAATGGTTATGCCCTCGAGATACGAGGAACTCCAGGCCGCGGCGCCGCCGATTGCCGCCGCGCCGATGCCGAAAAAGGCCACTGTCGCGAGCGAAAGCCCGATGATGGAAGAAGTCCCGGCCGGCGTCGGCCAGCCGCCAGCCGATGAACTCGACGGCGACGATCCGGAAGACTACGGCTGCAATATCGAGAAAAACTGTCGCTCTTGCGCCAGTTCAACGTCGATTTCTTCTCCTCCATCGATGCGTTCAAAGGACCGTTTGATCTCGCCGACTCCAACGGCAATTTCGGCGTGCGGATGGGTTTCAACTCCGCCGTGCCGGTCCTTCCCCGCCTGGGTGTGGCCCTCCAGGGCGGAACCGCACTGATCCTCAGCGACCTGAAAGGCGCGAACTATCCCCGAACTCAACGCCCAGATCCGCGATCAGGTTTTCACCACGGTTGGCATGTTCCAGCGGATCAATCGCGAGGAAGGGACCTTCACCTGGGGCTTTGCCTACGACTGGTTGTTCGACGACTACTACGTCCACTTCCATTTCGGACAATGGCGGGTGAAAGCGGCCTGGGAGTTCGATCCCTGCAACGAAATCGGCATTTCGGCGGCAGTGCCCGAGCACGGTTCGTCGGCCACCGTTCCTTCGATCGGCCTGGTTGGTTTCCGAGCCGATCACGCAAGGCTTCGTGTACTGGAAACACACCTGGGCCAATGATGCCAGTGTGACCGGCCAGTTTGGCGTGGCCGAGCGGCCCGGCCAATTCCTCTTCGGCGCCGAAAGCCGAGTGCCGCTGACCAAGAACCTGGCGCTGACGGGCGATTTCACCTACATCATGCCCAACTCGCCAGGTGGCCCGAACGCTAGTTTCGAGCAGAGCGCTCAGGCCCAGGAAATCTGGAATGTCTCGGTCGGCGTCGAGTTCGTGCTGGGCGGCTTTCGGCCGCGGCGGCGCCAACCGCTTCCAACCGTTCCTGCCCGTGGCCGACAATGGATCGTTGGCCGTCCACGAAACGGAGTAACAACCCGCCACTTGGCGACCTGCGGCAAGACGTGGTATATTCACGTGACTACGCGACCCAAGTCATCAGGCGCACCATGGCGAGTCGAATTGCCGATTGCCGACTGTTCCTCAGCGAGTTTCGCCGGAATTTCCGCACCACGGGGGCCATCTTGCCCAGCGGACGGCGTCTTTCGACCGCGTTGGCCCATTTTGTCCGCGAGTCGGCCGGCGATCGGCCGCGACGAATCCTGGAGGTCGGACCCGGAACCGGCGCCGTTACCCGGCACCTGATCCGCAGCATGCGAGCAACCGACTGCCTCGATCTGGTCGAGTTGAACGCCAGCTTCGTGGCCTGCCTCAACGAGCGATTTCGTTCGGATCCCGAGTTCCGGCCGGTTGCCCAGCGCAGCCGCGTGTTGCACTGTCCGATCGAGAACCTGCCGGCCGATACCGCCTACGACGTGATCGTGTCCGGGCTGCCGATGAACAACTTCGCCGTGGCGGAGGTCGAGCACATTCTCGGCATTCTCCGCCGCCTCGCCGCACCAGGAGCGACCCTGTCGTTCTTCGAATACATGGGCATTCGCCGCTGAAGGCCCTCATTAGCGGCCGGTCCGAGCGCGCCCGCCTGCGCGGCATCGGCCGGATCTTCAGCCGGTTGCTCCAGGACCACGAGGTCCGTCGCGACCGGATCTGGCCCAACGTTCCGCCTGCCTGCGTCCATCACGTGCGGTTCTAACTCTCCGAGGGTGCCGCCTCCGTTGCCGGAGGCGCGTGCGGTAGGAGTTCTCCGCGACGAACCGGCACTTCCGCAGGGGCCTCGATGCCGAGCCGAACTCGATCGCCGTTGACCCCCACGATCGTCAAGACAATCGTGTCTCCCACTTGAATTCGTTCCGTTTTCTTCCTTGACAACACCAACATGGTAAACCTTCCCCGTATTTCGTATTTCTGATCTCTGGTCAGTTCGCCGTGAACGGCTGAATTTTCGGACTATCGATCAACTGCGTCGTTTGGAACCTCTCTCCCCCGGAGCCATAGAAGAGGATCTTGTTTCGATCCGTTTCCCAAATGGCCGAGAATTGGGTGGCGCGTGGTCCATGCAGGCAGAAGTGGATCCCGCACGGCTTGTCGCGCCGCAGCAGAATCCGTTCCGTCATGGGAAACGCGCCCATCTGAAGTTGATACTGATTGCAAATTGTCGTGTTGACGTAGTCCCGAAGATCCTCCACACTGCTGATCTGCTGAAAACAAGTCAACATTTCTGACTTAGTACTCCTATGAATGCGCAGAAGATCCTGTTCATGGACCTCTGCGTAGAAAAGGCAAGATGGGATAAATGCCGCCAGTCTAACCTATCGTCAATTTGCACGGCAGAATTCGCAGAGCCCTAATGCAGTTTCCGGCGCGATTATCCGCAGCGCGAAAGATCTCTCCGCGCCTCTAGTGTTTGCAAGATAAGGAGATATGGCAAAAGCAACGATCGGCCGATACGGCGGGAGAACCTTTTTTCTCAAGTTGTCCCGTAGCCTGCATAAGCGCAAGGCTCGTCGCAACCGCGCCATCTTATACGGCCGGCAACGGAATGAACTCCGCGCTAGGATGAGCACGCAACGTCGTGCTCGCCGTGAAGCCGCTGGCGGAGCCAGCGATTCCACCGCAGTAGTTGCGCGCGCAAGGCCAGCGCGGCGAAGAACGTGAAGCGGTAGCTGGTCCGGACGCTGGTTCGCCAGCCTTGCTTGACTTCATGGCTGCCCGTGCCGAGATCATAGCAGCGGTCGCTGCGGCGCTGCCCGTCCTCAAGCATCATTTTCTGCAAGACCAAACCGGGCCGCAGATGCTTGAACCGCGGATCGAAACCGCTGCGCAGGCCAAAGACGGCGCCTTGCCAACGGTAGTTGTAGAGGAAGGCGACCGGCTCATGGTCGACAAACAGCAGGTTCAAGTCAACGGCGCCCAGGCGGGCTGCGGTCGCATGCGCGTCGCGGAAGAATCCACTGACCTCGGCGTGGCAAAGATTCGTCTTGTCGCCGTGTTCGCCCTGCCAGCTTCGCCGGGATAGGGCGACGCACGCGTCATAAAGATCCCAGCGCGGATTGACATCGCCCCCGCCCGCCGACTCGGGCCGAAATCGCACCAGTTCCACTTTGCCCTGCTCCGCCACCCGCCCCTGAAAACGATCGATGTTCTTGCGGAACTTGGCCGCGCGGCCTTGCCAGTAGGCCTGCCACGTCTCCGGCAATTCGACCAGCGAGGTCCGGTCCCATTTCTGTCCGCAAGGACGGAAGCCGGTCTGAGCCATGGCCCGCTCGGTGCGGCCCAAGTCGCCGCCGTCGGCATCAACCCAGCGGAGATCGAGCACGTCCCAATCGCGCGGCGTCTGTCGCACGTGCCGCAGGCCGGCGACGAGCGTCGCGGAAGGGCTCGGGCCGATCGGACCAAAGAAGGACGCCCAGTCCTGCAACGGGTAGGTCAACATGCGGAGGCGGCCGACGCGGGTCGACTCGGTCCGCACCACCAAGGGCAGAATGCCGACCGCCTGCCCGCTTTCCGTTACGGTGACGACACGGAGCCGCTGCCCGGCCGCAAAGTGCTTCCAATAACATTCCAGCCATTCCAACGAGTGAAAGAAACTCGCGCCGGGCGTTTGCGCCAGCAGTGCGTGCCAGGCGGGCCGGAATTCGTCCAAGCTTTCAATCTGGTTGATTTCGCGGACTTCGATCATGCGGCGGCTGGAATAAAGTTATACCCCTCAACTATAGCATATTTGACACGCCCCCGGCGCAGAAAACGCAGGGTGGGACTGGCCTGCGCAAAATCGGCTGATGTGGCAGGAAATCCTAGGTTGCGATTGTGCCAATCTTGTTCCGCCTTCGGCTGCGACGGACGGGCGTTTACGCCCGTTTCCGGCTTTTAGGATCGGCCGAAAAATAACTTCCGCAATTAAGCGGGGGTGGCTGGTGGCTGAGCTTGCGAAGCCCCAGCCGATGCCGGATAAGCTGGGGCTTCGCAAGCTCAGCCACCAGCCACCCCAGGAGGAAAACCGGGAAGTTATTCTTCGGCCGGACCTTAGCCGGTGGCAGGCCCGGCATTTATGCCGGGTCGGGGAGTGGTGCAACCGAGGGTACATGGTTCCCGCGTCGGACTTCATTGTCCCGAATAAGGGCAAACTTTTCGGACAGCCTTTAAGCAGTGTCGCGGGGCAGGGAACTTCCTGGTTATGCTCTTGCCCGCCCCAATCTGCTCCCTAGCATTCATCGTGGATCATCTTGATCCGTCACCAGGTAGGACAGGCACTCTGAAAAGCAAAGGAGCACATCGTGCAGCCACGTCATATACTCTCAGCCGCCATGGTAATCCTGGCACTTTCGTTCCATTATTCGAATCCGATCTATGCTCATGGACCGGGGAACAGGAGCGGCCAATCGGCCAATCGGGGAGTCTTGCCCGCGACCGCGCTTGCGGCACAGCTCGCCGCGCAAAATCCGCGGCTCACGCCGCAACAGGCCGCGCTCTTGGCCAACCAACAACTCGCGGCGTTCGCGGCGCAACTTACGTCGCAATATCCGGGGCTTAGTCCACAACAGGCGACGTTCCTGGCCGACAGCAGAGTCTCCTCGTTTTCGACGCTTTCCGGGCAACTCGCGGCGCAGCTCATTGCGCAAAATCCGCGGCTGACTCCGCAACAGGCTTCGATCCAAGCCGGCCAAGAACTCTCGGGCTTGGTGTCGCAGATCGCCGCGCAATATCCGCAGACCAGCGCATCGGCTTATGCGACGCTTTCCACGCAACTGGCGGCGCAGATCGCCGCGCAGAATCCGCGGCTCACTGCGCAACAGGCCACGTATCTGGCCGGCCAAGAAATCTCGGCGTTCCTGGGACAAGGAACGACGACGCCGATCAGTGCGGCACAAGCCGCGTTGTCGGGCCTTCCCGTCGTGACGCCGGGCTTCGGCGGGTCGGGATTCATCGGCAATGGCACAGGCTCGCCCGGATTCATCGGCAGTGGCACAGGCCCATTCCAGCCAGCGGTGCCGTCGGCGGACGTTGGTGGCGGCGATATTGCGGGAACGCCGCAAACTGCCGCCGGGGCCGAACTGCAAGGCACGGCGGCGGTCATCGCGGCAACGGGGAAATCCGATCTGGCCAGTTCCGCGGCCGCCGTCAACTTGACCCAGGCCGAGAGCAACGCTTTGCGGAACAGGGTTCAGGCCGTGCAGACCTTCTGGGATGTTCGCAACCTCGGCCGCGCGGAACGCGAGAAGGATCGCCGTTGGCCGCCGTCGAAAGCGTCGTCGGAGGAGGAAGTTGCCCAGAAGAAGACCCGCACGGCAGCGCCATTCTCGCTGAACGCGAACCAGATGGATCCCGCGACGGGTGCCTTGAACTGGCCCGGGCATTGCAGGATGCCGCCTACGCCGTACAACGCAGCGTTATCGAAGAACTCGCGGCCAAATGGACGCAGTACGGCGAGCTGGACTTTGCCGATCAGAGACAGATGCGCGAGAACATCATCGCACTGTCCGATAGTTTGAAGTCGCAGATCGGCGAGCTTCCGCCGCAGGAGTACATGACTTGCAAGTCGTTCCTGCGCGGTCTGCTTTTCACGACCACGCGGGGCGTAATCTAGCCGCCGAACTACTCGATTTTCAACAGTTCCACCAAGAAGTGGAGCGATGCGCCGCCGGGGATCGTCCCGGGAATGCCGCGGTCGCCGTAGCCCAGCGCGGAAGGGATTTCCAACTCGATCATGCCGCCTTCGCCCACCAACTGCATGCCTTCGGTCCAGCCTTTGATCACTTGATTCAGCGGGAACGAGATGGGCGCTTTGCGCTTGTAGGAGCTATCGAAGACCTTGCCGCTGTCGAGCCAACCGTGGTAGTTGACCTTCACCGTGTCGGTGGCCTTTGGCATCTGGCCCTTGCCCGCGCGAAGAATTCGATAACGCAGGCCCGACGCGGTTTGCGCGAACTGCTTCGGAGCATCTTTGGCAATCGCGCCTGCGCCGACCGGAAGGGCGGGGAAGTCGACATCCTTGGATTCGGCGGCACTCAATTTCACTTCCAAGAGCAATAGAAACGCGGCACAACACAGTAAGCGACAGCAAGCGGTTGCGGACATGAGAATTCCCTCGTGGATAAAATCTGAACTCAGCCGACAGTCGGCCGAAGCAACGGATACGAACGTATTCTGATTGAAATCGATAGCGGACGCAATACCCCCGACATGAAAATCCGACCGCTCCAACATCCGACTTCGAGTTCGATGCAACCAATGAAACCTCTGCTTCATCTTCAGTAAAAGAGTGCAACAAACATGCCTACGCACGGCCGGTTGGGGTTTTGCCGACTGCGCCAAGTCTCTGACGGCCGCGTGAAGGCATGCCACCCGAATCGGGAAACTATTCTTCGGCCGATCCTTACGGCCGCGCCGCTGCTCGGACCGCGGCGAGCAGTTGTTCGATCTGCTCGTGGGCCCGATCGTTTTGACGCACTTCCAAGACCGTGCCGCCACGGCCCACGTGGACCGTCCCCACGCCGCCATTTTCTTGCCAGGTCTTGGGCTCGGCGGAATTGGTAATCAGTTCCACCAGAGGTTTGGTGTCGCGCGTGACCGCCACGATGTCGCGCACGTCGTAGGAAACCACCGTAAGCTTCTCTTCGGCGACGGTCGGGCTCGTGATTTCGATGCCCTTGGCGGTCGCGGCCCACGCCAGATCATACTCGATGTTCAGCATCGTCAAGGCGGTGCGCAAGCTCACGTGCCGGAGATTGATCGTGATCGGCACGTCCGCCGCCACCCCCATTTCCTTGAGGGCCTTCTCGTCGAGCTGGATTTGCAGCTTGGTCACGTCGCAAAGATAAGCCACGACGTCCTTCAGCGGCGTCTCGACGAACTCCAGGCTGACCTGTCGATCGAGCTTTACCGCGGGCCCGTTGTCCGCTTTGCGCCGGTTTGGCCTGGCGGCGCCGGGATCCGCACGCCGCAGCAGGCCCGCAAAGTGGTTCTCGAGCAACCGATGGATCCGCTGTGACTGGGAAATCACCACCGCATTGGTCGGCCAGGCCGCGAGCGTGCCGCACCCGCCCGCCTCGGTCCAGGTCTTGGGAGCGACTTCCGAAGTGATCTTGTCGATGAGCATGGTCGTGTCCGTCCTCTGCAGGATCTTGTAGATCCTGGTCTCCATATACGGGTCCGAGTCCGCTTTGGCAAGCGTCGTGACGAGAATCACTTCGTTGAGAACGACCCATTCCAACTGCAGCGGCCGTAGGATCTTGTCCAGCGCCGATTGCAGGGTTTCTCTTCTCCCCGTGGCGACAGTGACGGGGGTCTCCGGCGACACGCCGGCCTCCTTCAGAGCCTTGTGATCGACTTGAATCTCGATATGGTGGAAATCCTTGAGAAAGTCGACCACGTCTTTCAACGGCGTGCCCACGAACTGAGCCCGCGTGGGGCTGCTCAAAGCAGCGGCGGGACTGACAGGCGCCGCGGCATCCCGCACCTTGGCAGCGTCCGGCAAGCCGGCTTTCGGCGGCCGCGGAGCTGCGATCTTCGGCCCGGCAGCCGGCGCTTTGGCCACCATCTGCTGTTGGATGAACCGGCGGTCGCCCAGGCACAGCTTGTTCAACGGAATTTTGACGACGGCGCCGTCGGGCTTCTTCAGGTGGACGACTTCGCCGTCCAGTTTCACCAGTTCGGCTTCGATCTCGTGAGCGCCGGTACTGTCGGTCCAGATCCGGGCAAGTGCCGGACGAAGAGCGAGAAGGCAAAAGACGACAAGCACGGAAAGGACCAATCTGAGTTTCATCGCAGACCTCCGTTCAATGAAATGGTTGTCTTCAACGGATTGCCCTTGGGCAACGAAAACGGGCGTTGGACCGAAGCTGATCCCTCGACCCCCGCCGGCCCCAGCAGTCCAGTTTATTACACATAGGTAGGGTTGCAAGTGGACTACAAGAATTTTTTTGCCGAAGATGCCGGCCAGATGATCCCTGACCGAAGTCTTTCCTTTTCCAAGGCAAAAGTCGTTTCGCTGTATCGACTTATGACACAACGCTCGCCAACCACTTGACTCTATGATATTGATATGATATCGTATCGATATTGACGTTTGCCAATTCTCCTACTTTCATTTTTTCCGGAGGTTCGGACCATGAGTCACGAAAAGCAAGTGCGTGTGTGCAACGGTTGGGCGATGCTGGCGGTTACGATTGCCGTGTTCCTCTTGGGAGCCGGCTTTCTGAGAGAATTTGTCTATTCGGCTATCGACGCCGAACAGACACATCAGGCGCCGAACCTGTACCTGCTTATCGGCGGCTCGCTCGTAGTTGGCCTTGGCATCTTCTTGTGCTATGGATTTTTCGCCTTGCAACCGAACGAAGGGCGCGTGTTGATCTTGTTCGGCGCCTACCGTGGCACGGTACGCGAAGCCGGTTGGCATTGGACGAATCCCCTGAATACGAAGAAGCGCATTTCGCTTCGCGCGAAAAACCTTAACGGCGATAAACTGAAAGTCAACGACAAACGCGGAAATCCCATTGAAATCGCGGCCGTGGTGGTCTGGCGGGTGCAGGATACTTTCCAGGCCAGTTTCGACGTGGAGAAGTACGAAGAATATGTCCGCATTCAGAGCGAGTCGGCCGTGCGGCATCTGGCTAACTGCTATGCCTACGATCACGGCGAGGCGAACGAAACCACGTTGCGGAGCGGGGTGGAGGAGATTTGTGCGGCGTTGCAGAAGGAACTGCAAGAGCGGGTGGCCAAAGCGGGCGTGCAAATCGACGAAGCTCGCCTGACGCACTTGGCCTACGCACCCGAAATTGCCGGCGTGATGCTCCGCCGTCAGCAGGCCGAGGCGATCATTGCCGCTCGCCAGATGATCGTGCACGGCGCCGTCAGCATGGTGCAGATGGCATTGAAGGACTTGACGGAGAACAAGATCATCGACCTGGACGAGGAGCGGAAAGCGACGATGGTCAGTAACCTGCTGGTTGTGCTCTGCGGCGAGCGCGATGCACAACCGGTCATCAATGCCGGAACGCTCTACACATGAAAATATTGCCAACCCGTTCCGTCGATTTCCAAAATCTTGATTGCGTCACGGCATGACCTCGCGAAAATCATTTCTGCTCCGCATCAGTCCTGCCCTCTATGAAGCCTTGGAGAGTTGGGCACAGCAAGAACTACGCAGCGTGAACGGCCAAATCGAGTACCTCTTGAAGGAGGCCGTGCGGAAGCGCGACAGCAAGCTTGTTGACGACAAGGAGGCCGCCCGCGGCGAGCAATCCGAAACAGCTTCCGAAGACCGAGAATGAGACGACCATTTTGTTGCCGGCGCAGTCGCACGAACAAGGCTGCGACTGCCGTTGCATCCGCCCGCCCACTCATGGAATAATCGAGCCTGGAATCTGGAATGTCAATCTTCGGCCTAAGGACCGGGCAATGCGGGAACCACCCCCGGCTCAGCTTATTTCACTCCTCGAGCGACTTGGACTCGCGACCGACCGAGACCTGCAAAGCGTCGAGGCCGCCGTCCATCGCATGGCTGGCGATCTGCCGCGATTTGAATCCGTGTGGATCGATGCCCTCCGCCAGGCCCGCATCCTCACCCAGTTTCAGGCAGCGGAGATTCACGCGGGGCGCGGCGAAGCACTCAAGGTATCGCGCTACGTTTTGTGTCAACCTGTCCAGGAATGTGACTACTCGGCTGTCTATCGCGCGGAAGACTCGCAAACGGGGGAATGCGTCCGTTTGGCGGTGTTCCCGGCGCCAAGCCACGACCAGAGCGCCGTAGCGGCGAAGCTCGAAAAACTGATTGCCGTGGGGAAACGCCTGTCCCGCTCGGCCGGGTTGATCACGGCGGCCGGCTCGGACGGTCCGCGCCTCTGGGCCTCCTCGCCCTGGGTCGATGGAACTTCGCTGGCCGATCTCGTGCTGCATCACGGCCGTTTTCCGCCTGTGGTGGTCCTGGAAATCGCCCGTGCGATGCTCGGCGAACTTGTCGCCTTGGAGGCCGTGGCGCGGTCCAAGGCGGCGCAGGTTCTCAACCTGTCTTGGTCCATGGCGACATCCGCATGCAGAACGTCCTGATCTCCAACGACGGGGAAGTTGTCATTCCCCATCCGGGTCTGCGAGGCGTGATCCGGCCGCATGAGGGAATCTCGCACCACGATCTGGTGCCCGACGCATGCAGTACCCTTGCTCCCGAGCGGGTCGCCGATGGCACGGAGCCGACCGCGGCGAGCGATCTGTTTGCATGCGGTTGCGTGTGGTGGCACGCTCTTTGTGGCCGGCCGCCGCTGGGTGGCGGCGATACCCTGGCCCGATTGCGTGCGGCCCAGGCCGTCGCGATCGATGACCTGACCAATGGGCGGCCGATGTTCCGGAAGTGCTGGCCGAGGCCATTCGCGATTGTTTGCAGAAAGATCCGCAACGGCGGCCCAAATCGATGGCCGACTTGGCCCGACGGCTCGGGCCCCTGCGGCGTTACGGTCGCCAGGCGATCGCCCGCTGCCTGGTCGCCGCGGCACGTCCGCGTGCTCCCTGGCTGAAATCGAAGCGAGCGCAAGCGAAGCAGGCGTCGCATCCGTATCGGCTCACGGCTGCGGCTCTGGCTTTCCTGACCGCCGTGGCAGTGGCTTGGCCGCTGTGGGTGGCACATAATCGACCACAAACGGGCGAGATCGGCACAGTTCCGACTAACCCGCAGCGTCAGCGAGGAAGCTACTTGGCACCCTCGCTGGCACGTCGGGTTAGCGTTGGCGGCGACGTAAGCGGCATGCCAGTTACTGCCGCGCCGCGCGAAGCCCGGCCTGGGGCAGTGGTGGATACGGCGGTCACGCCGGCCGGATATTCCACGACCCAGAGTACCGGGTGCCCCGTCGGTTCGCCGCAAGTGACCGCGAATGGCGCTAACGATGATAGTCCAGTTAGACAGATTGAGAGTCTATCCTACGATGGGCGGGACGAACTTCGCCTGCCCACCGACCGGCCGGTTCGCGGCGAACTGCTGCAGTTGAAGCCGGGACAACGGGTCCGCGCACATGGGGGTAGGGCCCGGGTCGTCGTTCCGCGTGAAGGGCTCGCGGTCCAGGCCGATCGGGTATCTTTTGAAAACGTCGATTTTGTGGCGGACGGGCGTAAAGATCGGCCGGTGACCGGCAGTGACGTGTCGCCGGCTCTGATTCGCTTGCTGGCTGCCGAGTGCGAATTCGTGGGCTGCTCCTTTCAATCGGCCGCGACCCGCCTCCCCAAGAGTGCTTGTGAGCCCGCCGGGCGCCCCAGCCCGGAGCTGAGTGCGGCCATCGTTTGGCAACAGGTTTCCACCCCGCGGCCGGCGGCCGTTGCGTTGCCGTCGGGGCGGATCCGCATGAAAAACTGCGTCTTTCGCCGCGTGGGCGTGGGCGTCGAGTCGCGCATCCAGGGGGCCGTCACGCTGGAAATCGCGAACTCGCTGTACCTGGGACCCGGCCCCATGATCCGCCTGACCCATGCGCCGGCGGCCGACGAAGCCTTGCACGTCAATCTCTCGCAGGTCACCCTCCGCGAAGCGGACTCCCTCTTGGACTGCCGTTGCGGCGAGCTGGCCGATCCGTCGGGAGAGATCGGTATCGAGGCCAGCGGTTGCGTCCTGGCGGCTCGTACCCAGGCCGCACTCTTCATCGTGAGATCGGAGGTTTCGCCAGGGCCGCTGTTGCACGAGATGAAATGGACGGGCCAGGGATCGGTAGTCGCCGGGCAAGTCGTGTTTGGCCGCTGGTGTGGCCGCGACGGGGCCCGGCAGACGATGGACGATGCCACGATCTCGATTGCCGGCCTGGTGCGGGGCGAGGTAGAATTTGCGGGACGATTCGATGGCCAGCCGGCGAACAGCCGGATCGTCAACTGCCAGGCGCCGCTCCAGGACTCCGAGTCCGCCGGCGCCGCGACGCGAGATTTGCCGCCGGAATTGTAGACAAGATCCGGGGCACCGGGGCGGGGTACTCGCGCAGCGGGTCGGCTTGCGCGTCGCGGGTCGGCGAGCGCCGGCCCGCCAATCCCGGTTGAAATCCGAAACTCGAAAAAAGCACGCCGATGAGGAATGACTGATCATGCTGTCCGCACGACCTTGGATCGGAATCGCCCTGCTGGGAATCTCCTGGCTGTTGGGCCTCGACTACTATGAGACGGCCAGTCCCCATGCCGAGGTAGTGGTCTTGATCCTCGGCGCCTGGATGCTCGCCGCCAGCGAGAGGGCCAACCCCTTCCTCGCCACGCGGGAAGCCTATCCCGAATTGACCGTGGCCATCCTCCTCTTGCTGCTCCCGGTCGCTTGGTGGACTCCCTGGCCCTATCGCTTGTCGGCGCTGGCGATCATTGCGGGGCTCGTACTGGAACGCGTGCCTTACGCGCCGCGGTTGTTCCGGCCGATCGCGGCCGCCTGGGTCATGGGCGGCGTGATCCTGCTGGCGCAATCGATCGTGCTGACGTTGTATGCGGCCGCCACGGCGCGGAGCCACGACCTGCCCGGCGCAGTGGTGCAACTCTTTGCCCTGCTGTGCCGGCTGGCGGGGATCGATGCGGCGGCCGATGGTCCGCTGCTCATTGTGCAATCGATGCGGCAGTCGCATCGATTGGCCCTATCGTGGGACATGGTCATCGATCCGGCCACGCTGATGTTCCTTGTGGGTGGCCTGGCATGGATCACGATCGATGCCGGGCGGCTGAATTCGATCCGCCTGCGGTGGGCCCAGTGGGGCTGGACGATGGCCCGTTTCGCGCTCACTGTGCTAGCTTGGCTGCCGGTTCGGGCGATCGTGCTGTTGGGTCTTTATCTGCATCGCGGGGCTGAGCGACTGGAACAAGCCGCTGCACGTGATGAACCAGTTCTTCTCGCCCTGGGTGCTGTTGGTCATGCTCACTCCTCCGATACTGCTGGCCTGGCGATGCGTGCGGTTGCTGGGCGATATGCCGCTGCCGGAGGCGCCGGCCGAGGAAGAAACGAGGCGGCCATCCAGGAAAAGCCCCTTCCCCTCTGCCCCGCTCTCGAAAGGCGAGGGGAGTCGTGGCGTTCATCCCCAGCCGCGCGCCCCCCGTCTTCGGTCGAATGCCTCCGGCTCGCTTTCGGTAAAATACTTGGCTGCGGCCGCTTGCTGTTTGTTCGGCGCGATTCTCGTCGCCCTCGGTTTGCAGTGGGAACCTATGGGTACGCGCAAGGCGGGCCGCGTGATGATTGTCGAAAAGCACTCGCCCTGGTCGCCCTTCAACCCCGAACACCCCTACGACACCGAGTTCATCGGCGGCGGCGACGATGAGCACGGTTCCAGCTACAACTATGCCGCCGCTTACCGATACCTCAGACAGTATTACGAAATGTCGTGTCTGACTGAGAAAGACCCGATCGACGGAAAAACGCTCTCCGCTTGCGACGTGCTCGTAATCAAGATCCCCAGGGTCCGCTTCGCGCCGGAGGAAATCCAGGCGATAGTGCAGTTCGTCGAGGACGGCGGCGGCCTGCTCTTGATCGGCGACCACACCAACCTGGAACGCTCCAGCGCGCACATGAACGACATCACCCGCGCCTTCGGTTTCACTTTTCGCGACGACGTGCTCTATAGCGCGCAGCCATCGCCCGACCAGGAGCACTACCAGGCCGCGATGGTCCCGCATCCGGCGATCATGCACGTGCCGGATTTCGACTTCGCCGTTTCCTGTTCGATCGACCCGGGGATCAGCCAGGGGCGTCCGGTGGTGGCGGCGCCGGGCCTGTGGAGCATGCCGGGCGATTACCACATGGAAAACTACATGTTCTATGCCCAACACCTGCCGGAAACGCGCTTCGGCTCGTTCATCCAGGCTTGGTCCACGCACGGCGGCCGGGGGCGCGTGATTGCCTGGGGCGACTCGACCATTTTTTCGAACTTCTGTCTCTATCAGCCCGGCAAGGCGCAGGTGCTGCTGAACCTGGTCGAGTGGCTCAATCACCGCGGGGGGCCGGGCGTGTGGTGGCTGTGGACGTTGTTGGGACTGGGGGCCATGGTCAACGGACTGTGGCTGGTCCGCCGACCCGGAGTACCGGGTGCCCGTGGTTCGGCATGGTTGGTGCTGGTGGCGGCCGCGGCCTGCGGCTGGACGGTCGGTTCGACGGCCACCGCGGCCCTGCAGGCACGGGAGATGCCGCTGCCGACGCCGGAAGCGGACCGCCGTCTGCCGTGCGTGGTCATCGATCGCACGACTTCGCAGGCGCCGCTGGCGAAAGGACCCGACAACGATGACCGCGCCGGACGCGGGTTCGGGTTGCTGGAGCAAGCGATTTCGCGATTGGGCTACAGGACCGTGCGGGCCGTGGGTGACGACGTCTTTCAAGGAGACGCGGTGGTGATGATCTATCCCATCCGCCCGATAACCGAAGCGTTTCGCAAACGGCTGGCCGAGTACGTCAACGGCGGCGGAAGGCTGCTGGTGATGGACGCGGGCGTGAATGAAGTCCCGTCGACATCCAATCAGATCTTGCGTCCCTTTGGACTTTCGCTGAACTACACCATGTCGTGGCAGGGCGAACTGGTGCTCGTGGAGCCTTGGCCGCGCAACCAGGTCGACTTCGCATGGGAAGTCATTGGCGGCCAGAGTGTCGGCACATTGAATGGCGAGCGGACGGTTTGTGCGGTCGTCCCCTGCGGCAAAGGTGTGGTGATGGCCATCAGCTTCGGCAACATGTTCAACGACAAGAACCTGGGCAACGACTGCTGGCACACTCCCGGCCCGGCGGAACGCGCGCGCTATGACGTGCTCTTTGCGCTCCTGCGGCGGCTGGTGGAGGACAAGCCGATCGTCGCGCCCGCCAAGGGCATGAATCCCGCCGAGCCCAAGATCTCGGTTCCGCTTAATAACCCCGCCCGCCGCGACGCGGCCCCGGAGCGCCACCGCGGGACGTGAACGACCAGTCCGGCCCGTCTGATCAAATTCCGCAATCGATGCCGGGCCAGCGGTACATGGTGCCCGCTATTTCATGATCGCGAGGATCTCGTCCTCGCTGAGGATCAGCAATTCCTGTCCGTTGATCACGACTTCGGCGCCGGCCCACTGTTGAAAGAGGACTCGATCGCCCTCGCTGACCTGGTGAGGGGCCCGGTCTGCCGGAAGAGAGCAACCGCCCGTCGCCTACCGACAAGACCCGTCCCTGCTGCCCACCCTGGTTCAGTCCCCGCTCTCGTGCCCGGTCAGGCAACACGATCCCACCCGCGGTCATTTCTGCGGAATCGAGCCGCTTAATCACCACTTTGTCGTCCAAGGGCACAACCTTCATGTTTTGTCGACTCCGGGGCCCTGCGGCAGACCCGTTGGAGTCTGACGCCGATCGTTGTAAACTGATATTGTCTCATTCCCGCCGCAGTGCGACAAGATCTGGGAGACCTGAATCAAACCATCTATGCCACGCAAGGGCGCGATCCTTGAAGCCGATCATGTCGGCCGCCGTCACCCGGATGGCCGGGCTTGGCTGTTGGACGACGTTACCCTGGCGATCGAGCCGGGAACGCGCCTGGTGCTGACCGGCCCCTCGGGAGCAGGGAAAACGCTGCTATTGCGGGCGTTGGCGCGGTTGGATCCGCTCGATCGGGGCGAAGTTCGCTACCGCGGCCAGGCCATCCATCACGATGCGATACCCCGCTACAGAGCGTCGGTTATCTACCTCCATCAGCGAGCGGCCTTGATTGAAGACACGGTGGAGGCCGCCTTGCGCAAACCCTATTCCTTGAATGTTCATCGACAGCGGAAGTTTGATCGTCGCCGGGTGGTCGAATTGCTTTCCGCCTTGGAACGCGACGCGGCCTTCCTGGAGAAGAAGGTCGCCGAACTCTCCGGCGGCGAAATCCAGATCACGGCCCTGGTTCGGGCGATGCAACTCGATCCCACGATCTTGCTCCTCGACGAGCCGACAGCCGCCCTGGACGGCCCGACCGCGACGGCCGTCGAACAATTGATCGACCGCTGGCTGGCCCAGAACGCGCGACCGGGCCATGATTTGGGTCAGCCACAACGAGGCCCAGGCCCAGCGCGTCGGCCGCACCGCCCTCCGCATGGAAGCCGGGCGGCTCACACGTACTCCTCACGCTCCGCTGAAGGGGGCTAGCGGCATCGCGCGGCGCGGCCTGGAGTAGCCCGTCAGCAGTCCGTCGTGCGGAAAGACCGTCACCATGCAACAACCTATCGAACTTACCGCCTGGCAATTGTCGGTCGCCGTGTCGCTGATCCTGATCAGCGCCGTCGATCTCGGCCGCGCTCCGCCTGGGCCTGGGCCGGCGGCTCTTGCTGGCGGCCGTCCGCACCACGGCCCAACTGCTGTTGATCGGCTACGTGCTGAAATGGCTCTTCGAACCGGGGCGGGCCTGGTACTTCGTGCTGGCCATGATGTCGGCCATGACGCTCATTGCCGGCATCTCGGCCGTGCGGCGGAACGACCGCCGCTACGACGGCATTTGGATCGACAGCATCATCTCGATGTGGGCCACGAGCTGGCTGATGACGGCCATCGCCCTGTTCGGCATCGTGCAGGTCCAAGGGGCGGCGGAACACCCGTCGTGGTACAATCCGCGCTACGCCATCCCGCTGTTGGGCATGATCCTGGGCAACACCATCAGCGCCGTTTCGCTCAGCCTCGACCGCCTGGCCCACGAGTTGGCCTCCAAGCGCGACCAGGTCGAGACCCTGCTGGCCCTGGGAGCCACCCGCTGGGAGTCGGGCCGCTGGGCCGTCGCAGCAGGCCGTCCGCGTCGGCATGGTCCCTACCATCAATACGATGATGGTCGCCGGACTGGTCAGCCTGCCCGGCATGATGACCGGACAGATGATTGCCGGCCAGGACCCCGGCCAGGCCGCCCGCTACCAGATCATGATCATGTTCCTCATGGCGGCGGCCACGGCGCTGAGCACGTTCAGCGTCGTTCTGCTGGGTTATCGCCGCCTCTTCACCGCCGATCACCAGTTCCAGCCCGGCCGGCTGCGGAAGGTACAATGACGTTTGAATTTTGCCGGCCCATGGCGTAGATTGCAGGGAGGGAATGATAAAGCTCCTGCTGACGGGGCCTAGCGGCCGCGCGGCGCGGCCTGGACAGCCCGTCAGCAGTCGAATGACGAATGACAAGCGGATTTTTCAAGGTGTTTCCTTTACCGTTTCGTCATTCGGATTTCGTCATTTACCATGCTCGCGAGGTCATTCCGTGAAGAAGAGTTTCGCCACTCTGTTGGTTCTGGCCGCACTGTCTCCCTGGCCGCATGCTGCCGCGGCCGGTCTGGGCACGGGCGCGATCGAGGCCGAAGTCCAAGAGCGAGTACTCGCACATCCGCATCCGCCGCCAGGGCAACATGCGGTCGATGAACTTCGTCCGCGACAACGGCGTGGAGCAGATCCAGACCGCCTGGAACATGAAGCAGCCCTACGAGCTGGTGACGCAATACAGCCGCCTGATGTTCGCCAGCTATTTCTTCATGCCCGAGCAGAAACAGGTGCTGATCGTCGGCCTTGGCGGCGGGGCCATGGTCCACTTCTACGAACACTACGACGCGGAGGTCAAGGTCGACGCCGTCGAGATCGACGAGAAGGTCGTGCAACTGGCCGACAAGTACTTCGACGTCCGCACGCGGAAGAACACGAACATCATCACGGAAGACGCCTTCAAGTACTTCAAGACGAACACGACCCGCTACGACGTGATCTACATGGACGCCTTCCTCAAGCCTTCGGAGAAGACCGACGCCACGGGCCAGCCGCTGCGGCTGAAAACGGTCGAGTTCTACAAGGGCCTCCGCGAGCATCTCACGCCGGACGGCATCGTGGTCATCAATTTGAACATCCACCCGGGCACCAACGACGACCTGGCCACCATCCGCAGCGCTTACCCCCAGGCCTATACGTTCAAGGCCCCGACCCCCAACATGATCGTCGTCTGCACGTGGGACAAGACGCGGGTCACGACCGGCCGCCTTGCACGAGAAGGCCAAGGAACTCGACCGCCGCTTCAAGGCGACGTTCACGTTTCAGAGCCTGCTGGGGATGATGAAATGAACAGGCACCAATCGAACAATTGCCGCCGCGGCCAACCGATCGCCGGCACGCCCAAGCGGTGCAAATCCCAAATCCTCCGCCATCGGCCGGGCTGTTCCACGATCCGACAGAAGGCTTCGAGCAACTCCCCTTGCTCGCCAGCGGCGACTACCGCGCTCGCATAGTCGATCGCGCAATGCCTTGGCCTGTTCGAGCGACCGCAAGAAGTCCTTCCAGCCAATCTCCCAACGCCGCCGCCATCCTCCCCGACTGCCGTGTAATACGTTCCAGAAGGCCGACTGGCTGGCGTTCGCCGCATGACGGCGATATTCCAGCAAGGGCCTGCTGACGTGCTGCCTTACGCCGCGCCGCCGGCGCCGCCACCACCAGCCCCCGTCAGCAGGAACGTCGAGGCACGTAATCCGGCCCGCGCTTGCCGCACAGAGTGCCAGCCACCAATCGTGTGAAACCACCGCGAGAGAGTGGGAGGCCGGCCCCCCCCCTGCGACGGCGTCGAGGGATGTTGCGGGGTCGCAGGGGGCGTGCGCCTCCCACTCTTTGCGGCAGAGGCAAGGCAAGTTCCAGCAGGGCGCGATTTATGCCACATGCGCACCCCAGCACGAAGCTGCGGCCCAAGAGCGTCTTCAACGGCTGGCCAGAACTGATAAGGCAACCGGTTCTGTCGCAGGAACGACGCATGCACGGGCCGCCGCTGGGCATCGACCACCGCGGCATCGCAAAAGACGAGTTGCGGGATCTCTTGCCCGGCGCCGACCTCGGCGTCCCGCAGGGCCTGCACTTGTCGGGCGACCTTGTCGGCGTGCCAGATGTCGTCTTGATCGGCCAGCAGGACATATTCGGCCCCGACCTGCCATGCCTCTTGCAGAAGCCAAGCAAAGTTCCCTATTGCGCCCAGTCGCCGGCCATCGTCCTGGGCGATGACGATCCGTCGGTCCCGCTGGGCTCTCTCGTGCAGGATTTGCCGCGTGGCATCGCTGCTGCCGTCGTCCCGGACGAGCAAGGTCCAGTCGGAATGCGACTGGGTTTGAATGCTTTGCAGCAACTCGGGCAGGTAGGTTTCGCCCTGATACGTGGCCAAGAGGATATAGCTGCGGACTGGGGACATGGCTCGCATTGTAATGGTTTATTGCGGGATTTTGGAGTGCGGTGGCAAGCTCTCACACTCCAAATTGTCCCTTCAGTTTCCTTCGCAAAGCGACTAGAATACCTCCAATCGTAAACTCTCCACGGAACCGGCCATGGACTCACATCAAGTTGCTCAACTGCTCGGCATCCTGGCAATCGTGCTCGTTGCCGCGCGGCTCTTAGGCTCTGCGGCCCGCTGGATCGGCCAACCGGCGGTGCTGGGGGAGCTTCTGGCGGGCGTTCTCTTGGGGGCTTCCGTCCTGGGCCTGATCCCCAGCGATCGCGACGCCCGTCAGTACGTCGTCTTGCATTTCTTGCAGGAAGTCGGCGTGGTCATTCTCTTGTTCGAGATTGGGTTGGAAACCGACCTTGTCCAACTGCTGCGGACCGGTGCGTCGTCAACTGCGGTGGCCGTTGCCGGCGTGGTGCTGCCCTTTGCCGGAGGATACGCCGTATGTCATTGCTTCGGCATGGAAAGCACGACCTGCATCGTGGCCGGCGCCGCCCTGACCGCCACCAGCGTCGGCATTACGGCCCGAGTGCTCAATGATCTCGGCCGATTGCACGAACCGGAAAGCCGGATCGTGTTGGGCGCGGCGGTGATCGACGACATTCTGGGCCTGATCATCCTGACCGTGGTTAGCGGGCTGGCCGAAGGGCATCAGCCGACTATCGGCAACGTTGCCGGCATCACGGCCCTGGCGTTCGGCTTCCTCATCGGCACGCTCGTGGTCGGTAATTTCCTCGTGCCGCCTGTGGCTCGCTGGCTTGGTCGTCAAAACGTGCCGGGCTTGTTGACGACCTTCGCCCTCTTCCTGGCTTTCGGTCTGGCCTGGGGTGCGGAAATGGCCGGATCGGCCTCGATCATCGGGGCCTTTGCCGCGGGGTTGCTGCTTCGGCGCACACCGCAGTCCCACGATGTTGAGAAGGCGATTGTCCCGTTGGGGCACTTTTTCGTGCCCATTTTCTTCGTCGTCGTGGGGGCGTCGGTCGATGTCCGAACCTTCGCGCCCCAGGATGCCGACGGTTGGACGATGCTGGCCGTCGGCGGGCTCTTGATCGTCGTGGCCGTGTTGGGCAAGTTCGCCGCCGGGTATGTCCCGTTCTGGTTCCGCGGCAAGAAGGCCGTGATCGGCGTCGGCATGGTGCCGCGGGGCGAAGTCGGCCTGATCTTCGCCCAGATGGGCAAGGAGGCCAAGGTCTTCGACTCGGCCCTCTTCAGTGCCGTCGCGCTCATGGTCATGGTCACCACATTTATTGCGCCGCCGTTGTTGAGAGTCCTATTCCCGCCGGTGAAAGGGGAAAGCGAAGAACTGCCACCGCTGGCAGAGTAAACAAGGGACGATGGTCGAGGCTCGGGGTCAATTAGGCGATCGCTGATCGCAGGGAAAATCGACGTTCTATCGCAGCACTCCAGACCCCCCCGTTTGACAAGAAGCTCATGAAATGCTAACATCTTTCTAACCATGAAGATGTTTCCGAGAAGTATATGCGCAAACGACGTTTGTTCTGGCAACTTTATCCGGCCACGGTCCTGATTGCGCTGGTAGCGCTGGCCGCGGTGGCGTTGGACGCCTCGTTCTCGCTGTGGCGGTTCTACGTCGCCCGCACGGCTGAGGACCTCGAATCGAGAGCCCGCCTGGCTGAGGGCCAGATGGTCCCGCTCTTGGCGACCAAGAACTATGCCGAAGTCGATGCCCTGTGCAAAGAACTTGGCAAAAGCAGTTCCACGCGACTGACGGTCGTCCTACCCGACGGCAAGGTCGTGGGCGATTCGCTAGAAATGCCTCAGCAAATGGACAACCACGGCGCCCGGCTGGAGGTGGCCGACGCACTGAACGAGGACAAGGGCGTGGGTGTCTCCCTTCGTCCCAGCCAGACGCTGCATGAGACCATGCGTTATGTGGCCGTGGCGGCCCGCGACCACGGTCAAACGCTGGGGGTGGTGCGCGCGGCCGTTCCACTTTCCGCGATCGATCACGCGCTCTGGGAGATTCTCAGCCACATCCTCGCGGCAAGCCTCCTGGTGGCCGTGCTGTTGGCGGTTGTCAGCCTGGTCATCGCCCGCCGCTTCGTCAAACCCCTGGAAGAACTCCGTCGCGACGCCGAAGGGTTTGCCCGTGGCGACCGGGGCCATCGGCTTTCGCCGCCAACTCCGAAGAGATCGGCGGCCTGGCCGAGACGCTCAACAAGATGGCCGCCGAGTTGGAAGACAAGCTCACGACGGTCGTGCGGCAGCGGAACGAGCGCGACGCCATTCTCTCGAGCATGGTGGAAGGCGTCCTGGCCATCGATGCCGACGAGCGTCTCCTCCACATGAATGGGGCCGCGGCCCGCCTCTTGGGCGTCGATGCCGTCCGGGCGGAAGGCCGCACGCTGCCGGAGATCGTCCGCAATATCGATCTCCAAAAGCTCGTGGCCGCCGTGATCTCCGCGCAGCAGCCGGTCGAAGGTGAGATCGCGCTGCGCGACCGCGGACCGCGATTCCTGCACGCCCACGGCACCGTCCTCGGCGAGGCTCGCGAAGGCCGCAACGGCGTCCTGTTGGTAATCCACGACGTCACTGGCCTGAAGCGGCTGGAGAGCATCCGCCGCGATTTCGTGGCCAATGTTTCCCACGAGCTGAAAACGCCGGTGACTTCCATCCAGGGCTATGTCGAGACGCTCTTGGACGGCGCGATGAACGATGCCCAACAGCGGGAGAAGTTCCTCAAGATCGTGGCCAAGCACACCGAGCGGTTGCATGCCATCCTCGAAGACCTGCTCATGCTGGCCCGCGTGGAACAGGAAGGGGAAAGGCACCAGAACGTGCTCGCCAAGGGATCGCTGCGCGGCGTGCTGGAAGCGGCCGTTGCCGACTGCGGCGCGAAGGCCGCAGAAAAGGACATGCAAGTCCAGTTGACCTGCCCTGCCGACCTCACGGCCACGATGAACGCCTCGCTGTTGGAGCAGGCGGTGGTCAACCTTGTCGAGAACGCCATTGCCTACAGCCCGCCGGGCCAGACCGTGGAAGTATCGGCCCTGGCCGGCGAGTGCGAGATCGAGATCCGCGTCCGCGACCAGGGTTGCGGCATCAGCCGCGAGCATTTGCCGCGGATCTTCGAGCGGTTCTATCGCGTCGACAAGTCGCGAAGCCGCGAGTCGGGCGGCACTGGGCTCGGACTGGCCATCGTCAAGCACATCGTTCAACTCCATGGCGGGCGAACGGCCGTCGAAAGCATTCCGGCCCAGGGCAGCACGTTCTCCATTTTTCTGCCCCGGTAGGGAACGCGAGGCCTGCAAGATCATATTCGGACGTTGCCGCCCTCCCGACTGATCTTGTCGTTCTTTTCCATTTTCGCGATAATTTGTATATGGTCTTGTATTTCGTCAGGCAGGGCGATGGTAATGCCTAAGCATAGAAAAAATCGCAAGCCGAAGGCCCCTGCCAGGTTCAAGGTCGGGGAACACGTCCGGGTTCGACACGACGTTCTGGATGAGGAATATCCCGATATGCCTCTGGGGGGATGGGCCGGAACGATCGCAGAGGTCGATCGACGCGGCTTGTGCCTGGTGCGATGGAGTCGGAAAACGCTGGCCAGTATCCATCCGATTTATAAACAGCGGTGCGCAATCGCGGGAGCAGAATTCGAAGAATACTGGCTCGGCGAGACCGATCTGGAACTGGATTCGGGCGGACCCCTTGCCATCCAACAGCCCACGCAAATTACACCCCGACCGCTGTCGGCGGGTAATCAAGGTGATCGCGTCCGCATGGTTTTCGGGCTGACCGCCGATGATTTTCTGCCCCATGCGGACGAGGAGTCGCTGGACACCTATTACGACCATCTCGTTCGCAGGTTGTCGCTGCCGATGGATGCGAAGTATTGGTCGGAGGTCGATTCGTTCCAAGCGTCTTCGCGGATCGTGAAGGTCGTTGCCCTGGACCGGGAAATGGGCTGGGATGACTTCGATGGCATCCTTTGCAAGATCCGCAGGGGCGAAACGGAAGAGATCGTGGCGCTCGCCAATCTTGAGATCCGCCGATCGAGTCCGAACTATCAACTCATTGATGATTATTCCGAGTGGTTCTGTGGTAATCTTTCCGAAGACCCGGATGACGAAGACCTCGACGACGACGATTTTGACGACGAGGAGGATGCTGACGAAGACGAACTTGGCGACGAGCCGGAAGAGGAAGACTCGGACATTCCCGAACAGGCGGCCGCGATCAGTCTCACGGCGGGGATATTGCACCTTGTCGGTTTCTACACTTCGGTTGGCGCAGTTTTTGGGGCCGGCGCTTGCCGCCATGACCTGGACCAGGTGGACGGCCGGAATCGGCGCCGCTGTGTTTGGGCTCGCCATGGCAATCGACGCAGCAAGAAGCGAACGAAAACACCCGCTCTGGGGCATACGATTCGTACTAACCTTCGTCGCGTTCACCTTTGGCGTCGTCTACGGGGCCATCTTCGGCGCCATGCTGGTGGCATTTATCGGCGCGGGATTGGGGATTGTTGCGTGGCGATTGCTTGCACGGTTGCGTCTGAACATCAAGCGGCCGAGTATTCTCGCCTTGCCCAGCGATGCCATCATTGCCGCCGTTTGCGGGGGCGTCGCCGAGGCGTTCTATCTCAACTTCCAGGCCGCGGCCAGCGGGCTTTGCTATGGGGCACTGATTGGATTGGGCTGTGGCGTACTGTTTTGTGTGGCGCTCTTGACGATGTTCCATCTCGGGTTCAAGTCAATGCCAAGACCGGAATACTGGAGAGTGAGGCAGGCCGCGGAAAAGAACAATCTGCCATCTGCTGCGCAGTGCAGGACGGATTGACAATCCGTCCTACGCGTATCCTGATTCCATGGAAAAGCAAAAACCGGGCAGGCCAAGGGTAGCCCGTCCCGGTTTTCATGGAGAGGATTGCTTGTCGTCAGCCTACTTGGCTTCCGGCTTCTTGGATTCGTCGGGCTTGGCCGCGTCGGGCTTCTTGGTCTCGGCCGGCTTAGCCGCATCCGGCTTCTTGGTTTCGTCGGGCTTGGCCGCGTCCGGCTTCTTGGTGTCGGGAGGCATGGGCGCGTCCGGCTTGACTTCAGGCTTGGCCTTTTCGGCGGCGGCCTTCTCATCAGCAGCCTTCTTGTCAGCGGCAGCCTTGTCGGCGGCGGCCTTGTCCTCGGCGGCCTTGTCCTCAGCGGCCTTCTTGTCGGCGGCGGCCTTCTCCTCCTCAGCCTTCTTGTCGGCGGCGGCCTTGTCCTCCTCGGCCTTCTTGTCCGCGGCAGCCTTCTTCTCCGCGGCAGCCTTTTCATCGGCAGACTTCTTGGCGGCCGCCTTGGCAGAGTCGGCCTTCTTGTCCGCCCCATCGTCGCCACATCCCATCAGGACGACAGCCAACCCCATCGCGAAAATTCCTGCAAACAATCTCATTCGATGAACTCCTTGCTTTGAACCTGCCGCTGGTCCCGTTGGGCCTCACGCACCGAGCGGAGCCCAAACGAGGATCCCGTGCAGATTCTCTGGTCCATAAATCAAACCTCAAAAAACCGTTTTGTTTCAACGCTCTCTCATTACGGCTCGCTTTGCCGAAGAGATTCCGTTAGTCTGATGTTTCGAATGACCGCTTGCAAGGGGGTGGGAAGAGGATTTTGACAATTCTCACCGCAAATGCCATGGAAAATCCTGAGAACTTGTTTCAAAAACCAGGTCGAGTGCCAAGAGGTTTGTTGCCTGATCCGTTTTTCACGACAAATTCTCATTCACGGCTTGAAACCAGTCCCCGGGCACCATGTACGGCCGGCCCGGCATCGATTCCGGAATGTGAGCAGACGGGCGGGGCACCCAGTACTCTGGGTCATGGTCGGCGGGCACACCTCGTTGGCATCGGCGGTTCGGGCATGCGAGCTTTGGCGCGGGTCCTGCTCGAGAAAGGTTGGCGGCTAAGCGGTTCTGACCCATCGATCGGCCGGGACAATCCCCTCACGAAGGCGGGAATCCGTTGCTTTTCCGGGCATGCGGCTTGCCAAGTGAATGCTGATGTCGAGTGCCTGATTCATAGCAGTGCCATTTCGGCCGCCAATCCCGAGTTGTGTCGGGCCGCAGAACTCGGAATCCCTGTCCTCAGCTATGCCGAAATGCTTGGCCTGCTGATGCAAGGGCGCTGTGGACTGGCCATCGCCGGAACCCACGGCAAGTCGACTGCCACGGCAATGGCTGCCGAAATCCTCGCGGCCGCCGGCTGTGATCCTACGGTGATTTATGGCGCCGAACCCAGAAACGGAGGATACGGCGGCCGGGCGGGCAACGGAAATGTCGTCCTCGTCGAGGCCTGCGAATTTCGCCGGAATTTCCTGAACCTTCGCCCCCATGACGCGGTGATCCTGAATACCGAGCCCGATCATTTCGACTGCTATGACTCGCGCGAGGCCCTCGAATCAGCCTTTGCCAGCTTTGCGGCGCTGCTGCCGGCCGATGGCCGCCTGATCGTGCCCTCTGATGATGCGGCTGTGCAGCGAGTTGCCGGCGCGGCCGGCTGCCGGATCGAGACTTTTGGGCAGGCCGGGCAGGCCGACTGGCTGGCTGTGAACGTGCAGAGCCAACGAGGGCGATATGGCTTCGATCTCGTGTGTCGCGGCCGAAAGCTAGGCCGGATCGAGCTTTCCGTATTTGGCAGGCACAACGTGCTGAACGCCTTGGCCGCCACCGCTCTGGCGGCCGAGGCACCCGGCGGGTACCCACTTGTGGGTACGGGTCGCGGAGTGCCGCCGGAAAAAATCATCGCGGGACTTTCACGTTTTTGCGGTCTGCGTCGCCGCTTGGAGCCACTGGGAACGGCGGGCGGGGTCTGTTTTTGGGACGATTACGCGCACCACCCCACGGAAATCTCGACCACCCTGCAAACCATTCGCGAAGTCGTTCCGGGCGCGCGGGTTTGCTGCCTGTTTCAACCCCACCAAGCGTTGCGAACGGCACGTCTACTGGACGAACTGGCCTTGAGCCTGCAAAATGCCGAGAGGGTGTTGATAGCCGACATCTTTCGTGCCCGAGAAGGTCCCCCCCAACCTGGCGAGATTACGGCCGCCGACCTCGCCGCGCGGACGCGGGCCTTGGGACAAGACGTGCCCGGCTTGCACGACCCCGTGGATATCCAGGAATTCCTCCAGACGCAATTGACTCCTGGCGACGTATTGGTCGTCATGGGGGCGGGCGATATCGGACTGCTCCTCGGGGGCGGGGCGTATAATGTCGGCGGGAGAAACAACCGGGGAGCAGACAGGATTAGTTATGGCCTCATGGACTGGTTTCGAGAACATCGTGCGGCAGGGTGAACCCCTAGCCATGCATACCTGGTTTCAATTGGGCGGGCCGGCGGAATACTTCGCCGAACCGGAAAATCCCGATCAGTTGATCGGCCTGCTCAATCGCAGCCACGAAGAAGGGGTCAACGTTCGCGTGCTCGGCCAAGGCTCGAATATCCTCGTCCGCGACGAGGGCGTGCCGGGACTGGTCCTGCGGCTGACGTCGCTGGAGTTCGGCCGGATCGAACTCGACGGCCAGCGGGTCACCGTGGGCGGCGGCGCGAATCTCGGACGCCTGGTCACCACGTGCGTTCACCACGGCCTGGCCGGGCTGGAAATGCTTGTCGGCATCCCGGGCACGGTCGGCGGGGCCCTGCACGGCAATACCGGCGCACACGGCGGCGACATCGGACAGTGGACCGCCGCGGCGACCGTGATTACCGCGGCCGGGGAGACGATCGAGCGCACGCGAGACGACCTGGTCTTCGCCTATCGCGAGAGTAGCCTCGACGAGACGGTGATCCTTGAAGCCACGCTCGCGCTGGACGAAGACGATCCCCGCGAGTTGGCCAAACGCATGCAGAAGCAGTGGATCATCAAACGGGCCAACCAGCCGATGGGACACCAATGCGCCGGGTGCATCTTCAAGAATCCCCGCGGAACCAGCGCCGGTGAGTTGATCGAAACGTCCGGCCTGAAGGGCACCCGCATCGGCGGCGCGGTCGTCAGCGAGCGACACGCGAACTTCATTGTCGCGGAGCCCGATTGTACGAGCCAGGACGTGTTGCGATTGATCGACCTGGTGCGTGGCCAGGTCAACGACCGCATGCAAGTCCGGCTGGAATTGGAAGTCGAAATCTGGTGAGCCCGGCAAAGACAGCAAACTCCGTGAAGAAGAAACCCGTCGGGCACCATGTACTCATGATCGGCGTGCCGCCTTGGTTGCGGCAGACGATCGCGATGTTGTTCGGGCCGGGCCGTACTTGCACGCTGGCCGTGTTGGTCGTGGCGGTCTTCTCCGGCGGCGCCTGGGCGGTCTGGCGGCACGTGGAAAAACACGTGGAGGCGTCCCCCGATTACCTGCTCACCGCCCAGCAGATCACCATCACCCCTCAGCCCGAATGGGTCCGTAGCGACGTTCGCGCCGAGGCATTCCGCACGGCCTGTCCGCCCGACCGGCCGCTGTCGAGCCTCGACGACGGACTGTCGCAGCGGATTTACATGGCCTTCATGCTCCACCCCTGGGTTGCCAAGGCGACGGTCACGAAGCGCGCCGGGCGCGGGTGCATGCCGACATCGTTTATCGCCGGCCCGTCTGCATGGTGGAGGTTGCCAACGGTTCCGTGATCGATCTCCTGCCCGTCGATGGCGAAGGCGTTTGGCTTCCCGGCGACGACTTTTCGCAGAAGCAGAAGGAGTCTTACCCCTGCATGTCGGGCATCGATCATCGGCCGATCCAGCCCGTGGGACATCCCTGGGGCGACGTCCGCGTGGTCGACGGCGCGGCGATTGCCGCGGCCCTCTTGCCCGTCTGGCAGCAACTCAAGCTCTATCGCATTCAGACGGCGGCGCGGACTTCCGCGGCGGACTGCTCCGCGGGCGCGCGGGCGGGCGCAGCGCGCGGGCCGCAGGCAGTCGCGGAGCAGGACGGGGCACTCGCTTGCGGGTCAGGGCTGCAGTATGAACTTTACACTCGTGCGGGCACGCGGATAATATGGGGTCTTGCCAGCGGGAACGCCGCCTCGGGCGAACCAACTGCGGAAGACAAGGTCGCGCGGCTCGTGCAGTATGCGGCGGTGCACGGAGGTCTCGACGCCGGACCATCGCTGGACGTCCGCAGGATCCCGCCGCCAGGGGCCGCGAAGCCATGAGCAACGATTTGTCGCCGGAACCTTCCGAATAACCTCTCACTTGCTGAAGTGGATGAAGAGGATGTCGTCGTCCTGGATGACATACGCCTTCGGCTCTTGCCGCACGAGGTGCGCTGCCTTGACTTCGCGCTCGCTGCCGAGCCTCATCAAATCGCGATAGTCGAAGATCTCGGCGCGGATGAACCCCTTGGCCAGGTCGGTGTGAATCGAAGCGGCCGCGTCCAGGGCGGTGCCGCCCTGGTGGAGCAACCAAGTGCGGACCTCCTTCTCGCCGGCCGTGAGAAACAGCCGCTGGCGGGAAGCCGTGAGCAACGTCCGGATCATGGCGTCGCGATCGGTGCCGCCGACGCCCATCTCCGCCTGGAACTCGGCCCGATCTGCCGGGCTCATCTTGGCCAACTCCAACTCCAGCCCGGCGGGCACGGCCAGCACGGGCGTTTCCGGCGTGCCGAGCGACGTGAACCGCTCGGGCCGGGTTTCGTCGTCGGCCGTGTTGAAAATCACCACCCGCGGCTTCTCGCCGAAGAGGCGGAACGAACGCGTGACCTTGAGCTGGTCGTCGGTCATGTCGCTTTCGCGGAGCGGCTTGCCGCGCTCCAGGGCTTCCAGCACGGTCTTCAGCGTGGCCTCCTCGTGCTGGAGGATCTCGTGCTCCACTCTGGGCAGCGGCTTGCGCAACGACTCCTCGACCCGCGTGATGCGGTTGGAAACGATCTCCATGTCGGCCAGGATCAGGTCGGCGTCGAAGGTCTCCAGGTCGGTCTTCGGATCGGTGCGGCCGAAGGCGTCGATCACCTGCACCAGGCAGCCCGCCTCGCGGATCAGCGCCAGCCGGGCGGCGCTGCCCTCGTGGCTGCGGCTGAGGCCCGGCGTGTCGACGAGTTCCAGCGAAGCCATCGTCACTTTCTTCGGTTTATAGATCCGGCAAAGTCCCTCGACCCGCGACTCCGGGATCACGGCCATCGCGCTTTGCGCGGTGTGACCCAAGGCCGGATCGGGCCTCTGGCCCGTCATCCACTCGAAGACCGTGCTCTTGCCGGAACCTTGATATCCAACCAAACCGATTTTCATGTCAGTATGCTCCCCAATTCCTCCAATGCCTGCTCGACGGTCTGCGCGGCCGATTCATCCAACACGTGCCGGCCGAAGCGGACGCGGTAAAATGCCTCGGCCACCTGCACGGCCCGCACGCACAGCTCGCCCCGCCCGCTGACCGCGGCCAGCCGAGCGCCGACGTCGCGGGCGAACTCGCGGGGCGTCTGCCCGGAGGATCGCTGCCAGCCGAAGCGTGCCACGATCTGCTCGAAGCGGTGGTAGAACTCGATCGAACTCCGTGCGCCCGCCTGCCGCCTGCCGCCTGCCCCGGAGAACCTCCGCCAGAGCCGTCCCAGGCCGCGCACGAGCCACCATCCGACCACTGCCGCCACGAGCACGACCGCGATCAATACGACCACGACGAACAGCCATCCCATGATACCGCTTCGGAGCGTCGCGGCCAAGGAGGCCCACAGCGCCGCCGCAAGTTCTCGCCACCAGCGGGGATTGAACAACTTGCTGGCAAGGTTTCGCGTTGCCCGCGAAATCGGCTCATAGACCGATTCGCGCTGCTTGACGCGGTCCATGTCCGCGACGTACTTCTCCCAGGAATGCTGCAGGCCGTGCCAGCGTTCCTGCCAGGCGCCCCACGTCGTGCGATCCGCGGCCTGCGTGCCCAACTCGCCCGCCGGCGTCGCGTCCAATCGCAGCCACCCGCCGTGCGTCCAGCGGCGAATCGGATCGCCGCGCCGCTGCGCCTCGGGGATCTGCGCGCGCGCCAGGAATGCCTCGACCCAGGCATGCGCGTGCAACTGCCGGACCTGGTAGCACTGCTGGTCCTCGTGCCACTCGTCGCAACGATAGCCCAACACGACCCGCGACGGTATTCCTTGGCTGCGGAGCATCAGGGCCAGGGCCGTGGCAAAGTACTCGCAGTGTCCGCGGGGATGGTTGGAAACAAAGTCTTCGATGGCGTCGATCGAAGTGTCGCGTTCCAGTCCTTGCAGCGTGTATTGGAACTGCCCGGAGCTGGAAAGCTGCTGCTCGAACCAGCGGGCGATCTTGAAATGTTCCCGCCGCGGCAAGCCGCTTTCCTTCAGCCATCGCGCGGCCAGGGCCGTTAGCCGGGGCAAAGGCGACGGCTGGCCGGGCATTTGCAAATAGGGCGATACGAGGACGTCTTCGCTGGCCGGAATCAGCGGCTCCTGATGCCCGTCCACGAGTCCGCTGGTTTCGACTTCGCAGCGGAAATTGCCGCCGCGGGGCTCGCCGCTCCAACTCTGCCACCGCAGCAACCGCGTGGTGGGCCGGCTGTAATGCAGAGCGCCTTCGACGGGCTCCACCAGCGGCCAGATGTAGAACACGTCGTCACTGCCGAGATATGGTTCCAAGGTCATCTGCTGCATGACGGGAGGGCCGACGCGGAAGACCGGATCGCTCGCATCCTCGCCCGCACCGAAGCGTTCGGGCAGCGAGTCGTCCGGCAGCGCTCGCGGATCGGGTTTCGTGTTAATTGGCGGTGGAGTGCGCCGCCACTGGTTCTGCGAGTACCAGGCGGCCATCGAACCCCGCAGGTAAACCTCCTCGTCGCGCATCGGATAAACCTGGCGGGTGGCCTTCTCCAGCAGCCTCAGCTGCATGACTTCCTGGCGGCTTTCGATGGTCTCGCCCAGTCCTCCCAACGTGATCTGATCGGTAAAGCCGACCGTGTTGACGGTTTTCCGCGAGTCTCCGCGCCAGGCGGAAAGCCGGGGGCGGGGCACCGTGGAGAAAATAATCGCCGCCAGGAGCAACGCGCCGACGGCAATCAACGCCAGACGGACGAACAACTCGGTCACCACTCCCGACCGGCCGCTACCCGCCGGCGCTGCGTAAAACTCGCTTTCCAGGCGGTCAACGGCCAACGTGCGCTCGCAGGAAGCAGGGCGGGCCTTAGCCCGCCTTTAGGGGTCGGCGGGCCGAAGCCCGCCCTAGGACCGGCCGAAAAATAACTTCCGCAATTAAGCGGGGGTGGCTGGTGGCTGAGCTTGCGAAGCCCCAGCCGACGCCGGATAAGCTGGGGCTTCGCAAGCTCAGCCACCAGCCACCCCAGGAGGAAAACCGGGAAGTTATTCTTCGGCCGGACCCTACCGCCGCCATGCTGTCCCCATTGGCTATAGAGCACCAGCAGCGACAAGGCGAAGATGCCGACGATCGTATAGGCGATCAGCAGGCCGCCGAAGACAACACCCTGGCTATAGCGGGCAGCCACCACGGTCAGCAGCAGGCTCATCACGGCCAGCCAGCCATAGACGCGGGCGTCCTTCTCCTGGAACAAGAGCGTGATTTGCAAACAGAGGAGCACGCCGGCCACCGACTGCAACTTGGCGTCCGGGTTCGATTGCACCAGGAACTGCGGCAGAAAAATCGCCAGGACCCCCCACATCAACAGGGAAGCCAGCTTCCGCGGCACGCGCACGGCCCCGAGAAAGTCGGTGACCACCAGCGAAACGACGGCCGCCATCCACAACGCCATCGCCAACCACGCGCTTTGCGAACCCATGGCAAAGAGCATCGCGCCCAAGGCGGTCAGCGCGGCGATGACGACGGATAGCAGGTTCTTCAGTTCCATGGCCAAAGTTCCAACGTAGCCCGCACACGCCGTGTGCGGAAAAACGGCACGCGGAGTGTGCCGACTACTCTATTCCGCCTGAAAATAACGGGACAGGCTCACGTTCGAGGTATCGATCATCCGCAGGCCGCGCCCGGAAATCCGTCGTGCGACCTCGCCCGGCAACTTGCCCGCATAGTCCGGCTGCGACAAATCGATCGGCCGCGTGCCGACCACGACGATCTCGGTGCCAGGCTCGACCTGGTTGACGGCCAGTTGCAGCAGATCGGGCATGCGGTCGTGCGGTTGGGCATCGATCAGGGCCAGCCGCTCCATCATGTCTTGTAACAGGGCTGTCGAGCCGGGTCCGCCGGTGATCCGCGGCTCGGCGTCGGCGGCAACCAAGAATACATCGCTGTTTCCCTTGCGGCACAACTCGGCCGCCAGCGTGGCGGCAAAACTCACGGCCAACTCGACGTTTTCCGCATCGCTCGCCTCCGGGGCCGGCGGCTGCCAGAGATCGAGCACGATCGCCGCGTCGCGGCTGTGCGGCTGCTCGAACTGGCGGACCATCACCCCGCCGGCCCGCGCGGAAGTTCGCCAATGGATCCAGCGGCGGCTGTCGCCCCGCTGCCAGGGCCGCAGCCCGTAGAAATCGCCCTCGATCCCCGGGCGGTGTTCGCGGCGGTCGTTGCCGGCGAACGACTCGTGCAGCACGGCGTTCCAACTCTGCGTCAGACGGCCCAGCCGCGGCAACACCGTCAAGACGGCCGACGTGCTGCAATTCATCGAGTAGCGGAACAGCCCGAAGGGAAACCGCGTCGAGACCCGCATCGGCCCGATGCGGTATCGACCGCGTTGCATCAGCCGGCCGCGATAGTCGCCTTTGCAGGTTTGCCGGGCGGGAACGTAGGGAAACAACACGCTGGCCTCGCTCACCGGTCCGTTGCGTTTGGCTTCCCCTCCGCCCGTTAGCCGGCGAATCGGTTCTTCCAGAACCAGGATCCAACTTCCCACTCTCCGACGGGTATTCGAGATCGCCACGTGGACCACGAGCAAGTCGCCCGCACAGACCGCCCGCGGCAAACGTCTCCGCACCACCAGGCCGCGGAGCGTGAACAAGGCCAAATGCCGGCTCAGCAGCAGCGGGCCAGCGAGCATGCTGCTGAGGATCAGCAGCAAGTTCACGTCGTTGACCAACGCCCCGCCGAAGACCAAGGCGAAGATCAGCAGGTATTGCCAGCCGACTCGCGTGATTGCCGTCCAACGACGTCGTTTCATGATCGCTCTATGCCGGCACCGGCACTTCCTCCACCAGCCGCTCGACCAGCGACTCCACCGCCTGACGTTGGCCGCCGTGCAGATAACCCTTGGGGATCACCCGATGCGCCAGCACCGGCACGGCCAGGTTCTTGATGTCGTCGGGCACGACGTACTCGCGCCCGGCGATCAAGGCCGCCGATTGCGCCGCGCGGTACAACGCCAGCGCCCCGCGCGTGCTGGCCCCGACGTGCAATTCCTCGCACCTCCGCGTGGCCAGCACGATGTCCAGCAAGTAGCCGTTCAACGTGGCATCGACCTCCACGCGGCGGACCGCATCCTGGAGTTCAATGACTTGCCGGCAATCGAGCGCCGCTTGCAAGGAATCGACCGGTTCGCCGTCGCGATGGCTCGTCAGGACCTGCAATTCGACTTCCCGCGACGGATAGCCCATGGGGATCCGCAGGAGGAAGCGGTCGAGTTGGCTTTCCGGCAGGGGGTAAGTGCCCTCGAACTCGACGGGGTTCTGCGTGGCGATGACCATGAACGGCCGGGGCAGCGGGTGGGTTTGCCCGTCGACCGACACCTGCCGCTCGCTCATCGCCTCCAGCAGGGCGCTTTGCGTGCGGGGCGTGGCCCGGTTGATTTCGTCGGCCAGCACGACATTGGCGAAAATCGGTCCCGGGCTGAAGGCGAACTGCCGCGCCTCCGGGCTATAGACGGCTGCTGCCGGTGATGTCGCCCGGCAGCAGGTCGGGCGTGAACTGGATGCGGCGGAATTCGCTCGCCAGGCTGCGGGCGATGGCCTTGCCCACCAGGGTCTTCCCCACGCCGGGAACATCTTCCAGCAGGACATGTTCGCCAGCCAAGAGGGCTACGGCCGTGAGCCTGACGACTTCGTGTTGGCCCAACACCACGCGGCCGATGTTCTCGCGCAGCTTACAGATGAGCGGTTCTGCTGAATTCATGGATAACTGTTCCGGTTGTTCAGGTCATTCTAATGGCTGGCCAAAAACGTGGCGAGTGGCCCGCCGTTCGTAGCTCCACCTTCAAGCGGTCTTGGCCGGCGAATTCGAGGGTTCCCCAGCCGGAAAAGCAGCTCGGTTCTCGTGGACCATGTTCACAACGACCTAACTGCTTATCTGCCAATGGCTTCCTGCCAAGAAAGTCCCGCTTTAGCCGGCCATCTGGTCCACAACGTTGTGGTCCAAATCGAGGCCGTTGCCTTCTTTCTTTCGCCATCTCTTCGTAGGGTGGACATTGGTCCGCCTTTGCGGATCCAAGCCCGGAAAGCCAAATCACCCAAACCGCCAAACATAACACCGACAGGGGGTTTTTGCCCGGATTTGCCCAAAACGAGCTCTTGCGCGCGTTTTTCGGGCTTTTTGTACATCGCATGGTGTAGAACGTATTATCCATAGATATTGCACATGTCTTTGTGACCATTGAAAAAACTGCTGGGAAAACGCACGTTTCAACTCCTTGGCGAATTGCGTATCTCATCAACGGAAGGAGAGCAAGAATTCGGCATGAAACTGGTCGTAAGGTCAAGGGGGCGAATGTGGTGGCCGTCAGGAAAGACTGATGGCAGGAAAATGGACTAAAGGAAGATAAGTTCCATTTTCTTCTTCCCATCTTCCTTTCGTCCATCTTCCTGTCATTTCCTTTCTTCGCGTCTTTCGAGGTGGACCTCTTGCCGCCTTGCAACCTCTTCGCTGCCCACCGGCAAATGGATCGTTTCACTCATTACCCGTAATTATCCATAGTTCTAAATACTTGTCAAGAGGTGGCAACGATTTTTTCCGCCGCGCTCATCGTTTGACGCCGGCCTGACCGCCGCAAGTGGCTTTCCCGCAAGAGGTTCCGGCGATGGAAAAAAATTGGACATCGGCGCAAATCACCGCAGGATGCGCCAGCCGCGGATTGACGCCAGCGATCCCCGTCCCTTGCCAGGTCGCTTTTCGCGGGGTAGGCTGGTGGACATTCAAGTCCCAGGCTTCCCACGTCGGCAATCGAACCGGAGGATCGAATGGATCGCAGAACTTTCATTAAAGTGTTGCCGGCCTTGACCGTGCTGGCCGACGCAGTGCCCGGCATCGCCGAGGAACCCGCCCAGCCCACGACGAACTTGCCGCCCATCACCTTGCCGAAACCGGAGAAGGACGGCGGCAAGTCGGTGTTGGCGGCCCTCTGGGAACGAAAGACCAACCGCAACGTCAGCCCGGAGAAGCTCCCCCTCCAGACGCTATCGAACCTGCTCTGGGCGGCGTGGGGAGTGAACCGGGAGACGGGACCTTTCGGGCAGATCGGCCGGACCGCCGCCTCGGCCAGCAACTCGCAGGAGATCGACCTCTACGTGGCCTTGCCGGAAGGGATCTTCCTCTACGAGGCCGCGCCCCACCGCTTGGCGCCGGTCGTTGCCGGCGACCACCGGGCCAAAGTCGTGAAAGCGGGCGGCCGCGGTCGCGGGGCGGCCGCTGCCCTGGCGCCGGTGAACCTGATGTTCGTCGCGGATCTCGCCAAGTTCGGCAAGGCCAGGCTTCAGGAGCCGGGCTTGCGCGACGCGGAGATTCAGAAGTCCTACTACAACGTGGCCACCGGACTGATCGCCGGGAACGTCTATTTGTTCGCAGCGTCCCAAGGCCTGGCGGCGTGGTTCCATAATTGCAATAAGCCGGCCCTGGCCGCCGAGTTGAAACTGCGGCCTGAACAACACGTGCTCTATGCCCAAACGGTGGGCTATCCGGCGAAGGGGTAGATTTTGGCGTCACAATCGAGGATGCCGGCTTGCCCGATTCCCACGGGGCGATCAAGCAACGCCGCAAGGCAACCGGCGAGGCCCTGTTCAAGATTGCCGCCAAGACCGACGCGGAGGGTCGCTAAATGACATTGCATGATTCTGGGAGTGAAGCTGGTCATAGAAGCCCGACGCGCAAGCGAGGATTGTGGGTCGAAGCTCTTGGAAAACACATTCCTCGCTTGCGCGTTGGGCTTCAATGCGCCCCGGAATCGTGCAAGGTCATTTAGCAACAGCTTGGCGTAGGGTGGCGGTGTACCCCCTTGCGGCGGAAAACTGAAGGTGCCTCGACGCTGGATTCCGTGGCAGGGGCGGCGTCAAGCGTGGCGACTGTTGACCTGCCTTATCGCGAGGACGCAATGGACAGATTCGAGAATCGGCGACCACAACACGCCCCGTTTGCGTTGTCTTCTCTCCAGCGGCTGGCCCCAACGATGCTGGCCTGGACCACGCTCCTTTGGCTTATCGTCGTTGTGGCAGGACGCGCTGCCTGCACCGAAGTGACCGGCAGGGTTTCCGTCGCGGTCAGCAAAGCGCTTGACGAGCTGGTTGCGGTCGACTGCGACGACGTGCCCTACGATCGGGCCCTCAAGCAGATTAAACGGCGGCAGGCGGTTCCGATCCGCATGGACACGGAGTCGCTGACGGAAGATCAGATGCCGACCAATCAGCCCGTCACGCTCCAGACGCCGCGGATCACGCTGCGCTCCGCATTAACTCTCATGACGCGAGCCGCAGATCACAATCTCGACTGGACAATTCGGGACGGCGCGATCCTGGTGACGACGTGGCAGAAGGCGGAAGAAGATGATACGGAAGGCCGCCACGAGGTGTTTGACCTCGTCGCTACAAAGCCGAACGCGACCCGAGAAAAAGACTCCGATGTCGACTACGAATCTCTTGCAACTCTCACCATGGAGGCGATCGAGCAGAAGACGTGGGCGGATGGAAATGGCCCATCCACATGCTGGTTGAGACCTGATCACGGCACGTTCATCTTCCCGCAGACGCCGCGAGTCCACGATGAGTGTGAAGACCTATTCATCGCCCTGCGCCAGGTTATCCGCACGCGGGCCAAGCGGCTCCGCGTGGGTCCGCCGGTGAAAGTGGAAAACGAAGAACGGCTGCGCAAGGCGCTGGAGGAAAAGACGGCTGTCAACGCAGTCCGGACGCCGTTGGCCCAGGTCTTGGCCATGCTGGCAAAACGGCACTCGGTTCCAATCGTCGTCGACCCCTTCGCCTTGAATGAGCGGGGGGCGACGAGGGCTGCAATGGCCGCGCCGGTTTCGCTACGGGCGGCCGACATCACGCTGAGATCGGCTTTGGCCGCGCTCCTCAAGCCGCTGAAACTGGTTGTTTTCGTGCAGAACGAAGTCGTCTTTGTAACACAGCCCGAGGACATCCCCTTGGAAGTGGTGGTTTACTGGACCGGCGACCTGGTGTCCGGCAAGGAAAAGGACGGCGAGGCGCTTATGGGACAGATCGAGGACGCGGCCAAGAAGGCCCACTCCGCCGTGGACGGCGGCACTTACCAATGGTTTCGTGGCAACGATCTGCTGGTCTGCCTGGAGACAGCAGACGCCCAGGAGCGGGTCTTTTCGCTGTTGACCGCGATGCGCGCCAAGCAGAATCCACACCGACCGTAGTCTCAAGTGCCGACATCGAGGCACCTGCCGCATGCAAGCTGGTGGCGACAAGCAACACCACATGACCGTCCCTCAACCCCAACCCGCCGTACCGCCGCCCCAACGCCCCCGCTTCCAATTCAGCCTGCGGACGCTGTTGCTGCTGTTCGTGCTGCTGGGGTCGTCGTTGGCCGTGTTCGGGGCATGGGGGATCGTGGTCTTCGGTCTGGTTGTGGGGTTGGCCGTCTACGTCCATAATGTCGAGTCGCCGTCGTCGCTGGCGTATCTTGTCTTGCTCGTGTTGTGCCTAATGTGCCTGATTGGGCTGCTCTTGCCCGATTTCGAGTCTCCCCACCAAGCGGGGCGCCGAGCCCAATGCGCAAGCAACCTGTACCAAATTGCGGCCGCGTTAAACGCCTATCATCAAGCGAATGGTCGTTTTCCTCCGGCATACATCGCCGACAAGAGCGGCAAGCCGATGCACAGTTGGCGGGTGCTGATACTGCCCTACCTGGAATTGGATTCACTATACAAGGCTTACGACTTCAGCCAACCTTGGGACGGGCCGAAGAACAAGGGTCTGTCGGCCACGCCCCTCCCAATGTATTCGTGCCCCAGCGACCCCAGCACCCGCACGGCAAACTGGACGCAGACAAGTTATGTCGCCGTGGTGGGACGCAGCGCAGCGTGGCCAGGTAGGAAGTCGCGGCGCGCCCCAGTCGATTTTCCGGGAGGGACCTCCAACACGATCATGGTCGTCGAGGTGGCCAACTCTGGAATCGCGTGGGCGGAACCGCGCGACTTGTCGCTGGACACGCTCGGCGCGGCCGACGACAAGTCGCCCGCGCCGGCTTTGACGAGCGACCATGGCCGACGCGAGGAGTTCTTTTTCACCTATGACCGGGTTTCCGGCGCCCACGTGGCGATGGCTGATGGCAGTGTGCAGTTCCTGTGGACCACAGGCCGGTCGAACGAGGACCTGCGCAAGATTCTGGAGATCGGCGCCTGTGGGGACGGTTGTCGTGGAGCCGTATTCGATGTTGGGCGGCGGATCAACTGGCCGAACATCGCCGCGCTGGCCGTGTGGCTTCTTTCCGTCGGCACCCTGCTGACCCACGCGGTGCGGAGCAGGAAAAGGTCGTCGGTTACGGCCGCGCCGCCGTCCCACTAAACCGCCTCCCACGCCGCCGGCTTGTGCAGCCCGCTTTCGCGGCGGATAATTGAAGGGGCTGGCCACTGATTGCTCTGGTTCCGTTGACGGAGTTGAGATGATGCCGAATGCATTGCCGCAGTGCCTCCGATGCGGAAGCGATATGCAGCAAGGATACGTCGCCGATCGGGCTGCCGGCGGGTACGACCCTCCAAAGTGGTTTGCGGGCAACCTGGCAACCGGCTTTCTCGGCGGCATCGCGAAAGCCGCGAGCAAGCCCTTGCTTGTGCGCACGTACCGTTGCGTCCGGTGTGGCTATTTGGAGTCTTACGCCGACAACCGGGCAGAGAAAGAAGTGCGGCGGCAGGCCGAGGCTGACCCGCGGACAGTCCATCGTCGGCTGTGGTTTCGTTTTCTCACGGGGCTGGCATACACGGCGTTAATAGCGAACGTCTTCAGCGTCTGCACGAACTGTACTTATCCCTTCGCCTTCGTGGCGGTTCTCGGCAGTTTCTTCCTTTACGGCGGCCTGGGGCTATGGTGGTTGACGCTCTGGGCGCGGCAGAGAGATGCGCGGCCGGGGCAGTTCGGTGTCGGCTCCCTGCTCTTGCTGATGGTCTTCGCCGCGATGTTCCTCGGCACAGTCCGCTGGATCGTGGTTCAGGTTTCGCAGCAATGGCCTCAGTCCGACGGCATAGGCGTATTCTGCATATTCGCCGTGATTTGCCTGCTGCTGGCATGCATCTCGATTCCGTTCATCCTCTGGATGAGCGAGGCCATGCTCTGGGCGGCGGTGTGGTTCGTCAGGCGACCTCAAGTTCGCCGCTTGCTTCGCGGGCGGAGAAAGAACGACGGGAGTTCAATCGGCCCTGAAATGCCTCGCGGCAACCCGTAGGCCGCAAAGCCGCTCGATGACTGCCGCTAATTCCCCTCCGGAATGCCCTCGTTGTCACACACAAGTAGATCGATTCTTGCCCCGGAGGGGCAGTTGACAATAGCCCAGCGCGGGCACCATGTACTCATGGTCGTCGCTGGGTAGCCGGTTGAGATGAAATTACCCAGAGTCCCATAGGGACGACTGCAATGAACGGGCAGTCCGTAACTCAAACGTCCCTACGGGACTAGAAAGCTTCGTATATTGCCCATTACCCAGCAGTAAACTGCTGGGCTATTATCAATCGTCCCTACGGGACGGAAACACCTGCCGGCTTGCGTGCAACAACGAGCCGGAATGCCTGGGCTGTGCAGGCGCAGCGTCGTAGAGTAGAATTGGAGACGGCTCGCCGCGGCAAGGGCGGCGTCAATCAGGTAAAATGCTGGCTGGAGTTTCTTCACGCCTTCGTCCGTGACCCTTGTGCCAGCAAGCCGTAACTCTTGAAGTTGGGATAGCCGCTCCAGGTATCACAACCCGGCGTCCGTGATCTTGGTACGATCGAGCGCCGCTATTCGCAATTGGGTAATCACGAAACCACGAAAGGACGAAAACGCGAAAGAGGGAATGGCTCGGAGCATGGTCTTCGCTCGCCCGCTCCCCTTTTTTCGGAATCTCGTTCTTTGGTGACTTCGTGATTCTATTCCTCCTCGAACGCGGCCCTCTCAGGCGGTGTTATCGGTTTATCCGGCATACGTGTTCTGCCGGCGAGGCTTTGCCCGTCCGCCGCAGCTTGCCCTGTCGATTCTGTGGGTCATAATTGCTCATCAAGTCCTAACCTGAAAGCGGAGAGAGAGAAATGGCACAGACACTCAGAGGCGGAAAAACGGCGGCCGTAAGTGAATACCTGGACGCCCATCCGGGCGCCGGCCCCAAGGAAATCGTCGCGGCATTGGCCAAGCAGCATATCAAGATTACGAGGGCCCACGTCAGCAACATCAAGGGCAAGCTCAACAAGGGCAGCCACGTGGTGAAGGCGGCCAAGCCCGCCGCTGCCACGGAAACCCCGGCGCCGGTCGCGAAAGCGGCGACGAATGGCGGCACGATTACCTTGGAGCAGATCAAGAAGGTCGCCGCGACGGTCAAGGCGATGGGCGGTTTCCCGCGGATGGTCGAGGTCCTGGATGTCATCAAGGAAGCCGGCGGCGTGAAGAAGTTCAAGGACCTGGCGGAAGCGATGTCGTGCCCGGCAACCGACGATATCCCCTTCTGAGTTGCCGGTCCCGAGCGACTTTGGCGACCTGCCCGGAAAGGCTCGCATCAGCGTCGGCAAGATGCCGATGAATGCCATAGTCATGTCAGATACGAGGAGAAGCCCTTCACCGGACGCGCCGGCGGGGGGCTTTTTCGTTTTGGGCGGGGACTTGCTCTGGGGGTGAAGCGGCGATCGTGAGTGAGGCGGAACCAACTCCCTTCGCCAATCCTCCGACTTCCTGGTCCCAAGGCCCGACCTTGAAATCACTGGTTTGGCCCAGATTTCCAAGGAATATCGTTATTCTATCCCTCAGAGCGACTATTGGAAGAGCGCGCACGAGATTGTAGTTTCTCTCGGGAAATAGCGGTATGCTTGGCTTGAGATGTACCGTCCGGCCCCGGTTGGAGCGGGCGTGCATGATGCGCAGCAAGCAGATTGGCAAAGTTTGGGGAACCGGAGTCCCGACGGCTCTTGAGCCTCAAATCATGTAGTGTAGCGCCTGGCTGCTGTCGGACACCATGGGGGTACCGATGAGCTGATAGGCGTACTGCACGCCCATCTGGGTGCTGGTGTGACGGACCGGCTGCTCGTGGAAGATGTGCTCGGGGTGAAGGCGGCCCGCAATGCCGGTGCGCACAAGGGCGTCTGCCAGGTCGGAGCGCACGCCGACCAGCAGGACGTGGACGCCCTGGGATTCAATGCGGTGAATGTGCTCGTCAAGCAGGTGCATGCCCACGGCGTCGGGGTTTCGCACGCGTTTCAACCGCAACACGAGCACTTTGGTGTCAGGACTGATGCGGCTTTCGATGGTCTCGAAGTGGCCCTCCAGGGCTGCGGCAGCGCCGAAAAACATCTCGCCCTCGAAGCCGAAGATCAGTATCTGTGGGTTTGGCGGCTCGCCGTCCAGCCGCTCACGGATGATGCCGTCGGAGCAGACGATGAACTCGGTAAACAGCATTTTGCCGGCCCGCGGCACGGTCAGCATGCACGACATGAAGACTCCGACCAGCACGCAGAACTCGATGCTGATGCCGATTGCCGCTAGGGCAGTAATGCCCACCACAACCGCGTCGAAGCGAGAGGCCCGCACGTGGTATACGAGCCGCTTCCAGTCCACCATGTACCAGGATGAAATCATCAGGATGCCGGCCATGGATGCTTGGGGGATGAACTTGGCATAGGGCGCAAAGGCCAGAACGATCGTGGCCACGGCAAAGGCCGATATGACCCCCGACCACTGGGTTACAGCGCCGGCCTGCTGGTTGATGTAGGAGCGGGTCAGCGAGCCGGAGCCCGGGATGCACTGGAAAAACGAGCCCGAAAGGTTGGCCAAGCCTTCGGAGAGACATTGTTGGTTGAAGTCGATCTTTTGACGCGTGTGGGCCGCTATGGCCTTGGCCATGGAGATGGCCTCCAGCAGGCCCAGGGTAGCGATGGCCAGGGCGCTCGATGAAAGCTCGCGAAAGTAGGGGGTGCCAATGCTGGGCAGCACCGGGGAGGGCAGCTTGGCCGGGATTTTCCCGACCACCCTGACGCCCTGGGCTTCGAGCCCCAACAGGGCGCTGATCGCGGCCATGACGGCCACGGTGATGAGCAGGTCGGGAAGCAGCTCGAGCCCGATTTTGCCCTTAAGCCACCTGAGCCCCGCAATCAGCGCAATGGAGCCAAGCCCAATCTGCACCGTGGGCCAGTGCGGAGGGCCGCCCTGCGTCATGGTGGCCCAAAAGCGCACCAGAAAGGAGTCGTGAACATGGCCCATGCCGTGCAGGCCCAGCAGGTTCTTCAACTGGTCCAGCACCAGCAGCAGGCTTGCGCCTAACGTGAACCCTACGATGACCGAATTCGAAATGTACCGCGTCAGGTCTCCAAGCTTGGCCACCGTGATGCCCACTTGCAGCAGCCCGACCAGAAATGCCAGCAGAATGGCAGCCTGCAAGCGGTCTTCGGGCGGAATGATTGCCACCGCGCTGAGCACGGCAATCGAAATGACATTGGTGGGCCCGTTAATGAGTTGACGCGAAGAGTCGAAAAGCGCACCGACGGCAGTCATGACGATGGCCGTGTAAAGTCCATATTCCGGTGGAACTCCTGCGACCAACGCATAGGCCATCGCCTGGGGAACCGCAACGGTGGCCACGGTGAGACCGGCAATGAAATCGGCCCTGAAGTGGCTGAATCGGTAGCTGCGCAACGAGTCGAGCGCAGGAATGTAACGGTACAGGGCGGACAGGGCCACGCCAGTGTCTGCTCGTGAGGTCATGCCGGGATGCTCCCGCAAAGCCGGCCTGGAGTGTGCCGCCCCGTGTGTCGTCGGTGATGCATGGTTCTGCTTCGCTTTTGGGGTAACCGTGTGGCGCTTGCCGTCCGACCAACTTGCCAGCCTACCATTGTAACGACGCTGAACGCCTTGTCACAAATGGGTCGTTTTGTAACAATCCGCTGTTTTGTCAGCTCGACCGCCGATTTTTCCACAAATCCTCTCCGATCTTGCCACCTCCGTAACCAAATCGCTGGAAATGGCCATACCTTCTACCTGAGCTACGAAAAGCCCCTCCCGGCTACGGCCAGGGGAAGGATGTCAAGGTGGACATGCTGCGAGGTTTCGCAGCAGCCGTCAACAGCGTCTTGTCGTAGGTCTTCGTTGCGCTCGACTTGGTGTGCTGCCGCAGCGTTGGGCAATGCAAAACCGATGACCAGCGTAGTGAATGCCACGCCGAAAACGACGACATGCCGAACGGGCAACACCGGGCTGCCGGCCAAAGGGAACGTAGCCATGATCACTCTCCTTGTTTGAAATCCGTTGTTTCGTGATCCGCCGCTTGTGAAAGACGGGAACATGACGATTGAATGAGAACGTAACCAGGATAACTATTTCAAGAAAACCGATGCAACCACTACGACGGTGCGGGCAGGCCGGCGCCGTCAAACTACTTCGCTTCCAGTTCGGTCGCCTTGGCGGCGTCGGCCTTGGCTTGCGCCGGGTGCTTGGCTTCAGCGTTCGCGCGGGCCCGGCCCGCATAGGCATCCGCGTATTCCGGGTCCAACTCGATCGCCTTGGAGTAGTCTGCGATCGCGTCCGCCCAATGCTTCCGGTCCTCCTGGACACCGGCCCGCGCACAGTAAGGCCCGGGATTCTTCGGATCGATCCGGATCATCTCGCCGCAGTCGGCCAGGGCCTTGTCAAAATCGCCCTGGGCGGCAAAGACCCGGCCGCGGAGTTCATACGCATCACCGTCGTCCGCGGCCAGGCGGACCGCCTCGTTCAGATCGTTCAGGGCTTTTTCCAACTCGGACTTTTCGTAATAGGCCCGTCCGTGGCCACGGACGGGCCTCGACGTTCTTGGCGTCGAGTTCGAGAACGGCCTTATAGTCGGGGATCGCCTTGTCCAGGTCCTCGCGATCATGGTAGATCAGGGCTCGGGTTAGCAGGAGGTTCCCCATGGTTTCGTCCACAGGAGACGACGATCCCCGTTTTTCCATCGCCAAGTGCCAGGCCGTCTACGCGAAGATGTTGCCTTCAATCAAGCGGCATGCCCGCATCGCCTTCAGGTTTCTCAATCCCGAGGAAAAGCAGGAAGCGCGTTCAGAACGTACTCGCCAACGGAAAACTCAAGACGGTGTTTGCCGTCTTGGCTTCGACCATCTGGGCCGCACTGCCGACCGCCGGCAGGTAGCTAAATCGTGATTCCAAAAGAACTTACGAAAAGTCGGGGCGAGAGGATTTGAACCTCCGACTTCCTGGTCCCAAAACATCCCCTAAGCACCGACGTGTACGGCGTGAAACTGGAACAATACCAACAACTTAGCACGATCAGGTCCGCGTTGCAAGGCGCTTCATTCGATTGCATATTTCGCGGGTGATTTCACGCTGTTTCATGGGATTATGGTAAATGAGTGGTAGTCGGTTTTCGCGGCAAAAACAGGGTTCTGGCAGGCTCCGTTGTCGTCGTTGAAGCATGAATTGATTTGGAAATCCCATGAGGTCGTTTACCCTCCCAATGGGTAGAGCAGGCCGTTTTCGCCGTGATTCTTGAGACCCCTCTTTTGAATAGCTGCGGAAGCAGACTTTCACTCGGGGAACTACCACTATTCCCGAAAAACGGTGGTAGTAGCGTTTGGGACGACAGGGGCCGGTACATGGCAGCCCGCTACGGCTCCCAAAACGCCGCTGGCGGCCTTCGTGCCCGTCCCGGCCAATAGCCGCTCCCGCCCTCCAAGGCCACCAGACGCGATGCAAGAATCGCAGGCGGGCTTGTAAGCCGAGAAGGGGCGCTCAACCGAACTTCCGCTGACTACTTTTGTTCTGGTGCTGGTCGAGTAGATGGCGGGACATCATGACCGGCTTTTCGTCGCGTCCCGCATAAATCCGCTTTTTTGGTCAGCCGTGGCCGCTGGGCCACCGATGCCCGCGCCCCAGTAGCCGCAGCGGCAGGAACACAATGGTCGGCTAGCTCTCGGGTGCCCATAAACACCCACCCAATGGATGTGAAATCGAGCCGCCGCCGAGGAAAAGTTCCGCGAACTTTCACATGTACCGCGTTTTTTGGTGCCGCGAATAGAAAATCGCACCAGGGGCTTGATTTCGTCACTGGACAGTAGTATTATGCTTTCCTGAGAGGTGTTCCTCTCGACGGTTGCCATTCTGTTTGGGCTTTTTTGGCCCTGGTATCCGTAGATTCTGTGTAAGTGGATCGTTATCGAAGTGCATGATGTGCCTCGTCGGAGACGAGGTGATGAGGACAGACAGTTCGAGAGCTTCGGCCGAACAATCAGGCAGGATGTCTGCGGCAGGTGTGATCGAACATTCTAATCGGGAGTCGTCTGTTACCGAGACACGTATCTCGAAACGTGGTGTCTAAGCCGTCGCGCTATTCGCTCTGCATCGTGTGTGGCAGTGTGATAGCCCGCTGAGCGTTAGGGAAGCAGGTTGCCGGTAGGCAGGCAGAAGTCTGTTGACCGTCGCCACATTTGCACCACAGTCGAGGGAAGCGCCGTTGCCCATTTCGGCGACGGCGGCACGCATCGCCGGTGTCGCCATCCGATCACAAGTCTGTTTGACCATGTCAGTGGCGAGCACGCGGCTACGAAGGGCCGGAGAGAATCTACTGGCCCTATAATCCACCCCTTTTTAGGGAATGTAAGATGAGTAACTTTAATGTGCTGAAATCCGGCAAGCGGTCGCGTAAGTCGAAAGACTCGGCCCAGAAACCGCGTGCCGGGCAAGGGAACGATGTTCAAGTTGAGGTCGAAGTTGAGGATGCTCGGATTGAACAAATGATTACACGACTGGCGCAGTGCCAGTATGAGGATTCCGAAGCAGGCAAGTCGGCGGGGATCAAGAATGGAAAGGCATGGGCCGAGGAGGATGCAGCCCTTCACGATCTACGCCGCGTATGCGAAGAGGAAGACATGGATGCCGACACGCTCCTCGCTCTGCTGGACGGCTACTGGGACGCCGACTACATCTATACCCTGGGCGATGACTGCGACCGCCCCAGTTTCTTGAAAGGCTACGTAGACGGGTTCAGGGACGGCGCCACGGAGGCATGGAACAAGGTTCGCGACCGTTTTGCCGAATAGCAACGTGGCCGCCAAGATTTCGTCCCACCCGGTCGCAACTGGCCGGGTGGGGCTTTTCCGAGCAAGGATAGGAAATGGTACCGGATCACGGTTACCTGTAAGCACACGGCGTTAAGTGCCTTTGAAATCCCATGCGTAATTTCGCCTGCAAGATGATGATGATGATGGTGGTGATGTTAATGGTCTGCGGGGCGACCCGCTGGCCGATGGTACTGCCTGCGCGGGCGGCAGAGAGCATATACGGGAACAGCGAAAACCAATCGCAGATGCGCGGTTTCGCGAACGGCACGAAAAACGGCCTGAAGAAGAACATTGCAGTCCGACTCGCCAGGGCGTTCCAATGGAACGCGGATACGCCCGGAACCGGCCGAGACTGCCCCAATACAAATAAGGAGATGCGATTCGTGATCGCAACTGCCAAAACCATTGAACAGGCAAAACGGACGTTGACTTTATCTCTTGAAGACAAAGAACTCGTCCAAGACTTTAGGATTCTCTTGGATCGAATCCGCGACCGAGTTCGCGGCGTGGCCGAAAAATACCAGAACGGAACCTATTTGGTCGGTCGAGCCGGAGCCTCCAAGACCTTTACCGTTCTGGAGCAACTGAAAGCTCTTGACGTTCCTTGGGCTTATCGCAATAGCCGGATGAGTACCTGGGGCCTTTTCACCTTTCTGGAAACGCATCCGGAGCACGTATGCGTCATCGACGACATTTCCACCCTTTTTAAGCAACCGCAGGCCCTCCAGATCATTATGGCGGCCTTGGGTGGGGACATTGGACAGCCGCGTCCTGTACACTTCGCGGCTAGGAACAAGAATGAGAGGAAGTCGTTTCAGTTCAACGGCGGGATCATTGCGATCTCCAATGTTCCTCTTCATCGTGACCCGCTCGCTGACGCCGTGGCGAGCCGCATTCCAATGCTTGAACATGAGCCCTCGGACCAGATGATGGAAGCGTTCATGCGCTATCTGGCTCTGAGAGGATATGAAGATTTATCCCCCAGCGAGTGTTTGCTCGTCACCAGTTTCGTCATCGAAAAATCGCGGGACTGCGACCGCCGACTTGACTTGCGATCCCTGTCGAAGGGACTCAATGACTACCGGCTGGACAAGCACGGCAAGGCCAATCGGTCTTGGCGGGAACTCATCGAATCCAGCATGAAGCAAGTGTTCACCGAAGAAGAGTTCATTCCGATGGGACGGACGCACGAGCAGGCCAGGAGCAGCGAGATTGCCCTGGACTTGTTCCGACGCTTTCCGAGGGACAGGGAGGCCCGTGAAGCGGAGTGGACCAAGCGAACAGGCAAGTCGAGCACCACGCTTTACCGCTGCCGCCAGAAGCTCCAGGCCGCAGGACGGCTGTAGACGATTTGCAGATTTGCACTTTTGCAGATTTGCAGACATAGCAACGATGCAAATGCCCCCGGCTTACGAACAGTGAGTCGGGGGCTTTTCTTTAGGTTGACCGAGTCCGATCCAATCTACCGCCAATGGCGAAAGTTGAAGGTCGAAGATTGGCTGTGGACGATTTGCAGATTTGCACTTTTGCAGATTTGCAGACGTAACAACGATGCAAAAGCCCCCCGGTCTCCGCGAGAAGGCCGGGGACGTTTGCTTGTGCCAGCGAGCAGGGACGACCATGAGGCCCGCTCGGCCGTTACGGGGCCAGTTGGGGCGAGAATCCCGCCCGTGCCCCTTCAGCCCGTTACGGCCCGCAAGAACGTCGCCGTGGCCATCGGCGACCAACCTACCATGATCCGCCGTCATCGTGACTGTGTCCGCCAAGGACGACTACAAGGGGTTCGGCGTTTCCGACTTCAGGAAACCCATGCTTGCCTGAGTCTGCGGGCGGTCAGGGAAGCGGTGCATCGCGCCACACGGCCCGAACATCGAAATTTCGGGCCAAAAGGTGTCAAAATACATGCCTGCGGGCCGCTTATCGCTTGGCGATGAGCGGTTTCCCTGCCAAGCCTCGTTTTCGACCGTTCGCGCGGTCGGAAACCGGGCTTTCTTCATTTCGCCTTCGCGATGGTCGCGGGGGCGGTGTGTGTATCCCCTTGCACATGCCGTCCCCGTGCAGGGGACGGCGCTATCCTTGGAGACGTTTCCCATGATCCGAATTGCCTCGGCGTCTGCCCCCAAGCCCACATCCGACTGGCACAAGCCCTTCCTGCGTATGCTGCCCCGAATCCGGCAGCACGCACGTATCGCCTTCGGCCGCTGCAAACCCGACGCTCGGGAAGAATTCGTTCAGGCCGTCGTGTGCAATGCCTGTGCCGCCATCGCCCGGCTGGCCGAGTTGGGCAAGCTCGACCTCGCCTACGCCAGCGTTTTGGCCCGCTACGGCGTGGCCCAGGTCAAGGACGGCCGCATGACCGGTGGTCACTTGAATTGCAACGATGTCTGAGCGGCTACTGCCAGCGGCTGAAGGACGTTGTCGTCGAGCGGTTAGACCGCTACGACGAAGAAGAGAACGGCTGGACCGAAACCGTCGTCGAAGACCGGACGGCTGGCCCGGCCGAAATCGCTCGCGTCAGGCTCGACTTCAGCGACTGGTTGCATCAACTCCCCTCTCGCAACCGTCGCATCGCTCAGTTCCTTTCCCTCGGCCACCGCACCAGCGAAGCCGCCCGCAAGTTCCGCGTCAGCGAAGGCCGTGTCAGCCAGCTTCGCAAGGAGCTGGCCGAGAGCTGGCGCAAGTTCGTCGGTGATGAAGACGACAACGCCGCTGCGTAGCCATCTTCACGACTCGATCACTTCACGCGGCTGGGTGCGTAGTCGCTCCAGCCGCGTGCTCAGTCGCCTTAGCCGCAAGGGTTCCAGCGGGCCTGCTGGAACCTTTCTTCACCGTCCGCCCAATCCCTTTACCACACCGGAGACTAAGTAATGAGCAGCATCGCGATCCTATCGTTAGTCGCCCTGACGACCACTGGCCTCGCCTTGATCCATGAAACCCGCCTGCGTCGGGCAGCGTATAGCGTAGCCTGCCGCTTGATCGAGGCGCTTCGCCAGCACGGCGGGACGCACGATCACGCGCAGGACGCCAAGTAGCGATGGCCAGAAGGCATGTCGGGCGACTGTACCCGTCGAAGGTGTCGTCACCAGAGAAACGCTTACATGCCTAATTCTAACCCTGTTCCTGGGGCCGCTGGGATCGCTGGCCTCGTCACGGCAATGCTTTGTGCGTGCGTGGTTATCAGCGCCGTCACGGGCGAAACAATCCAATGGCTTCTCGTCCCGCTCGGCATCGCGGTCGGCTTGCTGGCCGTGCAAAGCATCAATGGGCGCTGAGTCCATCGCAAGCCCCACTGCGAGCATCACGCGGCAGGAGATGGGGTGAAATTCGCCCTGTCTCCTGCCGCTACCGGTCCTTCCACTATTTACGTACCCCTCCCACTGAAAGCTAAGGAAAATGATGATCGCAACCATGCAACCGACGCCACTGGATACGTGGCGTCGTCGATTCGGCGGCAAACATCGCCGTCTCGACCAACCCTGCCATGCAGCCGCTCTGGGCTACCTGACCTACGGCCCCGTAATCGACGGTCTCGTCGAAATCGGCAAGCTGACCCTGGTAATACTGTATGCCGATCAGGTTCGTCCGGGGCAGGATGCCTTGCGTCTGGCCGGGTTCTCGGGCACGCCGGTGCCCTGGGGTGTCCGCTGGGGCGGTACCGACCAGTGCCAGTTCTGCAAGGATCTCCTGTTCCAGCCGGTGGTTGGCGGACCGGGGCTGCGGCTCGACGTGGCCGACACGGACCTGTTGCGGCTCGGGCTCGCCCTGGAACGGGAGCTGGATCGCCATGCTCGCCATCCCCAGTTGTTGCGGCGGCGGGTCCAGTTGCCGAAGCTCTGGGCTGCCTTCCACCAGGCCGACGCGGCGGCCGTCACCGGCGACGGTCCCGAACTGGCCAGTTATGCCCGGCAAGAGCGGCAATCGGTCGACGCATTGCTCGCCCGATTCCGCCGTGTGCATGGAGATACGATCCTCTACCCGCTGCCTTGGGTCAGTCACCACTGGCAACAGGCCGTGACGATCTTCGTCGACCTGGAACGGTTCCCTCGGCGGCAAGTTTTCTCGATCCACCGCTTGCCCGACGATCTGATTGGTTTCCAGGGGGCTGCCGAGTTCGACTTCCATAGCGAGTTCCGGCCGGTTACCGGGCATCGGTCGTCTGGCCCGAAGAGCCCCGCGCTGGCCTCGGCATGACTTCCCGAAGCCGGTCTCAACGACATCTTCACTTCAAGCCGCAAGGAGACCCAGCCACGATTACCGAGATTAGCGAAGGCCAAAGCGAAGCCATCGGCATCGCCCTGACGCGGTTGGTACGTTGTGTCCGAAAGTGCGAAGGGTTCGTGATCGAGGCCCGCTGCCGGGACCTGAATGGCCTGGTCGTCCACACATTTGACGGCGACAGCGGCGAGGAAATCACCGAGACCATTTCGCACTTGCTGTCCCGCGTGCGAGACAACAACCCGCTGACCGAGCGCCGCAGGCCGTATCTAACGGCCCTGGTGGCGGCAATCGAGACCCAGATCGAGATCGCGACGGATGCCCAACCGTGAGCACCTGCGCCTCGCAAACCCACACGCTTTTCAAAAGGAACATCAAAATTGCTTACCATTACCCGTCGTCAGGCACATCAACTCCATGCGGTGCTGCGACGTGCCTTTGGCGCTCGCGGCCCTGCTCCCGCCCTCGGTTTCATCGCCGATGCGGAGGGGCTTCGCGTCAGGACAAGGTTCGCCGACGCCGCCGTCGAATACCGCGTACCCGGTGGACGCCCCGCCGAAACCCTCTGGCTGCCGTTCCAATTCCTCGCCGACTGCGAAGCGAAGAAGGACGAGCCGATAGAGTTGACGGCGGCCGACAAGGACCACGTCACTGCCCAATGGCGTGACGGCAGCGTCCCGCAGATCATCGAGTACGATTCGGTCCAGCCGCGTGACGCCGACAAGTTTCCCACCCTGGCCGCGACGTTCGCGGAGAACCCGCCGTCATTCCTACGGGCCTTCGTCGAAGCGAGCAATACGGCCGATCCCAATTCGACCCGCTATACCCTCGGCTGCGTCAGGCTACGGGGTGAAGACGGAAGCATGGCCGCCACGGACGGTAGGCAACTTCTACTTCAGTCCGGTTTTCACTTCCCCTGGACCGGCGACGTTTTGGTGCCTAACACCAAAGTCTTCCTGTCGCCGGACCTCCCCGACGACCGGCCCGTGTCGGTCGGCAAGACCGACGACTGGTTGACCATCGCCATCGGCCCGTGGTCCGTCCATCTGAAGATCGACCAGCACGGCAAGTTCCCCAAGGTCGAGCAGGTCGTCCGTACGGCTGACCAGGCGCAGGGGGTATGCCGGATCTCCTCTGCCGACACGCGGTTCCTCGCGGAAATGCTGCCTCGTCTGCCGGTGGAGGCCTCCTGCGACAACCGCGTGACCCTGGATCTGAACGGCCAGGTCATCATCCGGGCGCAGACCGCCAAGGAGGCCAAGCCCACGGAGGTCGTGCTCACCGGGTCATCGTGGTCCGGCGATCCCGTGCGGCTCAACGTGAACTGCAAGCAACTCGCTCGGGCGGCGACGCTTGGGCTGAGCGACTTGTATATCTTCGGCGACGAGGCCCCGGTCTCCTGGTCCGACGCCACCCGCACGTACGTCTCGTCGCCGCTGTCGCGGGACTGCTGCGTCGAACCGGCCGCTGACGCGATCCGCATCGAATCGCCCAAGGGCGAACCGGAAGTCACTGTTTCCCACCCCGTAACACCGAGGAGAGTTCCGCCCATGAGCGAACCGACGACCAACACGAACGGCAAAGCCGCCACCAATGGCCACGCCGCGACGAACGGGCAGGCCAGCACCAACGGCCAGGCCCGCAAGACTTCCAGCCGCAAGGCGGCCCAGCAAGACCTGGCCGCCCTGATCGAGCAAGCGGAGAAGTTCCGTACCGCCGCCCACGATCTGATGTCCCAGGCGAACGGCCTGGTGAAGGCGCTCAAGCAGCATCGCCGACAGAACCGGGTGATGGAAACCACCTTGGCCAGCATCCGCCAACTCCAGGGTTTGGGGGTGAGGGTCTAGCGCGGCAGTTTCCTTGCTCCTCCCATCTTGCCTATTTTCCGGGCCATCGAGACGGATGCCCTCACCTGGCATCGCCTCCCGGCCGGAGCCCTCTCTACGGCCCCCAAAAAGCCGCTGGCACGCTGTCGGGTCGCCAGGGACTTCCTGGCTGTACCGTAGGCAGCGCCTCTTCAGCGGCTTGCTGGGGGCCTTCTTGCGTTCTTGTTCTTGTTGGGGGGATACCACCTCAGCACCCATACATCTCGACCAGAAAAGGAGGGCAAAATGCCCATCACTATCAATGTCGGTTTGAGCAAAAAGGTCGGCACGCCGAATTACGGTTCGGTCGGTGCCTCCTGCAACGTCAACTTCGAGGCCGGGCACGACCTGCTGGAAAGCGATCTGGCTGGCTTCCATCAGAAGGTGAAGAACGCCTTCGTCGCGGCCCGCCAGGCAGTGCAGGACGAACTGGCCCGCGAATTGAACGCCCCGGCCAGGAACGGCAACGACACCATGAACGGCCATGCTGCCGAACCGTCGCACAACGGGAGCAACGGCAACGGCGCCAGCAACAGCCACGCTAACGGCAACGGGACCAACGGCAACGGGACCAACGGCAACGGGACCAACGGCAACGGGACCAACGGCAACGGTTCCAACGGCAACGGATACGCTGCCAATGGGAACGGTTCCACCGGCAATGGGCAGCACAACGGGAGCGGTCGGGGCGCGTCCGAGAAGCAAATGTCGTTCGTCAAGCAGCTCGCCAAGTCGATCCAGGGATTGGGCGTCCGCCGCTTGGAAACCCTCGCGCAGAAGATGTTCGGCAAGCCGCTGGCCGCGCTCACGAGCATGGATGCCTCGGGCCTGATCGACACGTTGAAGAACATCAAGGACGGCCAGATCGACCTCGACAGCGTGTTGGAGGGCAGCGGCACATGAGTACGGGACTGCTCGGTTTCGAGACCGTACAGGAGCGGCAAGGCGGGGTGCGGGAATACCTTTCCCCATCCCGCCTGAACTGCTGGCTCTCCTGTCCCTTGAAGTGGAAACTTCGCTACTTGGAAGGCATCCGCACGCCGACGACGCCCGCGTTGTTCGTGGGTAAGGCCGTGCATGCGGGGCTTGAGTGCTATTATCGCCATCGGCAACTCGGCGTCACGCTTGAGGCTGACGACGTGGCGCGGCGGATGGTGGAGTCCTGGGCCACGCTCGTGGACGAGGAGAAGATGGACTTCGACTCGAAGGACGACGAGCTGGCCATGCGGCAGCAGGTGGCCGACCTTGTGCGGGTGTACCTCGATAACGTGCCCAAGGACGAGAAGCCGTTGGCCGTCGAGGTGGCCGCCGAAGCCCCGCTGGTCGATCCTGACACCGGCGAGGATCTTGGCATCCCGTTGGTCGGCGTCATCGACTTGGTGCTCGACAGCGAGGCCGGGCCGCTGATCGCCGATTTCAAGACGGCGGCACGCAGCAGCGAGCCGATGGAGATCAGCAATGAGATCCAGTTGTCGGCCTATTCGTGGCTTCATCGGCAGATTACCGGCCAGCAGGAAGGCGGGCTGGAGATCAGGTCGCTCATCAAGACCAAAACGCCCAAAGTGGAATTCCATCCCTACGCAGCCCGCAGCGATGCGCACTTCCGTAGGCTGTTCAGTGTGATCCGCGAGTATCTCGACGCCCTCGACACTGGCCGGTTTAACTATCGGCCGGGCTTCGGGTGCGGGATGTGCGACTTCCGCAATGGCCCTTGCCGGGCCTGGCTGGGCTGATTTCCTCCCGCTGCGAAATCGGGTGGAACAGCCAACCGTAAGCCCATACCGTCCGCTCCCCATTGGGCGCGGACGGGACGGCAAGTTCATTCTGGGGGTCACTTCGTGGAAGTGGTCCCCTTCTCTTATCTATCAGGCGATCAGCCCCGAAGTACATCTTGCAACGGGGCTGGTCGACGCCGTATCGAGACATCCGCAACCACCGACCGCATTCTCGCTACGTCCGTTCGTAACGTGCATAATTCGGCTATACTATGGGCATGGCTGATCCCAAGCCCACCCGCCGCTTCTTCTATCCCACGCCCGCTTGGCTCGTCCTCGGTTTGCTGGTCGTGCAGGGGCTGCTGCGGCTGTCGGAGCGGTATCGGTGGTTCTGGTTCAACGAGAGGAAGGGCTGGACCGTGCTGATCGCCGTGGCGGTGGTGGGCGTGGCGATACTGCTCATGCTGCTCTGGTTCATTGCCAGCCTATTGTTCCGCTGGCGGTTCCAGTTCTCGATTCGGTCGCTTCTAGTGCTGGTTGTCGCCGTTGCTATTCCGTCCAGTTGGTTGGCCGTGGAGATACGGCAGACGAAGCGGGAACACGAAGATGCGGCAGCAATCGGGGAATTGAGAGGGCTGCCGCATTGGACGGAACCATCAGGGCCAGCTTGGTTGCGGAAGCCACTTGGAGACGATCTCTTTGAGCATGTCGATTGGATTGATTTGGCAACCACGGAAATCACCGACGCAGGGCTAGAGCATCTTAAGGGGCTTATCCACCTGCGACATTTGGACCTTCGCTGGACCCACGTCACGGACGCTGGGCTAGAAAATGTAAAGTGGCTGAACGAGCTTCAAGAAGTGTTTCTCACCGAAACGCGAATTACCGATGCCGGGCTAGTGTATCTCAAGGGGCTAAGTCAACTCCAAGTTTTGGACCTTGAACACACTCAAGTCACGGACACTGGGATGGAACAACTCAGGGAATTACACCAACTCCAAGATTTATGCCTTGAACGGACGCAAGTCACGGATGCGGGACTTGAGCATCTTTGCGGACTTCGCAACATCAAGAAGTTATGGATTGACGGAACCCAAGTCACCAATGCCGGATTGGAACGTCTTACGAAACTGCACCAACTCCAAATCTTGAGTCTTCGCGGAACCAAGGTCACGGATGCTGGCTTAGAAAGCCTGACGCGGCTGAACCAACTCCAGTGGTTACACCTTGGCGGGTCCCAAGTCACCGACGAAGGCGTAAAGAAACTCCAGCAGACGTTGCCGAAATGCAAGATTACGCGCACGGCGGAAAGGGGTTCTTCTGACGAGTCGGCATTTTCATCGACACAGATTCCCAGGTCGTCCCGCCGTCCACGTCCAAGATTGCCTGCGGATCAAGTCAATGGCTCTTTTTGTGCCTGCTTCAAGGCAACGGTGGCATCCTCCCTTCTCTTGGAATCCATACCGCTATCTGATGGGCGTCTGCCAGTTTCTGCTCCGAGTCAGAAAGATACTTCGAGCATGAGCGTATTGACGGCCGTCTGGAAGAGCCGCCCGCCTTCCGCCGCCCGGACATCACCTGGATTCCACCAACTGCCTGCCTCGTCGCCCCCCTTGATCTGCGATTCTACCAGTTGCTTCCGCATCTTCCGATTCCATGCGTCCCAATCGTTGCCCGACAAGACGTGCATAAATACCGTCGCATACAGATTGTAGGTGCAGTCCTTTGCCGAGGGGCCAGCGTGACTCAAGAACTGCTGGCCGCCTTGTACCCAGGCGGCGGGTTTCGTCGAATCATCGGGCGAAAAGATCGTGAGGTGGCCCCCAAACACGGTCAAGGTCGAGGGATTGCCGCCGAGATACAACCGGCTGAGTAGGCCCATGGCCGTGGCCGCATTACTTGCGTCGCGCGGCCCCGTTTCGCCGTACATCCCCTCCGCGCTCTGGAAGCCTGCCAGGAACTTGCCCGCCTTTTCCAGAATTGCGGGCGGCACCTCCAGGCTGGCCATCTTCGCGTTGCGAATCGCCATGACCTTCCAGGCGGTTACGGAAAGTGTGGGCGGCTTGCCTGGGACGTCGGAACCATCGTCCGCTTTCGCGTCCTGCTCGACAATAAACCGGACCGCTTTTTGGGCGGCGGCGCCCACCGCGTCGTCGCCGGTCATCCCATAAGCGTCGGACAAGGCGACGGTTGTCAAGGCGTGCGACAGCATCTTGGGCGTACCGTCCCAGGACACTTCACCGCTGGGCTTCTGGTGAACTATCAGCCAGTGAATTCCGTTCTTGACATTCTGTTGGTATGGCCCTTTCGCCTTGTGTGTCTGGCGAGCACCGAGAAATGGCAACAACGCCAAGGCGGTTGCACCAGCGTCCGACTTCCAAGTGCCCGGATCGGCGTAGCCGCGCTCGGCGCCGACTAGCGGTTCGAATCGCCAACTGCCGTCTTGAAGTTGGTGTCGGGCGAGCCAGGCGAGCGACTCGCGCACTGTGGTGGGGGATTTTGCCGAAGCCGGACCGATAAAGATCAGGCAGAGGGCTGCCAGCGCGACGTTTGATACTTGTCGGAACATGGACCAAACTTCCTTGAATGAGACCAGTTGCGGTGGACCATTCTCAGTATAGCGGAAACCGACCAACGGGCAGTCCGCGCCGCCCCGGCCGGAGCGACCAGTGTCAAGCTACCATTCATTTTACTCGGTCACGATAGCCTGCACCACGCCCGAGGCGTCCGCACAGCGGCCCTGCGGCCAGACCGTGTTGGACGGCAAATCTAAGCATACTCCCACGAATCGTCCTCCATAATTGCAAGGGTGTGCTCTTCCACTTCGCCAGCTTCGTTCTGAATTGCGACATCAACCCACGGCCAGTATTCGTCGATCCTGTCAACGATTACAACCGGACATTGAGCGATGACCCGCTCGATGGTGTTGGCCGTAGAGCCAGCTTCGGCGCGGCCCTCTTGAATCTCGTGATCACGTTGTTCAAGATCGCCTTGCGGTACGGTAAGCAGACGTATTTTGTCACCGACACTGAGCTTGGTATGGTCAGGCACCTCGACTGTTCCGGAACTTGCGGTTCTCTCGTCCAACGGTTCGCACGGCAGTCGCCGCAGGCGATTCGGCGAAGCCGAGCCTTGCCGCCGTGCGACGTTGCATTACGGTCTATCCGCCCCTTGTGGGTATTCTATCCACTTTGCGCTCCGCTTTAGGACCTTGCCCCTTTGCGTTTGGTCACCCGCCGTGCGGTTCAAGGTATCACGACCCTCACTTCTTTGTTCCCAGGTCTTCCATCCACGGCCAAGTTACTCGGTCGAGAACCTTTACCTCGTCGGGCTTGACGATGAAAGCGTCGAAATCGTATTCATAACCCTGAACGTTCGGTGGCACCTTCTTGTAGTGCATCAAGGTCAGTTTGCCGACGACCCGCACAGGCTTGCCGTTGTCCTGTATCTCTGTGGGCCTGTCCCGTTCGAGATAAACCATGCCCCCGTGCAAGAGGACATGAGGGTCCAGTCCTTTTCCTGAATCCCAAAGAAGCCCTTCGACGGCCACACGATGGCCTACAATGTCCTTCCACCTTGACGAGACTTGGATTTTATTCTCGCCTCGCTGCTCGGTGAGTTTCGATTCCTCCTTGTTACTGGTGTGTTCGGCTTCGCCTGCTGGCAAAGTATCACCACGCACCAAACTCGTCGTTGCAAGAACGCTGATAACAGCCGAAACGAACATAATGCCGCAGCATCTCATCGAACCCTCCTTCCGTAACGAGTGCGAACCGCTGCCCAATGCCGAGACAGCACCATACTGCCAGCGAAACCGCCTGGGAAACTGGCCGCATACGGTTCATGGAATTGTCTTTCGGTTATACGAAGTGGACCATGCCAATTCTGCAATTATAGCCGAAGTACCCAGCCGTGAGTGTCCCAAGGCCCTGGTCGTTCCCTTCCGCCGCCCCCGTGGCGTGCTGGCAAAAGACTATGCCAAGAGTGCTACGATTACTGAGCCCTCGCAACGCGGAAGCCAGTGAAGCTGCACCGGCTTTCCGGCAAGTTCCAGTGGCGGCAGGCAGACCGAGCGAAGACCGACGCGAAGGCCCAGGAGCCGCCCCGCTGGATACGGACACCTCCGGTGTCTGGGCCGGTTGGGTCGTCTGCGGGGGACTTGGCGTAATATTCCACGCTGTACCAATCCGCGCACCACTGCCAGGCATTTCCGTGCATGTCGTACAGCCCATAAGCATTCGGCCTGAACCTCCCCACCGCAGCCGTGAACACATAGCCGTCGCTCGCCTTGATCGCCCATGTGTAGTCAGGGAACTCCGCCTTGGCGGTTGCGTCGAGTACGTTGCCGACCTTGGCCAGGGTCTCGGGATCGTCGCCGCCGTAGTAGCGAGTTGTCGTCCCGGCGCGGCAGGCATATTCCCACTCGGCCTCCGTTGGCAGTCGGTAGGTTTTGTTCTCCTTCTGGCTCAGCCACTTGCAGAAAGTCACTGCGTCGTTCCAACTTACGCAGACCACCGGATGCTCATCGGTCTGCTCGAAACCCGCATTCCGCCAAGAATACTTCTTGTTGGGGCCGAACGCCTGCTCGTCAGGGTTCCATCCAAAGGCCCCAGGCTCCTCGCCCTTTTCCGCGTCCGTCTTGTACGCCGTGGCGGTGACGAACTGCCGGAACTGACCCCGCGTAACGTGGTGCGTCCCCAAGTAAAACGGCTTCGTGATCCGTACCCGGTGCTGGGGATGCTCGGCCTTGAGGAAATCTGATATCTCCTCAGAATCCATGGCGTAATTCTTGGTGAAGAAGGCCGCCGTGTCCTTCGCCAACTCGTCGCTACCCATTTTGAACTCGCCAGCGGGAATCAAGACCATCTCCAGCTTGACGCCTTTGCCAAGGTCCACCGTGAGTGCCTTCGGCGGGTTCTTCGACTTGCCGCTCGCCTCCTTGGATTCCTGGGCCGACAGCAGTGACGGTACTGCCATGCTCACGCAAACCAGCCAAAGCAATCGCTTCATTATGCACCTTTTCCTGCCTCAGCCAACGGGTTGTCCGTCCGACGCCGCCCCGACCGGAGCGACCAGCGTCAAACTACAATTCATTTTACTCGGTCGCGGCGGCCTGCACCACGTCCTGCGCGTGACCGAAGGGATTCAGCGGCTGGGCGAGGTTGGCGGCTGCCAGATTATCTCACAATTTGGTAATGCCTTCCGGAGCTTCTGGGCGCCCTCGCGGGTCATTCGTGTGCCTTGAAGCGACAGGCCCGCCAATTGGTGCAATGCCTTGAGTTGATCCAGCCCAGCGTCGGTTACCAGCGTGTTATCGAGGGATAGCCACGAGAGTTGTTTCAACCCGCTGAGGTGCTTCAGCGCATCGTCATCGGTCTGGGTATTGTCAAGCCAAAGTTGTTGGAGTTCGGGCAGCCATCGGAGTTGCTCCAACCCCGCGCCGGTGACTTTTGTCTTCCTCAAGCTCAAGCCCGTGATAAACTGGGACAGCGACTTGAGGCCCACGTCCGTGACCTGAGTGCCGTCGAGAGACAACCCTCGGAGTCGTAAACCTTTGAGATGTTCGAGCCCCCTGTCCGTAATCGGGGTGCCGTTGAGGGACAATTGGATCAGGCAGGACAGCCCGGCAAGGTTCTTCAGCCCCGCGTCGGTCACCTGGACATGGCAGAGGTCCAAATCCCAAAGTTGGGTTAATCGTGCGATATGTATCAGTCCACCATCGGTAACCTGCGTTCCGGCAAGGGACAACTGGCCGAGTTCGGTCAGGGATTCAAGGTTTTCCAGCCCGGTGTCGGTGACGGCGGTGTTCGTGAGGAACAATTGTCGCAGCCGTTTCAATCCATGGAGGTCTTTCAGGGCGGCATCCGTGATCCGCGTATCGCAAAGAGACAAGAAGAAGATTTGGGGCAACCCTTGGAGGCTTTGGATTCCGGCGTCTGTGACTTGGGTGTTGTCGAGCCGCACTTCTTGAAGTTGGGTCAATCCTTCGATGTGTTTCAGGTCGGCGTCTGTCACTTGAGGTTCATTCAGGTACACGCCCACGATACTTCGGAAGAAGTCGTCGCCGAGCAGTTGTCGGGGCCAATAGGGAATAGGCGTGAAAGATCGTTGGTAATCGGATACCACCATCCTTTCAATCCCCTGTACCGCCTCCCGTTGTTCCTTCGCCTTCTTCACCTCGACCGCCAGCCAACTGAACGGCATGGCCACGATGACCGTCAATGTCATCAGCGACCGAATGCTGAACTGGAATCGCCAGCGAAAGACCAAGGCAACGGTAAACCACACGAGCATCAGCAGCATCGTCGCCACCACCATCGCCACGCTGGTCAGGACAGCGTAGCCCTTGTGCCAAGGCAGCCAGCCGAAGCGTTCCGAGAGCCACAAGAACACCTCGACGACCAGCAGGGCAGCCAGGCAGCGGCCCGGCGTGGGATGGAGCCAGCGGAGTTTCGGCGGCGGCACGGCAGGTTGGGGTTCGGGCGTAGTCATGGCAATGTCGCTCTGATCTACCATCGGTGGGAAGCTTCCGACGTGCAACGTCCGTCGATAACAGTTTAGCGGGTGTGGTCCTGTTGGCCCTTGGCCTCGGCCGCCATATTCAATGTCCGCTGAAGGGATTGGACAAAGCCGTAGTAGCGGTACTCGTAATATGGACCGATGGGTTTGATCGCCGTAAACTCCCTCGGGTCTTGGTTGGCTACGAGCCTCCGGTTGATCTGAAACTCAATCTCCACGCATTCCTTTATGTGTTTCGCCTGGCCCGGCCACTCATAGCCGTGCTGGCCTCCAATGAAAACCACCGATATTTCACCGTTCAGCGGCAACGGGGCTGTACTGGGGAACTGCAAACGCTCCAAATCATCCCACGAAGTTGGCCATTTCCCCGTGTCGTGAACGAATTGCTCCACGAGGCGGATCGTGAACAACGTAGCATGGAGATTTTCCTCCGCTCGAACGGACGTTGAGATGCCAACATAGACCATCCAACCGCCGACGCCAATGGCAGCGACCACAAGAACCAACGCAGATAGCCCGAGACAGCGGAGCCACGAACGGCGATTTTGCGGAAGATTGCTCATGGACATGGTGCCTTTAGCCACGGTCAAACGGTTCATCCTCTATCGATTCGTCATTAGCTGATGGTTCCGCCATTTGGCCGAAGGTGAACCGAGCATCTACCCGACGTTGGCCGTATCTTGCATTCCCCCGTTATCCGGCTTTCCTGCGGGCGTCCGACCATGACGCAAACCGACGAAATAGCATGAAATGCCGAAACAGAGGACCACAGCCTGGATTAGGCAACAGGTATATGGATCGCCTGTCGGCGTAAGCACAAGAGTCACGACGAATGAGGCGAAAAAGATGATTATCAGCGTGACGGCTCTTCGCATCTTGAACCTCCTATGTGAAGTCGGGGATTGATAGCCGATGGGCACATCGTTCTGCTGGACATCAGGCCTCTCGCCGAATTATACTTACACGCCGATGATTCTGGCAATCGCGGGTCTGAATCAACCTCCCGGCATCTTCGTGGGAGCCGGTCAGAAGACAAAGGTTGCATTCAATTCACCGGAACCAAGCCGTCAGCGATGCTGGTCGGCCTTTGTCGCTTCCTGCGACCGGCCGGTATTGGATGGCGGCCTGCCCTCACGCAAGTAGCTCCCCTTTTCCTTCAGGCCGCCGATGTTCGACGGAACAATCCAGTATGCCCAACCATCGGTTCCAAAGAACATTTGGACGCAAGGATCGATAAGACTGACCCCATTATCCCGTTTGCGGAGATAGTACATCCAAGATGAACCCACCGCACGGTCACTCGGCTCCTTCGCGTACTCAAGCTGACTGTAATCGGGGTCGCCAATCAAGCCAGCAATTTGATCCTTCGACATTCCGGCCTCAAGCCTCGGATAATTCTTGACGATCCTATCCTTCCTCGCTTGCGATGCCTCGTAGGGATAGCTCTTTATCGCCGCCGCGAATTCTTCGTAGGTCTTTTTCCCATCTGGTTTCGCTGTCTCGGTCAGTGGTGTTGAAGCAGGGCGAACGAAAAGCCACAAATCCCAAGGCATGGAGCAGACGAATATGATTGCCAGCAATGCCAATAGGCCGTACCGAAACCAGCGAGGTTTGGGCTTCGGATCGGCAGGGCCGGGTTCAGCCGTGGTCATGGGATTGTCTCCAACTGCTTTCTATTGGAATCAGGCCGCTCACCGCATTATAGTTCGACGCCGATAGGCATGGCAATCGCGAGTCCGAATCAACTCCCAGCATCTTCGTTGGAACCGGTCAGCAGAAAACCTTTTTACCGCAAAGCGGGAAAAACGTTACTTCGCTTGGCTGCCCTACCGACCCGATAGATTCGTCAATCGTATCAAGGGCAAGAACATTCCGACCACATACACAGCGGCCATAAGCACCGCGACAAGGATGGCAATCGTGCTGAAAGTCGTCCTCCATTTCCTACGCTTGAGGCCAAATTCTACGGCAATCGTCACGCCGAACAGCGTACCTACAAGCCACGCAAACATTGGCAAGCGAACGAAGTCCGTGAGCGGCGTCAGCTTCGTGTTGAATTCTATGAACATTCTGTTGAAGCGGCCCTGCGTGCTAACGACCCCGGCGAACAAGGCACCAGTGAAAAAAAAGGGCCGTTGCGGTATGGAAAATGGAGCCGCTTTCGCTTGGCCCCGGAGCCGTACCCTGTTCCAGAGGATCGTTACTTTGGGACATATATCGCTTTTCGACAATGGGAGGCACAGTCGTTGCCAATGGCGGCTCTGCTCGAACTACTTGTTTGCTGGGATTAGGGAGACGCGGAAGCCCACGTCGCTGGCTGAGCTGTCGGGCGAGAAGGCTCCGCGAAACGCCGACCGGCAGTGACTTGCCGGGCCTTCCCAGCCACCGCCGCGAAGCACGCATAACCAGCCTTTTGTCGGACCTGCCGGATCGTCCACGGGCGACTCCTTGTAATACCCGTCCTCGTACCAGTCTCGACACCACTCCAATACATTCCCTTGCATGTCATAGAGCCCCCAGGCGTTCGGCTCTTTCTTGCCAACAGGATGCGTCGTGCGGCCAGTGCTCGCACCGTACCAGGCATATTCCCCAAGCTGCATTTCGTCGTCCCCAAAGTAATACTTCGTCGTGCTTCCGGCACGACAGGCGTATTCCCACTGAGCCTCCGTTGGCAAAGTGAACTTACCTCGCCGTGTGCCGACCTTCACGTTGAACTTACGAAGAAAACTCTGGCAATCGTCCCAACGTACCTTCTCCACCGGATTCTTCGGCCCATTGAAGGCACTCGGGTTGCTGCCCATGACAGCCTGCCACTGCATCTGCGTCACCGGATACTTGCTCAGATAGAACGGCTTGGTTATGCGAACCCGGTGCTGCGGCTTCTCGTTGGGTAAGGCGTCCTTGTCCGAATCGGGCGAGCCCATCTTGAACTCGCCCGAAGGGATGAGGACCAGCTCCATCTTCACCCCACCGCCCAGATCGACGGTGATTTCCTTCGGCTCGCCTTTCGTCGTGCTGCCCGCCTCCTTGGGTTCTGCGGCCGACAGCAGAGATGGTACGGCTAGGCACAGACAAAACAAGCAACGTAATCGTGTCATAATACACCTTCTCTCGCTTTGTCCAACGGATGGAGCAAGCCGTCACCGAAGGTGATCCGCTCAAGGAGGACCTTGCGGCTGTTTGCTGTTGACGTTCAGTTGGTCCACGTCAGTGTGGTTAGCAATGTCGCATTGTGGTAATACTGCTTGGAGTCGAGCTACGCCTTCGTCCGTAACCTTCGTGTGAAATAGTATCAATTGTTCGAGCCGAGTTAAACCCTCCAAGTGCTTCAGCCCGGCGTCCGTGACCTGAGTCGAACTGAGATGCAGCCCTTGAAGTTGGGACAAACCTTGCAGATGTTGCAGCCCAGCATCAGTCACCTTCGTGCTGTCGAGCGACAAATGTGCAAGCCTGGCGAAACCTTTGACATATTCGAGGCCCGCGTCCGTAACCGGCGTGTTGTCTAAGCACAACACTTCGAGGTGGGTTAACCCGGTGAGATGTCGAATCCCTGCGTCGGTGACCTGCGTGCCATTGAGTATCAACAACTGAAGTTGAGGTAAGTCGGCGAGATAAGCTAGCCCTTCGTCCGTAACTTTCGTGTCGTAGAGATCGAGATAGGTGAGCCGCATGAGTCCTTTAAGGCACTTCAGCCCGGCGTCAGTGATGTCAGCATCTCCGAGTTCCATGATCCTGACTTGAGGCAAGTCTTCAAGAGCCTTCAGTTGAACGTCCGTTAGCGGCGTGCCTTTCAAGGAAACAGAACCGCCATATGCACTGACGCGGACGACTTCATCGAAGAAGTGGACCCCAATGGCAGTTCGGAGCCACATAGGGCCGGGTGGTTTTGCGTTTGCCAATGCCGTGCCTGAAGCGTCGAATGACCAGTCATAGGTGATCGTTGCCTCAGTATTCGCAATGGCCGCTACCGCGTCCCTCTGTTTGTCGGCGGCTCGTATCTTCACCGCCAGCCAACTGCATGGGATGGCAAAGATGACGACCAAACCCAGAAGTGCGCGCATGGAGAATTGGAAGTCGCCAGTGAAAGATCAGGGCAACAGCGAACCACAACAGCATGAGGAACATCGCCACGACAACCACGGCCACGGCGGTGAGAACCGCGTAGCCCTTGTGCCAGGGTAGCCAGCGAAATCGTTCCGAGAGCCAGAGCAGCCCGACGACAGGCAATAGGGCCAAGATGAGCCGATCCGGCGTCAGGTGGAACCAGTGACGGCTGGGGGGTGGTGCGGCGGGTTGGGATTCTGCTACGCTCATGCCATGTTGCTCATCGCCGCCAACGGACGCCTGCCCGGCGCCGCAGGTTCCATCCTTCAAAGATCTGAACTGCCAGGCAATTTATCATCTTTCCACGGCCCGTACCACCAGGCGGTGACCCGCTCTGCGGCTGCGGCAGGTGGGCGGATTCTCTGTTTCGGTCTTGTCACGGCTAGGCCCTAGTTTCTCCTCGTCGCCTGCCACGGCTTGTTCGGACCCATTCTTGATTCTATGGATTAGTTCCGCCAAACTCTTGCGCTCATTGGAATCGGGTTCGTTGTAATAATGCACATTCCTTTCGGACCAGAGGAAATACGCGTTGTCGTCTAACTCGATGACGTTGGTTGCAGCGAGGTGTTCGCCATCTCTGCCCCACAAGATGATCTTGTTGTTTATGGGGGGGAGCGACACATGCGTAACACCCTCGGGCATAGACCACGCCTTCCCTGCCAGCAGCTTCTTCACGCACGCGATTTCATTGCTGCCCAGTGCGTACCATCGCCCGTCATGGATCAGGTTCCCGGCGAGACAAGTCGCTGGCGGAAAAGCTGGGACAGCGGATTGCACTTTGCGTTCCTGGGCCGACAGGGGAGAAGCTGCTACCAATACGGCATAAGCCGACCAAAGCAATCGATTCATCGCTCACCTCCTCTTTCTTTCGGTTCTGCCAACGGATCGCATGGCGGTCGCCGAAGACGATTCCCGAAGGGAACTTTGCCGCCGTGCGGTGTTGACGGTTTGCTCGTGTGGAATTCAGGGTATTCGGGGCTAAAGAGGTCGTCCTCTGCACGATTGATTTTGGTGTCACATCGTTCGCGATTCAGCAGATCGCGCCCACCGAACTCCACCCAATATCCTTCCATTTTTGCATCCTGGATAATGGCGTTTCGGACGCTGGCGATATCCCTTCGGGACAGTTTTACGCTGAAAAGACCAATGGAGCCTACACCAACAAAGTCGTGGACTCCCTGATCCGCCAGGATACTGCAGATACGTTTGCTCGCCTTCGCTTGAACCAGAATCCACTGCTCAGTTCGGACCATATCCAGAAGCCCGAGGGTCGTTGCCACCAGAAAGACCAGCAGCAGCAACGTCCGTAGGCGGTATTGATACCAGCGGAGCTTGGGCGTCGGCACGGCGGGTTGGGGTTCTGTTCTGCTCATCGCATCTTGCTTGTCGCCGCCAACGTCTCTAAACCGCGCTTTGTCCTCCGGGAGGGGCCGCAACACCGACTCGCCCCGGTGGGTTGATATTTCCGGTCCCGGCGATCTATTCTATCACAGTTTCGGGGGGAACGGAAAAAAGGACATGGCCGTCTAAGCGACCAGCCTACCCGATGCACACGCCTGGCCATGAGCTATCACCAGGGGTTCCGTCGTACCCGCTCTGGCCGATACCGATCTTCGGCGGGAACCTGCTCGGCCGCGTAGCCCAGCACGACCAGGCTGTGGGCGATGACGTTCTTCGGCAGGCCGATAAGCTGCCGCAAGCTCTCCATTCTCGGCTCTCTTGGATAGACGCCGCACCACACGGCGCCCAGGCCCAGGGCGTGCGCTGCGAGGAGCATGTTCTCGACGGCTGCCGCACAGTCCACCACCCAGTAGCCCTCCGACTCCTCCAGGTCCAGATCGCCGCAGACCAGGATGGCCAGCGGAGCATTTGCGACCATCGCGGCGTTGGGCATGAATGTGGGGATCTTCGTTAGGATCGCCCGGTCGTCGATCACGACGAACTGCCAGGGCTGCTGATTGCAGGCGCTGGGGGCCTGCATCGTGGCGGCCAGGAGCTTCTGAATCAGTTCCTCGGGCACGGGTTGGGCTTGGTAGGTGCGGATGCTACGGCGGGTGCGGATGGCGTCCAAGGTTTCCATAATCATGTCCTTTGGGGCTCGCGACTGCTAACGATCATACCCCCTGTCTGGACCCTATGCAACGCGCCCACCGGCCACGGGAATTGTCCCCGGCGTGGCCACGATGCAACGCCCCTTGGGAAGCTAGGCAATATCGCGCTACAGCTTCTTGGAAGGCCGCTGGCGGCCGATCCGGCTGGGAGGCAGTTTTGCCGGTCAGACACCCAAAAGCGTCCTAGACGACGCCTGGCGCTTCTTGCCGGGTTCTTGGCGGGCAGAATTGGCTCCACCGGCTGTCTTGACGTAGGCCGTACTGCCCAGCCCATGATCGTCGAGACGCCGATTACCCGGCCCCAGTGCCGAGCGTTCCTGCCCGGCACCAGGGCTCGGGTCGCCCGGCTTACCCGTCCGCGCCTGCCCCTGCGGGCGTCAGAATGTCTGATACGCGGCTGCGGCCATTGAACTTGCTCGCGCCGTTGACCAGCTCCATCGCCTCGATGTTAAAGCGATTCTTCGCCCCGTTGGCGTGCCCGTTGAACCGATTGGGCTGCTCGCCGTTGGTCGAGGGCACGACTGGTGATACTGACGGATGGACCATCGGTGGATGGAGCAGCTCGATTTGAATTGTGTTCGTTCGCGCCACCAAGTTTCGCACGGTCGCCAGCATCCTCACGGCCGAGAGGAACTGTCGGTGGGCTTGGTCTCGACGATCCATGCGGTAGCGGGCCACCCGCATATTCTCGGCGGTCGGGTCCGTGGTCTCCATCGCGTCGAAATAGAGGACTTGAACATGGCAGGCGAGGATGCGGTCTACCAACAGACGGTCCAGTGGGCTGGGTTTGGGACCGGCAAGTTCACTCCGCATCGCATCGAGGTGGAGTTGTAGGCTCTCCGCCAAATACAGGTTCTTCCCGGCAATAAGCTGGAGCCAGTTCTCCTGGGTATGAAGGGCTAGGTTCCCGAAATGTTGCCAAAGCTCGGGATGATCGTTGAGGGTCTGCCGCAGCTTCGGCAGGATCTCTTTGCAGCCACGCCGGGCCGCGATCAGCATGGCATCTAGCGGGGGAATCGCCGCCATTATGGCCGCTCTTCGCTGTTGCTCTGCTTCAGCCGCATGCCGCTCCTTTTCTGCTTCCTCATCGGCCGCTCGTTCTTTCTCCGCCACGCGGATGGCCTCCTGCTCTAGCTCGTACTCCTCTAGCGGAATTCGCACGTAGAGGTTCTTGCCGTTGACCTTACGGTAGGTACGCACCCATTCCCGGTCATTCTTGTCAATCTCGGTGATCATTTCGATGCTCCCGCCATTGTCCGTGATGCCTATGAAATCCTATGGAGAGCAGCGCCGCTTCGACCAACACGGTCACGCCCGCCTCGACCTCGGCGGTGACCTGATCCAACTCGGCCAACGTGGCCTGCAACTCGGCCAGTTCGACCTGTTGTGCCGCCCGCTGGGCCTTCGCCGCCGCGTCCTTATCGGCGGCCTGCTTGGCCACGTCTCCGGCCCCGAGATAGGTCTTCTCGACCCTCTTCCCGACCCGCTTGGAGCGATAGAAATACTGGCGTTTGCTTCGTGCTTCCCAAGCCATTGGCGTCCCTGCATCGGCCGTTTCGCCGTTTGTGCTACATACGCGAGAGTTCCCGCTTGCTTTCATTCCATGCTATCAGGGGGAATCGGCCAAGAAAATGGCAATCGCGACCAGTGGCTTGCTCATTAGGCCGGTTCCTGGCAGGAAACCAGCCGAAATTCGTGCTCCCGGCCGCCAAGACTGCCTTTAGGCTAAAGACGTATCACGGATCATGCGGTCGCCAAGACCTGTGGCATGATCTTGCCCAGCACGGCGGTGCTCATGCCCGCCGCGCACGCCTTCTGCGCCATGGCAGACTTTCGCTCGTCTGGTCGGTGCTGTCGACCTCTCGGCCGGGGCAGAGGCTTTCCGGCCAGATAAGCTCGGGCGCAACGAACCAGCCACTCCCGCGCCCGTTCACGCAGCAGGGCGCGGCGGTCCTGATCGTCTGTGGCGGCGGCCTCCAGAAGCCAGGCATGGGAAACCATCCAGGCTTGAGCGGTCGGACCGGAGCGTGGCAAGACCATCGAGGCAACGGATGCCTGTAGACTCGGATTGATGTGGGCGCCCGCTTGGAAATAGACGCTCAACGTCACCGGCGTGCAGGGGTGCAGGGCTGCACGAAAAGCATCGAGCAAGGCGTCTAGGACCACCGGGCCACCGTAATAGGCAAACGCACGCCATAGCGATCCTACCTCATGGTCGGCGAAACCATTGTGGATATCGGGGCCGAGCACCTGGTTGCAGACCCAAATCTCCGCACCGAGACGGCTCCGCACGTTGCAGAATATCGTCTCATAGCAGCCGACGACCTCGGACGGAAGGCTGCACTTGGCTGCAATGTCGTCGTCCGATTGATCTGCCAACAGCCTGGCCTCGATCTCCCATCGCGTCGGGCCGTCCTGCTTGGCGATCTTGTGGGCGGCGGCAATCGCCGACCAACGCTGCTCTACCGTCGCCTTGTCCGCGTCGTCATGGGCGGCATCCGTACCCCGTAGATACTCGGCGTACGCCACGATGACCGGATCATCCGACGACCATTCCGGCTCCTCGCCGTTTACCAGCCTATGAGCGTCCTGCCGCCGCCAGTCTGGAACGAGGAATGGGTCGGAATCCGCTAACTGGAATCCCTCGTGGGCCTTTTTGATGTTTACGAGCATTCTGTTCAAACCTTCCTGGTTTCAATTCATCATACGATACGAGTCTGGTTGTGCGGCGATTTCCGGTGATCCTTTTTCATGATTGACATTCTTCGGTAATGTGATTGTTTGTCGGGCTATAGATTCTCTCAGTTGAAATGCCACCCACGCAGCCCGGAAGTCATGGATGACCAAAAAAGCCCTTTTTCTTGGCGACTTGGTCCGCCCGGTCACGATGTCCGGCTTCTCCTCACCCGACCGCCTCTTCGACAACATTCCAGACTTCCTTGTACGTGCAATCGCCGGGGTCCTTGCGCCCGACAGGAAGTTCGGCGATGACCACGGAAGACTTGTCACCAGCGGCGAGGCGGCCACTGCGGATCTTCTGGCAAGCAAGGCGGGCCTCCTTCTCCGTTTCGGCATCCAGCAACACCACGACCGGCTGTCCCGGAAAATACTTGAGGATCAGCACGATCTGCGCTGGCGAGATACTCTTGCCGAACAGGGCCATGGCACCCGGCCCCAGCCTCCACACGTCGGTCACGCCTTCGACGATGACGACCGGCCCCTCCGACTTGATAGCCTGCGGCAGCCCGTATAGAAGCTCGCTCTTCTTCATGCCACGGGCGGTCAGGTACTTCGGAACGCTTTTCGGCGGGTTGGCCTTCAACGTCCTAGCCTGCCAGCCCGCCAATCGTGTGCCGCGCACCAGCCTCGCCTCATTATCTAGGCGATACGTGGGAGCGTAGACCGGATACACGATCCGCCCCTCGTTGAAATAAGGGCGGTTCTCCCGCCCCGGCGGCGCACGGTTGACCTCGCAGTATGACACGCCCCAGCGCTTCGACAGCCGCAACGGGTCGAAGTTTCGCCGCCGTAGATACCGGATCGCCGGATGATCCTCAGGCATTTCCGCCAGGGAAACGCTCTCGGGAAGGAGAAATCGTCGTGGTGCCACGGGCGCGGACGCGGGCGAGGCCGCAGGCAACTGGACTTTCATGGTGCGGCCGTAATTACCGTGCGGATACACCAAGGCATGCAGTTTCTTTTGAACTTCCCGCGTCGAGATGCACTTCTCGTTGAAGCAGTTCGCGAGATGAAGCATGTCGTCGCCGGTTTCCTCATCGGGTACGGACCAATGGTAGGAAATCCCCAAACGCTTCCGGGTATCGGAACAGAAAGGACAGTTCACGTAGTAGGTTTCTCCGGCACTGACGACCACAGCCTGACGCCGCCCATTTCGGTGTTGCCAGTCCGGGCGGTAGCGAACTTGGATCGGCTCGCCCTCGTTACTGACGCGGACGTGGCCAAAGGTATCCTGAAGACTCTGGTAAAGCACAGGGTTCAATGGTTCTATCATCTTCTTTCTCCTGTTAAACCTGCCGAACCGAGACAATGTTGCCCGTCAGGGCTGTCAGGGTCGTCAGGGTAAAATCGGGGGTAAAGCCTGCAAACGTGGTAATAGAGAGGGGCTCTATTTATTCCTTTTCTATACTTCTTAGAAGAAACTACCCTGTTACCCTGACGGCGCTTCGTAACTCGTTGCGCTGGCAGGGATTGCGCCGTCAGGGTAAACCCTCGCGGTACTCTGGCGACCCTGACAGGCAAAATCGTCATTTAGCAAGTACCGAGTGCGTGATGTCGGCATCGCTCTGCCTCGCAACCTTCTTCCAGCGCTCGACGTAATCCACGCCGGTCTCCGACATGGCCAGTCCCTTGTACACCGGCTTGCGAGAGGGGTCCGAAGCACGACCCTTGACCCACTTCAAGCCTTTCATCCGCCGCCCGAAATGCGGCATGGCGAGCGGCTTGCGGCCGGTGGACTCCGTGTAGAGCTTGTAGACGTTGTATAGCGGCTCCGAGTACGTCTCTCGCTTCGGGTCCTTCACGCAGCACCCGAAGACGAACTGACGAACGGTGTCGCATTCGGTTCGATGTTGTTTCAGGAACGCTGCGCAATTGTCGCAGTGGGTAAAATGGCCTTGGTTCAAGAGCCGTTTCAACCCTGTGACGGCGTAGTTGAAGATTCCCGGCAGTTCGGCCTTCAGCCTGCCCACGCGGTCCTTGTCGTCTTTGGTCGTATCGCGGATACGTTGCCCGAACAGCATGGCGATTATTCGGTCCCATGTGCCTTCCGTGGGGTCTTGGATCTGCGGCATTTCGTTGCTGTGGACGACGAGCTTGGCATAGGGCCGGATCTTGACTGGCGGCTTGAATTTACGGTTCACCTCGATCTCCTCACCGGAGACCAAGCTCTTCAACATCCCCTCGTTGACCCTACCCAGATACGGAAACTCCGCGCTGAAGTTGACCAGCTTGCCTTTCAAAGAGAACTGGCGGTGCTCATTCCCCAGGACTTCCAGCGGCACGCTGGAGAAGTTCGCCTCGCCCAGCATCGCCTGCCAGGTCTTCATGACCGTGGTCTTGCCGTTGCCGCCGTCGCCGACCGCCGCGAACATCTTCTGGAAGCGGCAGTCCGGCAGTAACGAATATCCCATGAATTCCTGCAACACGAGTTGGCGCTTGTCGCTCTCGCCGGTCGCGGGCAGGATACCGTTGATCGTCTGCGTCCAGAGCGGGCACTTGGCCTTGGGGGCGTAGTTGTAAGGCAGCACGACCTCGTTGAAGTAGTTGCTTTGCACCGGCTCGATCTTCGGGGCCTTTCCCGCGATCAGGTCGTCCAGGTTGATCACACCGTTCTGGAAGACGATCAGGTGGGGACGCTCGATCTCCAGCGGGTCCTCGCTTACGACCAGGAACGGCATGGACTCATGCCAGCACTTCAGATTCGCCATCCCGGTAAGGTTCGCGATGACGTCGTTCGCGAATCGGGCCGTGACGTTCGGGATCTCCAGGGTCTGGAGGAACGACATCACTTGGGCATTGAAGTTTTTGTCCTCTTGGCGATTCCAAGCCGTGCCGCTCCAGTCGTAGAAGTCGGCCTGGTAATAACGCAGCATGGGATGCCCGTCGTCGACCTCACTGACCTTGGCAAGGTGGTCGAGGAACGCTCGGGCAGCGGCGTGCGCGTCAAGCTGCTTGCCCGCCGCACCCCCGGCGTTTTCCCGAATCTGCTTGGTCAGACTTGGATGATTCATCTTCGTCCCGCCGACCTCGGCCAGGCGGTCGTTGATCCGCTTGGCGGCAACGTCGGGCATGTCGCCGTGAAACAGCCCCGCAGCCTCAACGGCGGCACGGAATGACTGGCGGTGGGCCTCCATGGACTTTGGTCCCTTCATCGTCGCCAAAACGGCCTCGAAGGAATCGCTGTAAATTTTGTCGCGGATCTGTAAGCGGCATCGCGAACCGAGTCCGTGGGCCAGACTGAGCATTGAGAACCGTGCTTCATCTGGCCAAGTGTGGAGACTGAGAGGGTTCAGGATGACTTTTCCGTTTGCTTGTTCGTACTGCTTACCGAGCGTAGCCCAGTCGGCCGGATCGAGCGTGGCCGGATTGACCGTGGTCGGCTTCTTTCCGGCAATTTGTATCTTGAGAACGGGGCCTTTCTTCGTGCGATCCGCATGGCCGGTGGATGCGGATACGGGTTTTCGCTTACGTTTGGAACTGGTATTCTTCGTCATATCGAACTCCGATGGGTTGGGCGGTGCATCTCGGTGGGCGAGATGCACCGCTGTTTCATTCACGCCCGGCGAACTGCATAGGTCGCACTTCACACAGGTCACAACTGTCCAAAAAACCGCTATTAAGGATCAATAAGTCGGACATGATGTCCGGGGATTGCACTACGTCGCGGTCTCGCCCGCGTCCTGATCGCCCTGGGGCCGTTCACCGCTGTCCTTGAACAGCTTGGCGACGGAGCCAGGCTTCTTCCGCCCCTCGGCCATCAGTTTGGTGATGAATTGCCGCCCGCGATCCAAAAGAGCCGCATTCGCTCTGATCGTCAGGCGATAGACTTCGTGGGGACGATCCTCCAAGTCGTCCAGCGCCCGCTCTATGTCCTTCAGAAAGCGGTGGAATCCATCCACGGCTTTCTTATGGCGGCCGTTACGGGACTTCATGTAGCCAGCGACCACATCGTTTGCCTTCTCGCCAGCGCGTAGTCGCTCGGCAATCTCGGCCTGACGCTCCTTGGGAAGCCGAGAGACCTTCTCCCCAGCCACAAGGCCGAGTTCCCCGTCGCGCACAGAATTCTGCACTTCCAGGGGCGCCGAAGAGGAGTTGGAAGTAGCGCCCCAGGTTACGTCCGCTCATGTCCATGACTTTACCTACCCGGTCCCGTGCCTCCCGTTCATCGACAGGCCGCACCACGCCTCGCGGACGGCCCTTCTCGATCTGTAACTGCCGCAGGGCGATCCGCGCCCGGTCGATCTGGTGTAGGTGGCGGCGATTGAGGTTGTATTGAAGGAACTCGGCTTCGACTTGAGCTTCGTCGGCGTCAGCGAGATCGTAACGGATAATTGCCTCGATGACGTCCCAGCCAAGAATCCCGAAGGCCCAGACACGGCGGTGCCCGTCGAGAATCATGTACCGTCCGGGTTTGCCTTTGATCGGCACAACGACGATGGCATCGCGTTGGCCGTGCTCGCGGAGATCCTCCACAAAGCGGTCGTCTTCGTCCTTCGTCGTCTGGGAGTAGAATGTCGATTGGAGCGGGTGGCTGAGCAGCAGTTTGATCTTCAGCCGTTGCCAATGGGAACGAGAGGAGGCAGTCTTGCTCATTGTCGTTGTCTCCGTAGGGTTAGATTTCTGGCTGCCGGACGTGTTCACCCACGCGGGCGACCAACCGCATCACCCGCGTCAACGTCGTGGCATGGGCGGGCGAGACGTCGGCCACGGCCGCCTCGGGGTCGGTGGCGAAGGCGATCAAGCCACTGGCCTCCACCGGCGCGAGGGCCAGGGTCCGCGCGACCCAGTGCTTGAATCCGCTGTCGTCGAGCGCCGCGAGGGCCACTGCAAGCCGCAGCCTGGCCGTGCGGGCGAACTCGGCCAGGGCTTTGGCACAGCGGCCTGCGCCGAGCGCCGCGTCGAACACGACGTTGGATGTGACCTTACCTTGGCAATGGCACCGGAAAGGACCAGTCGGCCGTACAGACAGGCAGGAAGAAGCGAGTATCCTCTTCCCGTTCGAGGGGAAATCGCCTATAAAGAAGTTAATGGAATTGCCTCCGTTAAGGTCTTAGTTCACCTGCTGACCCCGCCAGGAAGCATGCAGGTGAACTTGGATTGGGGATGGAATCACGGCCGCCGTGGGGTATTGCCCCTTGGCGGCCATTTTTCATGTCAGCAGCCCGACTGCCTTTAATCTTCGCGTCGTAGATGGGTCACGGCCTTGTGCGGTGGCCACGGCCACGTCGGTGATGCTGGAAGGCTCACTGGCGGCAGTTGAAGCCGCAGCAAATCGCTCCAGGGCCTGAGCGGACGTGAACCTCTTGCCGCCGATGACGATGGTTTCGAGGCGGACGCCGCGAACCCCCTTGCGGTGCCATCGCCAAATCGTGGATGGTGCAACACGGCCGGGGAAGAAACGGGCAGCTTGCTCAAGAGTGAGCAGCTTTTCCTTGAGGATGTCGATGTCGATAGACATAAGAAACTCCTTGCAGTTCAATGAAGCGAACTACAAGGAGTATAGAGAGGCTTCGTGAGAGAGGATTCTCACATTGTGTGTTGCTGTTGCCTGAGATAATCTTCCAGGTCAACAACGGCATACTTGCGGTCCGAAATGTACAAGCGGAGAGGCTCCAGCCTCTTTCGCAGGTAGGCAACGGCGGAACGACAAGCGTCATTGGCTCCATATCGCTGCTGCATGGCCTCAGCGGCAATTTCGGTTGGCCCTTGTTTCAGGATGACTTGAACGGCTCGCCAATATTTACCGTCTGTGAAAGTGGCATGATCGGCATACCCGCGTCGGAGGATGGTCCTCGTCTTGAAATTGACAAGAATGCCGAGATGCTCAAGCCCACGCACTCCCACAAATCCACATTCTTTCATCCAGCCTTCTGACCGAACAACAAGTCCCTTGAGGATCGTAGTCGCCTGGGCCAGAGCCTCACCGGCGTGCCGCCTCCACGCTTGGGTCAATTTCTCGGGGAATCGCCACGTTCCGACATTTCCGCTGGCAAGGTGTTTGAGGTCCGAATCAACATCAGCACTGACTACTTCGCCCCCAGCTAAGCCTGAGTCAGCAGTAGTAAGACGGGCTGCCGGGAGATTTGTGTAGCCCTCCGGCTTGCAGCCAATGTAGTGGAGTATGGTCACCGTACCGTGCTCGCGAGGATATTGGACTTTCATGGTTTGCTCTTTCACTCCAATGGTGGAAAACACTCATCCGATCTTGGCGATGACCATCCGTGCCGTTTCCAAATCCCGCTCCGCGTAGATTTCTGCAATTTGAAGCGACCCGTGTCCCATCACTGTTCGGGCGGTATCCAGGTCGGCCGCTTTCCGAATCGCCGTGCCAGCATTGTGCCGTAATTGGTGGGGGTGCCAGCAGTTCTCATGACGCCAATCTCGGGCCTTTGCCCGCAACTCCTCGCGATGGGCGAGAAGTTGTGTCTGATCGGCAGGCGGCAGTTTCTTCTCCTTTGTGGTCAGGCCGCTGGGAATACGCCGCAGTTCCAACGGCATATCGAACGCTTGCTCGCAGCCCCGAAGGATAGCGTTGCGATATGCGTTCCGGTGGTACTTGGCTCCTGGCTGCCCTTTTCTAACGCGCCGAACCATGCACCAGTCCCTGGGTGAAAACAAATACTCCTGGGGGTTGGTCTTCAAGAAAGGGCGGATGACGGCCTGGGCTTTCGGGCCGATGAAGATCGTGCGACCTCGCTCGTGGTGCTCGGTCTTGTGAGAACTGGGCACGTACACCCAAACGTCCCCGGTCATGTCGATGTCGCAGCCGCGCATGATTAGCACTTCGCCAGGCCTGGCGCCGGTCAATAACTGGACCTGGATCATGGCCCAGACCGGCCGCTTGACAAAGGGCTGGATCGCTTCGACACGGTCAATCGCGACCGGCTTGACCGGCTCCGTTTCCCGAGCGTTCGACCTCCCTTTCCCCAGACCACGAACGGCGACCAGGGCGGCCAGCACGTCGGGAGGCACTCTCTCATTCTCGACCCCCCATCGGAAGACCCGTCTGATACGGTCGATGTTTTTGTTGATCGAGTCACGGCAGGTGCCGTGTTCGATCATATCCTGACGTACCTGCTTGAGTTTACTCGGGCCAAATTCCCGAACCCGGCACGTACCACATTTGCTGACCAGGAAGCGAAGGGCAATCCGAACGCACGACATCTCCGAGGTGGGGACGCCGTTCTTGCGGTAGTACACCTCGGCGTGGCCGATGTAGAGTAGCACAAGTTCATCTACGGTGAGCTGATACTTGTGGACGTCACCATTTTGAAGGAGCCACTCGCGTTTGAAGTCTTCGTATCTCGCGAGCGATTCGGGCGTGCCGTGTTTCCCGAAGTAGATATTCTTCCCGTTGCTAACGCGGGAGAATGCTTGGCCAGAAGCGTGGCGCAAGTAGGAAGGGACAGATTTCTTGGGCATTGCAGCCTCCTCCGTACGAACCGAGTCTTGATAGACCCGGCGACGGTGAGTGGTAGTGAAAGTGGTAGTCCGACCAATTTCACACCGCAATACCGCTTACTGGCCTGCGTCTAAGTGCTTGCTAGTAAACAACCTACAAAAAGTCGGGGCGAAAGGATTTGAACCTTCGACTTCCTGGTCCCAAACCAGGCGCGCTAGCCAGACTGCGCCACGCCCCGGATTTCAACACGCGAATCCATGTCGAAATCGCGATTATGCTATCTTAGCGGAAAAGCCGGCCGAAAGCAATTGGCACCTCGCTCGCGGGTACACGGCTCGGTCCGCTTTCTTTCGATGCAAGGCGCGCGGAGCACGAAAATCAGATCGATCGTGCTTTGCCCGCACCGGGCCAGGATCTCGACAAGCGTTTTCGAATGTTCGGCTCCGTGCGCAACCCGCCATTTTCCCCGTGGTTCGCTCCACGGACACTACGGTCTCGCAAATCCGAAACAACCGTCTACCCCGCCCGGCCCTTTCGCACGTCGCCGCTGTCGCAAATGTGCCGGCGGATCTGGTCGAATTCCTCGTGACTGCCGAAGGCAATCACCACTTTGCCGCGGCCGCGGGCGTCGTGCGTGATCTTGACCCGCACACCCAACGCGGTGCGGAACTCCTGCTCCAACGCGGCAACGTGGTCCGAGGCGCGACGCGGCGGCTTGGCAACCGTGCCGTCCGTTCCCACGACTCCGACCGGTCCGTCCTCGGCCACGGCGATCGTCTCCTGGACCAGGGTCTCGGTCTGCCGCACGTTCAGGCACTCTTTCTGGATGCGCTCGCAGAAGCTCACTTGCTCGCGTTCCTCGCCCAACGGCAACAGCGCCGCGCGTGGCCGGGCGTGATCTTGCCGCGACGCAGGGCGTCCTGCACGGCGCCAGGCAGTTCCAACAAGCGGATCAAGTTCGCGATCGTCGATCGATCGAGCTTCAACCGGCCGGCCAACTCCTCCTGCGTGCCGCCATATTGATCCAGGTAGCGCTGGAACGAAGCGGCCTTCTCCAGGGCACTCAGGTCCTTTCGCTGCAAGTTTTCGACAATGGCCAACTCGGCCGTTTGACGATCGTCGGCCTCGATGATCGTCGCCGGCACCTCGGTCCAGCCGGCCAGGCGGGCGGCACGCAAACGACGCTCGCCGGCAATGAGTTGATAACCGCCTTCCCAGCGCCGAACGACCACTGGCTGCAGCAGCCCATGCGACACGATGCTGTCGGCCAGACGTTGCAACTCGTCCGGATCGAACTCTTGCCGGGGCTGGTGCGGGTTGTGCTGGATGCTTTCCATGGGCAGCTTCAGCGGACCCGCGGAAGCCATTTCCGACGGCGCGACGGCCGCCGCAGACGAATCCGCCGATGCGACGGCCGATTCAGTGGGCGGTCGAATGGAAATCATGGCGGGCCCGGAATTCGCATCGGCCTGTGGCGTGGCAGAGTCCGCAGGCGGAACCATGGGCGGTGCTGAAGGGGGCTGCGCGGCGGCTGGCACCTGGCCGACCGGGGTGGCGCCGCTCCATCCGGGAAGTTGTCCCAAGAGGGCTTCAAGCCCTCGTCCGAGTCGTCGTTCCTTAGTCACGATCCAATACCTCCATGCAAAGTTCAACGTACGCCCGCGTGCCGCGCGAGCGGGGCGCGTAGTCGATAACCGTCAGGCCGTGGCTGGGGGCTTCCGAAACGGCCACGTCGCGCGGAATCACGGTTTGAAATACGATTTCTCCAAAAAATTCCCTTACCTCTTGATCCACTTCCCGCGTGAGTTCCAAGCGGTGGTCGTACATGGTCAGCACGATGCCGCCGAACCGCAGGGTGTGGCCCGCCTGTTGCATGATCTGCCCGATCGTGGCGATCATCTGCGTCAGGCCTTCCATGGCGAAGAACTCGCACTGGATGGGCATCAGCACTTCGTCCGAACTGGCCAGGGCGGTCCGGGTCAGCGGTCCCAGCGATGGTGGGCAGTCGATCAACACATAGTCGTAGGTGCTGAATCCCCGCGCAAGTGCTCGCGAAGTTGGGCGGCCTGGACCGCATCGTCCTTGGTTAGGGTCTCCACGTCGCGAAACGTGCGACTGCCGGGAAGCAGATCCAGCCCAGGCATGTCGGTCGCGGCACGCCCTGGCGGATCGGAGTGCCGGAAACCAGCGGATGGCTGGTGACCGGCTGGCGGCCGAGCCCGGTCGTGGCGTTGCACTGCGGGTCGAGATCGACCAGCAGTGTCTGGCATCCAGCCTTGGCGAGGGCAGCGGCCAGGTTCATGGCGGTGGTCGTCTTGCCCACGCCGCCTTTCTGGTTCGCCACACACAACGACCGACCCATGACGCCTCCATGCGTACTGACATCAAAGCCCGACGCGCCAGCGAGGAATCGTGTGCCAACGAGCGGAGGAAACGGAAACCTCGCTGGCGCGTCGGGCTTCATTCGATGCCCTTAATGGCCACGTCGAATTTCCGAATAGCGGCCAACGGCAACTGCAGGCGGATTGTAACCACGAAGCGGACTGCCGGGAAATGGCAATTTGGAGAGCGGATTGACGGAGGCAACCGCACGTTTCACGTGAAACACCCAGTTTCGGCATCCGGAAAACTTACCGCAGGCGCGTTTCACGTGAAACACGGCAAGAAGACGGTGGGAAAATCGCGGCCTGGCAGGCCGTGCCACAAGTCTATTCCAGCGGGTTGATCACCAGCCCGCTGAGCAGCTTGGGATAGAAATACGTGCTCTTGGCCGGCATCCGCTCGCCGGTAAGGCTGATCGTGCGGATGTGCTCGACGGTGGCCGGCATGACCAGGGCCGCCAGGGGGAACTCGCCAGTTCTTCAGCCCATCGACCACTTCCTGGACCAGGTGGACATAGCGGGGCTTCGGCAGGTCCTTGCCGCCCAGCAGGTCCTCGATCAGCAGGCGATGAAGGACCGCCACGCCCAGTTCCTGCCACTGGGCCGTATGCTCCTTGGCCACTTCCGCCATGCGGCCGCGGCCGGCCTCGGTCAGATCGGCCAGCACCCAACGCTGGTCCTTCTGCGTAAACAGGCCGATCGTGCCCTGGTTCCCGCCCGTTTCGATGTCCTCCCACACGGCCGGCGCCTGGTCCGGCCCCTCGCCGGCCGGGCGGACGGTGAAGCAGGGCGACAAGCCGGGCGGCCAATTCGTCGCTCGTCATTGCCGGCAGCCCGCGGAATAGCCGGTGCGTGGGCATGACGATCAGGCCCGGATCCTCCATGCCCACGAACATCATCAGCACGAAGTTGGCCGGATGGTCTTGCTGAGGAAGCCCGATTCGTAGATCTGGCGGCGGTACTCGCAGGCGGTTTCGTAGCGATGGTGGCCGTCGGCGATGAACATCGGCTTGGGGCCGACGACGGCGGCCACGGCGGCGATCGTGCGAATGTCGGTCACCGCCCAGACTTGCTCACCACGCCCAGGTGATCGGTCGCGACCACGGGGTCAGGCGGCCGATCGCCTCGTCCAGGATTTCCTGGGCCTCGTTGGCCGGATCGGGATACAGGCCGAAAATCTGGCTCAGGTTGGCCTTCGTCGTGGTCATCAGCATCAGGCGGTCGGCCTTGGGCCCGGCAGGGTCTCCTCGTGCGGAAAGACCTGCCCCTCGCCGAACGGCGACAGCCGCACCCGGGCCATGAAACCGCGGCGGATGTGGGTCGCGCCCTCGACCGTGAACTCCTGATGATAAACGTAGATCGCCGGATCGGGATCCGTAAAGAGGACGCCTTCCGACTGCCAGTCCTTGATAGAACCGCTTGGCCCGGGTGTAGCGGTTGTTGGCCTCGTCGTCGTCGCCCGGCTCGATCTTGTTGAGGATCAGGCGGATGACGTTA